>DATIXU010000027.1:0-2239 GCA_035518275.1 Steroidobacteraceae bacterium
GCGGCGGGCGCGCATGGCTACTCCCGAGCGGCGTTCTACCTGGTGGCGGCGGCGTTCGAGCGCTCGGGGATGATCGGCTTGTTGGACGAGCGGCCGGGGCGGCGCGGCCCGCTGCGGCTCTCGCCGGAGGTGCTGGCGTTCTTGGAGGCACGTCGGTGCGAGTTGCCGGAGGCGTCCGGTGCGCAGTTGGCGTCAGAGTTGGAGGCGGCGCTGGGGGTGAGGCTGCATCGGCGCACGGTGGAGAAGGCACTGGCGGGTCGCGGGTGAGCTCGCGGTTTTGGCCGATCTCCGAGCCGGCGCAGGCGGACTATGAGCGGCTGCGGGCGCTGGCGCTCGCGGGAGAGGCGTGTGATGAGTTGCTGGTGGCGCGGCGGTTTGAGCGCCGCGGGCTGACCGGGTTGATCAGCTGGCCTGAGGCGGAGCCTGACTATCTGGGGTCGGTGCTCGGCGCGCGTCGTCCCGCCTGGTGTGGTAGTGATGACCCGCGCGAGCAGGAGTTACGCGACGTCTACGGGTTCCTCCTTGCCGGTGCTGACAGTTACTGGTTGCAGGCGGTGGGCGAGTGAGAGTTGGGCTGTATGCGCGCGTGTCGACCGAGCGCCAGCAGGAGCGCGGCACGGTCGCCTCACAGCTTGAGGCGCTGCGCGCCGCAGCGAAGGCTGACGGGCACGAGGTGATCGAGGAGTTCGTCGACGATGGTTACTCGGGCGCGCGGTTGGATCGTCCGGCGCTGGACCGCTTGCGTGACGCCGCTGAGGCGGGCGTGCTCGACGGGGTGCTGTGCCTGGACGTTGATCGGCTCGCGCGGGCATACGCCTACCAGGTGCTGATCCTCGAGGAGTTCGAGCGGTTCGGCGTCAAGGTCCGCTTCCTGGAGGGTCCGGCGCCGGGCGACGATCCTCAGGCGACGCTGCTGATCCAGATGCAGGGGGTGATCGCCGAGTACGAGAAGGCCAAGATCGCCGAGCGCTACCGCCGCGGCAAGCTATATCGCGCCCGCGCTGGGGAGATCATCTTCTGGAAGGTCTCCTACGGGCACCGGCGCGTGGTGAGCGCCGACGGCGGACCCGCGCGGATCGAGATCTTCGAGCCGGAGGCCGAGGTCGTGCGCGAGATCTTCCACCTGTATGTCGAGCGGGGTCTGTCGGTGCGCCAGATCGCGTTTTGGCTGCGCGAGCGAGGGATCCCCTCGCCGACCGGCAGGCCGATCTGGCCAACCTCTACGATCGACCGGCTGCTGCGCAACGAGGCCTACATCGGCACCATGTACTACAACCGCCACGAGTCGATACCGGGCAACGGCCCGCGCGGGGCGCGTAACCGCAAGACCCGCTACCGGGAGCGCCCGCGCGAGGAGTGGATCGCGATCCCGGTGCCGGCGATCATCGACCGTGACACGTTCGAGCGGGTCAAGCAGGTAACTCACGACAACTCGAAGTGGAACCCCCGCGGCGTCGAGCCCGGCGTCTGGCTACTGCGCGGACTGGTGCAGTGCGGCCACTGTCACGTTGCCTGTCACTGTCAGCCCATGCGGGGCCGCAACGGCATTCACCGTTACTACCATTGTCCAAACCACGACGTGCTGCGCGCCGGCGCAGATGACCGCCGCTGTCCGGAGCGCAACATCCGCGCCAACGAGCTCGATCAGTACGTCTTCGAACAGGTCCGCCAAGCGCTGCTTGACCCGCAACAGCTGATCGCTGCCGAGCGAGCCCTGATCGCCGGCACGCCCGACCCAAACGAGCTCATCGCCACGCAGCTAAAGCGCCTGGACACGGCGATCGACGCAAACGAGCGCGAGCGTACGCGGCTGCTTGACGCCTACCAAGCCGGGCTGATCGAGCTCGGCGAGCTCACCCGACGGACCGCCACGCTGACCGCCCGCCGCGAGCGGCTGCGCCAAGAGAAGGACGCGCTGACCAAGCGCAGCGCCGAGCTTGCCAGCGAGAACCGGCTCCGCCTCAGGCTCGCCGGCTTCGCCGAACGCGTCGCCGCGTCGCTGGATGACCTCGACTTCGATGGTCGCCAGCGACTACTACGCCTCGTCGTCGAGAAGGTTCGCGTCGCCGGCTGGCGAGTCGAGATCCACCTCAAGATCCCCCTCGCCGACGAGCCACCACCAGACGACCACCGACCTATCGACGGGCCACCCGACGACGGCCCACGCGCACCAGGACCCGGGCGCGCCCAGCCACTGTCAAGCGATGTCCGCCTGCGTTCCGTTGGTGTCGATGATGTG
>DATIXU010000028.1:0-3950 GCA_035518275.1 Steroidobacteraceae bacterium
CAGCGCACCGTGACGGGCGCCTCCTCCATGCCGTAATTGCCCCAGCGGCGCGCGATCTCGCCCGAGAGCCGCGCGCCGATCGAGCGGTTGAAGTTGCTGAGCTGATAGCGCCACTCGCCGCCGCGCTTCGCCTCGATGGCGGGCAGTATTTCGCGCACCATGCGCTCGGCCAGCTCGCCCTTGTCGAACGGCACGTTGGCGGGCAGGCTGCAGAACTGCGGCGCAGCGGCGCTGAGCCCCGCGGTGGACAGGATCGGCGCGAGGTCGAGCTTGCGCTGCTTCGCGGTCTCGCCGCCGCGCACCTCGAGGTACTCGGTGCGGCCGATGATCTCGGCGAGGCTGCGCACCCCGAGCGAGGCGAGGATCTCGCGCACCTCCTCGGCGACGAAGCGGAAGTAGTTGATCACCATCTCCGGCAGCCCGGTGAAGTACTTCGAGCGCAGTACCTTGTGCTGCGTGGCGACTCCGGTGGCGCAGTTGTTGAGGTGACAGATGCGCAGGTACTTGCACCCGAGCGCCACCATCGGCGCGGTGCCGAAGCCGAAGCTCTCCGCGCCAATGATGGCTGCCTTCACCACGTCGAGCCCGGTCTTGAGTCCCCCGTCGGTCTGCAGCCGCACGCGGTGGCGCAGTGCATTGATGCGCAGCGTCTGGTGCGTCTCGGCGAGCCCGAGCTCCCACGGGGTGCCGGCGTACTTGATCGAGGACAGCGGGCTCGCACCCGTACCCCCGTCGTAGCCGGAGATGGTGATGAGATCGGCATAGGCCTTGGCAACCCCGGCGGCGACCGTCCCGACTCCCGGTTCCGCGACCAGCTTCACCGACACCAGCGCCGCCGGGTTCACCTGTTTCAGGTCGAAGATGAGCTGCGCGAGGTCCTCGATGGAATAGATGTCGTGGTGCGGCGGCGGTGAGATGAGCCCGACGCCCGGACGGGCGAAACGCAGGCTGGCGATCATGTCGTTGACTTTGTGCCCGGGCAGCTGCCCGCCTTCGCCGGGTTTTGCGCCCTGCGCGATCTTGATCTGCAGCACCTCGGCGTTGATCAGGTACTCGGGGGTCACGCCGAAGCGGCCCGAGGCCACCTGTTTGATCTTCGAGTTCTTCTCAGTGCCGTAGCGCGCCGGGTCCTCGCCACCCTCGCCGGAGTTCGAGCGCGCGCCGAGGCGATTCATGGCGATCGCCAGCGCCTCGTGCGCCTCGGGTGAGAGCGCGCCGAGCGACATGCCGGCGCTGTCGAAGCGGGCGAGCACCGCATCGGGCGATTCGACCTCCTCGAGCGCGATGGCCGGCGCGCGCGGCTTGAGCACCAGCAGGTCACGGAAGGTGGCCGGCGGACGCTCGTTGACCAGGCGTGCGAACTGGCGGTAGAGCGCATAGTCCCCGGAGATCACCGCCGCCTGGAGCGCTGCGATCACGTCGGGGTTGTACATGTGGTGCTCGCCGCCGTGGACGTACTTGAGGAGCCCACCCGGGCCGATTTCCTCACGCGGATTCCAGGCGAGCTCGGCCAGGGTGCACAGGTCTGCTTCCAGGTCGGCGAAGTCCGCACCCTGCACGCGGCTCTCGGTACCCGTGAAGCACAGCGCGACCACCTCCGCTGCGAGGCCGACGATCTCGAACAACTGCGAGCTGCGGTAGCTCGCGATCGTCGAGATGCCCATCTTCGACATGATCTTGAACAGCCCCTTGCGCACCCCCGCACGGTAGCTGCGCCCGAGCTCGAGGCGGGCGGCGAAATCGAGCTTCACCCGCCCGCCGCGCATCATTTCGAACAGCACCTGGTACGCCATGTACGGATAGACGGCGGTCGCCCCGTAGCCGATCAGGCAGGCGAAGTGGTGCGGCTCGCGCGCGGTGCCGGTCTCGACGAGCAGATTGCACTTGCAGCGCAGCCCGGTCCGCACCAGGTGCTGATGCACGGCCCCGGTTACGAGCAGGGCGTGCGCCGGCACGCGGCCCTTCACCAGGTAGCGGTCCGACAGCAGCAGCACGAGCTTGCCCTCGCGCACCGCGCTCTCCGCCTGCGCGCACATGCGCACGATCGCCGGGCGCAGGCCCTCGGGCGGCGCGTACTGCAGATCGATGAACTCGTGCGTCACCTCGGGAACGGCGAGGATCTGGCGCAGCTTACGTTGCGAGAGAATCGGCGAGCCGAGCACTACCTGGCGCGCGTGCTCGGGTGCAGGCACGAAGATGTTGCACTCCGGGCCGATCTGCGTCTGCAGCGACATGACGATGGTCTCGCGCAGCGGATCGATCGGCGGGTTGGTGACCTGGGCGAACTGCTGGCGGAAGTAGTCGTACAGTGAGCGCGCCTGGTGCGACAGCACCGGCATCGGTGTGTCGTCGCCCATCGAGCCCACCGCCTCGTTCTCGTCCTGCGCGAGCACGCGGATGATGTCGTCGCGCTCCTCCTGCGTGACGTTGAACATCTTCTGATAGAGGCCGAGCGTGGCGCGGTCCATCGGCTCGGCGGCGAGACGCGGGTCGACCAGGTCGCTCTCGAGGTAGCGCACACCCTGCTTGAGCCACGCCTTGTAGGGCTGGCGCGTCTTGAGCATCTGGTCGATGTCGCTCGAGGCGAGCAGCGTGCCGCTCTCGAGGTCGAGGGCAATCATGTCCCCGGGGCCGAGCTTGCCCTTGCGCAGCACGTCCTGCGGCTGGTAATCCCACACGCCGGTCTCGGAGGCGATGGTGAGGCAGCGGTTGCTGGTGATGCAGAAGCGCGCCGGGCGCAGCCCGTTGCGGTCGAGCGTGCACAGCGCATAGCGGCCGTCGGTCAGCACCACCCCCGCCGGGCCGTCCCACGGTTCCATGTGCACCGAGTAGTACTCGTAGAACGCGCGCAGGTCCGGGTCGAGCGCGTCGAGCCCATGCCACGCCGGGGGCATCAGCAAGCGCATGGCGTGCAACGGATCGAGCCCCCCCATGAGCAGCACCTCGAACATGTTGTCGAGGCTCTGCGAGTCCGAGCCGCTGAGCGACACCAGCGGCAGCAGCTCCTCGAGCTGCGGCAGGAGCGGGGAGCGCAACAGCGGGCCGCGTGCCAGCGCCCAGTTGCGGTTTCCCTGGATGGTGTTGATCTCCCCGTTGTGGGCGAGATAGCGGTACGGGTGTGCCAGGCGCCACTGCGGCAGGGTGTTGGTGGAGAAGCGCTGGTGGAACACCGCCACCGAGCTCTCGAGCCGCGGATCGGCGAGGTCCGGGTAGAACCGTGCCAGGTACTGCGGCATCACCATGCCCTTGAAGACGATGGTGCTCGCCGAGAGGCTCGGGACGTAGAACGCGGGGTCCCTCTCCTGGCAGGCCTTCTCGGCGAGGCGGCGTGCGACGAACAGCCGGCGGTTGAAGGCGGCCTCGTCGAGGTCCGCCGAGGGGCAGTTGACGAACAGCTGCTCGATCATCGGCAGCGACCGGAGCGCATCGGCACCGCAGGCATCGGCGTTCACCGGCACGGTGCGCCAGCCGGCGACCTCGAGCCCCGCTCGCGCGAGCTCGGCGGCGAGTGCGGCCCGCGCGAGTGCCGCCTGAGGCGGATCGCGCGCGAGGAAGACCAGCCCCGCTGCGAAGCGGGGCGCGAGGGTGATACCGGCTTCGCCCGCCACCGCGCGCAGGAAGCGCTCCGGGCGCTTGAGCAGCAGCCCGCAGCCATCGCCGGTCTTGCCATCGGCGGCGATGGCGCCGCGGTGCGTCAGGCGGTTGAGCGAGGTGATCGCGGTACGCACCAGCCAGTGACTCGGCGCATCGTCCAGGCTGGCGATCAGGCCGAACCCACAACTGTCGCGCTCGTACGCGTCCTTGTAGAGCGAAGGCGGCGGAGCATGCATAGCGATGGCCTCGAAAGATGCGGGCATACCGGCAGGCACATGCGGGCTGCGGGCAAGGCACCCGCCGCCGCAAACCCACGGGGCAAAATTCGTTCGCTCAGGAGATCCGCGGGCTCTCAA
>DATIXU010000029.1:0-1148 GCA_035518275.1 Steroidobacteraceae bacterium
CTTCACGCGTTCCGGTTGAGCGTCGGGCTTATCGATCTTATTGATGGCGACGACGATCGGCACCTTCGCGGCTCTGGCGTGCGCGATCGCTTCTTCGGTTTGCGGCATCACGCCGTCGTCCGCGCCGACCACGAGCACGACGACATCGGTGACTTTCGCACCGCGCGCGCGCATGCGCGTGAACGCTTCGTGGCCCGGCGTATCGATGAAAACGATGCGGCGATCGTCCGCGTGGACTTCATACGCTCCGATGTGCTGCGTGATGCCGCCCGCTTCGCCCGCGGCGACTTCAGTTTCGCGGATCGCGTCGAGCAGGCTCGTTTTGCCGTGATCGACGTGGCCCATTACGGTCACCACCGGCGCGCGCGGCAGCAAATTTCCTTTGCGCTCTTCCTTGACTTTTTCTTCCTGGACGACCTGCTCTTCAAACGTGACGACCTGCACGATTCCATTGAACGACTCGGCGAGGTTGGTGGCCGTCGGCACGTCGAGCGCCTGATTGATGCTGGCGAAAATTCCGCGGTCGAGAAGGACCTTCAGCAGGTCCTTCGCACGAATGTCGAGTTTCTCTGCGAGCTCACGGACGGTGATGCCTTCGGTGACGGTGACTTCGCGCGGCTCGCGCTGCACCGGTGCGACAGGCTCAGCCTGCGCGGTTCGGCCCGGACCCGCGCCTGCGCGCGAGCGGACCGGATGCAGTCTCCGTTCGCCTTCAGCGTATCGCTTTTCAATCGTGGGACGGCCGCGCTGCACGGGAGGCTTGCGCGCGTAAAGCGGTTTGCCTGGCTCCGCCTTCGGAATCGCTCCTAGCGAGCCGGGCCTCGCGCCGCCAACAGGTGGGCCACTTGGGCGTCCGCCGCCGGGGCGTTGCGGAAATCTCGATGGAGGCCCGCCGCCGGGCCGTGGTGCGCCGGTCGGATGAGTCTGGCCCGCAGCCGCAGGGCGCATTCCCTGCGGAGCGCCTGGGCGAGCCTGGCCCGGTTGAAAAGGTCGCGCGGGTGGACGCTGTCCCACCGCAGGCGCACCCGCTGGACGCGGGGCGCTCGGCGCTGCGCCTGCCGGGGCGGCAGCAGCGGGTCGCGCGGCCGCAGGAGCGCCGGGCTGCGCCGGAGCCGCTGGGCGAATTGGCGTTGTAGGTCTCGGTGTCG
>DATIXU010000030.1:0-13815 GCA_035518275.1 Steroidobacteraceae bacterium
CGGCGAGATGGAGGTCTGGGCGCTCGAGGCCTACGGCGCCTCCTACACGCTGCAGGAGATGCTGACCGTCAAGTCGGACGACGTGAACGGCCGCACCAAGATGTACAAGAACATCGTCGACGGCAACCATCAGATGGATGCCGGCATGCCGGAGTCCTTCAACGTACTGGTGAAGGAGATCCGCTCGCTCGGCATCAACATGGAACTGGAGCAGGACTAGTCACGGGCTGCGCCCGGGATTCAACGGCGTCGAAGCGACGCCGTACGAGTGGCGGCGCAAAGCGCCGTAGGAGATCCGATGAAAGATTTACTGAAGCTCTTCAGACAGCACGCTCCGGTCGAGCACTTCGACTCGATCAAGATCGGACTGGCGTCGCCGGAGATGATCCGGGCGTGGTCGTACGGCGAGGTGAAGAAGCCCGAGACCATCAACTACCGCACCTTCAAGCCGGAGCGCGACGGCCTCTTCTGCGCCAAGATCTTCGGTCCCGTGAAGGACTACGAGTGCCTGTGCGGGAAGTACAAGCGCCTGAAGCATCGCGGCGTGGTGTGCGAGAAGTGCGGCGTCGAGGTCACGCAGGCCAAGGTGCGCCGCGAGCGCATGGGCCACATCGAGCTCGCGAGCCCGACCGCGCACATCTGGTTCCTGAAGTCGCTGCCGTCCCGCATCGGCCTGATGCTCGACATGACGCTGCGCGAGATCGAGCGGGTGCTGTACTTCGAGGCCTTCGTGGTGATCGAACCCGGCATGACGCCGATGCAGCGCGGCCAGCTGCTGACCGACGAGATGTACCTCGAGGCGATCGAGGAGCACGGCGATGAGTTCGACGCCCGCATGGGCGCCGAGGCCGTGTTCGAGCTGCTGCGCACCATCGATCTCAACGCCGAGATCGCCAAGGTGCGCGAGGAGATGGCCGGCACCTCTTCCGAGACCAAGCTGAAGCGCCTGTCGAAGCGCCTCAAGCTCATCGAGTCGTTCGTCGAGTCGGGCAACAAGCCCGAGTGGATGGTGATGACGGTCCTGCCGGTGCTGCCGCCGGATCTGCGCCCGCTCGTGCCCTTGGACGGCGGCCGCTTCGCCACCAGCGACCTGAACGATCTGTACCGCCGCGTCATCAACCGCAACAACCGCCTGCGGCGGCTCCTCGAGCTCAACGCGCCCGACATCATCGTGCGCAACGAGAAGCGCATGCTGCAGGAGGCGGTGGATGCCCTGCTCGACAACGGCCGCCGCGGCCGCGCCATCACCGGCACCAACAAGCGGCCGCTCAAGTCGCTCGCCGACATGATCAAGGGCAAGCAGGGCCGCTTCCGCCAGAACCTGCTCGGCAAGCGCGTCGACTACTCGGGCCGCTCGGTCATCGTGGTCGGCCCGCAGCTGCGCCTGCACCAGTGTGGACTGCCGAAGAAGATGGCGCTCGAGCTCTTCAAGCCCTTCATCTTCCAGAAGCTGCAGCTGCGCGGCGAAGCCTCCACCATCAAGGCCGCCAAGCGCCTGGTGGAGCGCGAGGGACCGGAGGTGTGGGACATCCTCGAGGAAGTCATCCGCGAGCATCCGGTGCTGCTCAACCGCGCACCGACGCTGCACCGTCTCGGCATCCAGGCGTTCGAGCCGTTGCTGGTTGAGGGCAAGGCGATCCAGCTGCATCCGCTGGTGTGTACCGCCTTCAACGCCGACTTCGACGGCGACCAGATGGCCGTCCACGTGCCGCTGTCGCTCGAGGCCCAGCTCGAGGCGCGCGCGCTCATGATGTCGTCCAACAACATCCTCTCGCCCGCCAACGGCGATCCGATCATCGTCCCCTCCCAGGACGTCGTGCTCGGGCTCTACTACATGACGCGCGAGCGCATCGGAGCAAAAGGCGAGGGCATGTTCTTCGCCGATGTCGGCGAGGTGCACCGCGCCTATGAGAGCCGCGGCGTGGATCTGCAGGCCAAGGTGCGCGTGCGCCTGCGCGAGACTCTGCGCGGCGAGGGCGGCACCATGACCGAGCAGACGCGCATCGTCGAGACCACGGTCGGCCGGGCGCTGCTGTCCGAGATCCTGCCGAAGGGCCTGTCCTTCGATCTCATCAATCAGGACATGACCAAGAAGGCGATCTCCGCGACCATCAACGCCTGCTACCGGGCGCTCGGCCTCAAGGAGACCGTGGTGTTCGCCGACCAGCTCATGTACACCGGCTTCCACTACGCCACCCGCGCGGGCGTCTCCTTCGGCATCGACGACATCGTCATTCCGGAGCAGAAGACCCGCATCGTCACCTCCGCGGACCGCGAGGTGAAGGAGATCCAGGACCAGTACGCCTCGGGTCTGGTCACCAACGGCGAGCGCTACAACAAGGTGGTCGACATCTGGTCGCGCGCCAACGACCAGGTGGCGAAGGCGATGATGGAGAAGCTCGGCACCGAGGAGGCGACCGACCTGAAGGGCGGCCAACACAAGCAGAAGTCCTTCAACTCGATCTTCATGATGGCCGACTCGGGCGCGCGCGGCTCCGCGGCGCAGATCCGCCAGCTGGCCGGCATGCGCGGCCTCATGGCCAAGCCCGACGGCTCGATCATCGAGACGCCGATCACCGCCAACTTCCGCGAGGGCCTGAACGTCCTGCAGTACTTCATCTCGACCCACGGCGCCCGCAAGGGCCTCGCGGATACGGCGCTGAAGACCGCGAACTCGGGCTACCTGACGCGGCGTCTGGTCGACGTGGCGCAGGACCTGGTCGTCACCGAGGAGGACTGTGGCACCACCAACGGCCTCAACATGACCCCGCTGGTCGAGGGCGGCGATGTGGTCGAGGCGCTCGGCGAGCGCGTGCTCGGGCGAGTGCTGGCGGAAGACATCGCCAGGCCCGGGCAGCCCAAGGAAGTGCTGATCCCCACCGGGACGCTGCTGGATGAGAAGCTGGTGCGGTTGCTCGAGCAGGAGGGCGTGGACCAGATCAAGGTCCGCTCGCCCATCACCTGCCAGACCCGCTACGGCGTCTGCTCGCGCTGCTACGGGCGCGATCTCGCGCGCGGCCGGCCGATCTCGATCGGCGAGGCCGTGGGCGTCATCGCCGCGCAGTCGATCGGCGAGCCGGGTACACAGCTCACCATGCGCACCTTCCACATCGGTGGTGCGGCATCGAGAGCCGCGGCCGCCTCCAGCGTCGAGGTGCGCAACAAGGGCCTGATCCGCTTCCACCACGTGAAGACGGTGCAGCACGAGAAGGGGCACCTGGTGGCGGTGTCACGCTCGGGCGAGCTCGGCGTGGTCGATGACTTCGGCCGCGAGCGCGAGCGCTACAAGATCCCCTACGGCGCCATGATCAGCGTCAAGGAGAATGCGACGGTGAACGCCGGCCAGGTGGTCGCCACCTGGGATCCACACACTCACCCGGTCATCACCGAGGTCGCCGGCTTCGTGAAGTTTCAGGACTTCGTCGACGGTCTCACCGTCACCTCGCAGGTGGACGAGGTCACCGGCCTTTCCTCGACCGTGGTGCTCGACACCAAGCAGCGCGGCGGCAAGGACCTGCGTGCCACCATCAAGCTGGTGAACGCCAAGGGCAAGGAAGTGACCTTCGCCAACACCGAGATCCCGGCCGTCTACACGCTGCCGCCGGGCGCGCTCGTCAGCCTGGTCGACGGGGCGCGAGTGTCGGTGGGCGATGTCATCGCGCGCATCCCGCAGGAGTCCTCCAAGACCCGCGACATCACCGGCGGTCTGCCGCGCGTCGCGGACCTGTTCGAGGCCAGGAAGCCCAAGGACCCGGCGATCCTCGCCGAGAAGTCCGGCACCGTGAGCTTCGGCAAGGAGACCAAGGGCAAGCGGCGCCTCATCATCACCTCGGACGACGGCGAGAAGTACGAGGAGCTGATCCCGAAATGGCGCCAGCTCAACGTGTTCGAGGGCGAGACGGTCGAGCGCGGCGAGGTGATCGCCGACGGCGAGCCGAACCCGCACGACATCCTGCGCCTGCAGGGCGTCGAGGCGCTCGCCAACTACCTGGTGCGTGAGATCCAGGACGTCTATCGCCTGCAGGGCGTGAAGATCAACGACAAGCACATCGAGGTGATCATCCGCCAGATGCTGCGCAAGACCGAGGTACAGGAGGCCGGCGAGACCGCGCTGCTGCGTGGTGAGCAGCTCGACCGCGCGCGCGCGCTCGACGTCAACGATCGCGCCGAGCAGGGTGGCAAGAAGGGCGCGCGGCTGCAGCCGGTGCTGCTCGGCATCACCAAGGCGAGCCTCGCGACCGAGTCGTTCATCTCCGCGGCTTCCTTCCAGGAGACCACCCGCGTGCTGACCGAAGCCGCGGTGCGGGGCCTGAAGGACGATCTGCGCGGACTCAAGGAGAACGTCATCGTCGGACGCCTCATTCCGGCAGGCACGGGCTTCGCGGCCCACGAGTCCCGCCGGCGCAAGCTCGAAGGCACCGAGCGCCGCAGCTTCATGGACGTGGGCGGCGGGCTGCCGGAGAGCGAAGAGGGCGCGAGCGTCGGAGAAGAGTCGGAGAGCGCCGCGGGCTGACGCCCAGGCGCGGCCCCTCACGGGGCTCGAGAGTCAGACGGGCCGGCCAACGTAGCCGGCCCGTTTTTTTTTGCCGGCCGTATTGGGGTAGATTTGCCCGATGGGAACTCTCGCGATCTGGCAGCGCTTCGCCCGCAAGCCCGGCGGCAAGTGGGCCTTCTCGCGCCTGGTATGCCTCAAGGCGCCTTACTTCGGCAGCATCCGCCCGAGGTTCGAGGAGCTGCGGCCGGAATACTGCCGGGTCGCGATCCGCAAGCGCCGCGCGGTCACGAATCACATCGGCACGGTCCACGCGATCGCAATGTGCAACATGGCGGAGCTGGCCGGCGGCACCATGACCGAGGTGACGATCCCAGCGACCCACCGCTGGATCCCGAAGGGCATGACGGTCGAGTATCTCAAGAAAGCCGCGACCGACCTGGTCGCGGTCGCGACGCCGGAGTCGAAGCCCGACTGGTCGGCACCGGGTGATTACCGGGTGAGCGTGACGGTGAGTGAGCGCGGCAACGAGCCCGTTTTCCGCGCGGTGATCACCATGTGGGTGACGCCGAAGAAATCGGGTCGCTAGTATCATGCGGTCCGTGAGCAGCGAATCCCTGGTCCTTGCCGGCACGCACGTGCGCCTCGAGCCCCTGTCGCGCGCGCACGTTCCGGGCCTCGTGGCGGCAGCAGCCGAGGATCCGGGGCTCTACCAATGGACGGTCCTGCCGCTCGATGCCGGCGGCATGACCAGTTACGTCGATACGGCGGTGCGCGGGCGCGAGCAGGGCACGGCGCTGCCCTTTGCGACCGTGCGCCGTGCCGACGGCAAGGTCCTCGGCTCGACGCGTTTCTTTCTCATCGAGCGCTGGGAGTGGCCGGCGGGCCATCCGAACGCGAGCCGCGCGGGTCCCGACGGCTGCGAGGTCGGCTACACCTGGCTCGCCGCCTCCGCCATCCGTACGGCGGCCAACACCGAGGCCAAACTGTTGATGCTCGACCATGCCTTCGAGCAGTGGCGCGTGCAGCGCGTGTGCTTTCACACCGACATGCGCAACAAGCGCTCGCGCAACGCGCTCGCGCGCCTGGGCGCGGTCTTCGAAGGGACGCTGCGCGCGCACCGCCTGGCGAGCGATCTCGTGCCGCGCGATTCCGCACGCTTCTCGATTATCGCGGCCGAGTGGCCCGGGGTGCGGCAGCGCCTCACTCAGGGACTCGCGGGAGCCTCGCTGACGCGCGCTTAAGCCGGCTACTTCGTCTGCCAGATCTTCATCAGGTCCGGCGAGCCCTGGGTCCGGACGCCATTGTCGGTCAGGATCTGGTCGGTGGCGGCGAGCATCTCTTCGCGGCGGAACACCAGCGCCTCCCGATGCGCCCGTCGAACTCGAACGTCACGAACTCGTCCTTGAGATCGCGCAGCACTTCGACCAGGTGCGCGAGGCTCCTCACCGGCGTGCCATTGACGGTCATGACGACCGCACCCGTCGGTGAGCTGTAGGCCGCCATCGCGCGCCGGAACGATAGTGAAGGCGCCCGAACTACTGCTAGAGTGGCGCGCCTCGGGGAGCAGCGAGCTCCTCGTTCTCAGGAGGCGATCCATGGAACGTGCAGCGATTCTCGCGGCCGCGGTGCTGGTTGCCCTCGGCCTCGCGATCCCGGGCGCCTATGCCGCCCGCCACGGCTCGATCCCGAAGTACATCACCGCGGCGGTGGCCGACAAGGCGCGCCCGGCAGCCGATACCGAGCGCGACGCCAGCCGCAAGCCGGCGGCGACGCTGGCCTTCGCCGGCGTCAAGCCGGGCGACTGGGTCCTCGAGCTCGCTCCGGGCCGGGGCTACTACACGCGCCTGCTGAGCGCGGTGGTGGGACCCAGGGGCCAGGTGTCGAATTACGGCCTGACGACGCCCAAGCCCGATGCGCCGCCACCTCCGGTGGTGGCGATCGCTGCCGACCCGCATTACAGCAACGTGAAGGTCACGCTGCAGCGACTCATCGACGTCAAGCCGACCAACAGCTTCGACCTCGTGTGGACCACGCAGAACTATCACGATTTCCACAACATCCCGAACGTCGACGTAGCCGCGATCAATCATGCGATCTTCGAGTCACTGAAGCCGGGCGGCATCTACTTCATACTGGATCATGCGGCCGAGGCCGGTTCCGGCACGCGCGATACCAACACCCTGCACCGCATCGACGAGGAGGCGGTGAAGCAGGAAGTGAAGGCGGCGGGATTCGAGCTGGCCGGCGAGAGCGACATCCTGCGCAACAAGGCCGATCCGCACACCGGCAAGGTGTTCGAGGCCCCGATACGGGGGCACACCGATCAGTTCCTCCTGAAGTTCAGGAAGCCGAAGAAATGAGCAGCTCGAGCGTCCGGGGATCCGGCTCCCCGCGGTAGTACTTCGCAAGCGCCTCGCCGAACACCCGGGTGTCCGGGAGCGGCGCGGGCTCGGCCGCGTACGCGAACAGCGTCAGGCAGGAGCGGAGCTTCAGGTCATCGGGACTGCCGAAGATCTCGTGCGCCGTGCGCCCCTCGACCCCCAGCACCACCCGCGTGCACTCGCTGAGCCTGCCGCCGAGCAGCGGATGCGCGAGATAAGCGCGCGCCTCATCGAGCCCGGAGAGCCCGAAGCGGCGTGCCGTCGCGCTCACGCCGAGGCCCCGCAGCTGCGGAAAGATGAACCACATCCAGTGGCTGGTCTTCTCGCCGGCAGCGAGCTCTTCCAGCACCCGCCCATAGCAGCGCGCCTGCGCTTCGACGAAACGCGCGAGGTCGTAGGGGTCGGCGCTCATGGATCGGGCGGATTGTGGGCGCGGGTCCGTCAACCGTGCTTGTGGAACACCATGACGAAGCGGTCGGTCTTGCCGAGCGCCGGCGGCTTGTAGGAGAGCTGGTCGCGCGCATCGTCCGGCCGCCGCAGCACGTCGCTCGTGGCGACGAGCTCGAAGCCATGCCTCTCGAAGTCGGCGCGCGCGAAGGCTTCGTCGATCCGGTGAAGACGGCCGGCGTCGGCGCTGCCGGTGCCGCGCTTGGCCGAGTGATCGACCAGCAGCAGGATTCCGCCCGGCTTGAGCACGCGCGCCATCTCATCGAGCACCTTGGCCGGATTCATCTTCGGCCACGGGCTATTGCGGTCAGGATCGACCCAGTAGAGGTCGTGGTAATCCTTGATGAGGATCTCAGCGTCGAGCGAGGCGTCGGCGAGCGGCAGGTGTTCGAGATCGATGAGGCGATGCTCGACGTTGGGCAGACGGCGGTTGGCGAGACGCTTCTCCCAGTAGTTGTCGCTCCAGTAGTCGCTGGCCCTGTTGTTGAGCATGATGACGTGGCCCCGCGGGCCGACGATGTAGCTGAGGAGCTCGCTGTAATAGCCGCCGGCGGCCAGGACGTCGCCCACCCGCATGCCGGGCCCTATCCCTGAGAGGCGCAGCACCTCCGCCGGATGATCGATCGGGTCGCGCTCGAGATCCTCGGCGCTGCGCCCTTGGTGAGCGACGGCGGCAGCGTAGATGTCGGCTCTGGCGCCCGCGGCGGCGAGCGCGCCCAGGGCGAGGAAGGCGGCGACGAAGCAGGCGCGCGCTCGCGCGGCATTCATGGCAGGCATGGCAACTCCCTGGCGCGGCGCGACCCGCGGCCGCACGGCGTGAGTATGAGGTCGGCGGCGTGTCGCGGACACCGCGCGCTGCGACGAGGCGAGATGATCAGGCGCCCTGCGGAGCACCCGGCAGCGCCTTGTCGAGCAGCCGGTAGGCATCGCGCGCGCGGAAGCCGCGGTGCTGGTAGAAGTCACGCGCCGCGGCGTTACCCACCGCCAGCTGCAGCTGCAGCCGCACGCACCCGCGCGCGGCGAGCGCCGCTTCGGCCGCCGCGAGCAGCCGCGTGCCCACGCCTCGCTCGCGCGTCTCCGGCAGCACGAAGAACTCGTCGATCTCGGCCATGACCCCGCCGTGCTCGAGGCTCAGCACCGTCACGGCGATGAGGTAGCCGGTGAGACGGCCGTCAGCCTCCGCCACCCAGGCCGCCCCGAGCCGCGGCTCGGAGAGGAGCTGCTGCAGCTGCAGCTCCAGGCGCAGCGCCTCGAAGCCGTCGATGTGCTCGTAGTCCCAGTAGCGCCTGACCAGCGCGAGCAGTTGCGGAACGTCGCCGCGGGCGGCGGAGCGGACGATTACCGGCGTCACGGCCCATATGGTACGCCGCGGGCAAGGTGCACCTGATTGCGCCCGGCGTGCTTAGCCGCGTACACGGCCGCGTCGGCCTGCGCGATCAGATGCTGCCCCCACACCAGCAGGGTGTCGCTGCTCGCTACGCCGATGCTGCAAGTGAGGCGGATCGGGGTGGTGAATCCCTCGAGCCGCACATCCGCGACGCGCTGGCAGATGCGCTGCGCCACGGGGACGGCCTCCGCCTGGTCCGCTCCGGTGAGTACCACGACGAACTCCTCGCCCCCATAGCGTCCGATGATGTCCGACTGGCGCAGCTCCGCCTGGATCGGCGCGATCACCGCGGCGAGGCAGGTATCGCCCGCCGCATGCCCGCAGGTGTCGTTGATCTGCTTGAAGTGATCGAGATCGATGAACAGCACCGAGACCGGGAGCCCCCGCCGCTGCAGCCGCAGGCACGCGGCATCCAGCCGCTCGATGAGCGTCGGGCGGTTCAGGACCCCCGTGAGCGCGTCGGTCTGCGCGCGCCGCTCGGCCTCGGTGAGCGCGACGTTCTGGGCCCGCATCCGGTCGGCTACCCCGAGCGCGATCAGTACCGCGGCAGCCACCGTGGCGGGGGCCAGGCCGTAGCAGAAGAGCGTGTCGGCGTTGTCGGCCCGCCCGTAGAGCAGCCACAGCGTGGTCGCTATCTGGAACGTGCAGAGCAGCGCCCAGGCGACGAGAAACCAGCCGGCGGCCCGGTTGCCACGGCGCCAGGCGAGAAAGGACACGAGGAGGGTGAAGACCACGCCACTCAGGAACATGAGGTTGCCGATGTCCTTGACCAGCGTCGCGAGCCCGAAGAGGCGCAGCGCGTTGGAGGCGGCGAGCACCAGGTAGGCGAGCGCGAGCCAGCCGAACGCGCGGTACACACGCTCCGAGAAGAGCCTCAGGTTGGCGAACTCCCGCACGAACAGCGATGCGGCCGCACCGGTGATCGCGACCGGCACGTTCCAGGCGTAGTTGCCGAGCGGCCGGGCGATGTCGAACAGCGGCCAATGGAAGGCCTCGCCGGAGAAGTAGGCGAGGTTGATCGCCTGCAGCGCGAACAGGGTTCCGTACAGCGGGTAGAGCGCATCGGTCAGAACGAAGCGCACCAGCAGGGCCGAGAGCGCCATCGCCATGAGCGCCCCGAAGGCGAACGCGACCATGCGGGCATGCTCCGCCGCACGCGCGAGCGTGGTCTCGAGCGTGGAGCTGGCGAACTGCAGGTCGGTGGTCGTGAAGCCGGTGCGGGTGATGCGCGCGTAGAACGGGGCGCCGGGATCGGGGGATGGATTGAGCGCAAACACCGTGTCCTGTCCGCCGCCGAACTTCGGCACGATGGTAGCGGCTTTGAGGCGTACGACCGCCCCGTCGCGCCGCGCGAACAACTCGACCGGCTGATCGATCCCTGAGCGCGCCAGCAGCACCGGGGTCTCGCCGCCCGCGGGGGCGTAAGCCGCCGGCAGGCGGAACCAGAGCGTGGTGGTGATGCGATAGGAGCCCCGGGCCGTGAAGGGGCGGAAACGCGTATCGAGCGAGCCGTCGGTCACCGCGGCCTCGGTGGGAGTTATGCCCGTCGCGTCGAGGACTTCGACCGTCAGGGGGGTCTGGAAGGCGGCAGGGGCCGCCGCGGAGGTGACGGCGGCCGCTGAGCCTCCCGTGAGGCACAGCGCAAGGCCCAAAAGCCACCTGAGCTCCCTTGAGACCACCGAATCCCTGACCCAGGCCTGGACCCTGCACCTTTAGCTGATAGCTATCGTAATGGGGCCAAGGGCCAAATCAATCGCAAAGCAGCAAGTCGCTCCGGGGGGCGGTTGACACTCCCGGGGTCCCTACCTAGAATCGCCGGCCTTTGTCGGGCCGGCCCTCCATAAGCACGCCGGCACCGGAAACAGCGACTTAGAAGCACCGGGCCGCCTGACATAGGCGGCCCGGTTGTTCTTCTAGGTCGCCTATTGTGCGAGTACCCACCCCCGCACCTGAGCTTGGAGACGAGTTAACGATGGCGACCACGGGTCAGCTCATCCGGCAACCACGCCGGATGGGGGCAGAGAAAACCAAAGTACCGGCGCTCGGGGCCTCGCCCCAGAAGCGCGGCGTCTGTACGCGCGTGTACACCACGACGCCGAAGAAGCCGAACTCGGCGTTGCGCAAGGTATGCCGCGTGCGCCTCACGAACGGCTACGAGGTCACGAGCTACATCGGCGGCGAGGGCCACAACCTGCAGGAGCACTCGGTGGTGCTGATCCGCGGCGGACGCGTCAAGGATCTTCCCGGGGTGCGCTACCACACCGTCCGCGGCACGCTCGACTGTGCCGGCGTCGGCGAGCGCAAGCAGGGCCGCTCCAAGTACGGCGCCAAGCGCCCGAAGAAGTAACGGAGGCACCTGAACCATGTCGCGTCGTGCCCAGGCACCGGTCCGCAGCATCCTGCCGGACCCGAAGTTCAACAACGAGATGCTCGCCAAGTTCATGAACGTCATCATGAAGAGCGGCAAGAAGTCCGCCGCCGAGCGCATCATCTATGGCGCGCTCGAGCGTATCGCCGAGAAGACCGGCAAGCAGGGCGGTGAGGCCATCGAGGTGCTGTCCGCGGCGCTCGACAACGTGAAGCCGGTGGTCGAAGTGAAGTCGCGCCGCGTCGGCGGCGCCACCTACCAGGTGCCGGTCGAAGTGCGAGCCACGCGCCGCCAGACCCTGGCGATGCGCTGGGTGATCGAGGCCGCGCGCGACCGCAGCGAGAAATCCATGGCCTTCCGCCTGGCGCACGAGCTGATGGACGCTTCCGAGAATCGCGGCGCCGCAGTGCGCAAGCGCGAGGACACCCATCGCATGGCGGAGGCCAACAAGGCCTTCGCCCACTATCGCTGGTAAGGATCAAAGGATACCGACGTGCCACGCGCGACGCCCATCGAGCGCTATAGGAACATCGGCATCTCCGCGCACATCGACGCGGGGAAGACGACCACGACCGAGCGCATCCTTTTCTACACCGGCGTGTCGCACAAGATCGGCGAGGTCCACGACGGCGCGGCCGTCATGGACTACATGGAGCAGGAACAGGAGCGCGGCATCACCATCACGGCGGCCGCCACCACCTGCTTCTGGAAGGGGATGGACAACAGCTTCCCCGAGCACCGCATCAACATCCTCGATACCCCGGGGCACGTCGACTTCACCATCGAGGTCGAGCGCTCGCTGCGGGTGCTCGACTCCGCGGTCGCGCTGTTCGACTCGGTGGCCGGCGTGCAGCCGCAGTCCGAGACCGTCTGGCGGCAGATGAACAAGTATCGCGTGCCGCGCATCGCCTTCGTCAACAAGATGGACCGCGCGGGAGCGAACTTCCTGCGGGTCGTCGACATGATCCGCGCGCGCCTCAGGGCCAACCCGCTTGCCATCCAGCTGCCGATCGGCGCCGAGGATGCCTTCGAAGGCGTCATCGACCTGATCCGCATGAAGGCCATCTACTGGGACATGGAAACCCAGGGGATGAAGTTCGAGTACCGGGAGATCCCGGAGCACCTCAAGGCTCAGGCCGAGGAATACCGCGGCAAGATGATCGAAGCGGCCGCCGAGGCCAACGACACCCTGATGCACAAGTACCTCGAGCACGAGCAGCTGTCGGACGCCGAGATCCGCCAGGGTTTGCGCGAGCGCTCGCTGCGCAACGAGATCGTGCTCGCCATGTGCGGCTCGGCCTTCAAGAACAAGGGTGTGCAGGCGCTGCTCGATGCGGTGATCGAGTTCATGCCGTCGCCGGTCGACATGCCCGACGTCAAGGGCATGAACGACCGGGACCAGCCCGCCACCCGCAAGGCGAGCGATGACGAGCCCTTCTCCGCACTCGCCTTCAAGATCCTGAACGATCCCTTCGTCGGCAACCTGACCTTCTTCCGCGTCTACTCGGGCGTGCTCAACTCCGGCGACACGGTGTTCGTGCCGACCAAGAGCAGGAAGGAGCGTATCGGTCGCCTGCTGCAGATGCATGCGAGCGAGCGCACCGAGATCAAGGAAGTGCTCGCCGGCGACATCGCCGCGGCGGTGGGCCTCAAAGACGTCATCACCGGCGACACGCTTTGCGACCTCGAGAAGGTAATCACGCTCGAGAAGATGGAATTCCCGGCGCCGGTCATCTCGGTGGCGGTCGAGCCGAAGACCAAGGCCGACCAGGAGAAGATGGGCCTCGCTCTGCAGCGCCTCGCCAAGGAAGACCCCTCGTTCCGTGTCAGCACCGACCAGGAGTCGGGGCAGACGATCATCTCCGGCATGGGCGAGCTGCACCTCGAGATCATCGTCGATCGCATGAAGCGCGAGTTCAAGGTCGAGGCCAACGTCGGCAAGCCGCAGGTCGCCTACCGCGAGACCATCCGCGGCTCGGTCGAGAGCGAAGGCAAGTTCGTGCGCCAGTCGGGCGGCCGCGGCCAGTACGGCCACGTGTGGCTGAAGGTCGAGCCCAACGAGTCCGGCAAGGGCAACGAATTCATCAACGGCGTCGTCGGCGGCAGCGTGCCGCGCGAGTACGTGCCGGCGGTCGACAAGGGCATCAGGGAAGCCGAGGAGACCGGCGTCATCGCCGGCTACCCGGTGGTGGACGTGAAGGTGACGCTGTTCGACGGCTCCTACCACGATGTCGACTCGAACGAGATGGCCTTCAAGATCGCGGCCTCCATGGGCTTCAAGGACGGCTTCCGCCGTGCGCGCCCGGTGCTGCTCGAGCCCATCATGAAGGTCGAGGTGGTGACGCCGGAGGAATACTCGGGCGATGTGATCGGGGACCTCAACCGCCGGCGCGGTCAGATCACCGGCATGGACGAGACTCCGGCCGGCAAGGCGATCACGGCCGACGTGCCACTGTCGGAGATGTTCGGGTACGCGACCACGGTGCGCTCCATGAGCCAGGGCCGCGCGACCTTCACCATGGAATTCACCAAGTACACCGAAGTGCCGCCGAACATAGCGAGCGGCATCCTCAAAGATGAGTCTTAAAGGAACTCGCCATGTCCAAAGAGAAATTTGAGCGGACGAAGCCGCACGTGAACGTGGGGACGATTGGTCACGTGGACCATGGGAAGACGACGTTGACGGCGGCGCTCACCAAGGTGATGGCGGAGACCTACGGCGGGCAGTTCGTGGCGT
>DATIXU010000031.1:0-1052 GCA_035518275.1 Steroidobacteraceae bacterium
TGGATAACGGGTTTGCGGCGTGCGAGGACTCGGCCGCGCTGGCGGAGATCTGCGCAAGCCTTCAGGCCGACGACGTGCAAGCGTTCTTTGACCGCTGGCAGGGCGTGCTGCCCAGCCCGCTGAGCGCCGAGGACCGCGCCCGCGGCTACCACCACGAGCTCGCCTTCCGGCAGGCCGAGATCTCCGACACCCGCATGTTTGACCGACCCGAGGCCGGCCGGTCGTGGTTTGAGCGCACGCTGCCAGACCAGCTCACGCTCGGGCGCCCTGACCAGGTCGCAATCGTGTTCGGCCGCCGCGTCACCAGCAGGACACCAGGACGGTTTCACACCAAGATCTTCAACCGCGGCGTGGAGCCCGCGATCCAGGTGCACTACCGCGCCTCGAAGGTCAAGCAGTACTTCAAAGAGGGCCGCGCGCTCAGGACCGAAACCACGATCAACGACACCCGCGACTTCGGCATCGGCCGCCGACTCACCCAGGCCAACTGGGAGGCGCTGGTGTCCATCGGCCACCAAGTCAACCAGCGCTTCCTCGACCACCAGCTTGAGGCGTGCCAGTGCGCGCCAGACGCCACGACGCTAGCGCGCGTGGTGCTGCCATCGACAGAAGATGGCCTAGCAGCCCCCGGCCTGCGCTTCGGCGAGCCGCGCACGATGGCGCTGCTCGCGTGCGTGTGCTGCTTTCAGCACATATTCGCAGGCCTGACGAACCGCTCACTGCGCGAGCTGATCGCCGGGCTGATCCCCGGCTACAGCGCTCGCCAGATGACCTACGACCTGCGCCGCTTGCGGCGCAAACGGTTCATCCAGCGGCTCCCCCGCACTCAGCGATACGAACTGACCAGCGAGGGACGCCGACTGGCCGTCTTCTTGAGCAAGACCTACTCGCGGATCGTCAACCCCTCACTCGCCGAGCTCGACCCAGCCCTGCCCTCCGACATCGCCGAGCGCACACCGCTCGCGAAAACGTGGCGAGCGTTCGAACGCGCCATCGACGACCGAATCAAGGAGGCCGCTATCGCAGCCTAAAAAGATGACTCGTCCGTGAAC
>DATIXU010000032.1:0-55764 GCA_035518275.1 Steroidobacteraceae bacterium
GAACATTCGCTCAGCGTATGACTTCGCGCGTCCCATACGTCCGCGCAGCTGAGGCAACCCGGCGCCGACCAACATAATCGGCAGCCGTTGCTGCGCCGCGCGGTGCAAACCCGCTATAAGTGCAGCTAACTGGTCCTCTTCGACGTACTGAAGTTCATCGATGAAGAGGATTAGCGCGGTGCCCGCGTTTTGAGCTGCGCCGCCCACGACTTCGAGTAGAGCGGCGAGGTCTGCTTCCAAGTCCCCGTTATCTGCGAGACCGGCTTCTGGCTCGTAATCGAGACCAACCTCGATGTCCCCGAATTTGACCTTCAAGGCTCCAACGAACCCCGCAAGCCCTCGCAGCGCGCGCGTCGCCAGGTCTTTCGCCCGTTCGTTGCGAGAGAGGCGGAGCAGAGCGAGCCGCAATTGCGGCGCCAGGAGGGCAGGTAACGAGCGCCCCTCAGGCGCCTCGATTCTGAGCGTATGGATCTCGGAGCGCTCCGCATCTTCTCGCATGCGGTCGAGCAGCACCGTTTTGCCGACCCCGCGTAGCCCAACCATCAGAGCGCTCTTAGTGGCCAAGCCGCGGCGAGTGCGCTCGACAGCGACGCGTATCTCCTCGATTACCTCGTTCCTACCGGCTAGCTCTGGAGGCGGTGTGCCGGCGCCGGGTGCGAAGGGGTTGGTGACTGGATCCACCGCGCGATTGTAGTGATATTAGGCAAATTATGTTTGCATTGTAATTTAACTAATTTGGCTATGACCTCTGGCGTCCGCGGCAGGCGCCGCTGTCGCTCGACGGCCTGCTACCAAATTGCTACCACTCTGCGCCGAATCAACCGGACACAGCCGAACGGCTAATCCGCGACTCCTCATAGAATCAGCGACTTAGGGTCCGGAAAATCTGGCTGGTTCGGGCTGGAATTACCTTCGAACCTGAGGGTCGGGAGTTCGAATCTCTCCGGGCGCGCAAATAACCTGAGCAGGCACCCTCCTTGCAACCTCGCCGCGTGCAGTTGAACAGGTGAGAACTCCCGACCGCCACCGCAGGCGGCGCGGGGGTTCGACTAACCTGGCGAGTCCCCGAGCCAGGTTGGACGCACGCAGTTCCATGCGTGCGGTCCCGAGCGTCAGCGAGGGACGAGGCCGCGTCCGCGGCCGAGCAATCCGTCCGGGCGCGCGAGATTCTCAGTGCTGTACGGCGATGGCGTTTGGCCCAAGATTCTGGTTGCTTGCGCCCGGAAAGAGTGCGAAGGGGCTTCCGGTGATTTGCGCCAGGTTGCCGCTCGCCGGATCGATCGAAAATACCTCGACCTGATTGTTGACGTTGTCGAGCGCAAACAGGAAGTTGTCGGGACCATCCACTACCAGGGCAATGCCTCGCGCATTCGTGTAGGTCAGTCCCAGCTCCGACAAGGCGCCCGTGCTGGTGTTGACCTGGAAGCAGTCGATGTTGGTCCCGTCCGCAGCATGTAACCGCTGGCCTTCCGCGTCGATCACCGGCGACTGGACCACCCAGCCTGCTGCGAACGGGCTGCCGGCGATAGCCGTCAGTGCACCCGTGCCGGCATTGATCGAGAAGCCGGACACCTCGTTCGGCTGTGATTCGCTCGTGTAGAGGCGCGCTCCGGCCTGATCGGCGACCAGGCCGTTCGGGGAGCCGGCGGTGGCAAACGGACTGCCCACGGCAGTAAGAGCTCCGCTCGTCGTGTCCATGCTGTAGGCAGACACGCTCTTACCAGTCGCATTCGCCGCGTACACGTAGTGACTCGCCGTAACGATGAGCGCACTGGGCCCCGCTCCGGCAGCAAAGGGGCTCCCCGTCACTTCGGTCAAGGCACCGCTCGCGCCAATCTTGAACACCGACACGGTGTTCGCGCTGCCGTTTGCCGTCAGTACAAATTGACCGCTGGGATCGATGGCAATCGCGACGGACCGGGCGCTCGTCGAAAACGGGCTCCCGCTGATTGCGGTCAGGGTCAAGGGCGATGGGTTGATCAGGTAGCCTCTGACCTCGCCCGCGGCGGAAGTCACGTACAAAAAACGCTTCTGAGGGTCGATCGCAATGGCTGACGGCGTCGAGCCATCCGGAAAGGGGTTGCCGGCAATCGGCGTTGGAATCCCAGTCTTGGTGTCGATCGTCAGGATGTCGATGCTCCCGGCCGTCGCATTCGTGACCGCGAGCAGTGCCGCGCTGGTTGGTGGTGGTGGCGGCGGCGGGGGATTGTTGCCGCCGGAGCCTCCTCCTCCGCCGCAGCCGCAGGCCACGGCGCAGAGAAGCCCGCAGAAGAATCCTCGCACGCTTGACCGCCCGCGAGGGGCGATTGACGACCCGTCGTCGGCTCCCGCTGGATCGTGAGCTTCATCGCGGCCTGTCGCCCTGGCGCTTTGCATTGCGCTCCCTCGCGTCGTTCGCCGTCGAGCGTCCGCGGCTGGTGGACTGATTGTGCCCTGAGCGCACGGGGTTGGCACTGCAGACATTGCAAGTGATTGATATGCAGACCCCGGGTTTACATAGTGCCATGTCGATCGTTGCCGCGGCCTATCTGCTCGTCCTCACGAGGCAGCTCTACCAGCGGCGAACGAAGGCCCGTGAGCCCCGGGCCATACTCTTCGCATGAGCGCTGCTGCTGGTCGCGATCGCCGCGTGGAAAGCCGACGAGCATCCCTGGGCGGCATCGTTCCTCGCGCTCGCGGCGCTCTACTCTCTTGGCCGCGCCTTCGGGCTGCTGAAGTGTGCCGCCCGGGTACCTGCTGCATCAGGTCGCGCAGGCGTCACGCGCGCTTCGCCGCGAGGCCGCTTCCGCGGCGGATGGGTCGTGAGATCGGCCGGACACGCGGCTCTTGACACAACTACGTATTGAGGTTGGGCGTTGCACGCCTAAGCTCGGGCGAGCCCTACGCGACCGGTAGCGCTCGAGATGTCAGATACGCTTCTTCTGTTGCGCCTTGAGCATGGAAATCTGAGCAGGCTGCTCGGGTTGATCGAGGATCAACTGGCGGCTGCCGACGCGGGGGCGCGGATGGACCAGGAGCTGCTGCGCCTGGCGTCCGAGTATTTCTCCGACTATCCGGACCGTTGTCATCATCCGAAAGAAGACCTCGTCTACAGGTTACTGGGTAAACGCGCTCCGGATGCGTGCTCCGGCCTCCGCGATCTGATCGCGGACCACCGTCGGCTTCACGAGCTTTCCGAGGCGTTCACCGGGGCGGTGCAGCGCATGCGCGAGCAGTCGCAGGCCGCGGAGCCAGGGGCGCGCGAGGTGATCCGGGAATTCACGCAGCACTATCGCCAGCACATGCGCAGTGAGGAACAGCAGTTCTTCCGGCTGGCCGAGCAACGCCTCTCGAGAGATGACTGGGCCAGCCTCGATTTCGCGCTGTTCGACCGGGATGACCCGCTGTTCGACCATGCGGCGGAGGAGCGCTTTTCGGCTTTACGGCAGCGGATCGAGGAGACCGCCGAGGAGGCGAAAGCGCAGCGCTCGATATTCGAAGCTGCCAATGGGCTGCGGGAGCTCGCGGGGATTGAGGGTTTCAATGAGTGGATGAAATCGGCGGCCCAGCCCCTGCGTCTTGCGCGGTTCGCACAAGGCGGATACGCACTCGAGCGTGACGGCGAGCTGCTCTTCTATCTCCCTGCCTGCTCGGAGGAGCGAGCCGCCTGGTGTGCGTACTGTTATCTGCGCGGCCTGGGTTGGACAGCTCACAGGCCCGCGCGCGCGATGTAAGCTATGGAGCATGAGCAAGGATATCGAGCAGGAGCTCGACGCGATCTTCGCCCATCACAACGCGCGCGTCGCGCAGGCCCGCAATGAGACGGCCGGCAAGACCGCGGCCGAGGAGGATTTCACTCTGGCCGCGGCAGGCTGCCTCGCCACTCTCATCACGCCCGCCCTTCAGCAGATGGCCCAGGCTCTCCATGGGCGAGGGGTGGCAGCGAAAGTAGTGAGCGAGGGAGGCGAGGCGCGCATCGATATCCCCGTGAGCCGACACGCGCGCCTGGGCCACGGCTTCGGCGGTTACCCGTACCTGCGGGCACGGGTCGATCGCCAGACCCAGCGCATCCACTTCGAGCGCAACACCTCCGACAGCCGTGGCGGCAACACGCTGGGCGATTACACCATCGCAGAAGTCACCGCCGAGCGGGTCAAGGCGATGGTGCTCGAGCTGGTGCGTGCCCTGTACGGGCCCTTTTAGCGGGACCGACCTTTCCGGGCCACATCCGCGACAGCACCCCGTCGCGCCTCACGAACTGATGTCAGAGCGCCGCGAGCGCGTGCAGACCGGCCACATCATTCCGACCCCTCCTTCTCGAGGTGCAGCCCGTAGTCGCTCAGCAGTATCTGCACGCCGAGGTAACTCATGAAGTCGATCTCACCGCTCGAGTTGGCGATGCTGCGCCCGGCCATGAACAGCAGGACGAAGCCTCGGCCGAGCCGATACCGCCCGCCGACGTCGAGGGCCGTGTAATTGGGCAGCGCTCCCATGGCGTGGTCGTTGTAGAGCTCGACGTCGAGCTCCAGGCGCGGCGTGAACCCGTGGCCGGCGACGAACCCGAGGATGCGCTCCTCGGGTCCTCGATGTGCGAAGTAATAGCCCGCCTCGAGGTCGAGATCAAAAGGCCCGACTGATTTTGAGACCTCGATGGGCAGCAGCAACCGTGAGCCTTGCTCGGCGATCCCCTTGCTCTGCGCACGGGTTGTGCCCGGGGTCTCATATTGCGGGAAGACCGACATCTGCCAGCCCTCCTCGCCCTGATCGAGAAAACGCCATTTGATGCCCGGGAACGCGTTGCTCCAGCCGCTCGCCTGCGGCTCGCCGCTCGCGCTCTGGACGACGTAGGGAACCTCATAGGTCAGCTGGATCCGGTCGCCGAGCCCGAAGTTCAGATCGATCTGCGGGATCTGCCACTGGGTGACGCCCTCGACACGGGTCGTCATCGAGGCCAGATTGATCTCCCAGTTACCGTTTCCGGGCGTGCCGGGATCGTTGGTGAGGTATGGAGGGCCCGCCTGGGCGCAGGCGGCGCGCGGCACGAGGACAGCACCGCCGCTGAGCGCAGCGATGGCAATGAGCGACCGGCGACTCACGGATTGGGCTAGTCTAACCCGATGAGCAGTCGAACGGCGGGGTCCACGGCCGCGTCCGGCCAGCCCCGTTGCGGCTGGGCGCGCGACGCCGACCCGCAAATGCAGCGCTACCACGACGAGGAATGGGGCCGGCCGGTGCACGATGACCGGCAGCTCTTCGAGATGTTGACTCTCGAGGGCGCGCAGGCGGGCCTCTCCTGGTCGACGATCCTGCGCAAGCGCGCCGGCTACCGCCGCGCCTTCGCGCGCTTCGCTCCGCGCACGGTGGCGCGCTTCGATGCGCGGCGCCGCGCAGCGCTCATGCGCGACCCCGGCATCGTCCGCAATCGGCTCAAGATCGACTCGACCGTCACCAACGCACGCGCCTTCCTCGCGGTGCAACGCGAGTTCGGCTGCTTCGACCGCTACCTCTGGGCCTTCGTCGCGGGTAAGCCGGTGGTCACCCGCCGCCGCGGCGGCAGGCTCCCGGCGCGCACCGCGCTCAGCGACCGCATCTCCAGAGATCTCGCACGCCGCGGCTTCCGCTTCGTCGGCACGACGATCATCTACGCCTACCTGCAGGCTGTCGGGGTCGTCGACGACCACGCCCGCGACTGCTTCCGCAGCCACCAGTAGCCTTAGATCACGAGCGCCTCTTAAGATAGCGGTCCTTTTCAACCGGTCCGGGATAAAAACGTATGAAAGCTCTCCTTGCCCTTGCAGCCATGGCGGCGCTCTCGGCCAGCGCGGCCTACGCCGACTGCCCCTACCCCGCCGCTCCCGACAAGCTGCCGGACGGAGCCAGCGCCACGCTGCAAGACATGCTCGCCGGACAGAAGGCGGTTGGCGAATACAACAAGGCCGTCAACGACTACGTGGCGTGCATCGACAAGGAGGTCGAGGACGCCATCGCCAAGGCCGGTGACAAGATCAAGCCGGAGCAGAAGGCGGACATGCAGCGTGTCGAGACCCAGAAGCACAACGCCGCCATCGATCAGCTGCAGAGCATCGCCGACCGTTTTAACGAGCAGGTGAAGGTCTTCAAGGCCAGGTCCGCGGACGCCAAGAAGCCCTGAGTGCTCACGCCCGTTGAAGCCGATGCGCTGATCGGGCAGCATCTGCAGTGCCTGCCGATCGAATCGCTGCCACTCGCGCAGTGCGGCGGTGCCGTGCTGCGCGAGAATATCTACGCCGAGCGTGACCAGCCGCCCTTCGACCGGGTGGCCATGGACGGCATCGCGCTCGACAGCCGCGCAGTGGCCGCGGGCCGGCGCGCGTTCCGCGTGCAGGCCACGCAGGCGGCCGGCGATCCGCCGCTCACCCTCGCCGCCAACAGCGCCTGCATCGATGTCATGACGGGTGCGGTCCTGCCGGCGGGCTGCGACAGCGTCGTGCCGGTCGAGGAGCTCACCGTAACCGACGGCGAAGCAGTGTTCGGTGTCGCGCTGCGCGTCGAGCCGTGGCAGAACGTGCATCGCCGCGGCACCGACACCCGCCAGGGCACGCTGCTGGTGTCGGCGGGCAGGCGGCTGCGCGCGCCGGAGATCGCGATTGCGGCCGGCGCCGGCATGGCGCGCATCCGCGTCAGCAGTCAGCCGATGCTCGCCGTGATCTCGACCGGCAACGAGCTGATCGAGCCCGGCGAGCCGGTGCTCGCCCACCAGGTGCGGCGCTCCAATGCTTATGCGATCGTCAGTGCGCTCCGCGAGCACGGCTTTCAGCGCGTCGCGGACGATCACATCCAGGACGATGCCGAGGAGCTGCGCGAGCGCCTGCGGTTCCACCTCGAGACGCACGACGTGCTGGTGCTGTCGGGCGGCGTCTCCATGGGCAGGTTCGACCTCGTGCCGCAGGTGTTGGAAGAGCTCGGCGTGCACGCCATCTTTCATAAGGTGGCGCAGCGGCCGGGCAAGCCGCTGTGGTTCGGCGTGGCGCCCTCGGGAGCGGCCGTGTTCGGACTCCCCGGCAATCCCGTCTCGACCCTGGTGTGTCTCAGCCGTTACGTGCTGCCGGCACTGTTCGCCAGCCTTGGGTTACAGCCGCGGCCGCCGGAGCGCCTCGCGCTCGGCGCGCCGGTCACGGTCAACGCACCGCTCACCCACTTCATGCCGGTGCGGATCGAGCAGGACGACTGGGGACGCCCCTGGACGATCCCCGCCCCGACCAACGGCTCGGGCGACTTCACGTCGCTCGCGGGCACTGACGGATTCGTGGAGCTGCCGCCTGGCCCGAATACCTACAAGAAAGGCTTCGTCACGCGCCTCTACCGCTGGTCGTGACGGCGGATTGAGCCCGATCGGGGGTCCCCCTTTCCGCCGATAGCCAGCCTGCGCGCGCCGTCCCATACTTGAGGCATGCCTGCTGCGGAAGTCATCGTTCCCCTCACCCGGCGGCCCGCGCCCCGGGACACGCGCGCGCGCCCGATGCACGACCTGCGCATCTCGGTGATGGACCGCTGCAACTTCCGTTGCCCGTACTGCATGCCGCGCGAGACCTATCACGAGAAGTACCGCTTTCTCGGCTCGCACGAGCGGCTGTCGTTCGATGAGATCGTGCGGCTGGCGCGGTTGTTCGTGCAGCTCGGCGTACGCAAGCTCCGCCTCACCGGCGGCGAGCCGCTGCTGCGCCCGAACTTGAGCGACCTGATCGGCGACCTGACCAGCATCCCGGGCGTCGACGACGTCGCGCTCACCACCAACGGCGTGCTGCTCGGAAAGTACGCGAGCGAGCTCAAGGCGGCGGGCCTGAAGCGCATCACCGTGAGCCTCGACAGCCTGGACCCGGCGGTGTTCGCGCGCATGTCGGGCGGCTTCGGCAGTCCCGTCGAGGTGCTCGAGGGCATCGAGCAGGCGCGCCACGCGGGGCTCGAGCCGATCAAGATCAACGCCGTGGTGCAACGCGGCGTCAACGACCACACGGTGCTCGAGCTGATCGAGCGCTTTCGCGGCACCGGCGTGATCGTGCGCTTCATCGAGTACATGGACGTCGGCAACCGCAACCACTGGCGCTCGGAGCTGGTGGTGCCGTCGAAGGAGCTGGCGGCGCGCATCGCCTCGCGCTGGCCGCTCTCCTCGCTCGAGCCCACCTACCGCGGCGAGGTGGCCGAGCGCTACGCCTTCGCCGACGGCCAGGGCGAGCTCGGCTTCATCTCGTCCGTTTCACAGCCTTTCTGCGGGGATTGCTCGCGCGTGCGGCTCTCGTCCGACGGCGTGCTCTACACCTGCCTGTTCGCCACCCACGGCACGAGTCTGCGCGATGCGCTGCGCGGCGGGTCGAGCGACGATCAGCTGCTCGAGCTCATCTCCGGCGTATGGCTCGCCCGTGCCGACCGTTACAGCGAGCTGCGCGCCAGCCTGCCGCACGGCGCGGCCGAGCCGCGCAAGGTCGAGATGTTCTACATCGGTGGCTGATGCGGCGGCCGCGGCTCTCGCATCTCGACGCACGCGACCGCCCCGCCATGGTGGATGTCGGCGCCAAGGAAGTGACGGCGCGTACCGCGGAGGCCGAGGCGCGCATCCGCCTGCCGCCCGCGGTGGCACGCGCGCTGCGCGCGAGCGGTCACCGTACCAGGAAGGGCCCGGTGTTCGATACCGCGATCCTCGCCGGCGTCATGGCGGCCAAGCGCACCCATGAGCTGATCCCCTTCTGTCATCCGCTGCCGCTCGAGAACTGTCAGATCGAGATCGCGCAGCGCAGCGGCAGCGTGCTCGTGGTGCGCTGCCGGGTGGCGGTGCATCACCGCACCGGCGTCGAGATGGAGGCGCTCACCGGCGCCGCGGTCGCGGCGCTCACCATCTACGACATGTGCAAGGCGCTCTCCCACGACATCGAGATCGACGGCCTGCGTCTCATCGCCAAGGCCGGCGGCCGGCGTCCCTTCGCGCGCCGGCGCGCGCGGCGCGCCCAATGAGCGCGCCGCTCTACGGACTGGTGCTGAGCGGCGGGCGCAGCAGCCGCATGGGCCAGGACAAGGCGGCGTTGCCGGTCCGCGGCCGCAGCCAGCTCGAGCATGCGATGGCGCTGCTCGCGCCGCACGTCGCGCGCGCCTTCGTCTCGGTGCGCAAGGATCAGCGCGCCGATCCGTTGCGCGCCGGGTTCGAGCAGATCGAGGACACGCGTGCGGACTTAGGTCCCATCGCCGGCATCATCGCCGCGCAGGAGCGCTTCCCGGAGAGCGCCTGGCTGGTGCTGGCGTGCGACCTGCCGCTCCTCGATGCGGCAACGCTCGAGTTCCTGGTGCGCGCACGCGCGCCCGAGCGGCTGGCCACGGCCTTCCGCTCGAGCCACGACGCCCTGCCCGAGCCCCTGTGCGCGGTGTACGAGCCCGGGAGCCGCGCCGCCCTCGCCGCCTATGTGGCGCGTGGCAGGAATTGTCCGCGCAAGTTCCTCATGGGCGCCGACGTGCAGCTGATCGACGAGCCCCATCCGCGCGCGCTCGACAACGCCAACACTCCCGAGGAATATGCTGCCGCCATGAATGCCTTGGGCGATGCGCCCTGTGCCGCAACCCGGCGCCTGACGGTGCAGTACTTCGCCCTGCTGCGCGAGCAGGCCGGGCGCGGCATCGAGTCGCTGGTGACGGCGGCGCGCACGCCGCGCGAGCTGTACGCCGAGCTCGCGCACCGCTATCCCTTCACGCTCGACCCGTCGGTGCTGCGGGTCGCGATCAACTCGGAGTTCGGCGACTGGTCGGCACCGCTCGCCGAAGGCGATGCGGTCGTTTTCATCCCGCCGGTCGCGGGGGGCTGAGCTCGTGCCGCCCGCTGACACCTCAGGACCTGCGGCGTTTCGTTTCAGCCGCGTAGCCATCGACACCGCCGCGCTGCGCGCGACGCTCGCCGACCCGGCCTGTGGCGGCTACGCCGCCTTCGAGGGCTGGGTGCGCGATTCCCACGAGGGACAGCGCGTGCGCCAGCTCGAGTATGAAGCGTACGAGGTGCTCGCCGTGCGCGAAGCCGAGCGTATCGTCGCCGAGGCGGTGGCGCGCTTCGGTGTCGCCCACGCCGCGTGCGTCCACCGCGTCGGTGACCTGGCCGTCGGCGAGCTCGCCGTATGGGTAGGGGTGAGCGCGCCGCACCGCGACGAAGCCTTCCGCGCCTGCCGCTACATCATCGACGAGATCAAGCACCGGCTGCCGATCTGGAAGAAAGAGCACTACCTCAACGGTGATTCGGGCTGGGTGAACTGCGAGCGCTGCGCCGCCGCTCCCCACGAGCACGCGCACGGCTGACCCCGTCCCTACGGCCGGATCTGGCCCGCGCCCCGCACCAGGTACTTGTAGCTGGTGAGCTGCTCCACCCCGACCGGACCACGCGCGTGAAAGCGGTCGGTGGAGATGCCGATCTCGGCGCCCATGCCGAACTCGCCGCCGTCGGCAAACTGCGTCGAGGCGTTGTGCAGCACGATCGCGCTGTCGACGCGCTGCAGGAAACGCTCGGCCGTCGCCGGGTTCTCGGTGACGATCGACTCGGTATGCGCCGAGCCGTAGCGGGCGATGTGGGCGATGGCGGCGTCGACTCCGTCGACCACGCGCGCGGCAATGATGGCGTCGAGATACTCGGTGTACCAGTCGTCCTCGCTCGCCGGCCGTACCCGCGGATCCGCCTGCTGCACGCTCGCATCGCCGCGCACCTCGCAGCCGGCCTCGAGCAGGTCCCGCACCACCGGACCTAAGTGCGTCGCGACGCAGGCGCGGTCGATGAGGAGTGTCTCGGCGGCGCCGCAGATGCCGGTGCGGCGCATCTTGGCATTCAGCGCGATGGTGCGCGCCATGCGCACGTCGGCGTCGCGATCGATGTAGACGTGACAGTTGCCCTCGAGATGTCCGATCACCGGCACGCGCGCCTCCTGCTGCACACGCGCGACGAGCGTCTTGCCGCCGCGCGGCACGATGACGTCCAGGTACTCCGTCATGCCGGCCAGCATGTAGCCGACCGCGGCGCGGTCGGTGGTCGGCACCAGCTGCAGGCAGGCGGCCGGGAGCTGCGCCGCTTCCAGTCCGGCGACGAGACAGCCGTGCAGCGCCGCGTTCGAGTGGCGGCTCTCCGAGCCGCCGCGCAGGATCGCAGCGTTGCCCGATTTGAGGCACAGCGCGCCGGCGTCGGTGGTCACGTTCGGGCGGCTCTCGTAGATGATGCCGATGACGCCGATCGGCACGCGCACGCGCTGGATCCTGAGCCCATTCGGGCGCTCCCATTCCGCCACCACGGTCCCGATCGGGTCCGGGAGCGCCGCCACGTCGTCGACGCTCTGCGCGATCGCCTCGATCCGTCTGGCATCGAGCTTGAGCCGCTCGAGCCGGGCGCCGCTCATGTGCGCGGCGTGCGCCGCTGCCATGTCACGCTCGTTGGCGGCGAGCAGCCCCGAGCTGCGCTCGCGGATGGCGGCCGCCGCCGCCGCGAGGGCGGCGTTCTTTTGCGCCGCGGGCGCGAGCGCCAGCGTACCGGCGGCCTGCATTGCCGCCTTGCCCAGCCCCTCCATGAGCTCGCCGATGCGATCGGTGCTCACGGCAGCAGCGCCTCGCGCACCGCGGGCGCGGTCTCGGCAGCGGGCGCGGACTCTTTGAGCAGCACCAGGTCGTCGCGATGGATCATCTCGTCGCGCCCGCGGAATCCGAGCAGCTGCTCGATCTCGGAGGACTGCCTGCCCATGATCCGGGCGGCATCGCCGTCGGAGTAGGCGACGATGCCACGGGCAACCTCGGCGCCGTCGGCGCTGAGCACGCTCACCGTATCGCCGCGCTCGAAACGGCCGCGCGCCCCGGTGACGCCGGCCGGCAGCAGGCTCCTGCCCTCGAGCAGCGCGCGTAGCGCGCCCGCGTCGATGGTGATCGCGCCCGCCGGGCGCAGAGTGCCCGCGATCCACTGCTTGCGTGCCGCGACCGGAGTCGCGCGCGGCACGAACCAGGTGCACTCGGCCCCCTCCTCCAGCCGCCGCAGCGGGTGCTTGTGGTGGCCGGCTGCGATGCACATGTGACAACCGGCGGCCACCGCGATCTTCGCCGCGAGAATCTTCGCGGTCATGCCGCCCGATCCCACCTGCGAGGCGCTGCGGCCGGCCATGGCCTCGATCTCCGGAGTGATCTGCCGCACTTCGCGCAGGATGCGCGCGCGCGGATCCTTGTGCGGGTCGGCGCTGTAGAGGCCATCGACGTCCGAGAGCAGCACCAGGCAGTCGGCGCCGGCCATCTGCGCCACGCGCGCCGCGAGGCGGTCGTTGTCGCCGTAGCGGATCTCGGCGGTCGCGACCGTGTCGTTCTCGTTGATCACCGGCAGTGCCCCGAGAGAGAGCAGCGCTTCGAGCGTGGCGCGTGCATTGAGATAGCGGCGCCGCCGCTCGCTGTCCTCGAGCGTCAACAGCACCTGCGCCACCGTCACCCCGTGCTCCTCGAGCAGCTCCTTGTAGGCGTGCGCGAGGCGGATCTGTCCGACCGCGGCGGCCGCCTGGCTCTCCTCGAGGCGCAGCGTCCCGGTGCGCAGCCCGAGCCGCCGCCGCCCGAGCGCGATGGCACCCGAGGACACCAGGATCAGCTGCTGGCCGCGCTTGCGCAGGCGCACCAGGTCCTCGACCAGGGTTTCGAGCCAGGCACGATTGACGCGCCCGCTGTCGCCGCCGACCAACAGTGCCGAGCCCACCTTCACGACGAGCCGCCGGGCCCGCACCAGGGGCGCTGCGTTGGTCCGGGCTTGGGCGGTCATGATGGGAAAACTATACGCATTCGACGCTGCGTTGCCCAACCCGGATCGAGCCCCTAAACTGGCGCTCGACGAAGATGCTGACAGAGGGTGGCGGCGCGGTGAGCAGAGATTACGAACCGGTTCCCGGCCAGTGGTACGAGAACCTGGAAGAAGAAGAGCAGTTCCGCGTGCTGACGGTCGACGAGGACTCGGAGCTGGTTGAGATCGAGTATCTCGACGGGGACATCGAGGAGCTCGATCTGGAGGCGTGGCACGAGATGGACCTCGAGCGCATCGACGAGCCCGAGGGCTGGTCCGACGACGACGAGGAGTCGGACGAGGACGAGGAATGGGACGAGGAAGACGACGAGGACGATGACGACTGGGACGAGGACGAGGAAGACGGCGACGAAGAGCAGGACGAGTATTGACTGGTCCCGGCGTCGATAGTTGGTATCACGAGAAGGAATCCGCCTGGCTGTACCGGCGGGTAGCGGCCGCCGAAGCTGACGCGCACAAGCGCCGGCTGTTCGAGCAGCTGGCCGCTGCGGCCGAGGAACAGGCCACCCGCTGGGAACAGGCCGCCACCCGCGGCGGCGCCACCCTGCCGCAACGCGTATTCACCCCCTCGGTGCGCGCCCGCATCGTCGCGCGGCTGCTGCAGAGCTTCGATCCGGCATCGCTCCGCCCGGTGCTGGCGGCGATGAAGCTCCGCGGCCTCTCGATCTACAGCGCGCCCGCCGGCAGCATGGCCGGACATGCCATGCCGACCTCGCTCGCGGAAGTCGGGGCGCGCCACCGCAGCACTCTCGGCGGCAGCCTGCGCGCAGCGGTCTTCGGCGTGAACGACGGACTGGTGTCGAACCTCAGCCTGGTGCTGGGAGTGGCCGGCGCCGGTGTAGCGCGCGGCTACGTGCTCATGTCGGGCGCGGCGGGCCTCCTGGCCGGCGCGCTCTCCATGGCGGCCGGTGAGTACGTGTCGGTGCGCTCGCAGCGCGAGATGTACGAGTACCAGATCGCGCTCGAGCGCGAGGAGCTCAAGGAGTATCCGCAAGAGGAAGCCGAGGAGCTCGCGCTCATCTACCAGGCGCGCGGCGTGGAGCTCGGGCAGGCGCGCGCCGTGAGCCGGGCGCTGCTCGCGCACCCCGACCAGGCGCTCGATGTGCTCGCGCGCGAGGAGCTGGGTCTCAACCCCGATGATCTCGGCTCCCCGTGGCGCGCGGCGGCGGCCTCGTTCGTGACGTTCGCCGCCGGCGCGCTGGTGCCGCTCGTTCCGTTCCTCGCGCGCATGGGGGGAATTCAGGCGGTGGCCGCATCCGCGGCCGCGACCGGGGTGGCGCTGTTTGCCGTGGGGCTCAGTCTGTCGCTCTTCACCGGGCGCGACGCGCTGCGCAGCGCGCTGCGCATGGTGCTGATCGGCGGCGGCGCGGGAACTTTGAGCTTCCTGGTCGGTCGGGCGTTGGGAGTCGCGATCTCCTGAAGCCGGCCGTGGCCCGCTGGCGGCCTTGAAAAACTACTCCCTGCCCCAAGGCTGGCGAGCAACGAAGGGTAACGGTACAGTCCCGCCATGAAACGCATCCTGCTGTTCCTCCTGACCAACCTGGCAGTGCTGCTGGTGCTGTCGGTGGTCGCGCACCTCATCGGCCTCGATACCTGGCTCGCCGTGCACGGCGGCAGCATGTCGGGCCTGCTGGTGTTCGCGGCCTTCATCGGTTTCGGTGGCTCGTTCATCTCACTCGCGATGTCCAAGTGGATGGCGAAGCGCTCGATGGGCGTGCGGGTCATCGCGCCCACGGACGGTCCGACCGAGCAGTGGCTGGTCTCGGTCGTGCAGCAGCACGCCCAGCGGGTTGGCGTCGGCATGCCGGAAGTCGGCATCTTTGACTCCCCGGAGCCCAACGCCTTCGCGACCGGCGCCAACCGCAACGCCGCCCTGGTTGCCGTCAGCACCGGACTCCTGCAGCGGATGAACCGCGAGGAGATCACCGCGGTGCTCGGCCACGAGATGACCCACGTCGCCAACGGCGACATGGTGACCCTCACGCTGATCCAGGGCGTGGTCAACACCTTCGTCATCTTCCTGTCGCGCGTCATCGGCAACATCGTCGATCGCGCCGTGTTTCGCTCCGAGGACGGACGCGGTATCGCCTACTTCGTCACGGTGATGGTGACGCAGCTGCTCCTGAGCGTGCTCGCCACGATCATCGTCATGTGGTTCTCGCGCTGGCGCGAGTTCCGTGCCGACCGGGGTGGCGCGCAGCTCGCCGGGACTGCGAACATGATCGGCGCCCTCGAGGAGCTGAAGCGCGTGCACGAGCCGCTGCCGACCCAGCAGCTGGCTGCCTTTGGTATCGCCGGTGGCGACATCGGCGGCGGGTTGAAGCGTCTGTTCATGAGCCATCCGCCGCTCGCTGAGCGCATCGCGGCGCTGCGCTCGCTCGGCCCCGCGAACTGACGCTGCTATCCTCGAGCGGTGGACCTTCTCGGGACGCTGCGCGGGATTGTCGGCGCCGGTGATCTGCTCACCGGCGATGCCTGCGCGCCTTTCGAGAGCGATCATCGCCGTCTCTATCAGGGCCACGCGCTCGCCGTGGCGCTGCCGCGCTCGGTCGCTGAGGTCGCGCGGATTCTGGCCGCCTGCAATGCCGCGCGCGTCGGCGTGGTGCCGCACGGCGGCAACACCGGCTACTGCGGCGGGGCCGCCCCCGATGAGACGGGTAAGCAGCTGGTGCTGTCGCTCGCGCGCCTGAATCGCGTACGCAGCGTCGACCCCGAGAACTACTCGCTGATCGCCGAGGCCGGCTGCCTGCTCGTCGAGGTGCAGCAGGCCGCGGCCGCGGCCGAGCGGCATTTCCCCCTCAGCCTCGGCTCCGAAGGCAGCTGTCAGATCGGCGGCAATCTTTCCACCAACGCCGGCGGCGTCCACGTCCTGCGCTACGGCATGATGCGCGATCTGGTCCTCGGGCTCGAGGTGGTGCTGGCCGACGGCCGGGTGCTCCCGGGCCTCACGTCGCTGCGCAAGGACAACACCGGCTACGACATCCGTGGACTCTTCCTCGGCGCCGAGGGCACGCTCGGTGTGATCACCGCCGCGAGCCTCAAGCTGTTTCCGCGCCTGCGGAGCACCGCCACCGCACTCGCCGCGGTCACCGATCCGCGCGCTGCCGTGACGCTGCTCGCGCGGCTGCGGGCGGCGAGCGGCGACTCGGTGAGCTCCTTCGAGCTGATCCCGCGCATCGGCATCGAGCTCACCACTGCACACATCCCGGGCGTGACCGACCCGCTCGGCGCACCGCATCCCTGGTATGTGTTGTGCGAGCTCAGCTCGGCGCGCGCCGGGGAGCCGCTCGAGCAAGTCCTCACCGAGGCGCTCGCCGCGGCCTGCGAGGCGGGCCTGGTGCAGGACGCCGTGCTGACCCGCAGCGAGCGCGAGCGCGCGGCGCTCTGGAAAATCCGCGAGACGATCCCCGAGGCTCAGCGCCATGAGGGCCCGGGGCTCAAGCACGACATCTCGGTGCCGGTGAGCGCGCTGCCCGAGTTCGTCGAGCGCGGCGCCGCCTGGGTCGCCGCCCATGTGCCGGCGGCGCGCCTCATCGCCTACGGCCACGTCGGCGACGGCAACCTCCACTTCAATCTTCAGGGGCGGCGCGCGGACGGCGCGGCGCTGCTCGAGCGCACCGCGGAGGTGCGCCGTGCGCTGCACGACCTGGCGGCCGCCCTCGGCGGCAGCTTCAGCGCCGAGCACGGCATCGGGCGGCTGAAAGTTGCCGAGCTCGAGCGTTATGCCTCGCCGACCGAGCTCGCCCTCATGCACGCCGTGAAGCGCGCGCTCGATCCCAACGGCATCATGAATCCCGGCAAGGTCCTCAGGAGCGGATGAAGGAGATGCGGATGGCACCTGGCGCGCGGTTGCTGTTGCTCGCCGCTCTCGGACTCGCCGCCTGCAGTCAGGGCGGCAAGCCCGCGGCGCCGGCGGCGGCCCCCGCTGCCTTGCCCGCCGACGAGGGCCCGCGCATCGTGATGTCGGATGATCTCGTGCATCTCGAGTATCGCGTGTTCGGCCGGGGCGAGCCGGCGGTGATCCTGGTGCACGGCTGGTGCGAGAACGCCGATTACTGGCACAAGCAGTTCGATACCCTGCAGAGCCACTACACCGTGGTCGCGCTCGATCTGGCCGGCCACGGCGCCTCGGGCGCCAATCGCACCGACTGGTCGATCGCGAGCTACGCCGCCGACGTCGCGACCATCACGCGCCAGATCCCGAACGCGCGCCTGGTTCTGGTCGGACACTCGCTGGGCGCCGACGTGGCGCTCGCGGCCGTGCCGCGCATCGGCGCCCGCGTCATCGGCGTCATCGCGGTCGATGCGCTGCGCTCGGTCGGCATGCCGCCGCTGAGCGCCGGCGAGATCGAGGCCAAGGTCGCGCCCTTTCGCGCCGACTTCGTCGGCACGACGCGCGCGTTCGTGACCGAGCAGCTGTTCGAGAAGGGGGCCGATCCTCTGCTGGTGCAGAAAGTCGCCTACGACATGTCGCTGCGCTCGCCCAAGGTGGCGGTGCCGACGCTCGAGAAGCTGCTGGCGTTCGACCTCGCGAGCGTGCTGCCCTCCGTGCACGTCCCGGTGTACGCCATCAACTCCGATCTCGCGCCGACCGACGCCGGGCGCATCCGCAAATCCCTCCCCGCTTTCACGCTCGACGTGCTGCCCCACAGCGGCCACTTCCTCATGCTGGAAGCTCCGGCGCGCTTCAATCCGCTGCTGCTGAAGGATATCGACGCGCTCGCGGCCCGCGCCGCGCACTGAGCCGGTTGCCGTCCTATCTCTGGCGGATGAGGCCTTCCTGGGCGGCGCTCGCCACCAGGCGACCGTCGCGCGCGAAGATGCTCGCGCGCGCGAAGCCGCGGGCGCCCGAGGCGCTGGGACTCTCCATCGCGCACAGCAGCCAGTCATCAACCCGCAGCGGGCGGTGGAACCACATGGCGTGATCGATCGTCGCCATGATCAGGGAGGGCTTGAGGAACGAGGTGCCGTGCGGGAGCGTCGCGGTGTCGAGCAGGAAGAAGTCCGACACGTACGCCAGCAGCCGCCGGTGCAGCATCTCGTCATCGCCGAGCCTGCCGACGGCGCGCACCCAGATCTGCCGCACCGGCGGCGCCGGACGCGGCTGCAGGTAATCGAGCGGCTGCACCAGGCGGAACTCGAACGGACGCTGCTGCGAGAAGAAGCGCCGCACCTTGTCGGGCAGCTTCTCGAGCAGCTCCGGCGCCGGCGCCGGGTCCGGCAGGCTCTCGGGCGGCGGCACCTGCGGCATGTCGATCTGATGATCGAAGCCGCCCTCGGTCACCTGGAACGACGTGGTCATGTTGAAGATCTGCTCGCCGTGCTGGATCGCAATCACCCGGCGGTTGCTGAAGCTGTGGCCGTCGAGACTGCGGTCGACCTGGTAGACGATCGGCGCATTGATGTCGCCGCGCCTGAGAAAGTACGCATGCAGCGAGTGCACCACCCTCGCCTCGACGGTGGCGGCCGCGGCGGTGAGCGCCTGGCCGAGCACCTGCCCGCCGAACACCTGCGGCGCGCCGATATCGCGGCTCTCGCCGCGGAACAGATTCACCTCCAGCGGCTCGAGCTCGAGCAGCTGCAGCAGATCCGCGAGACGGTGGTCCATCGCCCTCCTCGACCCTTAGTCCGGTACTCCGAGACGCTGGTGCATCACCGGGCTCGTGGTGGTGTATTGCAGGAACTGCTTCTTCTGCGGATACAGGTGGTGCTGGATCGCAAACGCGGCCAGCGCCGCCTCATGGAAACCGGACAGGATGAGTTTCTTCTTCCCCGGGTAGGTGTTGATGTCTCCGACCGCAAACACGCCCGGCAGGCTCGTCTGGAACTTCTCCGGGTCGACCTTGAGGGCCTTCTTCTCGAGCGCCAGCCCCCAGTCGGCGATCGGTCCGAGCTTGGGATGCAGCCCGAAGAACACCAGCAGCTGGTCCGCCGCGAGCGACTGTACCGCTCCGTCCGGGGCGCGGATGTTGACTCCGCGCAGCGCGCCGCCCTCGGTGAGCAGCGAGTGCGGCAGCGCCTCGAACAGGCGCATGCGGCCGGCGGCGACCAGCTCGCGCATGCGCGCCACCGAGGCGGGGGCGGCGCGGAACTGCGCGCGGCGATGCACCAGGTCGAGGCTCGCCGCCTTGGGGGCGAGCTCGAGCGTCCAGTCGAGCGCCGAATCGCCGCCACCGAAAATTACCAGGCGCTGGCCCGCGAGCGCGGCGGCGTTCCTGATGCGGTAGTGGATGGCGCTGCCCTCGAAAGGCTCCGCGCCCTCGAGCCCCAGGCGGCGCGGCTGAAACGAGCCGAGCCCCGCGGCGATCACCACCGCCCCGGCATCGAAGCGCGCGCCGCCCGCGGTGCCGATGTGGAAGCGGCCGTTCCCGGCGCGCACGAATTCCGTCACCTCGTGCCCGAGGTGCAGCGGCGCCTTGAAGGGCTTGATCTGCTCGAGCAGCCGGTCGATGAGCTCCTGCGCGCCGCACACCGGCAGCGCGGGAATGTCGTAGATCGGCTTGTCGGGATAGAGCTCGGCGCATTGCCCGCCGGGATGCTGCAGCGAATCGAGCACGTGGGCGCTGATGCCGAGCAGCCCCAGCTCGAACACCTGGAACAGGCCGCAGGGGCCGGCGCCGATGATGACGACCTCGGTGTTGATCGCCTCGCCGGCGGCGTTGGATGCAGTAGCGGTCAAGGTGCCGACATTCTAGAGGGTCTTTCCTGCCCTCGCATGCGATCAGGGTATAGTACGAGCCCCCATGATCGCCCTCAGCGTCAACGACAAGGACGTTAGCGTCGACGTCGATCCCGACATGCCGCTGTTGTGGGTGCTGCGCGACATGCTCGGCCTCACCGGCACCAAGTACGGCTGCGGCGCGGCGCTCTGCGGCGCGTGCACCGTGCACGTCGCCGGCGAGCCGGTGCGCTCGTGCGTCACTCCGGTGAGCGCGGTCGGCGCGCGCAAGGTCACGACCATCGAAGGCCTGTCGACCGGCCGCAGCCACCCGCTGCAGCGCGCCTGGATCGAGCTCGACGTTCCCCAGTGCGGCTACTGCCAGTCCGGCCAGATCATGTCGGCGGCGGCACTGCTGGCACGCAACCCGCAGCCGAGCGATGTCGAGATCGACGTAGCGATGGCCGGCAACGTCTGCCGCTGCGGCACCTATCAGCGCATCCGCGCGGCGATCCACCGTGCCGCGGTGCTCGCTGCGGGCGGCTGAAGCTTCTCAACCTCGAGGAACCCCCGTGACCACCAACGCCGAACTTCACGCGCGCCGCCAGCAGGCTGTACCGCGCGGTGTCAGCAACTCGCTCGCGGTATATGCCGAGCGTGCCGCCAACGCCGAGCTCTGGGATGTCGAGGGCCGCCGTTACATCGACTTCGCGAGCGGCATCTCGGTGCTCAACACCGGTCACGTGCACCCCAGGGTGAGCGCCGCGATCGCGGCGCAGCTCGCCAAACTCACGCACACCTGCTTCCAGGTGACGCCCACCGAGAGCTACGTAGCGCTCGCCGAGGCGCTGAACGCGCTGGCGCCGGGCGCCGGGCCGAAGAAGACCATCTTCCTCACCACCGGCGCCGAGGCGGTCGAGAACGCCATCAAGATCGCGCGCTTTCACACCAGGCGCTCGGCGATCATCAGCTTCTCGGGCGGCTTCCACGGCCGCACGCTCGCCTGCATCGGCTTGACCGGCAAGGTGCAGCCCTACAAGGCCGGCTTCGGGCCGATGCTGCCGGAGATCTACCACCTGCCGTTCCCCATGCCCTATCACGGCATCAGCGTCGAGGACGCGCTCAGCGCCCTCGATCAGCTCTTCAAGGCGGACGTCGATCCGGCGCGCGTCGCCGCGATCATCATCGAGCCGGTGTTGGGTGAAGGCGGGTTTTACGCCGCCCCCCCGGAGCTGCTGCGGCGGCTGCGCAGCGTCTGCGACACGCACGGAATCGTCCTGATCGCGGATGAGATCCAGTCGGGCTTCGGGCGTACCGGCCGCATGTTCGCAATCGAGCACTCGGGAGTCGAGCCCGACCTGATCACCATCGCCAAGAGCGTCGCGGGCGGCGTGCCGCTCTCGGCGGTGACCGGCAAGGCCGAGATCATGGACGCTCCCGGCCCGGGCGGGCTCGGCGGCACTTTCGCCGGCTCACCGCTCGCCTGCGCGGCCGGGCTCGCGGTGCTCGAGGTGATGCGCGAGGAGCAGCTGCTGCAGCGCTCACAGGAGATCGGGCGCTTCCTGAGCTCGCGCCTGAAGGGCCTGCAGGTGCGCTACCCCTGCGTGGGCGAGGTGCGCCACCTCGGCGCGATGGTGGCGCTCGAGCTGGTGAAGAACATGCGCGCCGACCATCCGGATGCCGAGCTCACCAGGGCGCTGGTGCAGGCTGCCGGCCGCCGCGGGCTCATCATTCTCTCCTGCGGCATCTACTCCAACGTGATCCGCTTTCTAACACCGCTGACGATTTCCGACGCCCTGCTGAAGGAGGGCTGTCACCTGTTCGAGCAGGCGCTGGAGGAAGTCACGGGAGCTGCCCTGCCGGCGCGCGCCGCCGGCTAACAGCGCGGTTTTTGCCGGCTGCGCTTCGGGATCGCTACGCGCGTCCGGCGTTCGCGTCGGTCGGCGTGTGGAAGTACTCGCTCTCCGAGGCGAGCTGCTCGATGAGGCGCTTCAGCTCCGCCATGCGCCCCTGCGCGGTGCTGATCGGCAGGCAGTCCTGGCAACGCGGATCGCCGCATGGCTGACGCGAGTACAGCCAATACTGCAGGGCGCCGGCCAGCAAGCCGTCGGCGATATCCCACAGATCCGCATCCTTGTCCTTGTCGGCAATGCGGTTGCCGAGATCCACGGCTTTGGAGAAAGCCGCATCGAACGTGTCGGCGAGTTGTTCGGTCATGCGTCGCGGCTGCCCTTCATCGTTCACGCTAGTATAGGACAAAGAAGCTTCCGTCCCTCAACGGCTTATGTTGCATGCGCCCAGCCAGCCCTGAAGCTGCCGGTACTGCCACGCCGAGCCCGGCGTCGCGCCGCCGCGCCTGGCTGCCGCGCGCGCCGCGACTCGGCGTCGGTGCGCGCCTCGCGCTCGGGCTCGCGGCGGTGGCCGCGGTGCTGGTGGCGGGCGAGATCCTCGCGACCCGCACCGCGCGCGAGGCACTGCAGGCGGTGCGCAGCATGCAGAACGAGCACGAGCCGCTCGCCAGCCGTGCGAGCACGGTGCTGGCGCGCCTGGTCGACTGCGACCGCGCGGTGGGCGAGTACGTGCGGGCGCAGAACGGCACCGACTTCGCCGCCATCACCACCGCGGGTGCCGCGCTCGAGGACGCGCTCGGCAGCTACTTCGACGCCACCCCCGCGCCGCCCGTCACCCGCGCGGCGCTCGAGCTGCGCGCGCAGCTCAGCCGCCACATCGCCGCGGGGCGCTCGTTCGCGAGCCGCGCGGCGCAGCGTGCCCAATGGGTCGAGGAGCGCCGTGTTGCGCTCGAGGACGTCTATCAGCGTATCGCCACCGCAGGCGGCGCCGGGCTTGCCATCAACGGCACCCAGGTGCTCGCGCGGCGGTCGCTCGCCGAGCTGCAGACCGCTATCGACGGCATCCGCGGCAACCAGGACTCGGCCGCGATCGAGCGGCGCGAGCGCGACTTCAGCGCCGTGCTCGACGCGCACGCCGCGGAGCTCGAGGTCTCCCCGGGGCGCGCCTGGGTCACGCTGGTGCGCGACGATTTTGCCGAGGCGGTACGGCTGCGCCAGGCCATCGCGCGCCACGACGAGGCGAGCGGCGGCGAGTGGCACAAGCTCCTCGAGGAGAGCGCCGCGCTCACCGCCAGCGTCCAGGAGCTGCTGCAGAAGCCGGCACGCGCCGGCCTGTATCAGGCGGCGCAGCACGCCGCGGCCGCCGCCGAGGTCGCCGAGCGCACGCTGGCGTATTCGGGGGCTGTGGTGCTCGGGCTGCTGCTGCTCGTGTCGGTGCTGCTGACGCTCAGCATCAGTCTGCCGGTGCGGCGGCTCACGGCCGCGACGCGCCTGCTCGCGGCGGGCGATCGCAGTGCGCGCGCCCCGCGCGGCGGCTCGGCCGAGATCGACGAGCTCGCGGAGTCCTTCAACACCATGGCGGACCGGATCGCGCGTGCCGAGGGCGAGCTGCGCGCACACCAGGCCGAGCTCGAGCGGCACGTCGACGAGCGCACCCGGGCGCTGCACCATCTGGCGCATCACGACCCGCTCACCCAGCTGCCCAATCGGCGGCACTTGTCAGCTCGGCTCGGCGCGGCGCTGTCGCGCGCCGGCACGCGGGCGCAGCTCGCGCTGCTGTTCGTCGACGTCGACAACTTCAAATCGATCAACGACACGCTCGGGCACAGCTTCGGCGACCGTGTGCTGCAGCACATCGCCGACCGCCTGCACGCCGCCATCGGCGATGCCGGCCTGCTCGCGCGGCTCGGGGGCGATGAGTTCACCGTGCTGCTCGAGGAAGTGGGGTCGGCCGATGAGGTGGCCGCCTGCGCCAACCGTATCGTCAGCATGCTGCAACAGCCCCTGACCGTCGACGGACGGCTGCTCACCACCAGCGCGAGCGTGGGCGCCAGCCTCTATCCCGATCACGCCGCGGATGCCGAGGGCCTGCTGCGGGCCGCCGACGTGGCCCTGTTCCGCGCCAAGGAGCTCGGGCGCAACCGCTTCGCGTTGTACAGCCCCGAGCTCTACGACGCCGCCGCCCAGCGCTTCCGGCTCGAGCAGTCCCTGCGGCGCGCCGTCGAGGGCGGGGAGCTGCTGCTGCTGTTCCAGCCGATCGTGACGCTGCACGGCTTCGAGACCACGGGGCTCGAGGCCCTGCTGCGCTGGCGGCGGCCCGACGGACGGATCGCGACCGCCACCGAGTTCATTCCGGTCGCCGAGAAATCCGGTCTCATCCATGAGCTCACCGGCTGGGTACTGCGCTCCGCAGCAGCCACCGCGGCCGGCTGGCGCGCCCAGGGCTGGCAGCGCGCCAGCGTCGCGGTGAACGTCTCACCGGCGCAGTTCTTCGAAAGCGACTTCATCGAGCAGGTCGCCCGCACGCTGGAAGCGACCGGGCTGCCGCCGAGCGCCCTCGAGCTCGAGATCACCGAGACCGTGGTGCAGACCGGCAGCGCCACGATCGAATCGCTCCATCAGCTGCGCGCCCTCGGGGTATCGATCGCGCTCGATGACTTCGGCATGGGCTACTCCTCGCTCACCTCGCTCGAGCAGCTGCCGATCACGCGCGTCAAGCTCGACCGCCAGCTGGTGGCCGGCGTCGACACCAATCCGCGCTCGGCGGCGATCGTGCGCTCGATCGTGGCGCTCTGTCATGGGCTCGGGCTGCAGGTGGTCGCCGAGGGCGTGGAGCGCGCGGCGCAGCTCGAGTTCCTCGCGCAGTGCGGGCCGCTCGGCGTGCAGGGTTACCTGCTCGCCGCTCCGGTCGAGGCGATCGGTGCCGCTACCGAGGCTCAGGCCGCGGGCGAGCGGGCGCGTCGCGTGCTCGAGGCGGCCGCGCGCGCGGGCCGCCCGGGCGCCGATGGTCATCTGGTGTTTGTCGGCAGCTCGGGCCGTCGGCGAGTGCCTTAGTCGATCGATTGGGCGTGTAAACTCTCGGCGCAATGTTCCTCACCGAACACGACATCTATCACTTCCGCGAAGGCACCTACTTCCGCGCCTATGAGCGCCTCGGCGCGCACCCGGCTCCCGCCGACGCCGCGCTCGCCACCCACTTCGCCGTCTGGGCGCCGAATGCGTCCGCGGTCTCGGTGGTGGGAGACTTCAACGGCTGGCAGCGCGGCCGGCATCCGCTGCAGGCGCGCTACGACTCCTCCGGCATCTGGGAAGGGACCGTGGAGGGAATCGGCGCGGGAGCGCTCTACAAGTACCGCGTGGTCGGAGGCGACGGGCACACGGCGACCGACAAGGCCGACCCTTACGCCTTCCGCAGCGAAATCCCGCCGCGCACCGCCTCCGTCGTGTGGGATCTCGGTTACGAGTGGCGCGACGAGGAATGGATGCGCACGCGCGCACGCGCCAACACGCTCGGCGCTCCCTGGTCGATCTACGAGCTGCACCTGGGATCCTGGCGGCGCGTTCCCGAGCAGGGCAACCGCTCGCTCGGCTACCGCGAGCTTGCCGCAGCGCTCGCGGATTATTGCGGCGAGCTCGGCTTCACGCACGTCGAGCTGCTGCCGGTGATGGAGCATCCGTTCTACGGCTCGTGGGGCTACCAGGTGACCGGCTTCTTCGCTCCGAGCGCGCGCTACGGCACGCCGCAGGACTTCATGTACCTGGTCGACTACCTGCACCAGCGCGGCATCGGCGTGGTGCTCGACTGGGTGCCGTCACATTTTCCCACCGACGAGCACGGGCTGGCACGCTTCGACGGCACGCACCTCTACGAGCACGCCGACCCGCGCCAGGGCTTTCACCCGGAGTGGAACAGCTCGATCTTCAACTACGGGCGCGCCGAGGTGCGCAACTTCCTCGCGAGCAGCGCGCTCTTCTGGCTCGAGAGGTATCACATCGACGCGCTGCGGGTGGACGCGGTCGCCTCGATGCTCTATCTCGACTACGGGCGGCGCGCCGGCGAGTGGATCCCCAACCGCTTCGGCGGGCACGAGAACCTCGATGCGGTCGAGTTCCTGCGGCAGCTCAACCTCGCCGTGTACCGCGATCATCCCGAGACGCAGACGATCGCCGAGGAATCGACCGCCTGGCCGATGGTCTCGCGCCCGACCTACCTCGGGGGCCTGGGGTTCGGCCTCAAGTGGAACATGGGCTGGATGCACGACACGCTCAAGTACTTCCAGCAGGATCCGGTGCACCGCAAGTACCACCACAGCCGACTCACCTTCAGCCTCTGGTACGCCTTCACCGAGAATTTCGTGCTGCCGCTCTCGCACGACGAGGTGGTGCACGGCAAGGGCTCGCTCATCGGCAGGATGCCCGGCGACGAGTGGCAGCAGTTCGCGAGCCTGCGGCTGCTGTTCGGCTACATGTGGACGCATCCGGGGAAGAAGCTGCTGTTCATGGGCGGGGAGTTCGGGCAGAAGCGCGAGTGGCAGCACGAGGAGAGCCTCGAGTGGCACGTGCTGCAATATCCGCTGCACGCGGGAGTGCAGCGCTGGGTGCGCGATCTCAACCGCCTGTACCGCGGTACACCCGCCCTCTACGAGCTCGACTTCAGCGACGCCGGATTCAGCTGGGTCGACTGCGACGACGCCGACGTGAGTGTGATCTCGTTCCTGCGCCGTGACCGCTCTGGCGGCGTCGCGCTCGTCGCCTGCAACTTCACGCCGGTGCCGCGCGAGCGTTACCAGATCGGCGTGCCGCACGGCGGGCGCTGGGTCGAGCGCCTCAACAGCGACGCCGCCGACTATGGCGGCAGCGGCCAGGGGAACCTGGGTTCCCTCGATGCCTCGCAGAATCCCGCCCACGGACACCCGTTCTCGCTCCACCTGCGGCTCCCGCCGCTTGCGGTCGTGGTGCTCACGCCGGGCTGAGGGCCGCGACGCGTCGTGCTAACGGCTCAGCGCCGCCGCCTCAGCGGTAGCCCCGCGCCTGCAGCGTGAAGAGGTGCGCATAGCGGCCGTTGCGAAGCATGAGCTCCTCATGCGTGCCGCGCTCGACGATCGAGCCGTCCTCGAGCACCGCGATCTGATCGGCCATGCGCACCGTCGAGAAGCGATGCGAGATGAGAATGGTGATGCGGTCGTGTGCGAGCTGGCGGAAGTGCTCGAACACCTCGGCCTCCGCCTGCGCGTCCATGGCCGCGGTCGGCTCGTCGAGCACCAGGATGTCGGCGCGCGTGCGCATGAAAGCGCGCGACAGCGCGATCTTCTGCCACTGGCCGCCGGAAAGCTCGCGCCCGTCGCGGAACCACTTGCCGAGCTGGGTGTGATAGCCGGCCGGGAGCGTCGCAATGAAGTCGCTCGCCCGGCCCTTGTCGGCCGCGGCGCGCCAGCGCGACTCGTCCTCGAAGTAGCGCTCATCGCCGGCGCCGACGTTCTCGCCCACCAGCATCTGGTAGCGGGCGAAGTCCTGGAAGATGACGCCGATGCGCTCGCGCAGCGCTGCCTCGTCCCAGTCGGCGAGATCGCGGCCGTCGAGGAGGATGCGCCCGGCGGTCGGCGCGTACAGCCGCGTCAGAAGCTTGATGAGCGTGGTCTTGCCCGAGCCGTTCTCGCCGACCAGCGCGAGGCTCGCGCCGGGCTCGAGGTGCAGCGTGACGTGCTCGAGGGCCGGTGCTTCTGCTCCGGGATAGGTGAAGCTCACGTCCTCGAAGCGGATACCGTCCTCGGGATCGGGACCGCGGGGCGCGGCGCCGGTGGGCGCGGGCACCGGCGTCTCCAGATACTCATACAGCGTCGAGAGATAGAGATTGTCCTCGTACATGCCGCCGATCGCCGAGAGCATCGCCGTCACCGCCGACTGGCCCTGGCGAAAGAGCGCCAGATACATGGTCATCTGGCCGAGCGTGATCAGCTGGCGCACGGTGCTCACCGCGATCCAGGCGTAGGCGCCATAGAGCGCGGAGGTGGCGATGAGACCGAGCGCGAACCCCCACGCATCGCGCCGTACCGCGAGCGCGCGGTCCTCCCCGTAGAGCCGCCGGAAGATGTCGCGGTAGCGCTCGAGCAGGCGCGGACCCAGGCCAAAGAGCTTCACCTCCTTGGCGTGGTCCTCGCGCGCGATCACGGTTTCGAGGTACATCTGCATGCGCGACTCGGGTGAGCGCCAGCGGAAGAGCCGAAAGGCGTCGCCGGAGAATTTGACCTCGGCGATGAAGGCCGGGACGCCGGCGAGCAGCAGCACCGCGACCGCCCACGGCGAGAAATGCGCCAGCAGCACCGCATAGCTCGCCAGCGAGATGCCGTTCTGCACCAGCCCAAAGGTGCGCGTAACCAGGCTCAGCGGCCGCGTCGACGCCTCGCGCCGCGCGCGCGTCAGCTTGTCGTAGAACTCCGAGTCCTCGAAGTGGGCGAGCTCGAGGGTGAGCGCCTTCTCGAGGATCATCACGTTGACGCGCTGACCCAACTGCGCGCGCAGCAGCGACTGGCACAGCGTGAGTCCCCGCTGCGCGGCGGCGATGGCGGCGACCAGGGCGCCTTCGAGCACGACCAGCTCCACCACGCGCGCCGCCGCGCCGCCGGAACGCATGGCGCTCACGACCGCGTCGACGATGAGCGAGCCGACGTAGGCCACCGATGCCGGCAGCACACCCGCGACCAGTGTCAGGGCGGCGAGCGCGAGCGTGAGGGCCTGACTCGTGCTCCAGACCAGCTCGAGGGCGCGGCGGCTGTAGCGGAACACCCCGAAGAAGCTGCGCAGGGTCAGGCTCTCGGGAGCCGTAATCCCGGCAGCGAGGCGGGCAGCGCGCGGTGGATGAGCCGGGGTGGCCACTGCCTGGGGATGTGGGGGTGCTTAACCTGAATTCCAGCCGCCGGGGCGCCGGCAGAGAGCCTCCACCCAACCCTCGCACAGCGCCACGGCCTCACGTGGCCTGAACTTGCCCGGCTCGAGGCACCACTCGAGCCACAGGCCGTCGAGCAGCGCCGTCAAGCCGATGGCGGCGAGCCGCAGGTTCACGCCGCCGCCCTTAGCTCGACCCCTGCCACCCTCGGCCCCCTTGCCGAGCAGGTCGGCCAGCAGCCCGCGGACCAGGCGCAGGTAGTCGGTGTAGGTCTCGCGCTGTACGCGCTGGATCGGCCGCGAATGCCGGTACATGCCCCAGAACACCACCCACACCGTGAGCACGTCGGCATCCAGATTCGGCGGCGAGAAGGAGGCTTCGAGGAATGCCCGCAGCCTTGCCGCCGGAGTGCCCGCACGCGCCGCCGCCGACCTGAGGGTGTCCACCAGCTCGCGGTTGAAATGACTGAAGGCCGCAGCGACCAGCTCGTCCTTGTTGGGAAAGTGGTGATTGATGAGCCCGACCGAGACACCGGCCTGGGCGCTGATGGTGCGGATCGAGAGACCCTCGTGGCCGTAGCGCTTCAGGCACTCGATGGTGGCCGCGACGAGCGCCGCACGCCGTTGCTCCGGCAGCTGGCGCCGGAAGCGCGGGCGGCGTGGCTCGCTGAGGTTCGACGGCGCCGGAGCGACGCGCGTGCGCGGCCCCTTCACTTGACGCGCCGCAGCCGTCCGCGACGGAAGTCGGCGAGGATCTCGCGTGCCGCGTTGTGGCCGGGCGCGCCGGTGACGCCGCTGCCCGGATGGGTGCCGGCGCTGCACATGTAGAGCCCGGCGAGGGGTCCGCGGTAGTTGCCGTAGCCCAGCATGGGGCGCGCCGAGAACAGCTGATCGAGGCTCATTACTCCGTGCGAGATGTCGCCGCCCGTGAGGCCGAAGGTCCGCTCCAGATCGAGCGGGCTCATGATCTGGCGTCCGAGCACCGCGGCCTTGAAGTTCGGGGCATGGGCATTCACGGTATCGATCATGAGGTCAGCGACCGTCTCGCGGTGCGCGTCCCAGGAAGCGCCGTCCGGCAGCTGCGGCGCCACATGTTGACAGAAAAGGCTCGCCACGTGCTGACCCTTTGGGGCGAGGCTGTCATCGAGCGTCGAAGGGATGACGAGCTCGACGATCGGCGCGCGCGACCAGCCATGCGCGCGCGCATCGAAATAGGCGCGTTCCATGTAGGCGAGCGTCGGGGCGATGATGATGCCGGCGGTGTGATGGTCGGCGACCTGCCTGCCGGGCAGACAGGTGAAATCGGGGAGCTCGGCGAGCGCCACGTTCATGCGAAAGGTTCCCGAGCCGCAGCGGTACCAGCCGATGCGCTCGCGGAACTCGCTCGGCAGCGCACCCGGCTCGAACATCTCGAGATAGAGGAGCTTGGGATTCAGGTTCGAGATCACGGCCGCCGCGCGCAGCTGGTCGCCCGCCTCGGTGACCACGCCCACCGCGCGCCCGCCCTCCACCAGCACCTGGCGCACTGCCGTGTTGGTGCGGATCAGGGCGCCGCGCGCGCTGGCCGACTGCGCCATCGCCTGCGTGATGGCGCCCATGCCGCCGACAGCGTGGCCCCACGCGCCCTTCTTGCCGTTGACCTCGCCGAACACGTGGTGCAGCAGCACGTAGGCCGAGCCCGCCGAGTAGGGGCTCGCGTAGTTGCCGACCACCCCGTCGAAGCCGAACACCGCCTTGATGGGGTCGCTCTCGAACCAGCGGTCGAGATAGTCGCCCGCCGACATGGCGAACAGCGACAGGAGCTCCCGCCTCAGGTTCATGTCGAGCTCGCGCAGCCGTCCGCCGACCCGCGCGGCGCGCACCAGCTCCGGCAGCGCCGTGCGCCAGCTGCCGGCGACGGCGTTGGGCGGGGTGACGAGCACCAGATCGCGCAGCACGTCGGCGATTCTCTCCAGCCGCTCGCCGTACTCGGGGATGCGCGCCGCGTCGCGCGCCGAGAAGCGCGCCACCTCGGCCTGGGTACGGCCTTCGCCGGTCAGGAGATAACGGCCGTCCGTGGTCGGGAGGAAGTTGGCGGCGCGCCGCTCGACGATCCGCAGGCCGTAGCGGGCGAGCTCGAGGTCGCGAATGACCTTGGGATTGAGCAGCGAGACCGTGTAGGCGGCGACCGAGTTGCGGAACCCGGGATGAAACTCCTCGGTGACGGCGGCCCCGCCCACCAGCGCGCGCCGCTCGAGCACGGTGACCCGGAGCCCGGCCGCCGCGAGGTACGCGGCGCAGGTGAGGCCGTTGTGTCCGCCGCCGATGATCAGCGCATCGCAGCGCGCGCCGCTCGCCTTGCCCGGCTCAGCCACGGCCCCAGCCCCGCGCCGGCGGGTGCGGCAACCGGCTCTCGGGAATCAGCGCGCGCATCCGTTGCGCGAAGCTGCGCAGACACACCTCGCCCCGGCTGAGCGGCCCCATGGTATAGCTGCTCGAGGCCATGCCGGCCTGCACGCGCTCGATGAGCGCCTTGTCTTCGAGACTCACGCGACGGTTGATGCGCCAGTTGAGGTAACGCGCGGCGCGCATCTCCCGGCGGCTGTCCGGGTGCGCGTAAGCGATTTCGCGGATCAGCGTCTCGGTGGGCGAGAGCGGCAGGAACTGCATGAAGTCGACCTGGTCGGGATAGATGTCGAGGGCGACGTTAGGCCAGAGCTTGAAATAGGTCCACAGACGCTGCCGCTCCGGCGGCAGCCCCGCGACCGGCGGCAGCAGCTGCTGGTAGAGCCGCTCGGACCAGTTCGACGAGGGCGTCTCGCGCAGCACGCCCCACATCTTGTCGATCCAGGAGCGCGCCTCGATGCCGTAGCCCCGGCCAAAGAGCCGTGTGAGACCCGGGTGCGCCACATTGATGTGCAGGCCGTCGGAGTAGTTGTCGGCGACGTTCTTCCAGTTCACGGCGCGTATCCGCAGCGCCGCGCGGCCCATTGGCACGAGCTCCTCGAAGCGGTAGGCGGCGAGCTCGCGCTCGTACGGTGCCGCCATCTCGCGCACGCTCGGCAGCCCGCCCGCCAGGCGCACGAAGACGAAGCCCATGTAGACCTCGTGCTCGAGGGACTGCAAGCCGTGCTGCGCGCTATCGAGACCTGAGAAGCTGTCGCGCTGCGGCAAGCCGATGAGGCGCCCGTCGAGGGCGTAGGTCCAGGCGTGATAAGGGCAGGTGATGCGCCGGCCGCAATGCCCGCGCGGGCCGTCGAGCAGCCGTGCTCCCCGGTGCCGGCATACGTTGTGAAAGGCGCGCACCGCGCCCTCCTCGGCCCGCAGCACCACCAGCGACTCGCCGAGGAACTCGAGAGTCTGGAAGTCGCCGGGACGCGGGATGTCGCTCACGTGACAGACGAGGTGCCAGGCGCTGCGGAAGACGGCCTGCTTCTCGCGCTCGAAGAACTCCGCGTCCCGGTAGATCCAGGCGGGGAGGCTGAGCGCGCTCAGGTCGACGGGCGCGGCGGCCTCGAGGCGTGCTGCGGAACTGCTGTTCATTATTGAACGATCGTACAACAACGAGGAGGAGCGCCGCAATCGCGGCCGGTTTTGTGATAGAAGAGCGCGGCGGTTCCGTGCCGCCTCTCCCTCCCGGGGGTTCGATGGATATCGCGCACGTGGTCCAGTCGTCGGTCGCGCCGGTCTTCCTGCTCACCGGTGTCGCCGCCACACTCGGGGTACTCACCAACCGCCTGGCACGGGTGGTCGATCGGGCACGCGTGCTGGAACAACAGCTCGAGAGGGAGCCGGTGCGCCGCAAAGTCCTGCTCGCCGACCTGCGGGTCCTCGAGCGGCGTGCCCGCTACATCAACACCGCGATCTCCATGTGCGCGGTCGCCGCTCTTCTCGTGGCGCTGGTCGTGGTCTCGCTCTTTGCCGATGCCTTCCTCGGCGTCGAGCTCGCGAAGGCGGTGGCGCTCTTGTTCGTCGCCGCGATGCTGTGCCTCGCCGTCGCCTACATCGCCTTCTTCGTCGAGATCCGGATCGCGATCGTGGCGCTGCGCATCGGGATCCCCAGCGAGTAGATTAATTTAATAAAATCAATCAGTTAAGTTTGAAACCGGCGCCTGTTTAGGCGTTCTGCTACCCTGCGCACCCTTTTTTCGATGCCGCGCCATGCGCGTGGCGCGTCAAATGCACCGTCCGATCCGCAACATCGCCATCATCGCGCACGTCGATCACGGCAAGACGACGCTCGTCGACTGCCTGCTGAAGCAGTCGGGGACCTTCGCCGAGCATGAGCGGCTCGGCGAGCGCATCATGGATTCCAACGACCTCGAGCGCGAGCGCGGGATCACGATCCTCGCCAAGAACTGCGCCATCGAGTACGGCGGCACGCGCATCAACATCGTCGACACCCCGGGACATGCGGACTTCGGCGGCGAGGTCGAGCGGGTGCTCTCGATGGTGGACGGGGTGCTGCTGCTGGTCGATGCGGTCGAGGGGCCGATGCCGCAGACCCGCTTCGTCACGCGCAAGGCGCTCGCGCAGGGCCTCAAGGCGATCGTCGTGGTCAACAAGATCGACCGCCCCGGAGCGCGCCCGGCCTGGGTGATCGACCAGACCTTCGATCTGTTCGACAAGCTCGGCGCCAACGATGCGCAGCTCGACTTCCCGGTGATCTACGCCTCCGCGCTCCAGGGCTGGGCGAGCACCGACTACACCGAGCGCCGCCCGGACATGTCGGCGCTGTTCGAGGCGATCCTGACGCACGTGCCGCCGCCGGCTGCGCAGGAGGAGCTGCCGCTGCAGCTGCAGATCTCGACCCTCGACTACAACTCCTACGTGGGCCGCATCGGCATCGGCCGCATCCGCCGCGGCGCGGTGCGCCCCGGGGAGAGCGTGGCCCTGCGCTACGGCAATGAGGACCGCGGCGAGGCCAGGATCGGCCAGGTGCTCACCTTCACCGGTCTCGAGCGCCTCCCGGTCGAGGAAGCGAGCGCCGGCGACATCGTCGCCGTGACCGGCATCGAGGCGGTCAACATCGGACTCACGGTGTGCGACCGCGAGCACCCCGAGGGCCTGCCGCCGATCGCGATCGACGAGCCGACGCTGCAGATGAATTTCCAGGTCAACAGCTCCCCGCTCGCCGGGCGCGAAGGCAAGTACGTCACCAGCCGGCAGCTGCGCGAGCGGCTGTACCGCGAGCTGCAGTCGAATGTCGCGCTGCGGGTCGAGGATACCGAGGAGACGGACGTGCTGCGCGTCTCGGGGCGCGGCGAGCTGCATCTCACCATCCTCATCGAGAACATGCGCCGCGAGGGCTATGAGCTCGCGGTGTCGCGCCCGCACGTGCTCACCAAGCTCGTCGACGGCGAGGTGCACGAGCCTTATGAGGCTTTGACGGTCGACATCGAGGAGGCTCACCAGGGAGCCGTGATGGAGGCGCTCGGCACCCGGCGTGCGGAGCTTGCCGACATGAGCGTCGACGGCCAGGGGCGCGTGCGGCTCGAGTACCGCGTGCCGGCGCGCGGGCTCATCGGCTTCCAGGGCGAGTTCCTGACCCTCACCCGCGGTACGGGACTCATGAGCCACATTTTCGACGGCTTCGCGGCGGTCAAGGGCGAGATCCCCGACCGTCACAACGGCGTGCTGGTAAGCAACGAGAACGGCGAGGCGGTGGCCTATGCGCTCTTCAACCTGCAGGAGCGCGGGCGGCTGTTCGTGAGCCCCGGCGAGAAGCTCTACGAGGGCATGATCATCGGCATCCACAGCCGCGACAACGATCTGGTCGTGAACCCGATCAAGACCAAGAAGCTCACCAACATCCGCGCCGCCGGCAAGGACGACGCGATCCTGCTCACACCGCCGATCCCGCTGACGCTCGAGTACGCGGTCGAGTTCATCGCCGAGGATGAGCTGGTCGAGGTGACGCCCGCCTCGATCCGCATCCGCAAGCGTTTCCTCAAGGAGCAGGACCGCAAGCGCGCCGCGCGCGCCGACGCGGCACTCTCGGCCTGAGGCCAGGCGGCGCGCAGAGCGCGCACCCGGTGGGCGCTATACCTCGCGCGCCCCCGAGATGCCGATGAAGGTCAGGAACTCGGAGCGGGTGCGCGCATCGCTCCTGAAGCTGCCGATCATGCGGCTCGTGACCATCGAGACGCTGCGCTTGTGCACGCCGCGGGTGGTCATGCACTCGTGGGCCGCATCCACCACCACGCCGACGCCGCGCGGCTTCAGGACCTCGGCGATGCAGTCGGCGATCTGCGCGGTGAGCTTCTCCTGCACCTGCAGCCGCCGCGCGTAGCCATCCACCACCCGGGCGAGTTTGCTGATGCCGACTACCTTGTTGGCCGGCAGATAGCCGATGTGCACGCGCCCGATCATCGGCGCGATGTGGTGCTCGCAATGCGACTCGAAGGAGATGTCGCGCAGCACGATCATCTCATCGTAGCCGGCGACCTCCTCGAACGTGCGGCGCAGGTAGGCGGCGGGGTCGATCTGATAGCCGGAGAACCAGTCGCGATAGGCGTCGACCACCCGCTGCGGCGTGTCGCGCAGCCCTTCGCGGCCCGGGTCATCGCCCGCCCAGCGCAGCAGGGCGCGTACCGCATCCTCTGCCGCGCGGCGCGAAATCTTCGCTCGCTCCCTCGCCATGCTCCGCTCTCCGGCTGTTTGACCCCTGGGGGCGCTGGTCGCGGCAGTTTAGGGGAACGGGTGCGCGAAGTGCAGCAGCGTCAGCGTGAGCGTCAGGCTGCAGACCCCCACGAGGCTTGCCACCACGAATCCCGCCGCCAGCGGCCGCCAGCCGATGCGCCACATGTCCGCAAAGGAGACCGAGAGCCCCACCGCGGTCATGCCGCAGGTGAGAAAGAGGTCGGACGCCGTGTAGCCGGTGTGCACCACGGCCTGCCAGAGCCCGTTCCCCTCCCCGAGCAGCTTGTCGAAGGCGGTGCGCACCACGATGAAGGCGAGGAACGCCACGACGAACATCGGCACGAGCTGCGCGTGCGGCCCGAGGCCGGCGTGCTCGGAGCTCCCCGCACGGCCGTGGTCGCCGCCGCGCGCCTCGTGGCGGCGTGCCAGCCAGGCGGCGAGCGGCACCAGCACCGCGATCGAAAGATTGCGCAGCAGCTTGGCGACACTCGCCGCGGCGAGCGCGGCCGGCGCCTGCGCCTGCTGCGAGTACATGAGCGCCGCGCCGATCACCTGCGAGGTGTCGTGAATCGCGGTGCCGAGAAAAATCCCGGCGTGCACCGGGGAGGCAGCGAAGAAATGCCCCGCCACCCACGGATAGCAGAGCATCGCGGCGCAGCCGAACAGCACCACGCAGGTGACGGCGAAGGCGGTCTCCGCATGGCGCGCCCGGATCACGGGCGACATCGCGACCACCGCGGTGCAGCCGCACACCGCCGTGCCGATCGCGAGCAGCGCCCCGAGCCGCGTGCCGACCCCGAAGAGGCGCGCGAGCCCCCAGCCGGCGAGGAGCGCGACCGTGAAACAGGTGAGCGCCACCGGGAGCGCGGTGAGCGCGATGGAGCTCGCCCCCGAGAGCGTGAGTCGCAGCCCCACCAGCGCAATACCGGTGCGCAGCAACTGGTGCATGGCCCATTTCAGGCCGTTGGTGGCCCAGCCGGGCACGCCGACGGTGTTGCGCCAGAGCATGCCGAGGACCACGGCACACATGACGGGGCTCAAGGGCAGCTTGGGAAGGCCGATGGCGCCATGCGCGAGCGCATCGGCGACGGCCCGCGCGATGAGCGCCAGCGCCACGGCGACGGCGATTCCCGGAGCCGCCTGGCGCAGCGAGGCCCACGGCGGAAACAGCCCCCGGAGCAACGAGAGCACGATTACAGCGGCAGTCGCGTAGTGCCGGCGAGCGGTGGGGGCGTCACCCGCCGATTCACGACCATGCGGTCGTTGAGCTCGGCGATCGCCGCACTGCCGGTGCGCACGAACAGGAAGGGCAGCAGTGCGTGCACCAGGCAGGCGATTCCGGCCCCGATCATCCTCACCCCAAAGCAGGTGGCCCGCGCCAGGTGCTCGGTATAGGTCTCGCCGACCGAGGCGGGATGCTCGGTGAAGGCCCGCAGTGGATTCATCGTAAATATGCTAACGGCGCGGGTGAGCGAGAGGATTGCGAAGCGGTGGCGCGGCGCAGGCGGCTGCGCAACAATATTGCGCGTCGCGGGGGTCGGACGAACCGAAGTTTCAATGGACAAGCTGGACGCGAGAATCCTCGATCTGCTGCAGACCAACGGGGAGCTGACCGCGGCCGAGATCGCCGAGCGCGTCGGCCTCTCCAAGGTGCCGTGCTGGCGCCGCATCCAGAAGCTGCAGCAGGAGGGCATCATCCGCCGCACGGTGGCGCTGCTCGATGCGCACGCGCTCAATGTCGGCACGACGGTGTTCGTCACGCTGAAGACCGCGAACCACAGTGAAGCCTGGTTCGCGAAGTTCGTACGCGCGGTGCGCGACATCCCGGAAGTCACCGAGATTCACCGCATGTCGGGCGACGTCGACTACCTGATCCGCATCGTGGTCCCGGACATCGACGCCTACGACGTGGTCTACAAGCGGCTGATTTCCGCGGTCGACTTCCTCGACGTGAGTGCGAGCTTCGCGCTCGAGACGATCAAGTACACGACCGCGCTGCCGCTCTGTTATCTCAAGACCGAGTGAGGCTGCCGGCCGCGCGTCAGTCGCGCGCGAGCGGCGCCGCGGCTCCCGCTGCGCTGTTGTCGCGGATGATCTCGGCGATGCGGGTCCGGATCTCACCGAGGTCGGTGTCGTAGGCATTGGTCGCGAGCACCGGCTCACGGCGCGCCGCGGTGGCGAGCTGGCTGCCGGAGCTGTTCTCGACGTCGATCCGCACGCGCGTCGAGAGCCCGACGCGCAGCGGATGCTCTTCCAGCTCCTTCGGATCGAGGGCGATGCGTACCGGTACGCGCTGCACTACCTTGATCCAGTTGCCGGTCGCATTCTGCGCCGGCAGCAGTGCGAAGGCCGCGCCGGTCCCCATGCTGAGCCCTTCCACCCGGCCGTGATACTCGACGTGGCCGCCGTAGAGATCGGCGATCACGCGCGCCGGTTGCCCGATGCGCATGCGATCCAGCTGCACCTCCTTGAAGTTGGCGTCGACCCGCAGCCGCTCGAGTGGCACGATGGCCATGAGCGCCGTTCCGGGCGCGATGCGCTCGCCGAGCTGCACGGTGCGGCGCGCCAGATAGCCCGAGATGGGCGCGCGCACGCTGGTGCGCTGTACGTTGAGCCAGGCGCGCTCCACCTGAGTGGCCGCAGCCCGCACGTCCGGATTGTCGGACACGCCGGTGCGCCCGACCAGCGCGCTGCCGGCGGCGAGATTGTGCTCCGCGGCTGTGAGCGCATCCTGCGCGGCTTTCACCGCGTCCTGCGCGTGACCGAGCTCCTCGGTCGAGACCGCGCCGCTGGCCCCGACCGCGTGGCGCCGCGCGAGATCAGCCTGCGCGCGCTCGAGATCCGCCCGCCGCTCGCCGACCAGCGCGCGCAGCTCGTCACGAGTGGCGAAGACCGTGTGCACCTGGCGCACCGCGCGCGCGAGCTGCTGCTCGGCATCCTGGAGCGCTATGCGGTAATCGGTGGCATCGAGCCGCACCAGCTCCTGCCCGGCCTGCACGCGGTCGGTCTCGTCCGCTCCGATCGATACTACGGTGCCGCTCACCTGCGACATCACGCCGACGAGATCGCCGGCGACGTAAGCATCGTCGGTGCTCTGATAGCGGCTCGCGTAGAGCCACCACCAGGCGAGCGCGGCCAGCGCGAGAGCTGAGAGTCCCACGGCGAGGGTCGTGAGCCAGGTGCGGCGGCTGCGCTGCAGGCGGCTCGCGACGGACGCCGGACTCGTGGCGACGGAGGCATCCATGAGCTGCGAGCCCGTTCAGCCCGCCGGCGCGGGCGGTGTGTAGCCGCCGCCGAGCGCGCGCACCAGCTCGACGCTGAAGGTGAGGCGCTGCGCGGTGAGCTCCGCGCCCGCGGCCTGCGCGAGCAACAGCTGGTTCTCGGTGGAAAGCACGCTCAGGTAGTTGTCGAGCCCGGCGCGATAGCGCTCGGTGGTGAGGTCATAGGCGCGCTGCGCGGCGGCGAGTGCCGCGCGCTGCTCGGTGCTCTCGCGCTCGAGCGCCCGCCAGTTGGTCACGACGTCGGCGACCTCGTGCACCGCGTCGATGACTGTCTGGTTGTACTGGCCGACGGACGCATCGAACTGCGCCTGCCGTGCCTCGAGCGAGCCACGCAGCTGCCGGCGGTTGAACAGCGGCAGGCTCAGCGCCGGCGTCACGCCGACGACGGCCGCCGAGCCCTCGAACACCTTGTCGAGACCGATGGCCTGAAGTCCCGCGAACGCCGCGAGATTCACGTTGGGATAGAAGTCGGCCTCCGCCGCCTTGATCCCATGGGCCGCCTCCTGCACCCCGGCCCGCGCCGCCGCCACGTCCGGACGGCGTCCGAGGAGGTCGGCGGGCAGCGCCGCAGGCAGCGCGATGCTCGCCGGCGCCGTAAGCTGCGGGCGGGTGAGCGAGCGGCCGCGATCGGGACCCGCGCCGGCCAGCGCTGCGAGCTGGTTGCGCGCCAGGTCGAGGTTGGCCTGCGCCGCGGCGATGCCGGCGCGCGCGAACGCGAGACTCGCCTCCGACTGCTTGACGCGCGCGACGTTCTCGAGCCCCGCGTCGACGCGCTGCTGCGTGAGCTCCATGATCGAGGCCTGCTGCCTGAGCTGCTCGTTGGCGACGTCGAGCAGCGAGTACCAGAGGTCGAGCTGCACGTAGGCGCGTACCACCGCGACGGCGAGCGCCAGACGCGCCGCGGCGCGATCGGCCTCGGCCGCATCCACGCCGGAGCGCGCCGCGGCCAGCAGCGCGCGGTTGCGACCCCAGAAGTCGATGTCGTAGCTCAGGTCGAGCGCGACGCGCCCGTCGTTGTAGTAGTTGCCTGCGTAGGGTGGCGGGTAGACGTCATTCTCCGGATAGCGTTGCCGGGTTGCCTGCGCATCGAGCGACGCGCTCGGGAGCTCGAGCGCGCCGACCGCGAGAGCCTGGCCCTGCGCGGCGCGCAGCCGCGCCTCGGCGGTGATCAGCGAGGGGCTGCCGGCGACCGCCTCGGTGATCAGCGCATCGAGCTGCGGATCGCCGAAGGAATGCCACCAGCCATCCGCAGGCCAGGCCGCCGCATCCACCGGCATGCCGCTGAGGGTGCGGTCAGCGGTGAGTTGTGCGGGAGCGAGCTGCGGGGCGGCCTGCCAGCCGCCGCGGTCGACGCATCCGGCGAGTGCGGCCAGGAGCGCCGCGCCGAGGAGCGCTGCGAATGTGAGAGACCTGTGAGTGCTCATGATTTGCCCGTTCGAGTGTCGTGGTGAGCGCCCCCCGGGAGTTTTCCGTTTTCGATCATGCGTGCGAGGTAAGTCCGGAGATGCTCGACCTCGGCGGCGTTGAACCCGGCGAGGTGATTCTCCAGCACCCGGGTGCCGGCCGCCCGCAGACGCGGCAGCTGGGCCCGCCCGGCGGCGGCAACGTGCAGGAACACCACGCGCCGATCATCGCGGCAGCGTTCACGCCGCAGCAGCCCCTTCTCTTCCAGCCGGTCGAGGATGCGCGTCATCGATCCGGTGTCGTAATACATTTGGCGGCAGAGGTCCGCCGCGGTCCTGGCATTGCCGTCCGCGAGGTGCTTGAGCACCGCGTACTGCATCGCGTTCAGCCCAAAGGGCGCGAGCTCGGCGTCGAGCCCGGCGAGGAGCGATGCCCGCGCGCGCGACATCAGGTAGCCGACGCTCAATCCCCCTTCGGGGACTTGCGCGGCGGCAAGCGGCTCGGCTTTCATGGTGGCTCTGCGACTCACGGAAGGCCCGCTGGCGGCGGACCACCCGCCGCCCGTACAATTACTGCCGATAAGACTACTGCCTCGGCAATTATTTGTCGACTCTGCCAAAGGAGGGAGACCGGGTGCTCGGCGGGAAACGCATCTCCTCGCGTAACACCTTCTTCCAGAAGAGGGTCCTGCCCTATCTGCTCTTCGGCATAATAGCCCTCGGCGTCGCAGTGCCGCTGCTGCTGACGAGGGGCAGCCCCAATGCCCCTCCCTGGCCGGTGTTCGCAGCGCCCCTGGCGGTGGCGATCATCATCTACGTCGTGCTGCGCAAGCTGGTGTTCGATCTGGCCGACGAGGTGTGGGACGAGCGCGATGCGCTGCGGGTGCGCTTCGGCGACGACGAGGAGCGCATCCCGCTTGCGGAGATCATCAACGTGAGCTACTCGGGGATCACCAACCCGCCGCGGATCACACTCACGCTGCGCAGCGCCGGACGCTTCGGCCGTGAGGTCAGCTTCTCGCCCCAGCAGAGCTTCCTCAGCCCCCTCTTCCGCCCGAATCCGCTCGTCAATGACCTCATCGAGCGGGTGGATGCGGCGCGACGCCGCTGAAAACGTCCGGCCCGAAGACCTGCGGACCCGCCGCGGCCGCGTAGCCGAGGGGCGGAAGGCCGAAGATTGCCTCGACGGTCTTCAGAAGCGCGTAGTGGTTGTACGGCACCGCTGACACGGTTGCGGGCTTCACGAACGGCGACAGCACGACCGCGCCTACGCGCCCGCCGCCCGGACCGTTGAAGCCCGGCGCGTAACGCGCTCCCGGGAGCGGCCGCTCGCCGCAGCAGGCGCCCGAGCCTTCGCGGCCGATGCCGTCGGCCTCGTCGAAAGTCACGATGAGCATGCCGTCGGCGCGGAACGCGGCGGAGTCGAGGATGACAGGCACCCACTGCGCCAGGAAGGCGTTGATCGCCTTGAGCCCGCCCACGCGCCCGTCGACGCACTTGGGGTCGTGGCCGTCGCTGCAGAGGTTCGGGGTGATGAACACGAAGTTCGGCGTCGTGGCGGCGCTCCTGAGATCCCCGGGCAAACGATCGAGATTCACCACGTGCGCGTCGCAGCGCGCCGCATCGTCGATGATGGTGTGGAACCAGACGAACGGATCGTGCTTGGCAGCGTATTGGTCGCCACGCCGGGCGACACTGGTCGGGTCGGCCGCGCCGAGCGGCACGTGGCCGCAGGTGGCGCGCTCGCGCTGCGGATCGTTGCCCATATCCTCCATGTAGCCCTTCCAGCTCAAGGCCGCGGCCTCGAGCTGATCCGGCAGCGTCCTGACGATCGGCGGGTACACGCAGCCCGCGCCGAGCGCCTGACCGTCGCCGTTCAGCGCCGGCGCCGTGAGCCGGAAATCGCTGTAGGTCGGACAGTCGAGCTGCGTCTCGTGGTTCGGTGCCTGGCCGCTGATCATCGCCACGTAGTTGTCGAGACTCGCGTGCCCGATCGCGTAGTACTGCGTGAGCAATGCCCCCTGCGCCGGCAGGGTGCGCGCCAGATACGGGGCGTCCGAGCTCGCGGCGAAGGTGTGCGAGTAGCTCATGTTCTCGAGCACCAGCACGAACACATGGCGGATCGGCGGTAGCGCGGGCGCCGCGCCGGCGGCAGCGGTCTCCGCCGCGGCTGCGGGCTGTGCGAGAGCACTCAAGAACCCGAGGAGCGGAAGAAGTGCGCGCACGGACATTCAGCCTCCGGATGCTCGAGGAGGAGTGGACGCGGTGGAGTGCTGCGGCGCGAGCCGCATCGCCCTGCTGAACAACGCCCCGCATGCCATGGTGAGCAGCGCCGCCGTCAGGAAGGCGGCTCCCGGGAAATGCAGCGCGGCGTCCGGCCGGGAAAAATAACCGAAAACCTGCGTCATCAGCGGGGGACCGAAAATCGAGCCGAGGCTGTAGAGGCTCGCTACGGCGCCCTGAAGCTCACCCTGCGCATTCGCGGGAATCTGCCGCGAGGCGAGCGCATTCATCGAGGGATAGGCCAGCGCAAACACCGCGGTGCAGAGCGAGACCACGTACATCATCCAGCCGGCCGGAACGAGCGCGTAGCCGAGATAGGCGATTGCCCCCGCCACCATGCCGGCGGCCGCCGCGCGCCGCTCGCCGCCGAGCCAGGGAATCAGCACGCGCGTGAGCATGCCCTGGGCGAGCGCCATGACCGTCCCGACGAAGGCGAGCGAGTAGCCGACCTCGGCGCTCGTCCAGTGGAACTTCGAGATGGTGTAAAAGGCCCAGGTGCTCGGCAGCACCTGGTGGCCGAGCTGCCACAGGAACAAGGCGGCGAGCAGCCAGGTGACGGCCGGAAACCTGCGGATCTGCCGCAACGTGCCGAGCGGATTCGCGCGCCGCCATTCGAACGCACGTCGCGAGGCTTGCGGCAGCGACTCCGGCAGCGCGGCGAGGCCCAGGGTGCCGTTGGCGAGCGCGATGACCCCGGCGGTGAAGAACGGGGCACGGGGACCCAGGCCTCCGAGCAGTCCGCCGATGGCGGGGCCTAAGATGAAGCCGAGACCGAAGGCGGCGCCCATGAGGCCGAAGTTCTGGGCGCGTTTCTCCGGCGGGCTGATGTCCGCGACGTAAGCGTACGCGGGCGTGAAGGAGGCGCCGGCGATCCCGGCGACTGCACGTCCCACGAACAGCCAGCCGATCGCCGGCGCGAAGCCCATGATGAGGTAGTCGACTCCGAGCGCGAACAGGGCGAACAGCAGCACCGGGCGGCGGCCGAAGTGATCGCCCAGGTTTCCGAGCACCGGCGCGCAGAAAAACTGCAGCAGCGCGTACACGAACGCGAGCCAGCCGCCGTAGCCGGCCGCGCGATCCACCGTGACGCCGGTCAGCTCCATGATGAGCCGCGGCAGCACCGGCAGAATGATGCCGAATCCGATCGAATCGACCAGCACGGCGATGAAAATGAAGACGAAGGCGGCGTGGCCGGCTGGTCGCGAGCTCATGGGGACTCATCTTGTGGGCGGGCTATCTTAGCCGAAGCCCCGCCACGCGGCCGCGCAGCCAGTAGACCGGCAGCCCGAGGGAGATGATGAGCAGCGTGATACCGGTGTTCACCGGGTCGGTTACGAGCGCGTTCGCCACCATGCCGGCCGAGGCCAGCAGGAACAGCGCGGGCACGACGGGAAAGCCCCACACGCGGTAGGGACGCGGCAGCTCCGGCCGCCGCCGCCGCAGCACGAACACCGCTGCGACCGTGAGCGCGTAGAAAGGCCAGATCCCTAAGATGAACTTGTCCGCGAGCTGCGCGAAGTCATTCTCGAGCACGTACACGACACCGAGCGCGGTACAGATCACGATCGCCACCGACGGCGTGTCGAAGCGCGGGGAGACTCGGGCGACGGCGCGAAACAGCAGGCCCCGATCGCCCATGGCGTAGAAGATCCGCGCCCCCACCATCATCGAGGCGTTGAGGCCGCTGAAGGTGGCGAGCATCACGAGCCCCGCGATCAGCCCCGTGCCGATGCCGGCGAGCAGCGGGATGCGCGTCGCGACCGTGGTGGCGATCAGTTTCGAGCCTGCCATCTGCGGCAGCGGCAGCACGTAGATGAAGGCGAGATTCACCAGCAGGTAGACCAGCGCGACGGACACGCTGCCGGCGATGAGCGCGCGCGGCAACGTCTTCTGCGGATCACTGATCTCGCCGCCGATCATCGCCACGTCGGCCCAGCCGTCGTAGGTCCACATCACGGGAACGAGCGCGGTGGCAACCAGCGACAGCGACACTGCCCCGCTCCACAGCGGAGTGAAGTGCGCGACCGTCGCGCCGCGCGCGCTCAAGGCGAGCAGCCCCAGCGCCACCACCGCGCCATACTTGGCGTAGGTGGTCACACTCTGCACCGCCGCGGCCCGCCGCACGCCGACGTAGTTGAGAAGTCCGACCACGATGATCGTGAGCGCCGCGACCTCGCGCACCTCGGCGGCGGTGAGCGGCAGGAAATAGCCCAGGTACTCCGCAAAGATGGTGGCGATGGCGCCGAGCGCCGCGGCGCGCACTACGGTGAGCTCGGCCCAGCCGAACAGGAACGCCGGGACGGGACCAAAGCCCTCGAGGATGTAGGCAAACATGCCGCCCGAGCGCGGCAGCGAGGCGGCGAGCTCGGCGAAGGTGAGTGCCCCGCACAGCGCCATCACGCCGCCGAGCACCCAGCAGAGGATCACCGATCCCGGATCATGCAGCAGGCCCGCAACCGTGGCGGGGACGCGGAAGATACCGCTGCCGATCGTGATGCCGATCGATACGGCGACGGCATTGAGCAGCCCCACCGAGCGCGGCATGCGCTCGCCCCATGCGTCGGCCATCGCGAGACCCCTGAGTGTTCTCGAGGTCCCGCGAGTCTAGTGCATGGGCGCCGCCGCCCGCGCGGAAAGCGCGCTCAGCGCTCGGGATCCGCCTGGGTTCGCTGCGCAATCGCCGACTGCAGGTCGACGGATGAGGCGAGGACGCTCTTGATGGCGCGGCACTGCCCGAGGGTGGCGCCGTGGTAGTTGTTGACTGGAAAGTACTTGACCTGCCAGGTCGCAAAGCCCCAGACATCGAGGCCGGCCTTGAGGTACTTGTCGGCGCGGTCGGCGGCCTCGCAGTCGTACTGTGAGCGGTGGACGTGCTGCTGCAGCTCGTGCAGCAGCTCGTTACGCGCGCGCGCCTCGGACTGCAGAACCAGCGTCTCCTTGAGGCTCAGAGCGGCGCCGGCGCGGTGCGGCTTGCGCTGCACCTTGAACACCGGATCCGCGTACGGGTCGGGCAACGCGCCTGCCGGCTCGTCCACCGCCTCGGGCGGAGGTGGAGTGAGCGATGCGGCGCGGACCGGCGGCGCGCTCTGTTCCGCAACCGGCGCCACGGCCGGGGAATCGAACAGGTTGGCTTCCGCGGTGCCCGCGGATTTCGCGGCGAGATAGTCGCTCACGGCCCAAACGCCCAGCGTGAGGAGCGCCACGCTCACTCCGGCCGGAGCCGCGTAACGGATCAGGGCGCTGAGCACGGTCGGTGCCGGAGTCGCGCGCACCGCGCGCGCACGTGCCAGCAGGTCGCCCGGCTGCAGCCAGCCAGCGAGGCGGCCCAGGCCGTACAACAGACTCTGGGCGACGAGAAAGCCGCAGGCCGTGCCAATGACCAGTTGAGTCATGCTCATGAGGCGATTTTGCTCGCCGGCGGCGGCTCCGGGAGGCGCCATAGCTGCTATCTGTGAGCGGGGTCACGCGGCGGGCCGCGGGAGCGTGCGCAGCGCACACGGCGGGGCGACACGCGGCACCCCGATAATCGCAGAGTCATGCAAGTGCGGGCCGTTCTCTTCAGCGCGCTGGCCGCAGCGGGGCTTTGGCAGGCTGTCAACCGGTGGCAGCTGCGGGCGGTGCATCCGCCGGACGGATCCATCGCCCCGGCAGACCCGCGGCAGACCGACCTGGAGGGGACGCCGGTGGTTGCGAACTTGGGTCGCTGGCGGCTCACGCCTCGGGCGCGCTACGACATCACCGCCCGGATCCTCAGCCGCGAGGACTATCACCTCGATGCGCTCTCCGATCTCATTCCGGAGGATCTGGCCCTCGGCTGGGGACCCATGTCGGACAACCGCGTCCTCAGTGCCTTCGAGGTTACCCAGGGCGCACGCTTTTACTCCTGGATGCCAACGCAGCCCGACCTGCCCATCCCGCGCCAGGCCGTGATCGAGCACAGTGCCAACACCCATGTGATTCCCGCCGACGCGGCGACGCGCCGTCAACTCGAGCGTTTGCGCGTCGGCCAGGTCGTGCATCTGAAGGGCCTTCTGGTCGACGGCGTGCGGGACGACGGCGCCTACATCCACACCTCGCTCACGCGCAGCGACACCGGACCCGGCGCATGCGAGGTCATGCTCGTCGAGCAGGCGGAAGTCGAGCCGCCGAACGAGGGCTGACTACCGCTTGTATCCCGTCGCATGAGCCTCCACCGGAATGTGCCGTGGTTCTCAAACCGGCATCGCCGCCCGAGTTTCGCGACATAGTTCGCGCCGCTGGGTACTCCGCGCGCTAGAGTTATCCGCTGATCCTTCCAGGGCGGCGCCATGGGCCCGCGGCATCTGGAGTAACAATTATGTGGAGTTCGGATCGCAGGGCCTATGCGGCCGTCGCCCTGGTGGCGCTCGCCAGCCTTTGCGGCATCGCGCCGGCTGACGCGCGGCCGGAGGCGCGCGAGCAGCACGAGCAACGCCGGCCTTCCGAGGGAGAGCGGCAGGGCACACCGCGCGAGGCCAGGACGCGCCCGGCTCACCGCGCTCAGACTGCGCGCCCGCCGGTTGCCCATGCCCGCGCACGCCGGCAAGCTTCCTATACGCGCGAGCATCCGGCCACGACCTATCACCCCAGACCCGCCGCCCGCAGCATCGCAGAGTGGCATCCGGCGTCGGCCGGCGTTGCGCGCGCAGTCCAGCCCGCGGGCAACGCTCGAGTGAGCCAGGTCTACCACACCCCCGCCGGCGACCAGCTGCGCGTCGTTCGCTACGGCAACAGCGCGAGTGGCACGGTCGAGCGCACGATCCGGCCGGGCTTCATGAGCCGCAGCTTCGTGAGTGGCGGTCAGGTTCTGTATACGCGCGTCTACCAGGACCACGTCTGGCATCAGTTCGGCAGAGCGTTCGCTTACCAGACGTTCGTGCCGGCGGTGCGATTCCCCGGCGTGTATTACTCCTGGGCGCTCGGCGCGTGGCGGCACCCGGTCGCCTACACCTGGGGTTGGCGGGTCCAGCCGTGGTATCCGCTGTACGGCGTCCTGTTTACGCCCTATCCCGTGTACGCGAGCCCTGATCTGTGGATGACCGACTACATCCTCGCCCAGAACATGCAGGCCGCCTATCAGGCGCAGAGCCCCGCGCCGCCGGCGTCGCCGCCACCGGGGACAACGTGGTCGGCGCCCGCAGCGGACTCGGATCTCTCGGCGCCTGATGCACAACCCGGCGATACTTCGGCCGCTCCGCAACCGGACGCCGCCGCGCCGGCGCCGCAACCGATCGCTGCGCCATCCGCACCGGCGGCAGCGCCTCCGCCGGCCATCACCCCGCAGATCAAGGCGCAACTCAACACCCAGATCAAAGTTCAGCTCGAGGAGCAGCAAGCCGCTCAGGCAATGCCGGCGACTCTCACGACCCAGAGCGGACCGCCGGCGCTCAGAGCCAATCATGTGTTCTTCGAGGTGGTGCAGCCACTCGACGTTCCGACCGCCCATGGCCATTGCTCGTTGAGTGCCAACGACTACATCAAGCGCACCGGCCCAATGAGCAGCGACGACTGGATGATCCCGGTCGTAGTCGAGCTGAGCCGGCCATCCGACTGCCCCGAGGGCCTGGCGACACGTATTGGGCTCAACGATCTCAACGCCATGGAGAACGAGCAGGAGGCCCAGGTCCTGGAGGCGATGCAGGCGGCCTCCAAGAGCATGGGGCCGAATGGACCGCCGAGCGGGGTGCAGCCAACCTTGATTGCCGACGGCAGCGCGACTCCGGATCCGATGGCGCTGCATGCATTCCAACAGGCGCAGTGAGCGTGTCACCGGTCGCCGACGCGCCGGCGAGTCCCCGGCATCGCCCATGATCGGCGAGGTCATCGACCACTATCGCGTCCTGGAGCTGGTGGGCCGCGGCGCGATGGGGGTGGTTTACCAGGCGCTCGACGTGAACCTCGACCGGCAGGTCGCGATCAAGGTGATGAGCGCCGAGGCCCGCGACGATCCTGACTTCGTCGAGCGCTTCCGACTGGAAGCGCGCGCGCAGGGCGCTCTCAATCATCCGAACGTGGCGCTGCTGTTCGACTATTTCGTCCACGAGGGCACGCCCGTCGCGGTGATGGAGTTCATCGACGGGGAGAGCCTGGAGCAGTTGATCAAGCGGCGCGGGGCGATCCCGGCCCACGAGGCCGTACCGATCTTCAAGCAGGCGTTGCGCGGGGTCGCAGCCGCGCACCGCGCCGGCATCGTTCACCGCGATCTCAAGCCGGGCAACCTGATGGTGACCAGGGACGGCACGGTCAAGGTGATGGATTTCGGCATCGCCAAGCGGGCCGGCGTGACCGGCGCGACCAAGGTGAGCACGAGCATCGGCAGTCCGCTCTATATGGCGCCCGAGCAGATTCTCGGCCGCGCCGTCGATTGCCGCACCGACATCTACGCTCTCGGGATCACTTTGTACGAGCTGCTGAGCGGCCAGCGGCCGTTCAATTCCCGCGGCAAGGCCGAGTACCTGGTCCTGGACGCCCACGTGAACGATCTGCCGGAGCCGCCGACGGTCTACCGTTACGGCATTCCGCAGCCGATCGTGGACGCGGTGATGCGCTCGCTTGCCAAGGACCCCGACGTACGTTTCCAGAGCGCGGACGAGTTCATCGCCGCGTTGCCGGATATACCCGCACCTGCCGTCGCCGCACCGGCGGCGGGTGTAAGCGCCACCGTCGTACTGCCGCGGAAAGAGTCGACCGGTACGCTGGTGCTGCCGCCCAGGGAGTCGACCGGGACGGCGGCGCTACCGCGGCAGGGCCCGACCGGCACGGTCGCGATGCCGCGGGCAGGTCCGACGGGCACGATGGCGCTGCCGCGCGCAGCTTCGAGCGCCACCGTAGCGCTCGAGTACTCGCCACCCTCGGACCGAAGCCGGACGACGGTGTCGGAGCACCCGCCGACGAAGCGCATCGACCCCCCCGGCTCGATGGAGTTCGACTACTCCGCCGGAACAGTATGGCAACAGCTCCATGCCGATGACTCGCCGCCGGTGGCGAGGAATGCTCCGTCGGCAGGAATGCCGCCTGCACCGCGGCGAGCCTACCCCTTGGGTATCGCGGCGGTGCTCATCGCGACACTCGTGCTTGGGGCTCTGCTCGTCCAGCCACACAGGCCGCGCGCGATGCTGCCTGCTCGCTCGCCCGCAGCGAGCGGCCCCTCTTTGACGCCCGCGCAAGCGCCGACGGCGATGTTGGCGCCGCCCCCTCCGATCGCGAGCTCGCAGGTTGAGGCGACGGCGGCGACGGCGCTGCCGGTCGAGGCAGGCGCCGCGGCAGACCCGCCGACGGCCGCACCACCGGCACCGACATCCACACCGGCGCGTAGGGATCTGGCGGGCACCTGGCGCGGCGCGTACGTCGATGCCTCGGGAAAGCAGCTGCTGCGCGTCGTGAGTCTGAGCATCAGCCGCGTACACGACGACGGCGGCATCGAAGGTACCCTGCAGTACGAAGCGGCCTCGGGAGAGGGCGAGTGCAGGCTCTACCCGCACGGCAGTACCTACTCGGTCGGTGCGGGGCGGCTCAGGCTGAGTCCTCAGAGCTGCAGCCCGCACTACCCCAGGGAGCTTGGCGTGCCGCTCGATTTCGACCGTGTGAATCCGCGGGCCAACACGCTCAAGAACGGCCGCATCGAAGCGCCCACGGGCGAAGTGATCAGAGTGAGGCTGCAGCGAATGAGCGGGGCCTAGACCGGACCGACCGCAATATCCTCACCCGATGATTCCCCATGGATCGGGGTGACGCGACGCTATTACTGCAATGGCGACAAACGCCGGCAGCTTATGTGAACATCCCAGGGCGCGCCGTATGAGTGAACTCGAGAAGGCTCCCACGAACCCGACCGGCTCCCCGGCTGACATCAGCCCCCCGGGCACCTCGCGCGCCTCTGCGATCGCTCTGATCGACGAGGGAAATGCGCTGGAGGAACAGGGACGGACGGCCGAGGCTATGGCGCGTTACGACGCGGCCGTCCAGGCGGATCCCGGCTGCGCGAGAGCACACTTGAACCGCGGCAACGTCCTGCTGGCGGCTGCGCGCATCGAGGAGGCGCGCGGCGCGTACGAGCTCGCCATCGTCTGCGACCCACGCTATGCCGCGGCCCATTACAATCTCGGAAACCTCCGCAGCGGCGCCGGAGAATATCAGCGTGCCTTGCATGACTACCAGGCCGCCATCGACATCAAGCCGGACTTTGCCAGCGCATTCGTCGCAATGGGGAATGCGCTCGACAATCTCGGGCGCACTGCCGAAGCAAGAGAGAGCTACGAGCGCGCGCTAGCCATCAATCCGCGTGACGCCGGGACGCACTTCAACCTGGGCGTGCTCGCGACCGCGGAGGGGAAACATCAACAGGCCGCCGACAGCTTTCGCAAGGCAGTCGACGCGGACCCCGACGCTGCCGCGGCGCACCACGCGCTCGGCCAGGTGTTGAGCAGCCTTGGACATCTCGATGCGGCGGAGGCGAGCCTTCGCCGCGCGTGGTCCATCGTGCCCGAATCCGAGGTTTTCTTGCACGACCTGGCGAGGGTTCTTCTGGCACGCAGCAAGGCCCCGGACGCACTGCAGCTGACCATGCTGGGCCTGGAGCGTGCGCCGACCTGGACAATGAAACAGGTGTTCGCCGATTGTGTCGCGCGGACGAGATTCCTGACTTACGACCCACGGTTTCGCGCGCCGCTCACCGCCGCAATCACCGAGGGATGGGCGATGCCGTCCCAGCTTTGCCGGCCCGCGCTCAGTCTGATCGCGCTTGACCCGGCGCTTGCCAGGTGCGTTCGTGTCGTCGACGACGCCTGGCCGGCACGGCCGCCAAAATCGGCGTTATTCGGCGCCGGCTGCCTTGCCACGCTGGCAGCCGACCCCTTGCTGCACGCCCTGCTGGAAGCGGCGCCGGTGAACTCGATCGAGTTCGAGCGCTTCCTGACCGCCGCACGCCACGCCCTGCTCGAGGCCGCAAAGAGCGAACAACCGCCCGATCCTTCGGACCTTGCGGGTGTGCGATTCCACGCCGCGCTGGCACGCCAATGCTTCATCAACGAGTACATCTTCGACTGCGAGGAGGGCGAACGAGCGACAGCCGTTGCCTGTCGCGCGAGGCTGCTCGCCCTGCTCGACGCCAAGGCACCGGTCCCGCCGTTGCTCGTGCTGGCGGTGGCGGCCTATTTCCCCCTGTACACGCTACCCGAACCAGGCCGGCTGCTGGCTATCGATCACCAGGGCATGCTCGATGGCGTGCTGCTTCAGCAAGTGAGCGAACCGCTCGAAGAACAGGCTCTGCGTGGCGGCATCGAGCAATTGACCCCGATCAGCCGCGGCGTCTCCGAACAAGTGCGCGACCAGTATGAGCAGAATCCCTACCCGCGGTGGATAAGGCTGCCGATAAACGACCCGACAGCGCGCTTCAATGACGAGCTGCGCCGAACGTTCCCGCTTGCGCGGTTTACGCCTCTGCGCGACGACAGTCAGCCGGAGGTGCTCATCGCCGGATGCGGCACCGGAAGTCAACCGATCATCACCCAGCAGAGATTCCGAGGCCTGCGAATCCTGGCGGTCGACCTCAGTCTGAGCAGCATCAGCTATGCCGAACGGAAGACCAGGCAACTGGGCATCACCGGCATCGACTATGCGCAGGCCGACATCTTAAAGCTGGGCGACATCAGGCGTAGCTTCGACATCATCGGTGCGGTTGGAGTGCTGCATCATCTGGCCGATCCGTTCCAGGGATGGCGAATCCTCCTGTCTCGATTGCGACCCGGCGGATTCATGCATCTGGGTCTTTACAGCCAGCTTGCGCGCCGGCACGTGGTTAAGGCGCGTGAGCTCATCTCGGCCCGCGGCTATGCGGGCACTGCCGATGACATTCGTCGCTTCCGGCGCGATCTGGCGGCAGGTAACGCCCGCGCCGAGCTGCAGTGGCTGAGCCAGATCTCGGACTTCTACTCAACCAGCGAATGCCGCGACCTGCTCTTCCACGTGCAGGAGCATCGGCTGACCCTCGATGAGATCCAGGCGTTTCTTTCCGAGTCCGGGCTCCACTTCATCGGCTTCAACCTCGAGCCCTCTGTGCTGCGTGAGTACCGCACGCGCTTTCCGGACGACGCGGCCGCGACCAACTTGGCTAACTGGTCGCGCTTCGAGGCCGACAATCCCGATACGTTCGCCGGAATGTACCAATTCTGGATTCAAGGGCCGATCAGTCACTGAAGAGGCAGCCTGGGCTGCCCGGTCGCGATCCAGTCTGCTGTAGATCTGCTTGCGCCGTGCCTGCTCGAGCATCTTTGGCGCCAGATCCACGCCGTCGATTTGGATGACGATATCCCTGAACTGTTCTCCAATCAGTCCGGTTCCGCAGCCGAGATCGAGCGCATGCTGGAATCGCCGATTGTTACCAGTCAGCCGGCCAACGGCCTCGCGCATCAATTTCGGCGCCGAATAACCCAACCCTCCGACGAGGTGAGCGTCAAATTGGGATGCAAAGTCATCGAAACACTCGGTGACAACTTTTGCGGGCATCGGTCCCTTATCCTCTCCGTTGAGGGCTGCCAGCGCGTGACGAATCATGGGATTTGGCGTACCCAGCTCGATAGCTCTCTCATAGTGCCTGGCTGCCTCCGAGACTTCGCCCTTGGAGTGAAGAGCTAGCCCCAGGGTTTCATGCGCCTTGGCGTCATCGGAACGAATGGCAAGTGCGCGTCGGCAACTGGCGATCGCCTCTTCGAGTCTTCCCTGCTTCTGCAGCACACGGCCGAGATTGATTGGGATTGAGCGCGAGCACCTTCTGATAGCTGATGAGTGCAGCGTCCAGTTTGCCTTGATGCAGCAGCACGTTGCCGAGATTGCAATGGGCATCGGAATGGTTGGGATCGAGCGCCAGGACCTTCTGCAGACTGGCACACGCCTCATCCACGACGAGCGCGAAGTGTGTCACCGTTCGCGGTCCGCCGCGGCGTGGCCCTCATAGACTTCTAAAATTAGAATCCAAGGACCCCGTGATGCGGCAAATTCCAGCGCTTCTGATCTTGAGTGCGAGCGCTGCGCTCTCGCAGCCGTATTCGTACGCGCAGGTCCCCACAAGCCCACCGACGGCAGTCCAGTCGGCGGCGTTGCCCGGTCAGAATACGGTGTCCGGTCTGAGTGTAAGGCAAAGAGCAGACGGCGCCTGGACCGCGGACTTCGACTATTACTACACGGGGGCACCGCACTTCGCCGCGTTGCGAATCGACCTGCTACCGCAAGCCGATGCTTCCAACAGCCCGGAATACTCCGAGCGCTGGAGGACGTTCCTGCCTTCTCCGCAGCCAGGCTCCCATCACGTATCCGTCGCGATCGCCTATCCGCAAGGCCAGGGGACCTCGCGTCAGGTGGTCGTAAGATTGCTACGAGAGCTTCTGGGCGATGAGGTACTCGCAAGCCAGGGGATCGACAAAATAATTGATTGGCCTGACTTCCAAACCTGGGTTCGTGACCAGCAGGTGGCACAGAACTCACCGGAAAACAACCTCAAGCATGCCATTGCCCTGATCGATTCAGAGGACGAGCCTCAACTACGTGAGGCCAAGGCGATCATAGAAAAACTGATCAGTCAGAATCCGCGGCTGGACGCCGGGTACGTCGAGCTTGCAAGAATCGCGATGAAGACCAATTGGGGCCCGGAAGGTCTGCATCAAGCCGAGACGTTGCTGTCCTCCGCGCTGCAGATCCGGCCCGACAGCGCCAACGCCAAGATCCTGCTTGGCTACGTATATGCACATCAACACCGCTTCGACCAGGCAGAGAAATTGTTCGCAGATGCCGCCAGGTCCAACCCGCCCAACCTCTGGCTCTGGACCAATTGGGGAGAGTCGCTCGAAATGCAGGGCAGGATCGATCAAGCGATATCCCGGTATCGAGAAGCGATTGCCCGGCCAATGACTCATGACACTTATGATCGCGCCCGCGAAAACTCCTATCTCAACCTCCTGGCCCTGCTCGAAAAACGCAAAGATTTCGACGGCATGGAAGCGCTCTACAAACAACGCCTGGCGGAATTTGGCCCCGGAAGCTGCTATAGCTCCGATTACGCCCGGTTCAAGTTGCAGGTGCGAGGCGATACGCAGGGCGCAATCGATCTCGCGCGCGGCGCGCTGAACCAGAATTGCGAGGATTCTCCAGCGCGGCAGGTCTTGGGCCTTGCGGAGTACGTCAAGTGGGCCGACTCAACCGGGCCCCAGCGGAGCGACGCGCTCAACGAGGCGCGAATCTACCTCCCGGCAGGCCCAATGCCCCTCTACCTGCTTGCGGCAAGCGAGCGAACCACTATCGCTGTCAAGCAGTTGATCGCTGCCGGAGAGGGCGTTGACCAGACAGACAACGAAGGAATGACGGCGCTGGCTTACGCTTTGCAAAACGGAGATTCCGCCGCGGCCAAGCGCTTGCTGGCTCTGGGAGCCAGGCCGGATATCGCTGTCGGACCATTGAAAATGCCCACCGCTCTCATCCCCGTGATGGAGGGCAATGTCGAGACCGTACGCGCCCTGCGGCAGGCTGGGGTCGACTACACAAAACTCCATTACCGTGGCGCTACAGCAGCCGATTTAGCCAAGGTATCCGGCAACAAAGAGATGCTGGACGTGCTGACGGAGAGTGGAGCTCAGCTGTAGAAAGCCATTTGTTGTCGTCCGCCGCGCGAACCGGCACACGTGGCGTCACGGCAGGACACAGGAAGGCCCAACCTGAAATTTGGCGTGCCCGGAGAGATTGCTCGGCCGCTGACGCGGCCTCGTCCCTCGCGGACGCTCGGGACCGCACACACGGGAAGTGCGTGCGTCCAACCTGGCTCGGAGACTCGCCAGGTTACCAATCGATTCAGTTCATTCTTGTTCATGGGCTCCTCCTGGGATGGGAACGGAGCCAGAATGTCACCTTAGATCTGGGACTTCACATTTTGGAATTTGGCGCGCCCGGAGAGATTCGAACTCCCGACCCCCTGGTTCGTAGCCAGCCCGAACGAGTTTTGCCGAGTATTGCCCTGTGACGCAAGTTGCTGAAATACCTTAAAACGTAGCACCGGGGAGTTCCGTCGAATATAGTGGGTTTCCATGCAGTCTGCTCACATGCTGCTCACATGGCCGACCCCCTGGTTTTAACGCAGGCCCACGTCAAGGCGATGCGCTACTCGCGCACCGATGCCGAGCCACAGTTCACCTGGGACGCGAACCAGGTGGGACTCGGGGTGCGGATCACCGCCGGCGGCGTCAAGTCCTTCGTGCTGCGCTATCGGGTCAACGGCCGCCAGCGGCTGAAGACGCTCGGGCGCACGGTCAATCACTCGGTCGATAGTGCGCGCATTTGGGCCAGGGCTGCGCTCTCCGCTGCAGACAAGGGCGAGGATTTCCAGGCGGCCGAGGAACGGGGGCGCGCACTCGGCACAGTAACGCAGCTCTGGCATCGCTACATGGACGACCACGTCAAGGTGCATGGCGCTGACCGCACTCCCGCGGACCTCGAAGGACTGTGGAAGACACACCTGGAGAAGACCTTCGGCGCCAAGCGGGTGACCGAAGTCATGACGGCCGACGTGCGCGCCTGGCACCGGCACGCCTCTGAACGCCGCGTGGTGACCTCAAAGAGTAAACGCGGTGCCGAGTGGAAACGTGCCGTCGGCGGCGCGTACGTCGCAAACCGCGCGCTGCAGGCGCTCAAGGCGGCGATCAACTGGCAAATCGCCGAGGGCACCCTCCCCGGCGACTTCCGTAACCCTTGCCTTGGCGTGGGCATGAACGAGGAAAAGCCGCGCGATGTCATTCTGCGGCCGACGGAACTGCCGAAACTCGCAAAGGCCATCAACAAGCACTCGGACAAGCACGCGCGCGCTTTCGTATGGCTCGCTCTGCGCACCGGCGCGCGGCGGAGCGAGCTGCTGAAGCTGGACTGGTCGCACGTGGACCTCAAGGGTGGAAGCGTAAAGTTCGTAGACACGAAGAACGGCACCGACCGCACAGTGCCGCTC
>DATIXU010000033.1:0-17892 GCA_035518275.1 Steroidobacteraceae bacterium
GAAGCCACCACGAGCCGCCGCCCCGCTGATCACGGTGGTAGCCAATCGAGCGGCCGCGCTCGACCTCGTGCCAGTAGGGCTCCTTACGAGCGGCGAGTTTGCTTCGGGCATCTCTTGTCTGCAGACGCACGTTCCGGTGTAGTCGTGGCATGCGTGCATTAGAGTCCCCCGGAGCGACGATGACAAGGCATCCGTCGGTAAGTGTCGGTAAGTTTCCGTTCTAGACGGGGGTAGACGCCAGCTGACGCCAATCAGGGTATCTATTTTATTATCAGTGTGTTGCAGTAGATACGCTTGGACAGCCGGTGTCTGCAGAACGCACTTTCACGGCGGTAACAGGGGTTCGAATCCCCTTGGGGACGCCAAGTAAATTTCATCGCCATCGGGGCCACGAATGCCAGAGGGTCAGACGCCTCACGAACGCAACGCGGTTCACCGCCACTCGCTCCTAGTACACTGCGGTGATGACGGGTCCATTCATCTATTATGTCGCCGCTGGCCTCTGCGTCGGCATCATGGTGGGCCTGACCGGCGTCGGCGGCGGGTCGCTTATGACACCGCTCCTGATTCTGGTCTTTGGGCAATCACCTTCGGTCGCCGTTGGCACAGACCTCGCCTTCGCCGCGGTCACTAAAGGCATCGCTACCGCATTCTTCGGCTACAGCCGACGTGTCGACTGGCAGATCGTCGGGCTTCTAATTCTCGGAAGCGTTCCTGGAGCCGGAGCGGCGATCACCTGGTTTGCGCTCGCTCCAAGCCCCATCGTCGTCGACCACCTCGTCTCCCGCGTTCTCGCTGCGATGCTCGGGCTCACCGCGATCGCGCTTCTGCTGCAGCACCCCCTCAGACATCTAAGGCTCAAAGTCGTCGCCAGGATGGCGCGCGCGAAGCAGTACCAGCGGGTATTCACAGTGATGGCGGGATTTTTCCTTGGCGCCGCGGTCACCCTGACCTCCGTCGGCGCGGGCGCCGTCGGCACGGTGGCACTCGTTTGGCTCTATTCCATCCGATTGCCGAGTGATCGCCTCGTGGCCACGGACGTTGCGCACGCATTGCCCATAACGGTGATCGCCGGTGTGGGTCACGCCGCCCTCGGGCACCTCAATCTCCCCGTGCTGGCATGCCTGTTAATCGGCTCCATCCCGGGGGTACTGCTCGCCTCGCGGGTTGTGATTCGCCTTCCGCAGGAAATTACGCGTGGCCTGATTGCCGTCATGTTGGTTGTTGCGGCAAGCCGCATGTTACTTAACGGCTGATACCAGCCGACAAGTGCACGCTACCGGCGCGCCGCCAGAACCTGAGCCCGTTGGGGCTCAGGCTTGCGCCTGTCGATTCCTGGCGCGCGCGCCATCCGCCGATCGGCTAATGCGTGCTCGATGTGAGCCGCAGCAGATCCTCGACTGACACGCTGCCGCCGCAGCAGAGCAGCACCAGGGTGCGGTTGGCAAACTCCTCGCGGCGCTCGAGAGCTGCGGCGAGCGCGATCGCCCCGCTCGGCTCGAGCACGATCTTGAATTCCTCGAACGCGAGCCGCATCGCCCGGCGCACGGCCGCGTCGTCGACCGTGATACCGCGCGAGATCAGATGCTCGGCCGCCTCGAACGGCACCACACCGGGACTCACGGCCTGCATCGCGTCGCAGATGGTCTGCGGAGTGCCGACGTTACGTTCGCGCCGGTGCGAGATCAGCGAGCGGCGCATGTCGTCGCAGGCCTCGGGCTCCACCGCGATCACCTCCGCGCCCTGGCCGAAGTGCTTCTCGGCGAGCGCCGTACCGGCGATGAGCCCGCCGCCACCCACCGGGCAGAGCACGGCGTCGATGTGCACCTGATCGCGACCGGCATCGACCAGCACCTCGCGCATCAGCGTCGACTGCCCGGCGACGACCAGCGGGTCGTCGAACGGGTGCAGCAGCGCATACGCGCGCTCCTCGGCGAGCGCGCGGGCGCGCTCGCTCGCGACCTCCTCGCGGTTGCGGTCGCCGTGCTCGGTGAGCACGACCGTCGCGCCCGCGCGTCGCGTGAGCTCGACCTTGCGCTGCGGCGCGTCGGCCGGCATGACGATCGTCACCGGCACGCCCGCGCGCCGGCCGGCGAGAGCCAGCGCCTGGGCGAAGTTGCCGGAGGAGAAGGCGACGACGCCGCGGCTGCGCTGCTCGTGCGACAGGCGGCTGACGCGAAAGCAGGCGCCGCGCATCTTGAACGAGCCGCCGATCTGCAGCGATTCGGCCTTGAGGTAGACGCGCGCACCGACTACCGAGTCGAGATAGTCGGAGTGCAGCAGGGGTGTCCAGCGCACCGCGCCGCGCACGGTCTGCCAGGCCTCATCGAGCAGCGTCTTGTCGATCATGGCGGCTTCCCACGGAGACCCTCGCACGGCGCGATCTCCGGTTCAAGCACCTACTTATGAGTGTCGGCTTCGGCGATTTCGGCCCGCAACGCGAGGGTGCAGAGGCCGAGCACCGGCAGCGTGCAGAAGCACCACTTGCCGAGGTGCGTGTAAATGAGCGCGGCGAGGCCGCAGCCGGCGCCGAACACCGCGACGCTCACGCTGAGTCTCTCGAGGCGCGCCCAGGTGATCGCAGCCACCTCCGGCCGCACCCCATGCAGGATCTCGGCCAGGTCGAGCATGATCTGAGTGGTCGTACCCGTCATCACGGTCGAGGGCGGCGTGTGGGCGAGGTGCAAGCGGTGCGCGGCATTCTGCATGGCCATCGCCGCGACGAGCGTCATCCCGACGAGCAGCGCCCAACCGCTGTCGGGATCGTCGAACGGGCCCTGCCACGCGGCGAGTCCTGCGACCACGAGGAAGAGCAGCAGCTGCAGTTTGAGGAGGCTGCGCAGCGGCGGCCGGTCGGCCGCCTTCAGGCGGAAGGCAAACAGCCGGCACACCAGTACCGCGAGGCAGAACATCGGCAGGGCGAGGGTCTTCGCCAGAGCGCCGCTGTTGCCGAACACCAGCGCGGCGCCGAGTGTCACGAAGTTTCCGGTGACGTGTGAGGTGAACAGGCCCTTGAGCGCGAGAAAGCCGCCGGTATCGGCATAGCCGGCGGTGAGGCTTTGAACCGCGGGGAGCGACCATCGCATGGTTTTTCTCCTGACGGGAGCAGGGCGCACGAAGCCGGGAGCAATTGTGACAGACTCCGGGAGTCGTACCGCGAGCCGGCCAGGACATCAGAGCGCCTGAATGAACAACAACGCGCCTGCCGAGACCGCAGCACCCCGCGATCGCTGGTATGTACTGGCGGTCCTGACGGCGGTGTATGCCATGAACATCGCCGACCGCGCCAACCGACGCAACATCCTCGCCCTATCACTCGCGGCCTGGTCCGGCATGACGGGCTCTGCGGGCTCGCGCGCAGCTATGGCGAGCTGCTGCTGGCGCGCTTTGCCGTCGGAATCGGTGAGGCCGGCGGCACGCCGCCCTCGACCTCGATCCTCGCCGACAAGTTTCCGCCGGCGGCGCGACCGATGGCGCTCACGATTTTCGCGCTCGGCGCCTGCCTCGGCTCGTGGCTCGGCACTTCCGTCGCGGGAGCTGCGGCCGAGCGCGGCGGCTGGCGCCTCGCCTTCCTGGTGCTGGGGATTCCGGGCCTGATCCTGGCGCTGCTCGTGGCGGTCACGGTGCGCGAGCCCCGCCGTGGGCAGCTCGACACCCACGGAGCGGCCGGCGGGCCGGACGCCAGGCGGGTCACCCTGTTCGACATCCTCTGGCAGCTCCTCGATACGGCGCGTTTCATGCTGAGGCAGCGCTCGGCCGTGCACCTCATCATCGGCGGCTCGATCGCCACCTTCTGGAGCTGGGGCCTCATGTGGTGGACGCCGACGTTTCTGCAGCGCTCGCACGCGCTCTCGGTGGGTGAGGCGGGCGGGCTCCTGGGACCCATGCACCTCGTCGCCGGCACGGCCGGGACGTTGCTTGCGGGCGCCGTGATGGGGCTGCCGGCGGCGCGCGACCCGCGCTTCGTCACGCGGTTTCTCACCTGGCTGACGCTCCTCAGCACCGTGCCCTCGTTCCTTGCCTACGAGGTTGCCTCGCTCCGCGCCGCGACAGTGCTGCTGTGGATCTTCGTCCCCGCGGTGTACTTCTACATCGGCCCGATCTTAGGTCTCCTGCAGAACGTGATGCCGGCGAACATGCGTGCCGGGGCGGTCGCGATTCTGCTTTTCACCGCCAACGTCGCGAATCTCATCCTCGCGCCGCAGCTGATCGGGCTCTTGAGCGACTGGTTCGCAGGTTCCTTCGGCGCCGGACGGGAATCGCTGCGCTGGGCGCTGCTGCTGCTCGCCACGACCGGCGTCTGGGCAGCCTGGCACCTGTGGGTGGCTGGAAAGTCGATCCGCGCGGACGAGGCTCGCGCGACCTGAGCGAGCGCCTAACTCGCCGGTGGAGCGGATAGAGGCCGTGCACCTGTTCTCCTCGCATCAAACTGAGAATTAGTTTGTAACATACCGTAAAGCTTCGGCTTTACGTCCCATGCGGCGTGTATAAGTTTCAGGAGTGCGCCCGGATAGACCACCGATGACCTTACCCCGGCCAAACCTATTTCTCATCGGGTCGATGAAGTCGGGCACCACTTATCTCGGGGACCTTCTTGCGCAGCATCCGGCCATCTTCATGTGCTTACCCAAGGAGCCGTGCTACTTCGTCGACAGCAGGGTTCTGCGCCGGGCGTGGCCCTACATGTGGAGGCACGGGTACTGGCGCAGCGCCGATCGATATCTACGCCTGTTCGCCCACGCGGGCGGCAAGACAATCATCGGCGAGGCAAGCACCGTCTACAGTCAGATTCCACTGTATTCCGGCGTCCCGGAGCGCATTGAAGCGTTCAGTCCCAACGCCCGCTTCATCTACATAATGCGTGACCCTGTGGACCGGGCCATCAGTCACTACTGGTTTCGGGTGCGATGGTGGCGTGAGCAGCGGCCGATGCTCACCGCACTGCGCGACGATCCTTACTATCGGAACGTGAGCCACTATGCCCGGCAACTGCAAGAATACGTGCGGCACTTCGGGCTTGAGCGCATCTATGCCCTGACGTACGAGGCACTCGTTGCCGACCCGCTCGGGGAGTTGAATCGTCTGTATGGCTGGCTAGGGGTCGATTCGACTTTCCGGCCCACCACAATCGGCGTAGCCACCAACGTCCGGCCAGACGTCGTCAACCAGGTGCGCGGCTACGGCTTGCTCGATCGGCTGCGCCGCGCCTCTCTGTATGCCCGCCTCGCACCCTATCTTCCCCGAGCCGCGCGCAATCTCGGTAGCCGGCTTGCGGCGCGCAGCCTGCGACCCGCCGAAGTACCAGTCGATGAGGTGTCGGAGTATCTGCGGCCGCTTCAACTGCGCGAGACTGAGGAGCTGAGGGCCCTGCTGCATCGCAGCTTTCCGGAATGGCAGACACTCTATGGGGCCAGCATGGCCGTTCAGCCATCCGGGTATGGTGACGTCGGGCCAGGTGGAGAGGAATCCCGTCAGCTCCTTAGCTCGCGCAGCTCAATCCGCGCTCGCTCGATGATGCGGCGCTGACGCGGGATCAGTTACCGAGCCGGATGCAGCGGATAGAGGCCGCGCACCTGCCCGAAGAGTCTCGTCAGCCCAAAGAGCGCATCGATCATCGGCGTCGACACTCCGACCCGCTGTCCGATCTCGCGCACCGCGCCGACCAGCGCGTCGAGCTCGATGGTGCGGCCCGCCTCGACGTCCTGGAGCATCGAGGTCTTGAACACGCCGAGCTTGCGCGTCACCGCCTGGCGGTCCTCGGCGGACTCGCGCACGTCGCAGCCGATGCGCGCCCCGACCGCGGCGGCCTCCTGCATGGCCGCGGCGCAGAAGGCGCGCACCAGCGCGTCGTCGAGCAGCCGGTCGGTGGTCGCGCCGGTGAGCGCCGAGACCGGGTTCATGGTCATGTTGCCCCAGAGCTTGTACCAGACGTCGTAGCGGATGCGCGGTGAGCAGATGACCTCGAAACCGGCGCGCGCGAGGAGCTCGCCGAGGCGTGTGATCCGCGCCGACTCTCCGCCTGAGGGCTCCCCGACGATGAGGCCGCGGCCCATGCGGTGCGTGGTGACACCGGGCTCGGTTGCGGCGGCGCTCGCGTGCACCACGCAGCCGATGACGCTCTTCAAGGGAATCGCCGCGGCGATGCCGCCACCCGGATCGACGCTCTCGAGGGGCCGCGTCCCGAGCGCCGCGACCCCGGCTCCGAACCACCAGGGCACGCCGTTCATGGCCGGCATCACGAGGGTGTCGGCGGCGAGCAGCGGGGCGAGTGAAGGCGCGAGCGCCGGCAGCGCCTGGGCTTTCACCGCGAGGATCACCAGGTCCTGCGTGCCGAGATCGTGTGGATCATCCGAGGCGTTGGCAGCCGGCGCCTGCAGCAGCTTGCCATCCTGGTGGAGGCGCCAGCCGTGATCGCGCAGCGACACGAGCGTCGTATGGCGCGCGAGCGCCGCGACCGCGTTGCCCGGATCGAGCGCGAGCCGCGTGCCGAGGAAGCCACCGATGGCTCCCGCGCCCACGACGCAGATTTTCACGTGCGGGCCTTTGGGCCCTAGCCCATGTGCAGGCCGCCGTTGAGCGAGAAGTCGGCCCCGGTCGCGAACGCGGACTCATCCCCGGCAAGCCAGGCGACGATCGAGGCGATCTCCTCGGGCGTCCCGAGCCGCTTGACCGGAATGCCGGCGACGATCTTCTCGAGCCGCTCGGGCTTGATGGCCTTCACCATGTCGGTGCCGATGTAGCCGGGGGACACGGTGTTGACGGTGATGCCGCGGCCGGCGACTTCCTGCGCGAGCGCCATGGTGAAGCCGTGAATGCCGGCCTTGGCGGTCGAGTAGTTGGTCTGACCGAACTGGCCCCGCTGGCCGTTCACGGACGAGATATTGATGATCCGGCCCCAGCCGCGCTCGATCATGCCGTCGATCACCTGCTTGGTGACGTGGAAGAGCGAGTTGAGGTTGGTCTCGATCACCGCGTGCCACATCTCATTGGTCATCTTCTGAAAGACGCCGTCGCGGGTGATGCCGGCGTTGTTGACGAGAATGTCGATCGGCCCCACCTCGGCACGCGCCACTTCGAAGGCGCGCTTGGTGGATTCCCAGTTGGAGACGTTGCCTTCGGAGGCGTGTATGTTCAAGCCCTCGCCGCGCATCTCGGCGAGCCAGCGGTCCTTGCGCTGCGAGCCGGGCCCGCACCCGGCGATGACCGTGTGCCCCTCCTTCGCCAGGCGCCGGCAGATCGAGGTGCCGATGCCGCCCATGCCGCCGGTGACGTACGCAATTCGGCTAGTTTTAGTGCTCATGGCCTGTCCACCGTGTCCTTCGACAATTAGTACGCCGATTTTCGGCGTGCGTCCATCATCGACCGGAGGCTTCCCTCAGCCGCGGACGTATCGCCCGGGCGCGTCTTCGAGCGGGGCGTCGTGCTTCTCTGCGATGGCGCGCGCCGGCACCTGCTTCGCCGCGGAATGCCCGGCGAGCCACTTTTCCCACGCGGGCCACCAGGAGCCCTCATGCAGCGGCGCGCGCTCGTGCCATTTCTCGGGCGTGAGCGTCGTCGTCGCGTCGGACCAGGTGAGCATCCGGTGGCGGCGCCTGGGATGCACCGGTCCACTCACGATCCCCGCGTTGTGGCCGCCGTTCGTCAGCAGGAACGTGTAGTCGGTGCTGCGGGTGAGGCCGCGGAGCTTGTACACCGAGTGCCACGGCGCCACGTGGTCGGTCTCCGTGCCGACCACGAACATCGGCAGGTGGACTTTCTTCAGATCCACCGGCTGACCGCCCAAGGTGAAAGTCCCCTTGGCGAGCTCGTTCTTGAGGTACAGCCGCTCGAGGTACTCGCTGTGCATGCGGAACGGCATGCGCGTGCCGTCGGCGTTCCATGCCATGAGATCGTTGATCTCGGGCCGCTCGCCGCGCACGTACTGCGCGACCGCCGGTCCCCACATGAGATCACGCGAGCGCAGCAGCGCAAACGCCGCGCCCATGCGCTCGCTCTCGAGGACGCCGGTCTTGTGCATCATCGCTTCCAGCATCTCGATCTGGCTCGGGGTGATGAACACCGAGAGCTCACCCGGCTCGCTGAAGTCCGCCTGCGCGGCGAAAAACGTGGTCGACGCGAGCGAATGATCGTGTGCGACCGCGAGCCGAGCCGCCGCGATCGCGAGCAGCGTCCCACCGATGCAGTAGCCGACGGCGTGCACTTTGTGATCCGGGATGATGCGGCGCACCTCGGCGAGCGCATCGAGGAAGCCGAGCTGCACATAGTCCTCGAGGCCGAGATCCCGGTCGGTGGCGTCCGGATTCTTCCAGGAGATCATGAAGACGGTGTGACCTTTCTCCACCAGGAAGCGCACCAGCGAATTGCGCGGCGAGAGATCGAGGATGTAGTACTTCATGATCCACGCCGGCGTGATCAGCACCGGCTCAGCGTAGACGTTCGGAGTCTGCGGCGAATACTGCAGGAGCTCGATCAGGCGATTGCGGTAGACGACCTTGCCGGGCGTGACGGCCACATCCTTGCCGACCTGGAATTGCTCGTTCGCCGCAGCGCGGCCGCGGCCGCTCGCCATGCGCTCGACGTCCTCGACCCAGTGCTTGAGGCCCCGGATCAGGTTCTGGCCGGATTCGGCGACCGTCTTCTTCAGGAGCTCGGGGTTGGTGTGCAGGAAATTCGCCGGCGATGCGGCATCGAGCAGCAGCCGCCCGGCGAAGCTGGCGCGCGCCAGCCCGTGATCGGTGCTGCCCGGGTGCGTGAGCGCCTGATGCCACCAGCTGGCCCAGTTGTTGTAGGCGCGGGCGTAGACGTTGAACGGCCAGACGTTCCACGCCGGGTCGCCGAAGCCCTTGTCGTCGTGCCCCGGCGCGAGTGGCTCGCCCGCGGCGGCGCGGGCAGCGAACTGCCAGCTGTCGAGCATTTTCTCGTAAGCACTGCTTGCGAGCTCGGCTTGCCGTGGCGGGTGAGTGGCGACCTTGAGATACCACTCCCACCAGGCGCGCGCGTAATCACCGGGCGCCAGGCCCCCGGTGAGCGCGGCGAGCTGGGCGCGCAGATTGCGCGCCACTTCGGCTCTGAGGTCGGAATTCGGGGCGCCGGACGGTGAGTCGGCTTTCTTCTTGGCGTGTGCGGTCAAAGGCGGACTCCCAAAAAAGTCGCGCCCGGGAGTGTCACCACTCCCGGGTGCGGGATACCCGCCAAGATATCAGGCCGCCTTGCGGGCGTGCACTGCCTTCGCGGCGAACTCATTGCCCATCTGCGAGAACTTCGCCTGGATCTCGGACGTGACCGTCGAGAACTCCTGGGCGCGGTCGCGCAGCTTCTCGATCAGCTGGCCGTGGAGCTCGGTCTGCTTGCTCATCAGCTCGCTGGCCGTGGTGGCCGCGAAGCCGGCATGCATGCGGGCCAGGCTCGACTCGAGAACATCACCGGCGACGGCATAGTTCAGACGCGCCAGACGCTCGAGGGTCTTGAAGCCTTCCTGCTGGGCCTTGATCAACGGGGCGAACGCCTCACGGGTCGCAGTGATCAGGCTGTTGGGGTCAAAGGTCTTGTCGATCATGTTCGTGCTCCTCATGTTCGGTTGGTTACCGTGAGGAGCATTTTACATGAGTTTGTATGCAGTGCAAGAGAAATTTATGGCCTCAGTGACGAGTGGCCATAATCACACATAACCATCTGATATATAAGCTATATTGTTAGTAGATACTGATTCGTATGTCGGTCAGTATTTTTGCATTGCAATTAAATTCTGAGCCCCGCGTCGACCTCCACGCATCGGCCGGTGAAGAGGTCATTCTCGAAGATGAAGCCCACGGCGTGCGCGATCTCATCGGGCTCGCCGAGGCGCCCGAGCGGGATCGGGTCGGTCATGCGCTTGAGCGCATCCGGCTTCATGCCCTCGACCATCGGCGTGCGCACGAAGCCCGGGGCCACCGCGCCCACGCGGATACCGAAGCGCGCGAGCTCCTTGGCCCACACGACCGTCATCGCCATGACCCCGGCCTTGGCGGCGCTGTAGTTGGTCTGCCCCGCGTTACCCGCGCGGCAGATGCTCGAGATGTTGACGATCACGCCGGGGTTGGTGCGGGAGATCATGCGCTCGGCGGCCTCGCGCGCGCACAGGAAGACGCCGGTGAGGTTCACGTCGATGACCGACTGCCACTGCGCGAGCGACATCTTGCTCACCACCTGGCCGTCCTTGACCTTAACCAGCATGGCATCGCGCACGATGCCCGCGTTGTTGATGAGGCCGTCGAGGCTGCCGAAGTCGTTGAGGACCTGATCGAGCGCGCCGACGACCGAGTCCTCGTTGGCGGCGTTGGCGATGTAGTTGCGCGCCTCGGCGCCGAGCTGCCCGCAGCTCGCACGAGTCTCCTCGACGTCCGCCTCGTTGGTGTCGAGGAGCGCAAGCCGGGCGCCCTTGCGGGCGAAGTGTTGCGACAGCGAGCGGCCGATGCCGCGGCCTGCGCCGGTCACGAGAATGGTCTTGCCACGAACGTCCACGTTGCAATCACTCCTGAAGCCTGGCCCGGCGGCTCGTCAGCCGCGTCGTTTGCCTGGCGGTGGGTTGGCGGGTTTGTCGGCTTCCGGTGCCGACGGGTTAGGCGAGAAAGCCGAGAGCATCGATGCCTGCATCTTTGCCCACATTTCCATGTTCTGGCGCGTCATCTCGGCGAGCGGCGCCATCGGGGTCTCGAGCACCTTGGCCATCTCGGCCTGCATCACGTTCTGCTGGCGGAGCAGTCCCCCGATGCTGCGCTCGAGGTAGGTCGTGAGCATCTGCTGGATCGGATTGCCGTAGAAACGGATGATGGCTTCGAGGAGCTGCGTGCTGAGTACCGGGGTTCCGAACTGCTCCTGACTCGCGATGATCTGCAGCAGGATGCTGCGCGTCAGGTCCTCGCCGCTCTTGTCGTCCACGACCTTGATGCGCTCGCCGGCGGCGATCAGCTTGCGCAGATCGTCCAGCGTCACGTGACGGCTATCCTGCGCGTCGTAGAGACGACGGTTGGCGTATTTGCGTATCAGACGCTCTTCGGCCATGGTGAGCCACTCGGTCAGCCCAACGAGCCCGCGGGGGCGGGCGCTGGCGACGGATACTAGCTCGGGTGTATGCGGCGCACAATGACGTACCTCACGGTTGCTCGGACGGGTCTCGCCTCTTCCGCGAGGCTATTTTTACTAGCAGAATCATGAATTCCGTGGCCCTGATGAGCCGCTTACCTCGCCGGATTGCCGCAGTGCATACATGATGGAAATGCCCTTCACCACCGGCTCGCGCGAGTCCGATGCGGCCTTCACCGCCGCCGCCGCGCGCTTCTTCGAATTGCTGAAGACCTTCTCGGGGCAGCCTTCCGCTTCACACGGGCAGGTGCCCGACTGGAGCTCGTTCGGGACACTGCTCGCCGGACAGTTCGAGCAGTGGCTGCGCAGCGCACCCGCCGCCGGCGCCTCTTTCGCCGCCGCCGCCGGATTTCCGGGAGCGGCTGTTGGCTGGCCGCCGGGCGCGGTGCCGCTCGGGCCTGCGGCCGCGCAGGCAGCGGATGCGCAGAGTGCGTGGGAGCTCCTCATGAAGCTCGGGGCTCTGCAGGGCGAGCTCGCGCGGCACTGGAGCGCGATCGCGCAGGACTCCGCGCAGCGCTTCATCGCGCGCATGCAGGCCTCGGGTGGCGCGGATTTCTCGTCCGAGCGCGCGCTCGCGCTCTATGAGATCTGGGTCGAGTGCGCCGAGGAAGCCTATGCCGCCACGGTGCGCAGGGACGATTTCTGCCGCCTGCAGGCGCAGCTGACCAACACCGCGATGGCGTTGCTTCTCGCGCAACGCAAGCAGGCCGACAAGCTGGCGCGCGCCTGGGGACTGCCGACGCGCGAAGAAGCCGACGCCCTGCAGCGCCAGATCCGTGAGCTCAGGAAGAAGCTCGAGGAGCGCGCGGCCGAGCCCATGCCACGTACGCCGCCCCGGCGCCCGGCCGCGCAGCGGCCGAAAGCAACGCCGCGTTCGAAGCCAAAGGCAGCGGGCGGAGGGCGAAGCCGGCGCAGCGTTACGCGGAGAGGGCGCCATTGAGCGATCCCGACTTCGGGGCGGGCCGGTTGTTCCTCGACCTCGGCAGCCGCGCGGCGGAGACACTGGCGCGGCTGCGACTCGCGCGCGACGTGCGCGTGGGCGCGACGCCGCGGCGCGCGGTTTGGAGCGATCAGAAGACGACGCTCTACGAGTACTTGCCGGACGCGCCGGCGGGCGCCGCTGGCGCCGGTGCTGGCGGCGCGGGGAAAGCTGCCGCGCCACCTGAGGGCCGGCCGCTCCTCGTCTGCTTCGCGCTCGTCAATCGCCCCTACATCCTCGACCTGCAGCCCGACTCATCGCTCATTCGCCGGCTGGTCGGCGCGGGCTTCACCGTCTATCTCGTCGACTGGGGCGATCCCGATGACGGTGATCGCCTGCGTGACTTCAACGACTACCTCGAGCAGGGGCTCGGGGGCTGCGTGCGCCACGTCCTCACGGCGCACGGCGTCGAAGCGCTCGATCTCCTCGGAGTGTGTCAGGGCGGAGTCTTCAGCCTCTGCTATACGGCGCTGCACCCCAGGCAGGTCGCGAATCTCGTCACGCTCACCACGGCGGTGGACTTCCAGACGCCCGAGGACCTTCTCTCCAAGTGGATGCGCGAGCTCGACACCGGGCTCCTCGAGCAGGCGGGCAACGTCCCGGGGGAGCTGCTGAACGCGCTGTTCCTGTCGCTCATGCCCTTCCGGCTGACGCAGCAGAAGTACGTGCGCCTCCTCACCGGCCGCGCGGATCAGCGCGCGGTGGAGGACTTCGTGCGCATGGAGCGCTGGATCTTCGACAGCCCGCCGCAGGCGGCGGTGGCGCTCACCCAGTTCGTGCGCTGGTTCTACCAGGAGAACCGCCTGATGCGCGGCACGCTCGAGCTCGGCGGACGGGCGGTGGACCTAAAGAGCGTGCGCTCGCCGCTCCTCAATCTCTACGCGAGCGCGGATCACATCGTGCCGCCGGCCGCCTGCGAGGCGATGGGACGCTGCGTCGGAAGCCGCGACTACACCGCCTGCGCCATCGACACCGGGCACATCGGCATGTACGTCAGCCGCAAGGCGCGCGAGGAGATCCCGCAGCGGATCATCTCCTGGCTCAAAGCGCGGGGTGGCAATGAAAGGGCGCGTCCCTGAGCGTGTGAGGCTCAGTACCCGCGGGTGATGTCGACCACCGACAGCATCGGTTCGCCGGCGATGAAGCGGCGCAGATTCTCGGCGATGACCGCATCCCGTGCCTCTCGCGAGACCACCGTGTTGGCTGCGACGTGCGGAGTGAGGATCAGGTGCGGCGCATGCCAGAGCGGATTGTCGGGCGGCAGCGGCTCGGGGTCGACGACATCGAGCCCCGCGCCGGCGATCGTGCCCTGGGTGAGCGCCGCCTCGAGGTCCGCGGTTACCGCGCTCTTGCCGCGCCCGATGCTCACGAAGTAGGCGGAGCGCTTCATCGTCGCGAAGTACTGCTTGTTGAAGATCCCGGTGGTCTCGGGCGTCAACGGCAGGCAGTTGACGACGAAATCCGCCTCGCGTGTCAGCTTCGGCAGCTCATCGGGCAGTCCCACGTAGCTCACGAAGTCGGGCCCTTCATGGCCGCTGGCGCGCGTGGCGACGACCCGCATTCCCAAGGCGTGGGCGCGGCGCGCGACCTCGGTGCCGATGCCGCCGAGGCCGGCGACCAGCACGGTCTTGCCTGCGACGTCCTGAAGCTGGGGAGCCGAATCAAAGGGCTCCCAGTGACGCTGCTCCTGGTCGCGGGAGAACTCTTCGAAACGGCGGCTGAGCGCCAGCATCATCGCGATGACGTGCTCGGCGATGCTCGGTCCCATGGTGCGCTGGAGGTTCGTGAGGAGCGGCGCCCGCTCGCGCAGCAGCGGCTCCGCGACGCACTTCTCGACCCCCGCCGCCGGCCACTGGATCCACTCGAGATGCTCGGCGGCCTCCAGGACTTCCGCCGAGCAGACGCCGATCGTGGCATCCGCCGCGGCGATGTCTGCGGGCGTCGCGGCATCGAGGGTGATGATCTTCGCCTGCGGATCGACCTCTTTGAGCTTCGGGACGAGATCGCGAAGCTCGCGTTCGCGCGCAGACACCAGGATCACCCGCGGCGGGTGCCAGCCCTTCCTTTCCCGCACCGGTGTCGGGGCCACGGGCAGGCCGAGGCTCTCGATCAGCTGCGCCGTGGTGGCCGGGACCGCGACTGGGACGGCGGTGGATTCGGCGGCGGCCGAGGCACGCGCGTGCGCAGCAAGCACGGCGAGAAGAGCCAGCGACACTCCGAGGCTGGTGCGAGATGGCATGCAGGAGATCCCCCGAGATCGTTTCGGCGAGTCTAGCTCACGCGCTCGGGGGACTCGACTCAAGGCGTGCGACGAGCTTCAGCACGCGGCCGAAGCCGTGCCGTCGCGCGGTGCTCTCGATGTCGCGGCGTAAAGTCTCCGCGCCGACGGCGTGCTGCGCGTGGAGCAGCTCCCAGGCGGCGAGCTTCGCCTCGAGGGCCCAGCCCAGCCAGTGCCGCTGCTCGGCATCGGCCGCGAGCGCGAGCAGCCGGTCGACCGACTTCGGCGCGGCCTGCGGCGCGTCGAGGCGCGCCAGAGCGATGTCGACGACGTAGACCTCCTGCCGCGAGGTGATGGACTGGCGCAGCGTCCGCGCACGCTTCAGGGACTGATCTCTCGCCACCGGATCGCCGAGCTGCTGTGCGCACAGCGCCAGCATCGCCTCCGCGTCTGCTTCGCCGGTGCGCTCCTCCCCGGCGGCAAAGCCTTGGCTCGCCTGACGCAGGCGCTCGCGCGCGGCGCTCCATTGGCCTTCGTCCATGTCGAGCCGCGCCAGCATCATCAGGGAGTTGCTCCGGTAGGAAGCATCGCCGCCGCTCCCGACGCGACGGATGACCTCCTCAAAGCCGCGGCGCGCGCCCGCTGCGTTGCCACGGTCGCTCTCGATCAGCGCACACGTAAAGCCGCTGAACACCGCGAACTGCTGATCGGAAACCGGTGCCGCCTCAGCCATGGCCCGCGCGCAGGTCGCGCGCGCCACGTCGAGCTCACCGCGCATTCTTTGCACGTCAGCGATGTTGGCGAGCGTCCAGGAGGTCTGATGGCCGGTGCGCGCAAAGAGCGCCGCCACCTCGCGGTACTCGGCCAGCACCTCATCGCTCGCCGCTTCGTCTGCAGCGATGGTGGCCAGCGCCTGCAAGTTCCAGCCCTGCAGATCGAGATCCGAGATTTCACGGGCGAGTCCGAGGGAGTTGCGCGCCGCGGCCTGTGCGCCGTCACGGTCGCCGGCAAGCCACAGCATGCTGCACAGGTCGCGATAAACCGCCGCGATTCCCGCGAGGTCGCCGATGCTGCGATCGAGCGCCATCGCGCGCTCGAACTCCTCGCGCGCCTCCTGGTTGCGGTTGAGATTGCCGAGTGCCTGCGCGAGGTCGGTACGGGCGGCCGCCTCGCCGCGCGGATTGCGTATCGAGCGGTAAGCGGCGATCGCCGCGTCGAGACTCGCCCGTGCTTCCTCGTTCTTGTTGAGATGAAGGCGTGCACCGGCAAGCGCACGCTCGGCGTCAGCGATCAATCCCGCCGCGTCGTGCCGCTGCGCGGTGCGCAGAGCGGCGTCCGCGTGCTGCTCGCTGGCCCGCGGGTCATTGAGCTCTGCCGCAATACGCGCGGCGGCTAGCTCGACGCGAGCGTCGTCGATGGCGTCCGGTAAGCGTTCGAGCTCGCGCAGCGTCGCCTGCGCCTCGGGGAGGGCGCCGGCGGCGATCTGCGCGTCGATGGCCTGCAGGTGGTATTCGACGCTCGCAGGCCGCAGGCGTATCAGCGCGCCCCAGGCGGCGGCGGATTTGCTCCAATCGGTACGCGCGGAGTCGCCAACCGCTTCGGTTTGCAGGCGCTGTTCCGGCGGCAGGTTGGCTGACTTCTGCGCAGCCTGCTCGGCGGCCGCCAGCGCCTTGTCGTGGAACCCGAGCGCCGACCAGGCCTGGGCGAGGTAGGTGTAGGCCGGGGCATAGCCGGGCGCTTCCGCCACCGCCTCGAGCAGCTCATCGCGCGCGCGAGCCGCGTCGTAGTGCCGGAGCGCATCGAGCGCAAAGCCGAGCCGGCGAGCCACGTCGAGATTAGGCGGCTGCGTGTTGGCGACCAGCTCGAGGGTCTGGGCATCCGGAGCGCGTGGGCTGAGCTTGGTGCGCAAGGTGGCGCCCGCGTGAGTCGCGAGCGCGATCAGGCCCGCTACCGTCGCCTGATCGGACACGGATGACACCAGCGCGCCGGAGCGCGTGTCCTGCAGCGCGATGTCCACCCGCAGCGGCGCCTCATCCGAGGAACCGGACACCAGGTAGCTGCCGCTGATCGCATAGTCGGCGTCCAGGCGCTGGCGCAAGCGCGTCAGGGTGGAGGCCGAGTAGCCCCCGGCGGCCGGCGCAGACAAATCGGAGCTCGCATTGCGCACCAGCTCATCCGGCACCACCTGCAGGTTCTCGGCGACGCCGAGCTCGGCGCCGAGCATCTCGCTCAGGGCGGGCGCGAGCCACGCGTCCTTGGGATTGCGGGAGAGATTGGTGAAGCCGACCAGCGCCACGGTGCGACCGCGGTGGCCCGTCGGGACCGTAACCCGGGGCGAGACCGCCAGCCGCCAGACCATGGCGGCGATGAGGAGCGCAGCGGCCACACCGACCATCACGGCCCCCCGACGGGAGAGGTGCCGGCGCACATGCGGCGCGGCAGCCGTGACCACGGGCGCAGCGTCGGCCGCCGGCCCCGAGGAAGCGCCCGGGGAAGGCGCCACCGCCGGCCCGGTCTCTCCCGGCGTCTCGCCCGCGATCAGCGGCGCGATGAAGCGGTAGCCCGCCTTCGGCACCGTCTCGATGAAGCGCGAGTCGTGCTCACCGTCCCCGAGCGCCCTACGGATGAGCCAGATGTGCTTGGTGAGGTTGGACTCATCCACATAGCCGCGCGGCCAGAGGAGCCTCATCAGCTCGTCCTTGCTCACCACGTGACCGGCTCGCTCGACGAGCAGCACCAGGGTGTCGAACACCTTCGGGGTGAGCGCGATCGGTTTGCCCGCCTCGGACAGCCGCCGCTCCGCCGGCTCGAGCGTGAAGCCCGCGAATCGATAGACCCGGTTTTCCAACGCGGACATGCACTTAAGGAGCTGGGTCGGGGGGCAGGAAGTTTGCCAGAAAAATGCCAGCGCAACGGCAGCGACAGTGCGGAACGTGCGGGCTCAGCCTCCCACCCCGTCAGACGTGCGCACCGCGCAGCGGGAGAGGGAAGGATGTCGGCCACGTGGCATCGTCGGATCGGGCAGATCGGGCTGCTGTGCGCACAGCTCGCGGCCACTGTTCCGATCGGCGCCGCGCTCCCGAGCGCCGCCCTGACGCCCGCTCCCGCGGTCCATGAGGTCGACTGGCGCACCAGCCCGCTCGATCTGAACCTGCGCGGCTTCAACGGCGAGCGCTTCCGCTTTCATTGCCCGCCGGGCAAGCCCGCGCCCGGCCAGGTGACCGGCAGCGGCCCCTATACCGATGGCTCCTCGATCTGCGCCGCCGCGGTGCATGCGGGCGCGATCCGGGCCGCCGGCGGCGGCCTCGTGACGATCGAGGTGCGCCCCGGGCAGTCGCACTACCTGGGCTCGCTCAGCCACTACGTGCAGAGCGAGGACTACGACGAGTTCTGGAGCGGCAGCTTTCTGGTGATCGCACCGGAGGCTGCCGGCACACCCCCCTGACCGCGCCGGGGACCGAGAGAAGCGCGCATCGCACCAACACCTTGGGAGTTACGTTCATGAAAGCGACCTGGATCCTCTGCTCACTGCTCACGCTGCCCGCCGGCGCGGCCTGCGCCGCCGACAGCCCCT
>DATIXU010000034.1:0-1041 GCA_035518275.1 Steroidobacteraceae bacterium
CGCCGCGTTGCACTCCGGTCCCCCCTGGCACTCCATCACGAACGGCTTGCCGAGGTGGCGGTGCAGCTCGTGCACCTTGAGCGCCACGTCGGCGATGGCCGGCACGTTGGTGATCGCGGACGGGCACACCGAGCCGTACACCCCGTCCACCATCGGGTCCTCGAACGCGGCCGTGAAGGCGCGCTCGTACACCGAGGGCGTCGCCGTGCCGGCGATGTCCACGGGGTTCAGCACCGAGCCGAAGCCCGGCATGTCGGACCGCAGCCGCACGGCGAGGTCCGGTGAGATCTCCTGCAGCGGCCGCAGGGGCAGGCCCAGGCGCTCGAAGTGCTCGCACGAGAGCAGCCCCGAGCCGCCGCCGTTGGTGATCATCACGACGTTGCCGCGCCGCAGGGGCGGCTGCATCGCCAGTCCGATCGAGACGTCGAGGAACTCCTGCCACTGCGTGGCCCGGATGACGCCGGCCTGCTTGAACACCGCGTCGAAGAAGTCGTCGGCGAGGCCCTCGTTCTCCGACGCCGTGTGCGCCATCGCGGCCTTCTTGGCGCTGCCGGCCGAGCCCACCTTGATCACGACCACGGGCTTGGTGGGCACGACCGCCTGGCAGGCGGCGACGAACGCCTCCGGCGAATCGAGGCCCTCGATGTAGACCGCGAGGCAGTGCGTGTTCGGGTCGTTGCCGCCGTAGGCGATGAACTCGGAGAAATCCACGTCGGCCTTGTTGCCCAGGCCGACGAAGAAGCTCATGCCGAAGTGCCGCAGCAGCGACGCGCCCAGCGCGCCGAGCAGGTTGGCGCCCGACTGCGAGATCATCCCCACGGGGCCGGGCACCGGCAGGTACGGAATGAAGCCGCAGTTGAAGCGGAAGTACGGGCTGCCCATCCCCAGGAAGTTCGGGCCGATCAGGGGCAGCTCGTGCTCGCGGCAGAAGCGCGTGAGCTGGTCCTGGATGTCGCCGCGGCCGGTCTCCTTGAAGTCGCTGCTGGAGACCGCCACCACCTTCGCGTGCTTCGCGGCGGCCTGCTCGACGACCTCGGGCAC
>DATIXU010000035.1:0-93639 GCA_035518275.1 Steroidobacteraceae bacterium
CTCCGAACATCGCTTCGCGGACTTGCCTCGCTGGCTACACGGCTACAATTGGCATCGCCCTCATGCCTCCCTGGCAGGGCAGCCACCCATGAGCAGAATCGGCCTCAGCAGGAACAATCTGCTGAGACTCCACAGTTAGTCACTTACCTAACTATTGCGCCATGGACCATCGCGCACGTCCGCCGGCGTATCCCCTTACTCCCACTCGATGGTGGCCGGCGGCTTGCCGGAGATGTCGTACACGACGCGCGAGATACCGGGCACCTCGTTGACGATGCGCCGTGAGACGTGGTCGAGGAACTCGTACGGCAGGCGCGCCCAGTGGGCCGTCATGAAGTCCACCGTCTCCACCGCGCGCAGCGCGATCACGAAGTCGTAGCGGCGCCCATCGCCCATCACGCCGACCGAGCGTACCGGCAGGAACACCGCGAAGGCCTGGCTGACACGGTCGTAGAGATCGTGGCGGCGCAGCTCCTCGATGTAGATGGCATCCGCACGCCGCAGCAGCTCGGCGAACTCCCAGCGCACCTCGCCGAGGATCCGCACCCCGAGGCCGGGGCCGGGGAAGGGATGGCGGTACACCATCTCGCGCGGCAGCCCGAGCTCGATGCCGATGCCGCGCACCTCGTCCTTGAAGAGCTCGCGCAGCGGCTCGAGGAGCTTGAGCTTCATGCGCTCAGGGAGCCCGCCGACGTTGTGATGCGACTTGATGACGTGCGCCTTGCCGGTGCGCGCGCCGGCGGATTCGATGACGTCGGGATAAATCGTTCCCTGGGCGAGGAACTCGACGCCCGCGATCCGGTGGGCCTCCTCGTCGAACACCTCGATGAAGGTGCGGCCGATGATCTTGCGCTTCTCTTCCGGGTCGGTGACGCCGGCAAGCGCCGCGAGGAAGCGCTCGCCCGCATCGACGCGGATGACGCGTACCCCCAGGTGCTCGGCGAAGGTGCTCATCACCTGCTCGCCCTCGCCGAGGCGCAGCAGCCCGTGATCGACGAACACGCACACCAGCTGATCGCCGATCGCCCGGTGCAGGAGAGCTGCGACCACGGAGGAGTCGACGCCGCCCGAGAGGCCGAGCAGCACCCCGCCGGTGCCCACCGTGGCGCGCACGTGCGCGACCGCATCCTCGATGATGTTGCCGACGCTCCACAGGGCATCGCTCCCGGCGATCTCGCGCACGAAGCGCTCGAGGAGCCGCGCGCCCTGCCGGGTGTGGGTGACCTCGGGGTGGAACTGCACTCCGTAGAAGCGGCGCCGCTCATCGGCCATGGCGGCGTAGGGGATCGTGTCGGTGGTGGCGGTGGCGGTGAAGCCTGGCGGGAGGGCGTCGACCCGGTCTCCGTGGCTCATCCAGACATCGAGCTGCGCACGCCCCGCGGAGTCCCGCCGGTCCTCGAGCTCATCGAGGAGGCGCGAGGGGCCGGTCACGGTCACCTCGGCGTAGCCGAACTCGCGCTCGGTGGAAGGGGCCACGCGGCCGCCGAGCTGCTGCGCCATGGTCTGCATGCCATAGCAGATGCCGAGCACGGGCACACCGAGCTCGAACACCGCGGGCGCCGCACGCGGTGGATTGCGGTCGGTGACCGACTCGGGTCCCCCCGAGAGGATCACGGCGCGGGGCGCGAACGCGCGCACCTCGGCATCGCTCATGTCCCAGGGATGAATCTCGCAGTACACGCCGAGCTCGCGCACGCGGCGCGCGATGAGCTGGGTGTACTGCGCACCGAAATCGAGGATCAGGATCCGGTGCGCGTGGATGTCGGGGTGCGGCGCAGCGCCGGACCGCGGCGCTTTGGGAACGCTCGCCATGGCTTTGCTGCCGTCAGGACACCCGGTAGTTGGGTGATTCCTTGGTGATGCTGACGTCGTGGACATGGCTCTCGCGGATACCGGCGTTGGTGATGCGCACGAACACCGGGCGGGTGCGCATCTCGGTGATGTTGCGGCTGCCGGTGTAGCCCATCGCCGCCCGCAGTCCGCCCGCGAGCTGCTGCAGGATGGTGACGACGCTGCCCTTGTAGGGAACGCGGCCCTCGACGCCCTCGGGCACGAGCTTCTCGAGCTCGCTGGCGGCGTCCTGGAAATACCGGTCGGCCGAGCCGTGGCGCTCGGCCATGGCCCCGAGCGAGCCCATGCCGCGATAGGACTTGTAGGAGGCGCCCTGGTAGAGCTCGACCTCGCCCGGCGACTCCTCGGTGCCGGCGAACAGGCCGCCGATCATGACCGCATCCGCCCCCGCGGCGATCGCCTTGGCGATGTCGCCGGAGAAGCGGATGCCGCCATCGGAGATCACGGGCAGGTCGGCATCGCGCAGCGCGTCGGCGACGTTGGCGACCGCCGAGATCTGCGGCACGCCGACACCGGCGACTATCCGCGTGGTGCAGATCGAGCCCGGGCCGATGCCGACCTTGACCGCATCGGCGCCGGCGTCCTTCAGGGCGAGCGCGGCCTCGGCGGTGGCGATGTTGCCGGCGATCACCTGGGCGTCGGCCCATTTCGCCTTGATGCGCCCGACGGTCTCGATGACGCCGCGCGAGTGACCGTGCGCGGTGTCGACCACGACCAGGTCGACCCCGGCCTCGCGCAGCGCCGCGACGCGCTCGAGCGTATCGGGCGTGGTGCCGACCGCGGCGCCGACCCGCAGTCTCCCGGTCTCGTCCTTGCAGGCGCGCGGGAACTCGGTGGCCTTCTGGAAATCCTTGACGGTGATCATGCCGACGAGCTCCTGGTCGCCGTTCACCACCAGGAGCTTCTCGATGCGGTGCTTGTGCAGGAGCGCCAGCACCTGTTCCTTGGAGGCGTCCTCGCGCACCGTGATGAGGCGCTCCTTGGGCGTCATCACCGCGGACACGGGCTGGTCGAGCTTGTGCTCAAATCGCAGGTCGCGGTGCGTGACGATGCCGACCGCCTTGCGGCCGACTACGACCGGGACGCCCGAGATGCCGCGCGAGCGAGTGAGGTCCAGCACCTCGCGGATCGTCATGTTGGGAGAGACGGTGATCGGGTCCTTGATCACGCCGCTCTCGAACTTCTTTACCCGACCGACTTCACGCGCCTGGGCCTCGATCGTCATGCTCTTGTGAATGACGCCGATACCGCCTTCCTGCGCGATGGTGATGGCGAGGCGCGCCTCGGTCACGGTGTCCATGGCCGCGGACATCACCGGCACGTTCAGGCGGATGCGCCGCGTGACACGGCTGGAGAGATCGGCCTCGCGTGGGAGAAATTCCGAGTAGGCCGGAACCAGGAGGACGTCGTCGAAGGTGAGAGCTTCTTCGAGGATGCGCATGCGTAATTATAGGCGGCAGGGCGACGGTGGTAAACCTCGGTACAGCAGATTGCGGGCTCGGCCTGCGCGGCGCAGGATGTAAAAAAGCCGCTGCTGCGGCCGCGATTGGCCGAGAGAGCCGACCGGCAGGACGGCGTGCGGAACGCCAGAAAAAGGTCTCTGTCATGAAGGTGCTCGCCCGCGTCTGCGTGATCCTCAGTTCCCTCGGCGTTGTTGCATGCGGCGGTGGGGGCGGCGGCGGAGGCGGGGGTGGTGGCGGCGGCGGGGGTGGAGCCGGGCAGCCCACGATCATCGCCACCGTCCTTACCTTCCCCACCGGCGCGGTTCTGCCCGGGTTCGCCCCCGCGGGGGACAACTCCGGGGCTGGAGCGAAGGTCACGGATCAGAACGGACTCCCGATCACCACCGCGACGGCCACCGTCAACGGCACAGCGCTGGTCTACGTCGCCGCCGACCAGCAGTACGAAGGCGCCCTGAACCTTGCGCCCGGGGCGACGGTGACCTTCAGCATAACGGTCAACGGCGTGAACTACACCGCCGCGCACAATGCGTTCAGCACTTTCCCCTCAATCACTGCGCCGGCCGCCAATACCAACTGGTCACCGCAAGCGTCGAACCTGATCAGCTGGTCGGGCGCGGTGCCGGACAACACCTCGCAATATGCGGTGGGGGTGTTCGATTCCAGCAGCGGCGCACTGCTTTGGCCGAGCAATGGCCTACAGGCCGTGCCCACAACAGTAACCAGCGCCACCGTTCCCGCCAACAGCCTGAGCGTGGGCAACCGGGTCGTGCTCGTCGGCATCGTCGATGTCAGTCAATTGCCGGGGGCAGCCTCCGGCTCAGGCGCCCTGGTCGGCGCGTTCGCCTATGCGCCGATCACGGTCACCAACCCCAGCCTGAACCTCGTGTCAGTTGCCACCGCGCCTGCCACCGCGACCGTTGGCGTGGGCAACTCCGTGCAGCTCGCCGCAACCGGGACCTATTCGGACAACAGTACCCAGGACGTCACGACGCAAGCCCAGTGGTCCTCCTCCGATACGACCAAGGTCACGGTGAGCAGCGCCGGGCTGGTAACCGGTGGCGCCCCCGGAACTGCCACCGTCAGGGCGAGTTACGGCGGGTTCGCCGGAAGCACGACGGTCACCGTGTTTCAGCCGAGCCCATCGCCGGTACCGCCCCTCAGTCAGTCTGTTACCTTCCAGATCGACTACGCCCACTCCGGGCGGGTCACCGTCGGCGCGGGACCGACGTTCCCGCCGAGCGCTCACTGGTCGATTACGCTCAACGGAGCGATCTCCTATCCGATCATCGCGCTGGGCAACATCTTCGTGACCACCGACGTCGACAGCGGCGGCGGCAATGCCGGTGGTTCTCTGTACGCCCTCAAGGAAAGCGACGGCAGCATTGCGTGGGGGCCGGTGTCGCTACCGAGCACCGTCACAATATGGTCGGCTCTCGCCTTCGACCACAACACGCTGTTCGTCCTCAACGGGGACGGGCTGTTGCGCAGTTTCGATCCTGCGACCGGGGCTGCGGGCTGGACGACCCAGCTGCCGGGTCACGGTTACAGCTCGCCTCCGATGGCGGTGAACGGCATCGTCTACGTCGGCGGCAACAGCTACCTGTCGGCCATGGATGAGAGCAGCGGCAACCTGTTGTGGAGCGCCGGAGTCGAGTTCGGCGATCACAGCTCGCCGACTGCATCCGTCGATGGCGTCTTCGTCTCCTACCCGTGCCAGGTGTACAAGTTCAACCCGATCTCGGGGACCACGGACTGGCACTATGACGGAGGGTGTAGCGGCGGCGGCGGCAAGACCAGCACCTACTTCAACAATCAGTTGTTCGTGCGCGATCCGCCGAACTACCAGATCTTCGACGCCGGGACCGGCGCACAGGCCGGTTCCTTTGCACCGTCGCTGATTCCCGCGTTCTCGGCACAGACGGGATTCTTCCAGAATTTCGGTACGCTGACGGCGATCGATCAGAGCACTCACAACACGCTGTGGACCTTTACCGGCGACGGCGGACTGATTACGGCTCCGATCGTCATCGACACGGTGGTTGTCGTCGGCTCCTCATCCGGGACCGTGTATGCGCTGGACACGATCAGCGGCAGCGTCGTCTGGAGCGGGTCCGCGGGCGCGGCACTCGTCGGGCCCGACGAGCAGAACGTCTCCACACCGTTGACAGGCCTGGGCGCCGGCGAGGGTTATCTAGTCGTCCCGGCAGGGACCGTGCTGAGCGCCTGGCGAGTGATCCCCTGACGGTAGGAGTGGCCGCCGGACTGTCCGTCGCCGTGGGCGCCGCGGCTGGGGCCGAATCACGCGGATGCTAGACTGATTCCCCACCCCCGAAGGTGAGCCATGCCCCAACGCTTCGAACTGCCCGATGCGTCCGTGCCCGCGCGGGACGTCTATACCGTCTCGCGCCTCAACCGTGAGGTGCGCTCGGTCCTCGAGCGGGCCTTGAGCGTGATCTGGGTGGAAGGGGAGCTCTCGAACTTCTCCCAGCCGGCTTCCGGCCACTGGTACTTCTCGCTCAAGGACCGCGGTGCGCAGCTGCGCTGCGCCATGTTCCGCATGCAGAACTCGCTGCTGGGGTTCACGCCGCGCGACGGCGCGCACCTGCTGCTGCGCGGGAGGATCAGCGTCTACGAGGCACGCGGCGAGTACCAGCTGATCGTCGAGCACCTCGAGGAGGCGGGAGTCGGCGCCCTCAAGCGCGAGTTCGAGCGCCTGAAGACCCGGCTGGCGGCCGAGGGCCTGTTCGCCCTCGAGCGCAAGCGCCCCCTGCCGCGCTTTCCGCAGCGCATCGGGGTGATCACCTCTCCCTCGGGCGCGGCGCTGCACGACATCCTGAAGATCCTGGCGCGGCGCTTCCCGCCGGCCGTCGTGCTGATCTATCCGGCTCCGGTGCAGGGCGCCGCCGCGGTGCCGGCGCTGGTGGCCGCGCTCGCAGCCGCGGGGGCGCGCGCTGAATGCGATGTTCTGATCCTCGCGCGCGGCGGCGGCTCGCTCGAGGATCTCTGGGCGTTCAACGACGAGCGCCTGGCACGCGCCATCGCGCTGAGCCCGCTGCCGGTGGTCTCGGCGGTGGGGCACGAGATCGATTTCACCATCGCGGACTTCGTCGCCGACGTACGTGCTCCGACGCCCTCCGCTGCGGCCGAGCTCGTGGTGCCCGACGCATGCGCGTGTCTCGAGTCGCTGGCACGCGCCGGCGAGCGGCTGGCGCTCGCCATGCGGCGCGAGCTGCGCGCCGTCGCGATCCGGGTCGAGGGCGCACAACGCAGGCTCGCACTGGTGCACCCGGGCGTGCGTCTCGAGCAGCAGACGCAGCGGCTCGATGACCTGACGGTGCGCCTCGGCGGCGCGACGCGCTCCCGGGTGCAGCGCGAGCATCTGCGCCTCGCCGAGCTCCACCGGCGGCTGAATTCCCGCTCGCCCGATCGCCTGCTCGTGGAGCAGCGCTCGCGGCATCAGGATCTGTGGCTGCGCCTGCGGCACGCCGCCAACGCCCGGATGGGCGCCGCCTCGCAGCGGCTCGCGCTGGCGCAGCGCGGGCTGAACGCCGTGAGTCCGCTGGCGACGCTCGCGCGCGGCTTCGCCGTCGTGACACGCACCGATGGCGCAGTCGTCACTGACGCGGCGGCCGTGGCGCCGGGCGAGGCGATCGAGGCGCAGCTGGCGCGGGGGATTCTCACGGCTCGGGTGACGGGCAGGAGGGAGAAGGAATGAGCCCGCGGCGCGCCGCCACGGCGCTGCTGCTCGCGGTCATGACCTCAGCTCCCGGTTTGCGCGCGGCCTCGCCGCCGCCGGTCGCCGCTCCCAGGCCGGCAGCCGGGGAGCCAGCCGAGCTGGCCGCCGCGCAGCTGCCGCAGGAGGAGCGCGTTCCGGGGGGCGTGGCGCTCCTCACGGTGGGCGATACCGCCGCTCGCGCGCCGACCGTCAGCTTCGGCGGGCGGCGCGTGCTCGTGGTGCGGGTCGCCGGCAAATGGCTCGCGGTGGTCGGCATTCCGCTCTCGCAGGAGCCGGGACCCGCCGCGGCACGGGTCGAGGACGGGAGCGCGGACGGGACCAGGCTCGGCTTCGAGGTTGCCAACAAGGAGTACACGGTGCAGCGCCTGACCGTGCCGCCGCGCCAGGTGGATCTGTCGCCGCACGATCTCGCGCGCGTCAACAAGGAGCAGCCGCGCATCCACGCGGACGTCGGTACCTGGTCGGAGACGACGCCGCCGACGCTGCGGCTGCTCGCTCCGGTGCCGGGCATCCGCTCGAGCTCCTTCGGCTTACGGCGCGTCTTCAACAATGAGTCGCGCAGCCCCCACAGCGGCATGGACATCGCCGCCGAGACGGGCACTCCCGTCCGGGCGGCCGCCGACGGGCGCGTGGTTGACACGGGCAACTTCTTCTTCAACGGCAACACGGTCATTCTCGATCACGGCGGCGGGCTCCTGACCTTGTACTGCCACCTGAGCGCGATCGATGTCACGCGCGGCGAGCGCGTCGAGGCCGGCGGGGTGATCGGCAAGGTGGGCGCGACCGGGCGCGTCACCGGTCCGCACCTGCACTTCGGAGTGGCGCTCAACGCCGATTTCGTCGACCCCGCGCTGTTCCTGCCGGCGCCTGCCGCCCCGCCCGCACCACCCGCCGACCACCACGGCGGCGGCTGAAGCTCCATGGCCGATTCCGCCGCGGCCGGACGCGACGCCAGCTACATGCGGGCGGCCCTCGAGCAGGCCGCCGCGGCCGGCGGTCGCGGTGAGGTGCCGGTCGGCGCCGTACTGGTGCTGGGCACGAACATCATTGCGACCGGCGGCAACGCGCCGATTGCGAGCCACGATCCGACGGCGCACGCCGAGATCGAAGCGCTGCGCGCCGCGGGTAAGGCGCTCGGCAGCTATCGCCTCACCGACACCACCCTGTACGTGACGCTCGAGCCGTGCGTCATGTGCGCCTCCGCGATCGTGCACGCGCGGGTGCGGCGGCTGGTGTTCGGAGCCTGGGATCCGCGCGCCGGGGCTGCCGGCAGCATCAGCGACGTGTTCGCGCTGCCACAGCTCAACCACCGCGTGGATGTGTTCGGCGGCGTGCTGATGGAGGAGTGCGCGCAGCTGCTGCAGCGGTTTTTCGCCGAGCGTCGTTAAGGCATCACGCGGGCGGCAGTCGGTGTCGCCGTGGCAGGCGTCGCCGCGGACCGGGCCCCGGGTGCCGGCGCCGCCTCGCCGGGCTGCCACTCGAGGAGGGTGAGGTAGCGCTGGATGCGGTCGACGAACTGCACCGGCTCCCAGCCGCGCGCGTAGCCGCGCTTGGCGCGGGTGTACCAGCGGCCCTGAGCGAGCAGCGGCAGCTGCGCACGCACCGAGGTCCACGAGTCGGGATCCTTGCCGAGGGCCTGGGTGATGATGCGCGCGTCCTCGAGGTGGCCGAAGCCGACGTTGTAGGCCGCGAGGGTGAGCCAGGTGCGGTCGGGCTCGGGGACGCGGTCCGGGATCATCTCCCGCACCTGCGCCAGATAGCGCGCGCCGGCGAAGATGCTCTGCTTCGGATCGTTGCGGTCCTTGATTCCCATCGCCTGGGCGGTGTCGGCGGTGAGCATCATCAGGCCCTGCGCGCCTTCGTCCGAGACCGCGCGCGGATCCCACTTCGACTCCTGGTAGCCGACGGCGGCCAGCAGGCGCCAGTCGATGCCCACCTGGGCCGCCGCCTGCTCGAACCAGCTGCGATAGCGCGGCAGCCGGTCGGCGACGTGGGTCTGGAACTCGCGCGACTCCTCGTATTCGAAGCGCCGGGTATCGCCCGAGGCCGACTGCACCAGCTGCGTGAGCTCGCCCGACTGGGCGAGCGAGCCGAAGAACTGGTCGACCGCCTCGAGCAGGCCCGTCGCGCCCTTGCGCACGATCCATTGCGCCGGGCGCGTGTCGGGCAGCGCGAATCCCACCAGCACGTTCGGATAGAGGTGGCGTGCGTAGGAGAACTCGCGTGCGTCGGTGATGGCGTAGTCGGCGCCGCCCGTATCGACGTCGTCGATCGGGTCCGCAGAGGAGGGTGCCGTCTGCACCCACTGCAGGGTCGGCGCCACGGTGGCCCGTATCTTCTCGAGGATGCGCTCCTGCGGGCTGCCGGCGCGCACCGCGAGGCGCGCCGACTCGAGCTGCAGCGTGTCACGCGGGCGCACGCCACTCCTGCGATAGACGACCAGCTGCGGAATGTTGGCGTACGGCACCGCGGCATCGCCGACGCGCCGCCAGTCGGGCGAGTCGCTGAGCGAGGCGGCGGCGATGTCGGCGCGGCCGCCGGCAAGCTCGTCCTGCATGGCGCGCTCGCTGGCGACCGGGTACATGGTGAGCTTCACGCCGAGTTGGCTCGCGAAGCGGTTCGCGAGCTCGAACTCGAGCCCCTCGGTTCCCTGCGCGCCGAAGTAGTAACAGGTGGGGAGGTTGAGCGTCACGACGCGCAGCTCACCGCGCGCGCGCACCGCATCGAGGGCGGATGGCGCGTGGCCTGTGCAGCCCGCGGCGAGCAGCAGCGCCGCGGCGGCGAGAGTCAGTGCCCGCACGAAGGCGGCCCTCCTGGCGAACGGCTTTCCGCTAGAATACCAGCCCCGCAGAACAGTCCTGGTCGCGGAGCCGGAGAGGTACCGAAGCGGTCATAACGGCGCCGACTCGAAATCGGATGGTCGGGTAAAACCGGCACGTGGGTTCGAATCCCACCCTCTCCGCCAACCTCACGCCGGTTCAGGATTCGTTCTTCTTCATCGCCTCGCGATACGCGGAGCTGAATGCCTCGATGAAGGTATGCGGCAGGTGGTCGGCCGGCATCTCGATCAGGTTGCGGTAGAAGCTGACGAACAGCTCCCAGTACTGAGCCTTGTCGGCCGCGCGCGCCTTGCCGCGCCGTGCGGCGCGCTCGAAGCGCGCTTCGAGCTCGGCCGGGTCGAGGCGACCGAGGAACTCGACGAACGCGGCGCGCGTCGCCTGCGCGGTGGCGTTCTCGTGCAGCTTCGCCTCGTCGACCGTCTCGCGCAGCCACTGCACCGAGTCGAGCCGGCGATTCTCGTGCTGCACCAGCAGGCTGATCAGCAGATCCTCCACCATCGAATCGGCGAGCGAGGGACGCGGATCGTCCTGCTCGCGCGCGGGCATCTCGATGCGGTAGCGGTTGCGGGTGTTGGCGCGGGTGCGCTCGAGGTCCTTCAGGCCCACCAGCGTCTCGCGGAACAGCCGCCCGGCGAGATGCAGCAGCCGGGTCTGGGCGTCCGCCGGCAGCTTCTCGGTGTCGATGCCGGCGCCGCGGCAGAAGGCGTCGAGGCCCGAATGCACATCCGACAGCGCGAGCACGCCGTTGCCGCTCTTCGGCTCGCGCGCCACGGCCTCGGCGAGGCGCGCCATGCGCGCGTTGTGCGCCTCGGCCTCGGCCTCCGGCGCGGGCACGGCTTCGGCAGGCACGGGCGCATCGTTCGCGGTGAGCTCGATCTCGGGGGCGGCGAGCGCGCGCACCGGCGCGGATTCGACCGCCTGGCCGTAGGCGTTCACCGGCAGCACCGGGTCGCGCCGGGGCTCGGGCACCAGCAGCTCATCGAGGTTGAGCACCGCGCCGATGTCGGCGTCCGGCGCGCGCCCGAGGGTGCGCAGCGCATGAATGCTGGTCGGCACCGCGGCGGCCACCGGATCCTCCGCGGAGGCCGGCGCCGCGCGCTGCGCCTCGAGCGCCGCGACGATGTGGTACTCACCGATCCGCAGCACGTCGCCGTTCACCAGGCGGTAGCCGCTCGAGCCGCGCTTGGCGAGCGGCTCGGTGTCGTCGTTGATGTAGACGCCGTTGGTGCTGACGTCCTGCAGGTAGAAGTGGCCCTCGCGGAACTGCACCCGGGCGTGATGCGCGGACACGTAGCGCATGGGGTCGGGAAGCACCCAGTCGTTGTCCGCGGAGCGGCCGATGGTGCCGCCCTCGACGGAAAAAACGGCGGTGCTGCGGTCGGCGAGCGACCGGCGCTGGTCACTGACGACACGCAGCCGAAGCGTCATGGTTCCCCGACTCAAGGGAGTCCGTCCGTTGTCAAGAAACAGCCGGGTGCAACAGGGCGCGGCAGCGTCCCCGGCACGCCCGGACATATAATGCCAGCGTCAAAGCTACCCGACCCCCACCGAGAGGCCATGGCAGCCAGTCACATTTTCCGCATCATGTTCGTGAATCAAGGCAAGGTTTACGAGGTGTACGCGCGCAAGGTGAGCCACGGGGAGCTGTTCGGCTTCATCGAGGTCGAGGAGCTGGTGTTCGGCGAGCGTTCCTCGGTGGTGCTGGACCCGTCCGAGGAGCGCATCAAGGGCGAGTTCTCGGGGGTCAAGCGCACCTTCCTGCCCCTGCATTCGGTGCTGCGCGTCGACGAGGTGAAGAAGCAGGGGACCGCCAAGATCACGGTGCTCGAGACGGGCGCCAACGTGGCGCAGTTTCCCATGCCGATGTACTCCACTCCGCCCGGAGAGAAAAAGTGAGGCGCGGGTAGCGCATGCTGGAGATTCCGGGCGCACCGGCACTGTCCGCGTTTCGAATCGCCAAGCTGCTCGACCGCCTGAACGCCATCGAGCCCGCGGTGCGGGGGCTCGCGGCGCGCTTCGTGCACTTCGCCGACCTCGAGCGGCCGCTTGCGGCCGCCGAGCGCGAGCTGCTCGGGCAGCTCCTCACCTATGGTCCGACTCTCCCCGCCGACCTCGGCGCCGCCGCCGGCGAGCGGCTGCTCGTCGTGCCGCGCGCCGGCACGATCTCGCCGTGGTCGAGCAAGGCGACCGACATCGTGCGGGTCTGCGGGCTGAGCTGCGTGCGCCGCGTGGAGCGCGGCATCGAGTATCGCTTGAGCGCGGCGCGGGTCCTGGGAAGCGCGCAGCTCACGCGCCTCGCGCCCGCGCTCTTCGACCGCATGACCGAGATGGCGCTGCTCGATGCCGGCGAGGCCGCGCGGCTCTTCGAGCACACCGAGCCGAAGCCGCTCGCCACCATCCCGCTCGGCGGCGGGCGCGCGGCGCTCGCGGAGGCGAACGAGCGGCTCGGGCTCGCGCTGTCGGCCGATGAGATCGACTACCTGCTCGCGAGCTTCACGCAGCTCAGGCGCGACCCGACCGACGTCGAGCTCATGATGTTCGCGCAGGCGAACTCCGAGCACTGCCGCCACAAGATCTTCAACGCCGCCTGGACCATCGACGGCCGGCCGCGCAGCGAGTCGCTGTTCGCCATGATCCGCCACACGCACGCGGTGAGCCCGCAAGGCGTGCTGTCGGCCTACCGCGATAACGCCGCGGTGATCGAGGGCTCGCTCGGCGCGCGCTACTTCCCGGACCCCGAGTCCGGCATCTACCGCTCGAGCCTCGAGCCCATCGACATCCTCATCAAGGTCGAGACTCACAATCATCCGACCGCCATCTCGCCGTTCCCGGGAGCCGCGACCGGCTCGGGCGGCGAGATCCGCGACGAGGGGGCAACCGGGCGCGGCGCCAAGCCCAAGGCCGGACTGACCGGCTTCTCGGTGTCGAACCTGCGCATCCCCGGCTACCAGCGTCCGTGGGAGCGCGACTTCGGCGCGCCCGCGCGCATCGCCTCCGCGCTCGAGATCATGACCGAGGGTCCGATCGGGGCCGCCTCCTTCAACAACGAGTTCGGACGCCCGGCGGTGTGCGGCTACTTCCGCACCCTCGAGCTCGAGCTGCCGGGGGACCGACCGAATCGGGCGCGCGGCTACCACAAGCCGATCATGGTCGCCGGGGGCCTGGGGAACATCCGCCGCCCGCAGGTCGAGAAGGCCGACGTGCCGGTCGGCGCGCAGCTCGTGGTGCTCGGGGGACCGGCGATGCTCATCGGCCTGGGGGGCGGGGCCGCATCCTCGGTCGGCAGCGGCAGCTCGAGCGCCGAGCTCGATTTCGCCTCGGTGCAGCGCGGCAACCCGGAGATGCAGCGCCGCGCGCAGGAGGTGATCGATCACTGCTGGGCGCTTGCCGGACGCAACCCCATCCTTCTGATCCACGACGTGGGCGCGGGCGGCCTCTCGAACGCCGTCCCCGAGTCGGTCGCCCACGGCGGGCGCGGCGCCCGCATCGACCTGCGCTCGATTCCGAGCGCCGAGCCCGGCATGTCGCCGATGGAGCTGTGGTGCAACGAGGCGCAGGAACGCTACGTGCTGATCGTGGCGAGCGAGGCCCTCGAGCGCTTCGCCGCGATTGCCGCGCGCGAGCGCTGCCCCCTCGCGGTGATCGGCGCGATCGACGCGAGCGGACGGCTCACCGTCACCGATCCGCTGTTTCGTGACCGGCCGGTCGACATGCCGCTCGACCTGCTGCTCGGCAAGCCCCCGCGCCTGAGGCGCGACGTGAAGAGCGTCCGCGCGCCCGGGCAACCCTTCGACTCGAAGTCCATCGATCTCAAGGAGGCCTTGTACCGCGTACTGCGGCTGCCGGCGGTGGCCGACAAGACCTTCCTGATCACCATCGGCGACCGGACCGTCGGCGGGCTCGTCAGCCGCGACCAACTGGTGGGACGCTGGCAGGTGCCGGTGAGCGACGTCGGCGTCACCGCCGCCGACTACCAGGGCGTGGCGGGCGAGGCAATGGCCATGGGTGAGCGCACGCCGGTGGCGCTCCTCGATGCGCCCGCCTCGGGCAGGCTCGCGGTCGCCGAAGCCATCACCAACATCCTGGCGGCCGAGATCGATTCGCTGTCGAAGATCCGCCTGTCGGCCAACTGGATGGCCGCGAGCGGTGAGCCCGGCGAGGATGCCGCGCTCTATGCGACGGTCGAGGCGGTCGCGAAGCAGCTCTGTCCCGAGCTCGGCATCGCGATCCCGGTCGGCAAGGACTCGCTCTCGATGCGGACGCGCTGGAGCGAGGGCGGCGTCGAGAAGAGCGTGGTGGCGCCGGTGTCGCTCATCATCTCGGCGTTCGCGCCGGTAGCGGACGTGCGCGCGACGCTCACTCCGGCGCTCGAGCTCGAGGAGCGGCCGAGCTCGCTGTGGCTCATCGATCTCGCCGCCGGCCGGAACCGCCTGGGCGCCTCGGCACTCGCGCAGGTGTACGGCCAGCTTGGCGAGGAGCCGGCGGATCTCGACGAGCCGGCGAGGCTGCTCGAGCTCGCGGCGGCGCTGAAGGAGCTGCGCGCCGCGAAGCTGCTGCGCGCCTATCACGACCGCTCCGACGGCGGACTTCTCGTGACGCTGCTCGAGATGGCCTTCGCCGGGCACTGCGGGCTCGACGTCGCGCTGCCCGCCGCGCGCGGGCCGGCGGCGGCGCAGCTCTTCAGCGAGGAGCCCGGTGTAGTGGTGCAGATCCTCGCGGGCGATGAGCCGCGCTTCAGCGAGATCCTGGCGCGGCACAACTTGAGCGATGCGGCGCTCTACCTCGGCGCGCCGACGGCGGAGCTGCGCGTCGAGGTGCGGGTCGGCACGGCGCTGATCGATGAGGCGTGGGCGGACCTCAAGCGTGCCTGGTCCGAGACCTCGTGGCGCATGCGGCGGCTGCGTGATGACCCGCAGTGCGCCGATGAGGAGTTCGCCGCGCAGAGCGCGGAGGCCGACCCGGGGCTCAGCGTGGCTCTCAGCTTCGACCCCGAGGAGGACATCGCGGCGCCCTACGTGGCGCGCGGCGTGGCTCCCAAGGTCGCGATCCTGCGCGAGCAGGGGGTCAACAGCCAGACGGAAACCGCGGCGGTGTTCGCGCAGGCGGGCTTCGAGCCGCACGACGTGCACATGACCGACCTGCTCTCCGGGGCGCGCACGCTCGGGGAGTTCAAGGGTCTCGTGGCCTGCGGCGGCTTCAGCTACGGCGACGTGCTCGGGGCGGGCGAGGGCTGGGCGAAGTCGATCCTGTACACCGAATCGGTGCGCAGCGAGTTCGAGCGCTTCTTCGCGCGCCGCGACAGCTTCGCGCTCGGCATCTGCAACGGTTGCCAGATGTTTGCCGCGCTGAAGAGCCTGATTCCGGGCACCGCGCACTGGCCGCGCTTCGTGCAGAACCGCAGCGAGCAGTACGAGGCGCGCTTCCCGCTGGTCGAGGTGCTGGCCTCGCCCTCGGTGCTGCTCGAGGGGATGGCGGGATCACTGCTGCCGATCGCGGTCTCGCATGGAGAGGGGCGGGGCGAGTTCTCCTCGCCCGCGGCGGCCGCGGCCTGCGCCGCGAGCGGGCTGGTGGGATTCCGCTACCTGCAGCACGATCGCAGCGTCGCGAGCACTTACCCGGCGAACCCGAGCGGCAGCCCCTTCGGCATCGCCGCGCTCTGCAATGCCGACGGGCGCGTCACCATCACCATGCCGCACCCGGAGCGCTCGTTCCGCTATCTGCAGAATTCCTGGCGGCCGCGCGCCGCGGGCAGCTACAGCGGCTGGATGCGGCTGTTTCGCAACGCGCGGCGGTGGGTCGGGTAACTAGCTGGCGGACTGCAGCGGGGTGACTTTCCAGGACCCCGTCTCCTCGAGCAGGAAGCGCCGCACCTTGATCGCCTGCTGCAGCCGCCCCTTGCGCACGTAAGCCTCGTACAGCAGGTCCTTCATGACTTCCAGCATGATGCCCGCCTGGTAGCCGTCGAGCGGCGGCAGCGCGGCACGCGCATCGAGCTCGGCGCCGAACAGCACGTTGCGCATGGTGGTGAAGAGGTCCGGGGCGATGTCAGTGAGCTCGCGCAGGCCGTTGAGCTCATCGAACAGCCGCAGCTTGCCGGCTTCGCCGAGGTCGGCGAACACGGCCTGCGCCGTGCGCCGGCACATCGAGCCGAAGGCGTTGAAGGCGTCGTGCGTGAAGCAGGTGAGCGCTTCGCGGAACAGCGCCTCGACCTCCCCGGGAATGTAGGTGAAGCTGAACTTCTCCCGTGCGCGCTCGACTTCGGTGAATTGCGGCGCGAGCTCGATGCGTGCCGCGCCGTACACGCGCACCGCGAAGCGCAGGAAGATCGGCGCGTGGCAGGCATCGCACAGGTACACCACCCCGACCTGCTTGGGCCGGTAGAGCTGCAGATCCTCGAAGCGCGGCACGGCGCTCGGCGTGATGTGCGCGACCGTCTGGCAATGCGGGCAGGTCACCACCAGGTTCTTTTCCTGGTCGTGATGCAGACGGCTCGCCGAGTCGATGTACGACGACATACCCTTCACCAGGCAGCGCGGACTGTTGTTTTCATGTCCATCGCACTGCGCGACTCCATGTTAACCGATCGCGCCGCGAGCGACCCTTTCGGCCGGCGGGTACGTTATGTCACAGGGCGCGCGGTGCGCGCGAAGGCGAGGATGCGGTCGGCGAGCGTCGCGTATTCGCCGCTGAAATGGTGACCCTTGCCGATCTGCTCGCGCGCGAGATTGGCCGCGGCCGGCAATCCGGGGCAGATCGAATCCGACTCGCCCTCGCCGTAGATGCACAGCACCGGCACGTGCGACAGGGCCGTGACCTCGGGCCGCGTGGGCGAGCCGCCGTCGCCGCTGCCGACCCAGTCGGCGACGCTCACCTCGAAGGAGGCGCTGGCATCGATGCCGAGCAGGCTCACGCTCGCGATGCGCGCGCGCAGCTCAGGCGGCAGGCGGGTCACCACGAAGGGCAGCACGTCGGCGCCGAAGGAATAGCCGACCAGGATGACGCGCTGCTTGTTCCAGGCCGCGAGGTAGTGGCGCATGAGGCGCGCCACATCGCGCGCGGTCTGGTCGGGAGTGCGCTGGGTCCAGAAGTACTTGAGCGAGTTGAGCCCGACGGTCGGCACGCCGCTCGCGGCGAGGCGCGCGGCGAGCTCCTGGTCGAGCCCTGCCCAACCGCCGTCCCCGGTGAGCAGCAACGCGAGCTCGGTGGAATTTCCCGTGGCGCGCACCTCGGTCACCGGCAGATCGCCGATCTCGGGCGGCCGCAGCGGCGGCGCTTCGACCGGGGCCGTGAGCCGCGCGTAGGCCGCGCGAAACTCACGTATCCAGTTGCGCTCGACCGAGAAGCCGTGACCGACGAGCGGCAGCCGCACCACCTCGGCGTTGGCCACCTGGGCGGCGAACTCATCGACCGCCTGCGCGCTGCAGACCTCATCCTTCTGCCCCTGGAACGCGATCCACGGCTGCTTCAGGCTCGCCGCCGGCGAGAGCACCAGCTCGTGCTGCTTGTTGGGCGTGTAGTGCAGCCCCGCGCCGGGGCAGAGCGCCGCACCCGAGAAATCCTGATCGGCACAGAACCCGAGGCTGAGCGCGCCGGCGAAGGTTCCGGGCGGGGATTGCACCAGCGCCCCGTAGACCAGCGTGGCGCCCGAGGAATATCCGACCAGCACTGGCACGTGGTACTCGCGCAGGCCGATCTCTTTCTGAATGTGGTGGCTCAAGTCCTCGAAATCCGCCGCGAGCATCTGGCAGGGCGCACCCGGCCTGGCAGCCGCCGCGCCGAGCTTGGCGAGGTAGTGGCGGATGTCGGCGCCGATCACCACCGCGCCCTGATCGCGCAGCGCCTTCGCCATGTTGATGACGCCGAGCTCCCAGCCGCCGTCGCCCGAGAGAAAGATCGCGACGCTGTTGGGTTTCCCCCCGGGGATGTAGACGCTGACGGTGCCGAAGCGCCCGGCGGCAATGTGCACATCCGCCCCGTCGGATGGCGCGGCGGCGACCGCCGGGCCGGCTGTCAGCAGCACGAGGATCAGGGCGGCAAGGATCCGGGTCATCGCGCGAACAGCTCCTTCATTCCTCCGGCGATCAGCGTCGAGACATCGATCAGCACCCGCGGCAGCGCGATGCCGCCGCGCGCCACCAGATAGCGCGGCTCCCACGCCGGATCGAACTTCGCCTTGTAGCGGCGCAGTCCCTCGAAGTTATAGAAGTGCTCGCCGTGACGAAAGATGAAGTTTCCGACCCGGTGCCAGGCGGGCGCCAGCGGATGCGCCTCGAGTCCCGAGAGCGGCGCCATGCCGAGATTGAAGTGGCGGAAGCCCGCGCGCTGTCCCCAGAGCATCAGCTCGATGAAGAGGTAATCCATCGAGCTGCGCGGAGCCTCGGGGCCGAAGCGCATGAGATCGACCGAAAGCTCCGCCCTGGTTGCGGTGGTCCAGAGATTGGCGAATGCCACCGGCGCGCCTTCCGCGCGCACCACCGCGACCGGGAACTGCTCGAGGTACTGCGGCGAGAACGCGCCCACCGAGAAGCGCTTCTCGCCAGTCGATTTGCTCGAGAGCCAGGCATCGGAGACGCGCTTCAGCTGCGGCAGGAGCGGCGCGACGGCGGTGGGCGGCACGACCTCGAAGCTGGCTCCGTCGCGCTGCGCGCGGCGGTGTGCCTGGCGCAGATCCGCGCGCGCGGCCCCTTCGAGCGAGAACTGCTCGAGCGGCACGCGCGCTTCCTCGCCAATCTTGAGCGCGGCGAGGCCCAGGTCGACGTAGAGCGCGAGGCGCTCGGCGCACACCTGGTAGAACACCGTCTCGCAACCGTGGTGGTCGGACATCTCGCGCAGCCGCCATACGAGCTCCTCGGCCCCCTCGCGCGCCCCCACCGGATCGCCGAGCGCGATCCAGCTGCGGCCGGCGATCTGGTACATGACGAACGCGGTGCCCGCCTCGCTGAAGAGCAGCCGCTTGTCGCCCGTCAGCGCTGCATTCGCCATGGTGCTGTCGCACTGCTCGATCAGGGCGCGCGCCCGCGCGAGCTCCTCGGGACCGGCCACCGCCGGCTCGGGCCGCGCCGGCCGCAGCATGTTGAGCAGCACATAGGCGGTGCCGAGCACCAGGATCGCGAGCGAGGCGCGCAGCATCCGCGGCGCATTGCCATCGAGCGCGAAGGTCCACCACAGCTCGTGTGAATAGCCGACGTGCCGGTAGGAGAGCACCCCGAGCCAGATCGCGAGCGCGACCACCCCGGTGATGCTCGCCACCCAGACGGGCGTGAAACGCTCGGAGAGGATCGCGGTCGGGCGATAGAAGGCGCGCCGGCCGAGAGTGAGCACGCCGAGCACGAGCGCGAGCAGCGTCGCCTCCTCGAAGTCGAGGCCCTTCAGGAGCGAGGCGAGGATGCCCGCGAGCAGCAGCCACACCGTGATGAGGTAAGCGGCCTGCACCCGGCGGAACAGCGCGCGCGACAGCACCAGCAAACCTAAGCCGATGACGCTGCCGGCGAGGTGCGACACCTCGAGGACCGCGAGCGGCAGGAAACGGTCGAGGAAGGCGAGCCGCCCCTCGATACCCGGGGTCGCGCCCGAGAACAGCAGCAGCGCGCCGGCGAGGAAGGTGAGCGCGCCCGCCACCTGCGGCACGACCGGGGCGATGTAGACGGACGCCAGCTCCTGCGCCCGCGCCATGCGGCTGCGCTGCGCGGCGAGCTCCTTGGAGCCGAACAGCAACGTCCCGAACACCAGCGGCACGAGGTAGTAGACGCCGCGATAGGCGAGCAGCGAGCCGAGCAGCGCATCCGCCGGCACACCGGGGATGGTGAGCAGGATCACCGCCTCGAACACGCCCACGCCTCCCGGCACGTGGCTCACGATCCCGGCGATCACCGCCAGCGCATAGGTGCCGAGAAACGGCACGAAGCCGATGTGCGCTTCCGCCGGCAGGAGCGACCACAGCACCGCGGACGAGAGCGACAGGTCCACGACCGAGAGGGCGAGCTGCGCGAGGCCGATGGCCGGCCCCGGGGCGCGCAGCGCCCAGCCGCGCAGCTCGAGCGTGCCGCGCGCGAGGCTCGCCCACAGCGCGTAGAGCGCCACGGCGCCGAGCAGCACCGTACCGGCGAGCAGCGACCAGTTGTGACGCATGTGCAGGATCTGCGTCGCGTTGCTCGGTGAGAGAAACAGCGACAGCCCCGCGATGGTGGCGAGCCCGATGCCGAGCGAGAGGCTGCAGAAGGCGGAGATCGTCGCCACGTCGACGGCGCTCACCCCCGCGGTGGCATAGAGCCGGAAGCGGATGGCGGCGCCGGTGAAGGCGGAGAAGCCGAGCGTGTGGCCGAAGGAGTAGGCGATGAAGGAGGTGAAGAGGATGCGCGGGTAAGGCATCGCACGGCGCAGATACGCGAGCGCGAGCACGTCGTAGTTGGAGAGCAGCCAGTAGCTCGCCGCGGTGAAGCCGAGCGCCGCCAGCACCTGGCGGCGCGGGATGGCGTGCAGGTGCTCGAGGACGCTCTTCGGGTGCAGGTGCGCGAGCTGGCGGTGCAGGATCAGCACCACCGCGGTGAATACCAGCAGGGCCGCGATCGGCCCCACCCAGCGCCAGCGGCTGCGGTCTCCGCCCAGGATCTCCGGCGTTAGCCTCGGCGCTGACAAGACTGCGCGGCGCCTGCGTCAGCGCGTGAGCGGCTTGTACCTGATGCGATGGGGCTGCAGCGCCTCATCGCCCCGGCGGCGCTGGAAGTCGGCGACGTACTCCTGGTAGTTCCCCTCGAACCACACGACCTGCGAGTCGCCCTCGAAGGCGAGAATGTGGGTCGCGATGCGGTCGAGGAACCAGCGGTCATGGGAGATCACCACCGCGCAGCCCGGGAAGGCGAGCAGCGCCTCTTCCAGCGCGCGCAGCGTCTCGACGTCGAGATCGTTGGTGGGCTCATCGAGCAGCAGCACGTTGCCGCCGGCGCGCAGCACCTTGGCGAGATGCACCCGGTTGCGCTCGCCGCCGGAGAGCTCGCCGATCAGCTGCTGCTGCTGCGCGCCCCTGAAGTTGAAGCGGCCGACGTAGCCACGCGAGGGCGTCTCGTAGGAGCCGACCTTGATCATCTCGAGGCCGCCGGAGATCTCCTGCCAGACGGTCTTCGCGTCATCGAGCGTCTGGCGCGACTGGTCGACGTAGGCGAGACGCACGGAAGGGCCCACGCGAATCTCGCCCGCGTCGGGCTTCTCAGCGCCGGTCAGCATGCGGAACAGCGTCGTCTTGCCCGCGCCGTTGGGTCCGATGATGCCGACGATGCCGCCACGCGGCAGGTTGAAGGCCAGGTTGTCGATCAGCAGGCGCTCGCCGTAGCCCTTGCTCAGGCCCTCGACCGCGATCACGAGGTCGCCCAGGCGCTCGCCCGGGGGGATATAGATCTCGTTGGTCTCGTTGCGTTCCTGGAACTCACGCGAGGCGAGCTCCTCGTAGCGCTGCAGGCGGGCCTTGCTCTTCGCCTGCCGCGCCTTGGGGTTCTGCCGCACCCACTCGAGCTCGTGTGCCAGCGCTTTGCGCAGCGCTTCCTGCTCGCGCTCCTCGAGCGCCAGGCGCTGCTCCTTCTGCTCGAGCCAGGAGGAGTAGTTGCCATGCCAGGGGATACCGTAGCCGCGGTCGAGCTCGAGGATCCACTCGGCCACGTTGTCGAGGAAATAACGGTCGTGGGTGACCGCGATGACGGTGCTCGGATATTCCTCGAGATAACGCTCGAGCCAGGCGATCGACTCGGCGTCAAGATGATTCGTCGGCTCATCGAGCAGCAGCATGTCGGGAGCCGAGAGCAAGAGGCGGCAGAGCGCCACGCGGCGCCGCTCACCGCCCGAGAGCGTCGCGATGCTCGCTTCCCACGGCGGCAGGCGCAGCGCATCGGCAGCGATCTCGAGCTTACGCTCGAGCTCCCAGCCGCCCGCCGCATCGATCGCATCCTGGAGCTTCGCCTGCCGCTCGAGGAGCTTCCCCATCTCCTCCTCGGACATCTCCTCGGCGAAGCGCTCGCTGAGCGCCATGAACTCCTCGAGCTGGCGGAAGGTCTCGCCGAGGCCTTCCCTGACGGTAGTGCGCACGTCGCGCGAGGCATCGAGCTGCGGCTCCTGCGGCAGGAAACCGATGCGGATGCCGCTCTGCGGCCGCGCCTCACCGTCGAACGACTGGTCGATGCCCGCCATGATCCGCAGCAGCGAGGACTTGCCGGCGCCGTTCAGGCCCAGCACACCGATCTTCGCGCCGGGAAAGAACGACAGACTGATGTCGCGAAGGATCACCCGCTTCGGCGGGACCACCTTCGAGACGCGGTTCATGGTGTAGATGTACTGGGCCACGGAGCTTCCGGCGGCAGGGGAGGGAGCGATTATACGGGCAGAGGCGCACGCGGCGGCCTTGGGTGCCGCCGCGCTGTGTTAGGCTCGTGCCACGGGGACTTGCCGCGGGGTTTGAGGCGCATATGAATGCGGGCGTCGGTGTGGTGGTGAGCGAGCGGCTCGCTCGCTACAGCTTCGGTGACGGCCACCCGTTCGGCCCGGACCGGCTCGCCGCCTTCATGCGCGAGTACGAGGCACGCGGCCTCGACCAGCGCGTGCAGGTGCTCGAGCCGCGCACCGCCACCGAGGAGGAGCTGCGCGCGTTCCACAGTCCCGAGTATCTCAACTTCGTACGCGAGCGCTCGGCGAGCGGCTCGGGGCTCCTCGATGCCGGCGACACGCCGGCGTTCCGCGGCGTGTACGAGGCGGCCGCGGGAGTCGTGGGGGCCACCTTGAGTGCGATGGAGGCGATCATGCGCGGCGAGTGCCGGCGCGCCTTCGTGCCCATCGGCGGGCTGCATCACGCCGCGCGTGACCGTGCCGCGGGCTTTTGCGTCTTCAACGACTGCGGAGTCGCGATCGAGCTCCTGAAGCGCGCGGGCCTGAAGCGCGTCGCCTACGTCGATATCGATGCGCATCACGGCGACGGCGTGTTCTACGCCTTCGAGGACGACGCCGCGGTGGTGTTCGCCGACCTGCACGAGGACGGCCGCTACCTCTATCCCGGCACGGGCGCGAGCGGCGAGACCGGACGCGGCGCCGCCGCCGGCATGAAGCTCAACGTGCCGCTGCCGCCGGGGGCCGACGATTCGGTGTTCGAGCAGGTGTGGCCGCGCGTGCTCAAGCACCTCGAGGCCTTCGAGCCCGAGTTCATCATCCTGCAGTGCGGCGCCGACAGCCTCGAGGGCGATCCGATCACGCACCTGCGCCTTTCGGCCCGCTCGCATGGGCGCGCCGCCCGCTCGCTCAAGGAGCTCGCCGACCGCCTCGGCCACGGCCGGGTGCTGGCGCTCGGGGGCGGGGGCTACAACCGCGGCAACCTCGCCCAGGCCTGGAACGCGGTGCTGGAAAACCTGCTGTAGACGCGCGCCCTTCCGGTACAATTCGCGCCCGTTTCCGCCTGCCTCGCATTCAGGGCGTACCCGCATGTTCCGCAGCAACGAGACCATCGCAGACTTCGATCCCGAGCTGGCCCGGGCCATGGAGGGCGAGCGCCACCGCCAGGAGGATCACGTCGAGCTGATCGCCTCCGAGAACTATGCGAGTCCGCGCGTGCTGGCCGCGCAGGGGTCGGTCCTCACCAACAAGTACGCGGAAGGGTATCCCGGCAGGCGCTACTACGGCGGCTGCGAGTTCGTCGACGTGGCCGAGCAGCTGGCGATCGACCGGGCGAAGCAGCTGTTCGGCGCCGACTACGCCAACGTGCAGCCGCACTCGGGCTCGCAGGCGAACGCCGCGGCCTATTTCGCGTTGGTGCAGCCCGGCGAGACCATCCTCGGCATGAGCCTCGACCACGGCGGCCACCTGACTCACGGCGCCAGGGTCAACTTCTCCGGCAAGTTCTTCCGCGCCTTCCAGTACGGCATCCGCGCCGAGAGCGGCGAGATCGACTACGAGCAGGTGCAGCGCCTCGCCGCAGAGCACCGGCCGAAGATGATCGTGGCCGGCTTTTCCGCCTACTCGCGCATCATCGACTGGGCGCGCTTCGCACGCGTCGCGCGCGAGGTCGGCGCGTACTTCGTCGTCGACATGGCGCACGTCGCGGGGCTGGTCGCGGCCGGCCTCTATCCCAACCCGCTGCCACACGCCGACGTCGTGACCACCACGACCCACAAGACGCTGCGTGGTCCGCGCGGCGGGCTGATCCTGGCGCGTGCCAACGACGAGATCACGAGGAAGCTCAACTCGATGGTGTTCCCCGGCACTCAGGGGGGACCCCTGATGCACGTGATCGCTGCCAAGGCGGTCGCGCTCAAGGAAGCGCTGCAGCCTGAGTTCAAGGATTACCAGCGTCAGGTGCTCGCCAACGCACGCGCGATGGCCGCGCGGCTGGCGAAGAACGGCTACCAGATCGTCTCGGGCGGCACCGACAACCACCTCTTTCTCCTCAGCCTCGCCGACCGCAACATCACCGGCAAGGATGCCGATGCGGCGCTCGGACGGGCCAACATCACCGTCAACAAGAATGCCGTACCGAACGACCCGCGGCCGCCGATGGTGACCAGCGGGCTGCGGCTCGGCTCACCCGCCGCGACCACGCGCGGCTTCAAGGAGCGCGAGATCGAGCAGGTGGCGGACCTGGTCAGCGCGGTGCTGGACGCCGAAGGCGCGGCGGCCGCCATCGAGCGCGTGCGGCCGCAGGTGCTCGAGCTCTGCCGGCGCTTCCCGGTCTACGGCAGCTGAGCCGCACGGCGCCACCCGAAGCCGCATGCACTGCCCCTTCTGCGGCCACGAAGAGACCAAGGTGAACGACTCGCGGCTCGCCGGCGAGGGACGGCAGATCCGCCGCCGCCGCGAGTGCCTGAAGTGCGGGGAGCGCTTCACGACCTTCGAGACCGCCGAGCTCGTGATGCCGGTGGTCGTGAAGGGCGATCGCGCGCGCGAGGCTTTCGATGAGGCGAAGCTGCGCGCCGGCATGGAGAAGGCGCTCGAGAAGCGCCCGGTGGCGCGCGAGCAGATCGACGAGGCGGTGAGCCGCATCGTCCACCAGGTGCGCAGCCTCGGCGACCGCGAGATCTCCGCGCGCGCCATCGGCGAGCTGGTGATGGAGGAGCTCAGGCACCTCGATGAGGTGGCGTATGTGCGCTTCGCCTCCGTGTATCGCCAGTTCGAGGACGTACAGGCGTTTCACGATGAGATCGAGCGGCTGCGCGCGGGCCGCCCGGCCAAACCGCCGGCCCACCGCCAGCCTCCCGCACACAAGCGCCGCGGCGGGCACCCTGCCAGCCGTGACCAGTTGCCGCTCCTCCCGGGCGAGGGCACCGACGAGGAGCCGGGCTCCGGCGGCAAGCAGTAAGGGCCTGATCGCCGATGTTCTCTGACTTCGACCGCACCGCGATGCAGCGCGCGCTCGAGCTCGCCGCGCGCGGCCTCGCGACGACGCATCCGAATCCGCGCGTCGGCTGCGTCATCGCGCGCAACGGCCGCATCGTGGCGGAGGGCTGGCACGCGCGCGCCGGCGAGAGCCACGCCGAAGTCGCGGCACTCGCTGCGGCCGGCGGACGGGCCGCGGGCGCGACCGCGTACGTGACGCTCGAGCCCTGCAGCCACCACGGGCGCACGCCACCGTGCGTGGACGCGCTGATCGCGGCGCGCGTGGCGCGCGTGGTGTACGCCGTGGGCGATCCGAATCCGCAGGTCAAAGGCCAGGGCGCCGAGCGGCTGAAAGCCGCGGGCGTGGCGGTCGAAGCGGGACTCCTCGCGCCGGAAGCCGAAGAGCTCAACGCGGGATTCATGAAGCGCATGCGCAGCGGGCGGCCCTGGGTGCGCGTCAAGCTCGCCGCGAGCCTCGATGGGCGTACGGCGCTCGCGAACGGGGCGAGCCGCTGGATCAGCAGCGAGGCGGCGCGCGCGGACGTGCAGCGCTGGCGCGCCCGCAGCTCCGCGATCCTCACCGGCACGGGGACGGTGCTCGCCGACGATCCGCGGCTCGACGTGAGGCTGCCCGAGGAGACGGGCGGCGAGCGGCGCCAGCCGCTGCGCGTGGTGCTCGACAGCTCGCTGCGCACGCCGCCGCAGGCGCGCCTGTTCACCGTTCCGGGCGAGGTGCTGATCGTGACGGCCGTCCCGGCCGACGACCCGCGCTGGGAGCCGCGCTGCGCCGCGCTCGCGGCGCGCGGGGCGCGCATCGAGACGCTGCCCGCGGTGGCAGGGCGGGTGCCGTTGCCTTCGGTGCTCGACCGGCTCGGCGAGCTCGAGACCAATGAGCTGCAGGTCGAGGCGGGGCCGACGCTCGCGGGCGAGCTGCTGCGGCAGGGGCTCGCCGACGAGCTGCTGCTCTACGTGGCGCCGAAGCTCCTCGGCCCCTCGGCGCGGCCGCTGCTCGCGCTCCCGGAGCTCACCGAGCTCGACGCGGCTCCCACCTTCACCATCGCGGAGGTCACGCGGGTGGGCGATGATCTGCGGCTGCGCCTCAAGCCCCGCGCGGCCGGCGGGACGGAAACTTAGAGGGAAGTGCCTTGTTCACGGGGATCGTTCAGGACTTAGGGCGCATCGTCGAGCGCGAGACGCGCGGCGGCGACCTGCGTCTGGTCATCGCCTTCGCACAGCTCGACGAGTCGCGTCTGGCCGTAGGCGACAGCGTCTGCGTGCAGGGCTGCTGCCTCACCATCACCGCGCGGGCCGGCGCGACCTTCTCCGCCGACCTGTCGCGCGAGACGCTCGCGCTCACGACCCTGGGCGCCCTCGCGGTCGGCGCGGCGGTGAATCTCGAGCCCGCGCTGCGGGCGGGCGATGCGCTGGGCGGGCACCTGGTGTCGGGGCACGTCGACGGCATCGCGCGCGTCACGAGCGTCGAATCCGACGCACGCTCGCGGCGCCTCACGATCGCGGTGCCGCCCGAGCTCGCGCGCTACCTCGCGCGCAAGGGCTCGGTGACCGTCGACGGCGTGAGCCTCACGGTCAACGAGGTGGCGGGAGCGAGCTTCGGCGTCAACATCATCCCACACACCCAGGCGGTGACGACGCTCGGGGCCCTGAGCGCCGGCGCCGCGGTCAATCTCGAGGTGGATCAACTCGCCCGCTACGTCGAGCGGCTGCTGACGCCGGCAGCATGAAGGCCTGGCGTTAGCTCGTGTGCCAGTCGACCGAACGTTGGGGTCCGGTGTAGCCTCGAACGATGGCGCCGCTGCAGCGATTCCGCCGACACCGTTTGAGCTGGGTGTTGCTCGCCCTCCCGGCGCTGCTGCTGCGTGCTCTGATCCCGCCGGGGTTCATGCCGGTCGCGGGCGAGCGGGGATTCGGCATCGAATTCTGCCCCGACGCGGCCGCCCTGCCGCCGGGCTTGGCAGCCGCCTCGGCCGGACACGCGCATCATCACCACGCGCACACCGCAGGTGCGGGCCACGGCGACGATCCGGGCTCCGCATTGCATCACGCGCCGTGCCTGTTCGCCGCGAGCGCGACGCTCGCGACCGCGCCGGTCGACGCCGCCCCGCTCGCGGCACCGTCGGGGGGCGACGGGATCGGCGGGCGCGTCCGCACCGGACAACTCTTCCCTCCGACCATCCTCCGCGCCCAGTCGCCACGCGGCCCGCCCCCCTCGGCCTGACCTGAGAAGACCTTGATGTGGCGCCCGAAGCAGTTCGGGTGTACGCGCGCGCGCCGCGAGTGCGGTCGTGCGGCGCAGGCTCGTGGGATGAGGGAGATGGAACGTGAATCTCAAGAATCGGCTGATGGGAGCGGTACCGCTGGCGCTGGTGTGCGCATCGCCGGTGGTCGGCACGGCCTGCGCGTGCGGCTGCGGGGTGTTCGACGTCGCCACCAGCGAGATGTTTCCAACCGCCTCGGGGGGCATGGTGTTCCTCGGGCAGGACTTCATGGATCAGAACCAGAACTGGAGCGGCACCTCCTCGGCGCCGGCCGATGACAACAGCGACAAGCGCATCCGCACCAACTTCTGGACGCTCGGCGGACAGTACCTCTTCGACCGCAGCTGGGGCGTGCAGGTCGAGGTGCCGTACTGGGAGCGGCTGTTCCGTACCACGGCCGACAGCGGTGCGGTGGAGGATTTCACGCACGGCGCGCTCGGCGATGTGCGGCTGAAAGCGCTCTACACCGGGCTGTCGCCGGATCTATCGACCGGGCTCAGCCTCGGGGTGAAGCTGCCGACCGGCGACTCGACCTACCCGAACTTCGATCCGGACACCGAAATCGGCACCGGCAGCACCGACCTGCTCCTCGGCGCTTACCATCTCGGCCCGCTCAGCAGCGACAACCGCTTCTCGTGGTTCGCGAGCGCCCAGTGGCAGCAACCGATCGCGCACAAGGCGAGCTATCGGCCGGGCGCCGAGCTCGATGCGGTGAGCGGCGCCTACTACGCAGGGTGGAGCCTGTCACCGACGGTACGGCTCACGCCACTCCTGCAGGTCAAAGGCACCTACCGGCGGCATGACGGCGGAACGCTCGGCGACGCGGCGAACAGCGGCTACACGCGGCTCTTTCTCGCGCCGGGTCTCGAGCTCGACGCCGGCCGGATGCGCTGGTATGCGGACGTGTCGCAGGCCGTTTACAGCAACACTTCCGGGAACCAACTGATCGCGCGCACGCTCTTCAAGCTGTCGGTCGCCGTGGGCTTCTGAAGGAGGGTCGACGTGCATCATTACAGACGGGCGCGCCGCCTGGCGGCGCTGCGCGCGGCGCTGAGCGCGGCAGCGCTCACGGCGCTCGCGGCGGGCTTCGATCTCACGCCCGGGGCCGCGGCGGCGCGCGGGGTCGAGGTCGGACAGCCCGCCCCCGCGCTGCTCGCGCCCGAGCTCGACGGCAGGACCTTCGACCTCGCCGCCGAGCGTGGCAAGGTCGTGATCGTGAACTTCTGGGCGACCTGGTGCGGGCCGTGCCGCGCCGAGATGCCGCTCCTCAACCGCTTCTATCTCGCGCATCGCGCCCAGGGCCTCGCGCTCGTCGGTGTCAGTGTCGATGACCGGCACGACCGCAAGGAGGTCGCCGAAGTGATGCGCCAGTTCGCCTACCCGGCGGTGCTCGCCTCGAGCGCCGGAGAGAACGGCTTCGGGCCGCCGCTCGCCGTGCCAATGACCTGGATCATCGACGCAAACGGGGTGGTGCGGGCGCGCCTCGTTTCGGCGGTCACCGAGCAGGCACTGGAGCAGGCCGTGTTGCCGCTGTTGCCTCAGTCCGCCACGGCCACGGCGCACTAGTCACTCGCTGCGCGCCGGCCCCGGCGAGGCCGGCCGGCGAGCCTCGGGTATACTGAACGGTCATGTCAAAGGTCGTGCCACTTTCGGGAAAGGCGGCGCCCGCGCCGAACGCCACCAGCCTCAACTCGATCGAGGAGCTGCTGGCGGAGCTGCGCGCCGGGCGCATGGTCGTGGTCATGGACGACGAGGACCGCGAGAACGAGGGCGACCTCATCATGGCGGCCGAGTACGCGACGCCCGAGGCGGTGGCCTTCATGATCCGCCACACGAGCGGCATCATCTGCGTGCCGATGGAGGAGCAGCGGCTCGCTGCGCTCGAGCTGCCGCAGATGGTCCCGGCCAACAACGAGTCGCAGCGCACCGCGTTCACCGTGTCGGTGGACTTGGCGCTAGGGACCACCACCGGCGTATCGTCCGCCGACCGCGCCGCCACGATCCGCGCACTCGCCGACGGCCGCTCCACCGCCGCGGACTTCGCCCGCCCCGGCCACATCTTTCCATTGCGCCCGCGCGCCGGCGGCGTGCTGGTACGCGCCGGGCACACCGAGGCGGCGGTCGATCTGTGCCGGCTCGCGGGCCTCACCCCCGTCGGGGTGCTGTGCGAGGTCATGAATGACGACGGCACCATGGCGCGGCGGCCGCAGCTCGAGGAGTTCGCGCGCCGTCACGGGCTGAAGATCGGCACGATCGCCGCGCTCATCCGCCACCGCCTGCGCACCGAGCGCTCGGTCGAGCGCATCGGCGAGCAGACCGTGCAGACGGCGCTCGGCGAATTCCGGCTCTACGCCTACGAGGACCGCGTGACTCTGGAGGTGCACCTGGCGCTCGCGCTTGGTGCGCTCGACGGCCCCGAGGTGCCGCTGGTGCGCGTGCACCTGCCGGACACGTTGCGGGATCTTCTCGGGGTGCGCAGCGGTGTACGCGCCTGGACGCTGCACGCCGCGCTCGAGCGCATCGCCGAGGCGGGCAACGGCGTCGTGGTGTTGCTGCGCCAGCAGGAGCCGCCGGCCGAGCTCGCCGGCGCGCTGCGCGCTTTTGCCGCTGCGCAGCCGCAGGCTCCGCCACCCGAGGCGGCCGGCACGGGCGGTGGCGGCGAAGGCGCGGTGCTGCGCACCTTCGGCGTCGGCGCGCAGATCCTGAAGGATCTCGGCGTCAAGCGCATGCGGGTGCTGTCGGCGCCCAAACAGATGCACGGCATCTCGGCCTTTGACCTGGAGATCGAGGGCTATGTCGGGGAAGAGGGGTGACCGGGCCGCGGATCATCGAGGCTGAGGCCGGCGCGCGCGGCCATCGCGTGGCGATCGTCGCGGCGCGCTTCAACGATTTCATCGTCGCGAGCCTGCTGAAGGGCGCGACCGCGGCCTGGACCGAGCGCGGCGGCGCCGCGGAGGACCTCGCCGTCGTCCGCGTGCCGGGCGCGTTCGAGCTGCCGCTCGCCGCGAAGAAGCTCGCCGCCTCCGGCCGCTACGATGCGCTGGTCGCTCTGGGGTGCGTGATCCGGGGCGACACGCCGCACTTCGAGTACGTCGCCGGCGAATGCGCGCGCGGGCTGCAGCAGGCGAGCCTCGAGACCGGCGTGCCGGTCGCCTTCGGCGTGCTCACGGTCGAGACCGTCGATCAGGCGCTCGAACGCGCCGCGACCAACGCGGGCAACAAGGGAGCGGAGGCGATGGAGACCGCGCTCGAGATGGCCTCGCTCCTCACGCGGCTTTGATCCTGGCGGAGGCCGCCCCGTGAACGCCCCGTCCCAGCAGTTCAGCGGCGCGCGCAGCGTGGCGCGCAAGCTCGCGCTGCAGGCGCTCTACCGCTGGCAGCTCAACGACTGCCCCTGGCAGGACCTGGTGCAGGAATTCGCCGACGCCGAAGACATGCCGCGCGCGGACCGCGACTACTTCAGCGCGCTCATCGAGGGAGTGGTGCGCACGCATGAGCAGCTCGAGGCCCGACTCGCCGGCTGCACCGACCGCGAGCCCCGGCTGCTCGATCCGATCGAGCGCGCGGTCCTCCTCATCGGACTCTACGAGCTCGAGTTCGAGCCCGAAGTCCCGTTCCGCACGGCGATCAACGAGGCGGTGCAGCTCGCCCGGCGCTTCGGCGCAACCGACGGCCACAAGTTCGTGAACGCGGTGCTGGACCGCGCCGCACGGACGCTGCGGCCGGCCGAGCACTGATTCATGTAGCGCATGGCGCTGTCGGAATCCGAGCTCATCACGCGTTTCTTCCGCAACTGCGGCGCGCAGCGGCGCGACGTGGCGCTCGGGGTCGGCGACGACGCGGCGCTGCTCGAGTGCCCGCCCGGCACGCAGCTGGTCGCCACCACCGATACGCTGGTCGCCGGGGTGCATTTCCCGCTGTCGGTACCCGCCGCCGCGATCGGGCACCGCGCGCTGGCGGTGAACCTGAGCGACCTGGCCGCGATGGGCGCGCGGCCGGCATGGGCGCTGCTCGCCCTCACCCTCCCTGAGGCCGAGGAGCAGTGGCTCACCGAGTTCGCCGCGGGCTTCAGCGCCCTGGCGCGCGCATACGAGGTGGCGCTCGTCGGCGGCGATACCACCCGCGGGCCGCTCACCGTGTCCGTGCAGCTGCTCGGCCACGTGCCGCAGGGCCGCGCGCTCACGCGCAGCGGCGGCCGCCCCGGCGACCTCCTCTACGTGTCGGGCTCGCCCGGCGATGCCGGCGCGGGGCTCGCGATCGAGCAGGGGCGGCTCAGCGCGCCGGCCGATGCGGCGCCGTACCTGCGCGAGCGGTTCCTGCTGCCGACGCCGCGAGTCGCGCTCGGCGAGCGGCTGCGCGGCTACGCGCGCGCCTGCATCGACGTCTCGGATGGACTGCTCGGTGATGCCGGCAAGCTCGCCAGCGCGAGCGGCGCGGGGGCGGAGATCTCGTTCGCGGGTCTGCCGGTGTCGCGGCCACTGGTGCGGACGCTCGGACCCGACGCGGCGCGCGAGCTCGCGCTCACCGCGGGCGATGACTACGAGCTCCTGTTCGCGGTCGACCCCGCGCGGGTTGCCGAGCTCGAGCGCGAGCTGCCTTCCTCCCAGTGGAATTACGGTCAAATCGGCGTGCTGCGCGCGGCGCCCGGCGCCGTGGTCGTGCGAGACGGGACTGTGATGGAGTTCTCGCATTCCGGATACCAGCATTTCGCTTAAGTCCGCCGCCGCCGGCAGCTGCCGAGAGTGGCGCGCGTGCCTCAGGCAGCGCGGGGAGCGTGAGGCTTGCATCACAGTCGCGCCGTCGGCTGTCGCCGTATCCTGACGCGTCCCTGGGTGTTGCCAACACGCGATGTCGTTACCGGCTTCAAAATCGATTCCGCCCGCCAAACCCGTGGCCCGTATGCCCGACAAGATCGGCAAGTACGCGGTCATCAAGGAAGTCGGACGCGGCAGCACCGGGGTCGTCTACCTCTCGCACGACGCGTACTACGGGCGCGACGTCGCGATCAAGGTCTACAACATGGACACCGGCGGCGATGAGGAGCGGGCGCGCATCGCGCGCAAGATGTTCCTCTCCGAAGCGCATCTGGTCGGCATGTTGCAGCACCCGCACATCCTGCCGATCTACGACGCGGGCGAAGAGAACGGCCACTGCTACATCGTCACCGAGCACGTCCACGGCGCGCGCACGCTCGCGGCCTACTGCCGCCCGGACAACCTGCTGCGCATCGATGACACGGTCGAGATCATCTTCAAGTGCGCCAAGGCGCTGCACTACGCGCACTCGCGCGGCGTGATCCACCGCGACATCAAGCCTTCCAACGTGATGCTCACGCAGGACAGCGACGTGCGCATCATCGACTTCGGCATCGCGCTGGTGGCGGACTCGGACATCTCGCGCATCGAGGGCATCGCCGGCAGCCCCTCCTACATGTCCCCCGAGCAGGTGCAGAGCCTCGATCTCACCAACGCCTCGGACCTGTATTCGCTCGGCGCCGTGATGTACGAGCTGCTCACCGGCCAGCGGCCCTTCAGGGCCGGCAACCTGCAGAAGCTCCTGCACCAGATCGTGTACGCGACGCCGCCGCCCATTCATACCCTGCGCAAGGAAGTACCCGAGGAGCTCGAGGCCGTGGTGGCGACCGCATTACAAAAAGATCCGACCAAGCGTCACAAGAGCGGACTCGACTTCGCCGCCGAGCTCACCCGCGTGCATCAGCGGCTGCGCGAAGCCAACGCGCGCATCGACCGGCAGGAACAGTTCGGCGTGCTGCGCAAGCTCAAGTTCTTCCACGAGTTCTCGCACGCCGAGATCTGGGAAGTGCTGCGCGCCAGCAGCTGGCAGGACTACAACGCCGGCGAAGAGATCGTCAAAGAAGGCGAGATGGACGACCGCTTCTACATCCTGGTGACCGGCGGCTGCGCGGTCGAGCGTCACGCCCGGCGGGTCGGCGCGCTCGACACCGGCGACTGCTTCGGCGAAGCGAGCTACGTGCCGGGCGCCAAGCGTACCGCGACCATCCGCGCCGCCTCGCACGTAACCGTGCTCAAGGTGAGCTCGACGCTGCTCGAGCAGGTGTCGGCTTCCTGTCAGCTGCGCTTCAACCGCGTGTTTCTGCGCTCGCTGATCGCGCGCCTGCAGAGCGCCGAGCGCGTCCCGGCCACCCCCGCCGCTCCCGCGCCCGCCCCCGCCCCCGCGTCCTGAAGGCGCGCTGAACCCAAGCCGCGTTACTCAAGGAGCGGGTGCACCGCCCGCGCTCTTGCGCGCGCCCGCCGCCGGCTCCTACTCTGTGAGTCGTGCACCTGCTGCTCATCGAAGACGACACCGAGGCCGCGCGCTTCCTGGTGAAGGGCCTGGGCGAGAGCGGCTATAGCGTCGATCACGCCGCCGACGGCCGCGAAGGCCTGTTCCGCGCCACCGAGGGGCAGTTCGACCTCGTCATCACCGACCGGATGCTGCCGCACATCGACGGGCTCGCGATCATCGAGCTGATGCGCCGCAAGGGGCTGGCCACGCCGGTGCTGGTGCTGTCGGCGCTCGGCGGCGTCGATGATCGCGTCCGCGGACTCAAGGCCGGGGGAGACGACTACCTCACCAAGCCGTTCGCGTTCGCCGAGCTCCTGGCGCGCATCGAGGCACTGCTGCGCCGGCGCTCGAGCGCACCCCAGGCGACGCGCCTCAAGGTGGAGGACCTCGAGTTCGATCTGCTCGCGCGGCGTGTGACCCGCGCCGGGCGCGAGGTCGAGCTCACCGCGCGCGAGCTCAAGCTCCTCGAGTTCCTCATGCGCCGCGCCGGCCAGGTGGTGACGCGCACCATGCTGCTCGAGGGGGTGTGGGATCTGCACTTCGACCCACAGAGCAATCTGATCGACGTGCACATCAGCCGCCTGCGCCAGGCGATCGACCGCGGCTCGGATCATCCGCTGATCCATACGGTGCGCGGCTCGGGCTACGTGCTGCGCAGCGACACGTAACGAGACGTGAAGCTCGACCTCTTCAACACCACCGCGTTCCGGCTGTCGGCCGGCTACACGCTGCTGATCACGCTCGCCGTCGCCGCGACTCTGGTCAGCGCCTACAAGCTCACCGAGCGGCTGATCGACGACGAGCTCGACCTGATCATCGACACGGAGTTGAAGAGCCTCGAGGAGAAATACGCGCGCAGCGGCGTCGCCGGGGTGACGGACGAGATCAACCTGCGCATCGAGAGCTGGGGCCGCATCGGCGGCGTCTACATGATCGCGGACGCCAACTTCGAGCGCATCGCCGGCAATCTCACCAGCTGGCCGTTCGACGGCATGCCGGGCGAGGCCTGGCCGCAGTTCGACATCACGACCATCGAGCCGGGCCGCCGCGCCGTGCACCCGGTGCGGGCGGCGGTGCGCGCGCTTCCCGGCGGCGACCTGCTGCTGGTCGGCACCGACATCTCGCAGGGGCGGCGCTTCGCGGAGAAATTCCGCCTGGCGACGCTCTGGGGCATCGGGCTCTCCGCTTTGGTCGCGGCGCTCGCCGGCTCCTGGTTCAGCTACCGCCTGGCGCGCCGGGTGGATGAGGTGACGCGCACCTGCCAGCGCATCATGGCGGGCGACCTCGGCTCGCGCCTGCCGCTCGCCGGCGCCAATGACGAGTTCGATTCGCTCGCCTCCTCGGTGAACGGGGTGCTCGACCGTCTGCAGGACCAGGCGGGGACGCTGCGTGCCACCTTCGACTCGACGGCGCACGACCTGCGCGCGCCGCTGCACCGTCTGCGCACCCGCATGGACGCGCTGCTGCTGCATTCGCCGCCGCTCGATCCCGTGGTGCACGATTCGATCGAATCGGCGCTGCGCGAGGTCGATCAGCTGCAGCGCACGCTCGGGACGCTGCTGCAGATCGCGCTGGCCGAGTCGGGAGCGCCGCTCGCGGCGGCATCCGCGGTCGACGTCGGCGAGCTCGCCGCGGAGCTGGTCGAGCTCTTCGAGCCGGTCGCAGGCGCGCGCGGGGTGCAGCTTGCGTGCGAGCACGAGCCGAAGGCTCTGGTGCAGGGCAACCGCCAGCTGCTGGCGCAGCTCCTGACGAACCTGATCGAGAACGGCCTCAAGTACGTGCCCGCGGGCGGCAGGATCGAGGTCGCGGTGCGCCGGCTGGCCGGCAGCGTGCGGCTCGTGGTGAGTGACAACGGTCCGGGAATCGCCGCTGAGGACCGCGCCCGCGCCGCGCATCCGTTCGCGCGGTTCGGGCCGGGCAAGCAGGAGGGCAGCGGGCTCGGCCTCAGCCTCGTCGCCGCGATCGCGCGGCTGCACCGCGGGCGGCTCGCGCTCGAGAGCAACGAGCCGGGGCTCAGGGTGGTGGTGGAGCTGCCGGCGTAGCCGCAGCGCGCCGGCTGCCCGATGCGCAGCGGGCTGGTGAGAGGGTCCTCCGCGCGATAGTTAGGCAAGTGCCTAACTATTCTGATGAGGGGCTAGTGCGCAGCGGACTGCGGCTGCGCCCGGCGCTGCGCGGCGGGCAGCTGCGGGGCGGCCTGAGTCTTCCCCGCCGTGCAATCCTTGACGAACTGCTCGCGCTGCCTGCCCGAGAGCTGCTTCGCGGTCGCGTCCCGGTTGCACGACTTGAGCGAGGGGTGCTTGATGGGCGTGGCGGTCGGCGCAGCCGGCGGATCGGCGGCGAGCGCGGCGCCACCGGCGGCGAGGCTCAAGGCCACGATCAGGGTCTTGCAGTTCATGCGCTCGAGCTCCTCGCCGCCGTTGCGAAGCGGTGAAGCCCAGAAGTTAGCCGCCGGGCCCTCTCACCGGGATGACGGCGACATTAAGAAATCGTCATGCGGCCATAAGTCCGCGCGGGATCGCGGGCGGAGCAGGGCGCCAAGTGCGGTCTAAGCGTCCTTGTCGTGCTCGATGAGCGCGTAGGCCGAGTGGTTGTGGATGGACTCGAAGTTCTCCGCCTCGACCGTGTAGGCGGCGACGCGCTCGTCGCGATTCAGCCGCGAGGCCACATCGCGTACCAGGTCCTCGACGAACTTCGGATTCTCGTAGGCGCGCTCGGTCACATATTTCTCGTCCGGACGCTTCAGGATCCCGTAGAGCTCGCACGACGCTTCGCTCTCGGCGATCTCGATGAGCTCCTCGATCCACATATGATCGCGGAGCCTCGCGGTGATGGTGACGTGCGAGCGCTGGTTATGAGCGCCGTAGTCGGAGATGCGCTTCGAGCAGGGGCAGAGGCTGGTGACCGGCACGGCCACCCGGACCCACAGCGCGGTGCGCCCCTGGGCGTGCTCGCCGATCAGGCTCGCGCGGTAGTCCATGAGGCTCTCGACCCCCGAGACCGGCGCCTTCTTCGTCACGAAGAACGGGAAGCTCATCTCGATGTGGCCGGTCTCGGCCTCGAGGCGTGCGGTCATCCCCTCCAGCATGGCGCGGAACGACTCGACCGAAATCTCGCGCTCGGCGTGCAGCGCCTCGACGAAGCGCGACATGTGCGTGCCCTTGAAGTCGTGCGGCAGGCTGACGTACATGTTGAAAGTCGCAATGGTGTGCTGCTCGCCCGAAGAGCGGTCCTTGACCCGCACCGGATGGCTGATGTCCTTGATGCCGACGCGGTTGATGGGCAGGCGGCGCGTGTCGGTGCGCGCCTGGACGTCCTCGACCTCGAGGACCGGGGCGCGGACGAGCTTGGCGGTGGCGGGGGGTGTCATGGTTGAAAGCCTACAGGAATGCGTTGCGCGGCTGCAGCAGGCCCGCCTCCTCCTTTATGAGGAGCTCAGGTTCCCCCCGCCGACCGCAGCCGTTCCTGGCCATGCAGCGCCCACCAGCGCTCGATGCTGGCGGAGAGCGCCGCCGCATCGAGTCCCGCCGAGGCGAGGCACCCCTCGCGCGAGCCGTGCTCGATGAAGCGGTCGGGGATGCCGAGCTCGAGCAGCGGGATCAGGAGCCCGTCGGAGGCGAGCAGCTCGCCGACCGCGGAGCCGGCGCCGCCCTGCACGACGTTCTCCTCGATGGTGACGAGCGCGCGGTGGCGCCTGGCGAGCGCGACCACCAGGTCCTCGTCGAGCGGCTTGACGAAGCGCATGTTGACGAAGGTCGCATCGAGCGCCTCGGCGATCTGCTGCGCCGGCGCCACCAGCGCGCCGAAGGCGAGGATCGCGAGCCCGCTCGTGCCCTCGCGGCGCAGCTGCGCCTTTCCGACCGGGAGCGCGGTCATCTCCGCCTCGACCGGTACGCCGGGACCCGTGCCGCGCGGGTAGCGCACGAGCGCGGGGCTCTTCAAGGTGCTCGCCGTGTAGAGCATCTGCCGGCACTCATTCTCGTCCGCCGGCGCCATGACGACGAGGTTCGGGATGCAGCGCAGGTAGGAGAGGTCGAAGCTCCCCTGATGGGTCGCACCGTCGCTGCCGACGAGGCCCGCGCGGTCCACCGCGAACACCACCGGCAGGTTCTGCAGCGCGACGTCGTGAATCAGCTGATCGTAGGCGCGCTGCAGGAAGGTCGAGTAGATCGCGACCACGGGCTTCAGGCCCTCGACGGCAAGCCCGGCGGCGAAAGTCACGGCATGCTGCTCGGCGATCGCGACGTCGAAGTAGCGGTCGGGGAAGCGCTTGGAGAACTCGACCAGGCCCGAGCCCTCGCGCATGGCGGGCGTGATGCCGATGATGCGCGGGTCGCGCTCGGCCATGTCGCACAGCCACTGGCCGAATACCTGGCTGTAGCTCGGTCCGCTCGCCTTCTCCTTGAAGATCGTGCCGCTCGCGGGGTCGAACGGTCCCGGCCCGTGCCACTTGATCGGGTCCGCCTCGGCGGGCGCGTAGCCCTTGCCCTTGCGGGTGACGACGTGCAGGAACTGCGGTCCGCGGAGCTTGCGTACGTTGCGCAGCGTCCGCACCAGCGCTTTGACGTCGTGCCCGTCCATGGGGCCGATGTAGTTGAAGCCCATCTCCTCGAACAGCGTCCCGGGCAGCACCATGCCCTTCAGGTGTTCCTCCGAGCGGCGCACCAGCTCCCACATGGTCGCCGGCATCTGCCGCAGCACTTTCTTGCCGCCCTCGCGCAGGTGCGCGTACACGCGCCCGGAGAGCGCGCGCGCGAAATGGTTCGAGAGCGCCCCGACGTTCTCCGAGATCGACATGTCGTTGTCGTTGAGGATCACCAGCAGATCCGCCGGCAGCGAGCCGGCGTGATTCAAGGCCTCGAAGGCCATGCCGGCGGTCATGGCGCCGTCGCCGATCACCGCCACCACACGCCGCTCATCGCCCGCGCGCGCGGCCGCGACCGCCATGCCGAGCGCGGCGCTGATCGAGGTGCTCGAATGTCCGACGCCGAAGGTGTCGTACTCGCTCTCGGCCCGCGAGGGGAACGGGGCGAGCCCGCCGTCCTGCTTGATGGTGTGCAGCCGCTCGCGGCGGCCGGTCAGGACCTTGTGCGGGTAGGCCTGGTGCCCCACGTCCCACACCAGCCGGTCGCGCGGGGTGTCGTAGACATAGTGGAGCGCGATGGTGAGCTCGACGGTGCCGAGACCCGCGGCAAAATGGCCGCCTCGCGTGCTGACGCTCTGGATGAGAAACGCTCGCAGCTCCGCTGCCAGCGCCGGGAGCTTGGCCACGGGCAGCTCGCGCAGGTCCGCCGGGCTCCCGATACCATCGAGCAGCGGGTATTTGTCTGGCGGCGCCCCCATCGTGCCCTCAGTGTACCCGCACCTCAGCGCTCGCGGCTGACGACGAAACGGGCGAGCTCGGCGAGCGCGCCGGCGCGCGGGCCCAAGGGCTCGAGCGCCGCGATCGCCGCATCGCGCAGCTCCCGCGCCCGTGCCCGCGAGGCCGGAAGCCCCGCAATGCTCGGATAAGTCGGCTTCGAATGAGCCGCATCGGCGCCGGTCGACTTCCCGAGGAGCGCTGGGTCGCCCTCGACGTCGAGGATGTCGTCCTGGATCTGGAACGCAAGCCCGATCTCGGCGCCGAAATGCCCCAGCGCCGCGAGCTCTTTGGGATTATTCACGCCCGCAGCGAGCGCCCCGAGGAGCACGCTCCCCTGAATCAGGGCGCCGGTCTTGCGGCGGTGCATGTTCTCGACGGCGCCGACCGGGAGCGTCTGTCCGACGGCTTCCAGATCCACCGCCTGGCCGCCGGCCATGCCGCCGGTGCCGATGGCCCGCGCGAGCACGCGGATCATCTCGAGACGCGCCTCGGGCGAGGTGCCGTCCATCGGCTCGTGCGCGAGCACCGAGAAGGCGAGCGCCTGCAGCGCATCGCCCACCAGCACCGCAGTGCCTTCATCGAAGGCGCGGTGGCAGGTCGGGCGGCCGCGCCGCAGGTCATCGTCATCCATCGACGGCAGATCGTCGTGCACTAGGCTGTAGACGTGGATCAGCTCGACCGCCGCAGCGGGTGGATCGAGCCGTGCGAGCGGGGCGCCGAAGGACTCGCCCGTGAGGTAAACCAGGGTCGGGCGCAGTCGCTTGCCGGCGCCGAGCGTGCTGTAGCGCATCGCATCGCGCAGCCGCGCGGTACCAGGATCCGGGAGGCGGAGCACCTCATCGAGGACCCGCTCGATGCGGGCCTGGCAGGCGGCGACTCGCACCGCAAAATCGGCGGTGGCAGGACGGGCGTCGTTCATGGCGGCGCGCGTCACTCGGGCGCGTCGGGTGCGCCGGTTCCCTCGTCTGCGGACTCCTCGAACGGCTCGATCTCCGCTTTGGCGCCGCGCTTGAGGAGGATCTCGACCTTCTGTTGGGCCGCCTGGAGGGAGGCCTGACACTGGCGCGTCAAAGCGACGCCGCGCTCGAAGGCCTTCAGGGCCTCATCGAGGGGCAGGTCGCCATGCTCGAGCCGCTCGACCAGCCCCTCGAGCTCGGCGAGCGCCTGCTCGAAGTCCGGGGCTTTGCTGTCGCGGGCCAATGGAGTCTCCTTCGTCGCGGGCGCGCAACGTTACACAGCGGCGCCGGCGAGGGTCAACGCGCAATCCTCGCGGTAATTGCGGATTGACGGCGCTCGCCGCGCGGCGATACAGTCGCAGCAGTTCATTAGACCGAGTCTAAGTGAGGACCACCATGAATCTCAAAGGCAGCAAGACGGAAAAGAACCTGAAGGACGCGTTCGCCGGCGAATCGCAGGCCAACCGCCGCTACCTCTACTTCGCCCAGAAGGCCGACGTCGAAGGCTTCAACGACGTATCCGCCGTGTTCCGCTCGACCGCGGAAGGCGAGACCGGGCATGCCCATGGCCATCTCGAATACCTCGAGGCGGTGGGCGATCCCGCCACCGGGCTGCCGATCGGCGAGACCAGGCTCAATCTCAAGGCCGCGATCGCCGGCGAGACCCACGAGTACACCGACATGTATCCCGGCATGGCGAAAGCTGCGCGCGAAGAGGGTTTCGGGGAAATCGCCGACTGGTTCGAGACGCTCGCGAAGGCCGAGCGCTCGCACGCCAATCGCTTCCAGAAGGCGCTCGACGCAATCTGATGAGCGCGGGTGAGGCCCGCCGCTCACGGGCGGGCCCGGAGCGCCGCTCATGAGCAGTACGCCCACGCCCCCGCCCGGCGCGCGCGAGGGGAGCCTCGAGGCGCCGACGCGCCTGCCGCTCGAGTGGCGGGCTCCCGAGTTCTACGACCACGCCGCGCTCGAGAAGGAGCTCGAGCGGGTGTTCGACATCTGTCACGGCTGCCGCCGCTGCTTCAGCCTCTGCAACGCCTTCCCGACGCTCTTCGATGCGGTCGACGAGACCGCAGACGGCGAGGTCGCGGGCGTCGAGAAGAAAGTCTACTGGGAGGTCGTGGATCACTGTTACCTCTGCGACATGTGCTTCATGACCAAGTGCCCGTACGTTCCGCCGCATCCCTGGAACGTCGACTTCCCGCACCTGATGCTGCGCGCCAAGGCGGTGCGCGCCCGCGACGGCGCGCTGAAAGTGAGCGAGCGCGTGCTCGCCGCCACCGACGCCGTGGGCGCAATCGCCGGGATCCCGGTGGTGGTGGAGCTGGTGAACGCGGTCAACGCCAGCGCCGTGGGCCGCGCGCTCCTCGAGAAGACGCTCGGCGTCGATCGCACCGCGCCGATCCCGAAGTACCACGCGCGCAGCGCCCGCTCACGCCTCTCGGACCTCGGCACCACGCGCACGGGCGCGCCGCCGTCGGCGGGGCAGGCACGGCCGACCGCCGACACCACCGGCCGCGTGGCGCTCTTCGCCACCTGTTACGGCAACCGCAACGCGCCCTCGCTCGATGAGGATCTGGTGGCGGTCTTCCAGCACAACGGCATCGAGGTGAGGCTGCTGCCGAGCGAGCGCTGCTGCGGCATGCCACGCCTCGAGCTCGGCGACCTCGAGGGAGTGGCAAAGCTCAAAGAGCACAACATCCCCGTGCTCGCCGAGGCGGTGGCGGCGGGCTTCGACCTCGTCGCGCCGATCCCTTCCTGCGTCCTCATGTTCAAGCAGGAGCTGCCGCTCATGTACCCGGACGACGCGCAGGTGCGCGCGGTGGCCGAGCACATGTTCGATCCCTTCGAGTATCTGATGCTGCGGCACGCGGAAGGCTTGCTGCGCACCGATTTCACGCAAGCGCTCGGCAAGGTCAGCTACCACGTGCCCTGTCATCTGCGGGTGCAGAACCTGGGGCTCAAGACCCGCGAGGCGCTGCAGCTCGTGCCGGGGACGACGGTCGAGCCGATCGAGCGCTGCTCCGGGCACAACGGCACCTACGGCGTGAAGCAGCGCTTCCGCGCCGCCTCGGTGAAGATCGGGCGTCCCGTCATGCAGCGCGTCGAGAGCGCGCACGCCGATCACTATGCGAGCGACTGCCCCATGGCAGGCAGGCAGATCGAGAGCGGACTCGAGGAGCCGCGCGAGCCCGAGCATCCGCTCACCCTCCTCAAGATGGCGTACGGCCTGTGAAGCTCGTCGCCACGGATCTCATGACCCTCGAGCGTTACGCGCGCGAGCGCGCGGCGTTCCGCACGCGGGTGCTCGATCACAAGCGCGACCGGCAGCTCCAGGTCGGGCCTCACACCACCTGGTCCTTCGAGGACCGCCTGACCATCCAGTACCAGATCCAGGAGATGCTGCGGGTCGAGCGGATCTTCGAGCCCGAAGGGATCGCGGAAGAGCTCGCCGCCTACAACCCGCTGATCCCGGACGGCCGCAACTGGAAGGTCACGCTCCTCATCGAGTTCGCCGACTCCGAGGAGCGGCGCCGGCAGCTCGCCCTGCTCCGGGGGATCGAGGCGCGCTGCTGGGTGCAGGTCGCCGGGCACGCGCGCGTCGGCGCCATCGCCGATGAGGATCTGCCGCGCGAGAACGCGGACAAGACCTCCGCGGTGCATTTTCTGCGCTTCGAGCTCGATCCCGCCATGATCGGCGCGCTGCGCGCCGGCGCCGCACTCGGCGCCGGGATCGACCACGAGAATTATCGCCACTCTGTCGACCCGGTGCCGGCGGCGGTGCGCGCGGCGCTGCTCGCCGATCTCGACTGACGGCCCGCGGCGACAGCGCCGGGCGCCTTCCCCGATTTGGTAAGATTCGCGCCGCGCGAGCGCGCACCTGCAGCGCACGCGCTCGGCACACCGCGCCCGGGGTGATAAACGCATGATGCACAGCGGATGAGTCAGTCGTACACCGCCTCCGATATCGAGGTCCTCTCCGGCCTCGAGCCCGTCCGCCGCCGGCCGGGCATGTACACCCACACGCAGCGCCCCAATCACCTCGCGCACGAGGTCATCGACAACAGCGTCGATGAGGCGATCGCCGGTTACTGCCACCAGATCGACGTCGTGCTCTACAAGGACAACTCCCTCGAGGTCGCCGACGACGGCCGCGGCATGCCGGTCGACATCCACCCGAAGGAGAAGGTGTCGGGCGCGGAGCTGATCCTCACCCGCCTGCACGCCGGCGGAAAGTTCTCCGACAAGACCTACAAGTTTTCCGGCGGCCTCCACGGGGTGGGCGTGTCGGTGGTGAACGCGCTCTCGAAGCACCTCGAGTGCTGGATCAAGCGCGGCGGCAAGGAATACAACATCAGCTTCAAGGACGGCAAGATCGCGACCAGGCTGGAAGAGATCGGTACCGTCGGCCAGCGCAACACCGGCACCACCCTCCGCTTCTGGCCGGACCCGAAGTTCTTCGACTCCGACAGATTCTCGGTGCCGCAACTCAAGCACACGCTGAAGGCGAAGGCGGTGCTCTGCCCGGGCCTCAAGGTCACGTTCAGGAACGAGGCCACTGGCGAGAAGGACGAATGGTTCTACACCGGCGACCTGGGCGCCTATCTCGTCGAGGAGCTCGAGAAAAACGCGCGCATTCCGCCTGAGCCGATCACCGGGACGCGCGCCGACGACGACGACGCGGTCGACTACGCGCTCTGCTGGGCGCCGGATGCGGAGGTCTCGATCGGCGAGAGCTACGTGAACCTCATCCCGACCCCGGAGGGCGGCACGCACGTCAACGGGCTGCGGGCCGGGGTTGCCCAGGCGGTGCGCGAGTTCTGCGAGTTCAGGAACTTGATCCCCCGCGGCATCAGGCTCACCCCGGAGGACGTCTGGGACAAGGCGAGCTTCGTGCTGTCGATCAAGATCCGTGAGCCGCAGTTCGCCGGCCAGATGAAGGAGCGCTTAGGTTCGCGCGACGCCGCGCCACTGGTCGAGGGCTTCGCGCGCGACTCGCTCGCGCTCTGGCTCAACCGCCATCCCGATGCCGGCGAGCGCATCGCGCAGTTCGCGATCGCGAACGCCCAGGAGCGCGCCCGGGCGGCACAGAAGGTAGTACGCAAGAGGATCGCCGGCGGCCCGGCGCTTCCCGGCAAGCTCGCCGACTGCGTGAGCCAGGAGCCGAGGCGCTGCGAGCTCTTCCTGGTCGAAGGCGACTCGGCCGGCGGCTCGGCCAAGCAGGCGCGCGACAAGGACTTCCAGGCGATCATGCCGCTCAGAGGCAAGATCCTGAACACCTGGGAGGTCGATGCCGGCCAGCTGGCGGCGAGTGAGGAAGTGCACAACATCTCGGTCGCGCTCGGGGTCGAGCCCGCCTCGGCCGACCTGACCTCGCTCCGCTATCACAAGATCTGCATCCTGGCGGACGCCGACTCCGACGGGCAGCACATCGCGACGCTCCTGTGCGCGCTGTTCCTGCGGCACTTCCGCCCGCTCGTGACCCACGGCCACGTGTACGTCGCGATGCCGCCGCTTTACCGGATCGATGCCGGCCGCCAGGTGCTGTACGCGCTCGATGACGCCGAGCGCGATCAGCTCCTGAAGAAGATAGAGAAGGAGAGCCCGCGCACCAAGCCGTCGGTCACCCGCTTCAAGGGCTTGGGGGAGATGAACCCGAAGCAGCTGCGCGAGACCACCATCGACCCGCGCACCCGCCGCCTGGTGCAGCTCACCATCGAGGGCAAGGACAAGACCGATCAGCTCATGGACATGCTGCTCGCCAAGAAGCGCGCCGCCGATCGGCGCGAGTGGCTCGAGGAGAAGGGCAACCTCGCCGAGGTGCAGGTGTGAGCGGGCCGCCCGAGAACGGCGAGCTCAACTTCGAGGGGATCGAGCGCCAGCCGCTCTCGACCTTCACCGAGAAGGCCTACCTCGACTACTCGATGTATGTGATCCTCGACCGGGCGCTGCCGGCGCTCGGCGATGGCTTGAAGCCGGTGCAGCGGCGCATCGTCTACGCCATGAGCGAGCTCGGGCTGTCGGCGGTCGCCAAGCACAAGAAGGCGGCGCTCACGGTCGGCGACGTGCTCGGCAAGTTCCACCCGCACGGCGACACGGCCTGCTACGAGGCGATGGTGCTGATGGCGCAGCCCTTCGCCTACCGCCATCCGCTCATCGACGGGCAGGGCAACTGGGGCTCGCAGGATGACCCGAAGTCCTTCGCCGCCATGCGCTACACGGAGGCGAAGCTCACGCGCTACGCCGAGGTGCTGCTGAGCGAGCTCTCCGACGGCACCGTCGACTGGGTCCCGAACTACGACGGCTCGCGCGAGGAGCCGGCGATTCTGCCGGCGCGGCTGCCGAACCTGCTGCTGAACGGCACCACCGGCATCGCGGTCGGCATGGCGACCGACATACCGCCGCACAACCTGAAGGAAGTCGCCGCGGCGGCGATCCACCTGCTCGAGGAGCCCGAGGCGACCCTTGCTGCGCTCATGAAGCACGTGAAGGGGCCGGATCTGCCGACCGGAGCCGAGATCATCTCGCCGCGCGCGGATCTCAAGGAGTTCTACGACCAGGGCGTCGGCACCTTCAAGGCGCGCGCCACCTGGGAGATCGAGGAGGGCAACGCCGTCATCACCGCCTTCCCCTACCAGGTGTCGCCGACGCGTGTGATGGAGCAGATCGCCGAGCAGATGCGCGCCAAGAAGCTGCCGATGATCGACGATCTGCGCGACGAGTCGGATCACGACAACCCGACGCGCCTGGTGCTGGTGCCGCGCTCGAACCGCGTGGACCTCACCGAGGTCATGAACCACCTGTTTGCGACCACCGACCTCGAGCGCAACTATCGCGTCAACCTCAACATCATCGCCCTCGACGGCCGGCCGCGGGTGATGGGCCTGAAGGAGATCCTCACCGAGTGGCTCGAGTTTCGCGTCAAGACCGTCACGCGCCGCCTCGAGCATCGTCTCGAGAAGGTCGGCAGGCGGCTGCACATCCTCGACGGACTCCTGATCGCCTTCCTCAATCTCGACGAGGTGATCCGCATCATCCGCCGCGAGGAGGAGCCGAAGCCGGTGCTGATGAAGCGCTTCAAGCTCACCGACGAGCAGACCGAGGAGATCCTCAACACGCGCCTGCGGCACCTCGCGAAGCTCGAGGAGATGAAGATCCGCGAGGAGCAGAAGACGCTCGCCGCCGAGCGCGAGGAGCTCGAAGGGCTCCTCAAGAGCAAAGCGAAGCTCCGCAAGCTCATCGCCGCCGAGATCCGCGCCGACGCCGACAAATACGGCGACGAGCGGCGCACCAGGATCATCGAGCGCGAGGCGGCGCAGGCGATCGATGCGACCAGCCTCATTCCGAACGAGCCGGTGACGGTGGTGCTCTCCAAGGGCGGCTGGGTGCGCTCGGCCAAGGGTCACGAGGTCGAGGTGGCGGCGCTCTCCTACAAGGGCGGGGATGCCTTCCAGGCACTCGCCCGCGGACGGAGTCTGCAGCCGGCGGTCTTCATCGACAGCACCGGGCGCACCTACACGCTGCCCTCGCACTCGCTCCCCTCGGCGCGCGGCTACGGCGAACCGCTCTCGGGGCGCCTCGATCCACCCGACGGGGCCAAATTCGCCGGCGTCATGATCGGCGAGCCGGAAGACCTCTGGCTGCTCGCGAGCGATGCCGGCTACGGCTTCACCGCGCGCCTGAAGGACCTCGTCAGCGACCGGCGCGCCGGCAAGACAGTCCTCTCCGTTCCCGAGAACGCGCAGGTGCTGGCGCCGGCGCCGGTGCCCGCGGCTGACTCACTCGTCGCAGTCGTGAGCAGCGAGGGCAAGCTGCTCGCATTCCCGGTGAGCGAGGTGCCCGAGATGCCGCGCGGCAAGGGAAATAAGCTCTACGACATCCCGGGCAGGAAGGCGCGCACGCGCGCCGAGCTCATGACGGCGATCGCGGTCGTACCGCCCGAGGCGAGCCTCGTTCTCTGGTCGGGAGAGACGCACAAGGTCATCGAGTGGCGCGATCTCAAGGATTATCTCGGCCAGCGGGCGCAGCGCGGCGCGGTCCTGAAGCGCGGCTGGCCGCGCAAGATCGAGCGCATGGAGGCGCAGTTCAAACTACCGCCCGGCGCCTAAAACCACTTCCTCGGGCTCGTTGACGAAGTAGCCCTGGATGAACTGCACGCCGAGCTGCCAGAGCACTGCCATAGTGTTGGCGTCCTCGACGCGCTCGCCGATGGTCTGCACCGAGCGCTTCTGGGCCGCGTCGACCAGCGCCCGTACGCGCTGCTGCAGCTGGGAATCGCCGGCGAGTCCCTGGATCACCGCGCCGTCGATCTTGACGAAGTCGAGGGGTACGGACTCGAGCATACCTAAGCTGTCGCGCCCGCCGCCGAAGCTCTCGAGCGCGAAGCGGAAGCGCCGCTCGCGCAGCGTGCTCGCCAGGGCCTTCACCTGCGTGATGTAGCTGGCGGCACTTTCCTCCGTCACCTGGAAGCAGAGGCGCTGCGGCTCGGCGCGGCTCGAGCGCAGGTGGTTGCCGAGCCAGTCGAGGAAGGTCTCGTCCTTGACGGTCTCGCGCGAGAGGCGCACGAACAGGCACTCGGGCTTTTTCTGCGCCGCGAATGACAGCGATGCTCCCACGACCCAGCGGTCGATGTTCTTCATCAGATCGTTGCGCGCGGCGGCCGCCATGAATTCCGAGGGCAGCACTTCCTTGCCCTGCGTATCGATCATGCGCACCAGCACGTCGTACATCCCCGGGTCCTCGCCCCTGAGGCTCGCGATCGGCTGCTGGACCAGCCGGAAGCGATTCTCCATGAGCGCGGCTTTGATGTGCTTGACCCACACCTTGTCGTAGGACATCACCCGGCTCTCGGTGTCGGCGTGGTCCGAGGTGACGCTCTGGTTGCCACCACGCGCGCCGGCCTTGCGGCAGGCCTCGAGGGCATCCGCCACTACCGCGTCCAGGGCGGCGCGCGCCGGCGACACGGTCGAGAGTCCGATCGAGCAGGTGACCGACACCGCCTTGTCGCGGATGCGCATGACGTGCTTCTGCACGCGCGACAGCAGCTGCTCGGCCCAGGCGTTGATGTCGTTCTCGTTGCCGCGCTCGAGCAGCACGAGGAACAACATTCCTCCAAGCCGCCCGATCAGCTCCTTCGGCCGCACCGTCTCGCGCAGGAGGCGCACGAACTCGGCGACCACGTCCTCGCTCGCGGTCACGCCGAGGACGCGCTCGAGGGTCGCGAACTTGTCGAGTTTGACGACCGCGAGGCAGCGCACGCCACCCGAGGGACGCGTGGCGAGCCGCTCGCCGAGCCCCTGCAGCAGCTCGCGGCGCGGCAGGAGGCCGTAAGGATCGGTGATCGTGGCCGGGCCCTCGGGGGCGCGCGGCTCGGCGGGCGCCGCGGCGCGCGGTGCCGAGGGCACGACCAGCCGCACGCAGGGCTCCCCTTCGTGCTCGCCCATGGCGAGCGCGATCTCGACCGGCAGGATGGTGCCGTCGGCAGGCAGGGCGTTGGCCCTCAGCGTGTGATCTCCGCTCCAGCGCCCCTGGAGACACGCGGCGAGCGCGCCGCGCAGCGCCGGATGCGAGGACTCCTCGAACAGGTCCATCACGGGCTGACCCGCGATCCCGTCCTCGACGCCGAAGAGCTCGAGCCACGCGGGGTTCGCGTCGGTGACGATCCCTTCCTGCACCTGGATGATCGCGTCATTGGAGCGCTCGAGCACCGTGTCGAGCTGGCTGCGGGCATCCTGCGCGGCGCGCATGGCCGCATCGAGGGTGCGCCGGCCACGAAAAGTCTCGAGCTCGCGCATCATCACCGCAGCCAGGCGGTCCGGATGGGCGAGCGAGACGAGATCGCGCGCGCCGAGCCCGAGCGCATGGGCGATGGCGGCCTCGTCGGCTTCCTGGGCCAGCGCCAGGATCGGCACCGTGGGAGCGAGCTGGTCGCGGATGGCGATGACGGCCTCGAGCTCGTGCTCATCGGCCAGCACGTGCACCAGCAGCTCGGGATTGATCTGGGTGAGCGCATCGCCGAGATCGCGCAGCGCCGGGATCCAGGTGCAGTGAGCCGGCTCGCCTGCGCGGCGCAGCATGCCGTTGATCGCCTCCACGGGATCACGCGTGGCGCTCAGCACGATGAGCGGAACGGCGCTCGGCTCCATCTACGACGGCCTCCCTGGACTTAACACAAGCGAAAGCGGCTGGATTCTAGCACCGGGAATCGAGGCCCCCGCGTGAGCGACCTCGCGGAAAAAAGCGCCTGCGGGCTTCTGTGGCGGCCTCCAGGCGATGTCGCTATCATACGCGGCCCTTTTCTGACAGGGCGGCCACATCCTGCCGCCCCTGGAATTTCACGGGATCCGAGAATGGCCAGCTATACCACCAGCGAGATCCGCGCGGGTCTCAAGGTTCTGCTCGATGGCGACCCTTACGCGGTCGTCGAGAATGAGTTCGTCAAGCCCGGCAAGGGCCAGGCGTTCAACCGCATCAAGGTGCGGAACCTGAAGACCGGCCGCACCATCGAGCGCACCTTCAAGTCGGGCGAGTCACTCGAGGCCGCCGACGTCGTCGACATGGACATGCAGTACCTCTATCAGGACGGGGACTTCTGGCACTTCATGGTCCCGGATAACTTCGAGCAGTACACCGCCGGCAAGTCGGCCGTCGGCGACAACGCGCAGTGGCTCAAGGACGGGGTGGTGTGCATCGTGACCCTGTGGAACAACGTGCCGCTGGTCGTCACCCCGCCGCCCCACATCGAGCTCAAGATCGTGGAGACCGATCCCGGGCTGCGCGGCGACACCGCTACCGGCGGTCAGAAGCCGGCGAAGCTCGAGACCGGCGCCGTCGTGCGGGTGCCGCTGTTCATCAACGAGGGCGAAACGATCCGCATCGATACGCGCACCGGCGAGTACATCTCGCGCGCCAAGCAGTAGCCGTCAGGCTCGCGCCGCACGGCGCGAGAGAGCGCGCGCGCGCCAGAGCCCTTCACCTGCGTACAGCACCAGCGCCGCCCACAGCAGGCAAAAGCCGGTCGCGCGCGAGCGCCCGAAGCGCTCGCCGTAGAAGAGCACACCGCAGAGGAGCTGGATGCTCGGGCCGATGTACTGCAGCACGCCCACCGTCGAATAGGGCAGCCGGCGCGCGCCATAGGCGAAGAGGAACAGCGGCACCGCGGTCACGATCCCGGCGCCGACCAGCAGGGCGGCGATCACGGGCCCGTCGTGGGTGAAGGCCGCTCCCCCGGTCGTCTGGCACCAGGCGAGATAGGCGACCGCGAGAGGCACGAGCAGCAGCGTCTCGGTTGCAAGCCCGGGCAGGGCATCGACGCTGATCACCTTCCTCACGAACCCGTAGAGCCCGAAGGTCAGCGCCAGCGCCAAGGCGATCCAGGGGGGGCTGCCGGCTTCGACGGCGAGGTAGATCACGGCGAGAGCGGCGAGCGCGATCGCGCTCCATTGCACGGCGTTCGGGCGCTCGCGCAGCACCAGCACCCCGAGCAGCACGTTCACCAGCGGGTTGATGTAGTAGCCGAGGCTCGACTCGACGATGTAATGGTGGGTGACGCTCCAGACATAGACCAGCCAGTTGCAGGTGATGAGGCAGGCGGAAGTGGCGAGCCCGGCGAGCAGCCGCGGCCTGCCGAGCGTCGTCGTGAGCCGGCCGAGCTCGGCGCGCAGCAGCAGCACCCCGAGGAGGAACAGACACGACCAGAGGATGCGGTGCGCGACGATCTCGAGCGGCGGCACGCCCCTCAAGGGATGCAGATAAGCCGGAAACAATCCCCAGATCGTGAAGGCGGCGACCCCGGCGGCGAGCCCGCGGGGCGAGAGGCGGGCAGAGGTCATGCGGCACGTGGCGCGCGGCTCATGCGCTTCAGGCGCGCCCGGTCGGGAAGGCGAGCACTTCGTCGATGTGCTTCGCTCCCACCGCGAGCATCAGCGTGCGGTCGAAGCCGAGCGCCACCCCGGCGCAGTCCGGGAGCCCCGCCGCCAGCGCGGCCAGCAGGCGCTCATCCGGCGGCCGCACCGGCTGCCCCGTGCGCTGCCGCTCTGCGTTGTCGCGCTCGAAGCGCGCGCGCTGCTCGGGCGCCGACGTAAGCTCGTGGAAGCCGTTGGCGAGCTCCATACCTTCGCAATAGAGCTCGAAGCGCAGCGCCGCCCGCGGATCCTCAGGATCGAGGCGCGCGAGCGCCGCCTGAGTCGCAGGATAGCCGTGGACGAAGGTCAGGGCGCCGCGGCCGAGGCGCGGGCCGACCCCGACACCCATCAGGAACTCGAGGAGGTCGTCACGGTTCGCGCCATCCGACTCGAGCCCGAGGCGCCGTGCGGCCTCGAGCAGCGTCGCATCCGGGGCGCTGAAGGGATCGAGCGCGAGCTCGCGCACGAGCGCTTCGCGATAACTCAGGCGCTCGCTGCGGCGGCGGCGGTGCGCCGGACCGAGGAGGACCCGTACCAGCGCCTCCACCTCATCCATGAGGGCGGCGAGCGAGAAGCCGACGCGGTACCACTCGATGAGCGTGAACTCCGGGTTGTGCAAGCGTCCACGCTCGTTGCCCCGCACCACGTGGCAGATCTGATAGATGTCGCCGAGCTGCGCGGCGAGCAGGCGCTTCATCGCGTACTCGGGCGAGGTGTGGAGGTAGAGCAGCGGAGCCGCCGCCCCGGAGGCGGCCTGCTCCCCGGAAAGCCCGACGGCGGCGCTGGCGATGTGCACATCGCTCACCGGAGAGTTGACGACCAGCGGGGTGTCGACCTCGAGCACGGAGCGCACGGCGAAGAATTCCCGGGCGCGGCTGAGGAGCGCCGCGCGCTCGCGCAGCGCCTCCGGCGTGGCGCTCGGCCGCCAGTCCGCGCCCGGCGTCATGTGAGCCGCGCCAGCGCCTGACCCATGCGGATCGTGCTGCCGGGGCCGAGGTCGCTCTGCCACTCGGTGCGTCCGGGCGGCAGCAGCAGGATCACGGTCGATCCCATGTTGAAGCGGCCCATCTCGGCGCCCTTCTCGAGCTTCGAGCCGGTGCGCAGGAAGTCGAGCGCCAGATCCCCGCGCACGCGCGGGCTGCGCGGCGTGACATCTCCATGCCACACCGTCGACATGCTGCCGACGAACAGCGCCCCCACGAGCACCAGCGCGAAAGACAGCGTCCCGTCCGCGAACACGCACACGACGCGCTCGTTGCGCGCGAACAGCCCGGGCACCTGCGCCGCCGTCGTCGCGTTCACGCTGAAGAGCTGCCCCGGGACGTACCAGGCAGCCTGCAGCGTCCCGGCGAGCGGCATGTGAATGCGATGGTAGTCGTGCGGGGCGAGATAGAGCGTCGCGTACGCGCCGCCGCGGAAGATTGGCGCCCACGCGGGCGCGCCCTCATCGAGCAGCGACTCCAGCGTGTAGGTGAGCCCCTTCGCCTGCACGAGCGAGGAGCCGTCGGTCCGACCGATCTGGCTCACCGTGCCGTCGACCGGCGAGACCAGCGCCGTCGGCGCGCCGTCCACGGTGCGCGCGCCGGGACGCAGCGCGCGCGTGAAGAAGGCGTTGAAGCTCGAGTACTTGCGCGGGTCCGGCTCCTCGGCCTCGCTCATGTCGGGGCGGTAGTTGACCAGAAAATTGTCGATGAGCGCGTTCTTCACCCACGGGAGCTGCAGCCGCGCCAGCCAATGCACCACGCCCGACAGGAGGTGCTGCGGCAGCAGGTACTGGAGGCCGACGAACAGCCGCGCCCCGGTGTCGTCGGCGCTCATGGGGGAGGTCGGGCGGGCGCGGTCGTGAGATGGGGCGCCGCGCGGCGCAGGTCCGCGGCCAGGGCGGACACCTCGAAGGGCGGCGTGAAGATCGCGTCGATCCCCCGCGCGTCGACCAGGAAGATGACCGCCGAGTGATCCATCGTGTAGTCGCCTCCCGGGAGGTCGACGCGGTTGACGGCCACCGCGAAGTTGTGCGCCACCTTGCGAATCTCCTCAGGTGTCCCGGTGACGCCCTGGAACGAAGGGTCGAACACGTGCGCATAGAGCCCGACGGCGGCCGGCGTGTCGCGCTGCGGGTCGATGCTGACGAACACCACCCGCAGCGAGCCGAGTGCCGCCTGCTTCAGAGCCTGCGCGAGTTTCACCAGGGTCGTGGGGCAAACGTCCGGGCAGCGCGTGAAGCCGAAGTAGATGAGCGTCGGCGCGCGGGTGAGGTCGGCGTTGGTATACGGCCGTCCGCCCGCGTCGATGAGCTCGAACTTCTCGATCGGCTTCGGGCGCGGCAGCCAGGTGCCGCTTGCCAGCACGGGAGTTTCCCTGTCAAGTTGCCGCGCCAGGAAGAAGCCTCCGAGCGCCGCACAGGCGGCGACGGCGACGAGGATCCAGAGCCAGCGAGATCGCATGAGCGAATTATTTCACAGGAGTGTACGAGGCGCGGATGAGTGTACGACGGCGGATGACCGGAGCATCAAAGCCCGGACGGCGCACCGGCCGGATTCTTCCTCTCACTGTGCACCGTCTCATCGCCCGCGGCGCGCGGCGCTTGAAGCGGGCGCGCGTCTGCTTCGGCCATGGCACCGACAACGCGTGGGATGAGGCCGCGAGCCTCACGCTGCATGCACTCGGGCTGCGCCACGATGGCGGCGCCGCGCTCTACCGGCGCCGGGTGAGCGGTGCGCAGGCCGCAGGCGCGGCCGAGCTCATCGAGCGGCGCATCGCCGAGCGCCTCCCGGCTCCCTACCTCACGGGCGTCACCTGGTTCGCGGGCCTGCCGTTCACGGTCGATGCGCGGGTGCTCGTGCCCCGCTCACCGCTCGCCGAGCTCATCGAGCGGGGCTTCGCGCCGTGGGCGGATCCCAGGCGCGTGCGCCGGATTCTCGATCTCGGCACGGGCTCTGGCTGCATTGCGATCGCCTGCGCGAAGGCGCTGCCAAACGCCCAGGTCGATGCCGCCGACATTTCAGCCGCAGCCCTCGAGGTGGCACGCATCAACGTGCGCCGCCACCGTCTCGCGCGGCGCGTGCGGCTCGTCGAATCCGACCACTTCAGCGCGCTCAAAGGCCGCGCCTACGACATCATCGTCGCCAATCCCCCTTACGTGGGCGAGCGTGAGATGAAACGGCTGCCCCCCGAGTACCGGCAGGAGCCGCGCGTGGCGCTGGCTGCCGGGGCGCACGGGCTCGACTCGGTGGCCGTCATTCTGCGCGAGGCGCATCGGCACCTGCGAGCCGAGGGGCTGCTCATCGTCGAGGTCGGCAACACCGAAGCTGCGGTGCGGCGCGCATACCCGAAGCTGCCGTTCCTGTGGCTGCAGTTCGCGCGCGGCGGCGGCGGGGTGTTCCTGCTGAGGCGCGAGCAACTCGTGGCACACTAGTATGAAGCTCGCATCAGAGATCAGGCAGTACCATGTCCGGGAATACCATCGGCAAGCTCTTCACCGTCACCACCTTCGGCGAGAGCCATGGGCCGGCGCTCGGGTGCATCGTCGATGGCTGCCCGCCGGGACTCGAGCTGAGCGAGGCGGATATTCAGCAGGACGTGGACCGCCGCCGCACCGGCACCTCGCACTTCGTGAGCCAGCGCCGCGAGGCCGACCGGGTGCGCATCCTTTCCGGGGTCTTCGAGGGCCGCACCACCGGGACGCCGATCGGCATCCTCATCGAGAACACCGACGCACGCTCGCGTGACTACGAGCGCATCAAGGACCGCTTCCGTCCGGGGCACGCCGACTACACCTATCAGCAGAAATACGGCCTGCGCGACTACCGCGGCGGCGGGCGCTCGAGCGCGCGCGAGACGGTGATGCGCACTGCGGCCGGCGCCATCGCGCGGCGCTATCTCGCGACGAGGCTCGGCGTGCGCATCTACGGATACTTAAGCCAGGCCGGCACGCTCATGCTGGACGCGGTCGATCCCGCGTTCGCGTATCAGAACCCCTTCTTCTGCCCGGACCCGAAGCGGGTGCCGGAGCTCGAGGAGCTCATCTGGAAGACGCGCGAGGCCGGCGACTCGATCGGCGCGCGCATCACCGTGGTCGCGAGCGGTGTTCCGCCGGGCCTGGGCGAGCCGGTGTTCGACCGGCTGGATGCGGACGTCGCCCACGCGCTCATGGGCATCAACGCCGTGAAGGCGGTTGAGCTCGGCGCGGGCGTCGGCGCGGCCGCGCAGCGCGGCAGCGAGCATCGCGACGAGCTCACCCCGGGCGGGTTTCTCAGCAACCACGCCGGCGGCGTTCTCGGCGGCATCTCCTCGGGTCAGGACATCGTCGCGCACCTGACCCTGAAGCCCACCTCCAGCATCCAGGTGCCCGCGCGCACCATCGACGTCGCCGGCAACGCGACCGAGATCGTCACGACCGGGCGGCACGACCCGTGCGTGGGGCTGCGCGCGACGCCGATCGCCGAGGCGATGCTCGCGATCGTCCTCATGGACCACTACCTGCGCCACCGCGCGCAGAACGCCGACGTGAAGTCCCCGACCCCGGTGATTCCGGGCGCCCCGCGCCGCTAGATCAGCCGGCTCCGAGCCCCCGTTCGGGAGGGCCCGTGCCGGGTGCGGCGGTGCTTCCCGGGGTCGCCGCAGCGAGATGTGGCGGCGATCACAGTTCCACCCTCGAGAGAGCCCGGCGGGCACCGTCCGAGGCGAAACAGGACACAGTTTATGTCCTAAGAATCCGTAAAGATTCCGGTTCTGCACGGGGATTTAAATCGAGGACTGTACCCGACTATGTGCGCCGAAAAGCCGCGATCGACGGCAGCGGGAGACTGTAGGCTTTGGGTTGTAAGCCTATTTAAGTTATATTGCCGCCCAATTCGTGGTGGACTCGCAACTTATCGTCCATCCGATTGTTTCTACAAGATATTTCAAATGACTCCTGCCGGGGTGCCCTGATGTTCGCCAAACGCTCAAGCCGAGCGCTGGCATTGCTGCTGGCTTTGCCGTCAGCGGCGTTTGCCCTTGGTCTCGGAGACATTCATCTCAACTCGACGCTCAACTCCCCGCTCGACGCTGAGATCGAGATCACCGACGTCGCACCCGATGAGGTCGCGACGCTGCGGGCAACTCTGGCTCCGCGCGAAATCTTCTCGCAGAACGGCATCGACTACCCCAACTACCTGACGAGCGTTCAGGTGCACACGGTGGAGACCAAGGACGGCCGCTACATCATCAAGCTCAAGTCGACGGACGCGATCACCGATCCTTTCATCACGCTCCTGATCGACGTCAGCTGGTCGCACGGGCAGCTGGTGCGCGAGTACACCATGCTGCTCGATCCGCCGGTGTACACGCCGAATCAGTCGGCGGTGGCGAGCGCACCGGTTGCCGTGCCTGCGACGGGTGCCGACACGCGCGCCGGGACGATCACGCGCGGCGCCGAAGCTCCGGCTGCGGCGGCCGCAGCTCCGGCCGCGCCCGCAGCGCCTGCGACCACCGAGCCTGCGGCGGCCGAGACCGCGGCGGCCGAGCCCGCACAGGCCGCGGCCCCGGCTGAGGCTTCCGCACCGACACCGGCAGCGAGCGCGCCTCCTGCGCACACCAAGAGCGCGCCGCCTGCGAGCGTGGCGGCAGCGCCGGAGACCGCGAACGCGAGCCCCGCGCCCGCCGCCCCCTCGGCTGAGCCGACCGCGGAGGGCGCCAACACCAATCACACCGTGCAGAAGGGCGAGACGCTCTCCGAGATCGCGCGCGGCGTGACCGGTGCGACCACGAATTCCGCGCGCACCCGCAAGTGGATGCTCGCCATCTATCAGGCGAACCCGAAGGCCTTCGAGCAGAACATGAACCTGCTGCGCTCGGGCGCGGTGCTGCGTCTGCCGGATGCGGCCACCGCAGAGGCCATCTCGTCCGCGGACGCAACCGCCGAGATCAACCGCCAGACCGCCGAGTGGCGTTCCACCGCAGCGCCCGCAGGCGGCGCCGAGGCGGCCGCGGCATCTGCCGGGAGCCAGGGCTCCCAGCCCGGCCACCTGCGTCTCGTGACGCCGTCGGAGGGCGCCTCCGCCGGCACCGGCGCCGCGGCGAACAGCGCCGAGGTCAACTCGCTCAAGGGCCAGGTCCACGACCTCGAGGCGCAGCTCGCCGAGTCGAAGCGCCTCCTCGACCTCAAGAACCAGGATCTCGCGCGGCTGCAGGCCGAGCTCGCCGCCAAGCAGGCAGCCGCCAAGGCGCCACCGCCGGCTCCGACGCCTACGCCCGCACCGACTCCGGCTCCGCCGCCTGCGAAGGCTCCGGTCGCCCAGGCGGCTCCGCCGCCGCCCGCGCCCGCGCCGGTCGAGCAGCCTGCGCCTGCGGTGCCGCCGCCGCCTCCGGTTGCCCAGGCCGCACCGCCTGCGCCGGTCACGAAGCCCCTGGCAAAGCCCGCGCAGGCTCAGAAGCCCGCGCCGGTGTCCGCGCCGTCGGCCGAGGGTGGATCGCTGCTCGATACGATCATGGGTTACTGGTGGGTGCTCGCGCTCGTGGCACTCGTGCTCGCGGTCGTCGCGGGCCTGAGGTTCCTGCGCTCGCGCCGGGCCTCGGAATTCGATGACTCTCTCGGCCGGCTGGCGGTTGCCGCCGTGGCCGGGGGGAGTGCTGCCGGTGGCGCCTCGAGTGGGGGAGCGTCCGGGCGCGGCTCAGACGGGTTCGAGACCCCGACCATGCGGGCGATGCCGCTTACCGAGCCCGAGTCCGGTGTCATCGTCGAGGAGAGCGGCATTCACGAGCGGCCGCGCCTCGCGGCCGCAGGACCTGCTGCGACTTCCGCGCCGGCCGCGAAGCACGTCACCGCCGATGACACGATCAGCAGTGAGACGGCGATCAATCTCGACCAGGGCGACCCCCTCGCCGAGGCCGACTTCCACATGGCCTACGGTCTCTATGACCAGGCCGCCGATCTCATCCGCATCGCCATCGGCCGCGAGCCGGGGCGGCGCGATCTGAAGCTCAAGCTCCTCGAAGTGTTCTTCGTCTGGGGCAACAAGGAGCAGTTCCTGCAGACCGCGCACGAGCTCGCGCAGACGCGCTCGGAGGCCGCGCCCGGCGAGTGGGAAAAGATCCTCATCATGGGCAAGCAGCTCGCGCCCGAGGATCCGCTGTTCTCCGGCGGTGCCGGCGTGGGTGGTGCTGCCGCGGGCGGGGTCGATCTCAATCTCGAGGGCGGCCAGAGCCGGGTCGACTTCGACCTTCTCGGCGAGCCGGTGCCGACCGACGGACAGGGCGTCGATCTCGATATCGGTTCCGCGGTCGGCGAGGACACCGCACAGATGACCGGGGCGACGACCGGGGTGACCGATCGCAACCTCACCGTGCTTCAGGGCGGCGGCTACGGTGATGCGGGCGTCACCGGCAGCACCCGTCAGATGACCTCCAAGATGCGCCAGCAGGTCTCCGACGCCGAAGGCCCGACGGTCGAGCAGCCAACGCTCGATGCGCCGGACGACGGCCGCACGGTTCGGGCGAAGATCGAGCCGCGCATACGCGGCGGCGGCGACCAGACGGCGGAGCTCGCGATCGACGACCTCGGGCTCGACGTGGGTCAGGTCGACACCCAGGAGCAGCCGATGCTCGGCGCCGGCGCCGAAGCGCCGACCATGGTGGCCGGGCTCGATGAGAAGACGCGCAAGAATCTCGAGGACACGGCCGCGCAGGCCAAGACCTCGACCACGGGCCAATGGCAGTTCGACCAGAACGAGCTCGAGAACGCGCTGACGCAGGCGGGGCCGCTGCAGGACGGCTCACAGACCTCGCGCCTGGCGCAGCTGCGCGGCGACACCGTCGACATCGACGTGAGCAGCAGCGCCACGACCGGCACTCACCCGGACCTCCGTGCCGCGGGCGTGGATCTCGATCTCGGCACCGGCACCTACCCCGGCAACGGCGGCAAGCTCGACCTCGACGTCGGCACCGCGACGGTGCCGGACGCCGCCTTCGCGGCGACGCAGAGACTCGCCAACGAGGACCTGGCGCTGCCCGATCTCGAGCCCGTGACGATGAGCGAGGTCGGCACCAAGCTCGATCTCGCCCGCGCCTACATGGACATGGGCGATCCGGATGGCGCGCGCAACATCCTCGAGGAAGTCATGACCGAGGGCTCGGCGGCGCAGAAGCAGGAAGCGCAGCGGCTGATGGAGTCGTTACCTGGTTGATTGGCCTGCAAGCGCCTTCGGCGCTTGCTGGGTTTATCGGCTGAAATGAACCGGATCGCCGTCGGCATCGAGTACGACGGCTCAGCCTTCGCCGGCTGGCAGAGCCAGCAGTCGGTCCGCACCATCCAACAGGTCCTGGAGAGCGCGCTCAGCGCGGTCGCGGCCGAGCGCGTGAGCCTCGTGTGCGCCGGGCGGACCGATGCCGGCGTCCATGCGCGCGCGCAGGTCGCGCACTTCGACACGCACGCCGAGCGGAGCGGGCGCAGCTGGATCCTCGGCGCCAACAGCGGGGCGCCGCCGGATGTCGCCGTGTCCTGGGCGCTGCCGGTGCCGGCGCATTTCCATGCACGCTACTCGGCTACGGCGCGCGGCTACCGCTATCTGGTCCTCAATCGCACGGCGCGCTCGGCGCTCTACGCTTCCCGCGCCGCGTGGGTGACGCGCGCGCTCGATGCGCGCGCCATGGCGGAGGCCGCCGCGCTCCTCGTCGGCGAGCATGACTTCAGCGCCTTCCGCTCCGCGGAATGCCAGGCGAAGTCGCCGGTGCGGCGTCTGACGCGCCTCGCGGTCGAGCGGCACGGCGACTGGATCGTCATCGAGGCGGTTGCGAACGCCTTCCTCCATCACATGGTGCGCAACATCGCCGGCCTCCTGATCGCCGTCGGCCGGGGCGACGAGCCGCCCGGCTGGGCGCGCGCCGTGCTCGAAGCGCGCGACCGCACCCGCAGCGCCGCCACCGCGCCGGCCGCGGGCCTCTATCTGTGGGAGGTGCGCTACCCGGCGGCTTTCGGTCTGCCGGCTCCGGCGCCGGAAGGGCCGCAGGGTCCCGATCAGTTATGATCGAAGCGCCGCCGGACTTTGCCGCGGTGCCGCAGAGTGACCGGATGACCTGGTTCGAGAAGATCATGCCCTCCCGCATCAAGACCGAGCGGCGTACGCGCTCGGTGCCGGAGGGGTTGTGGATCAAGTGCCCGGCGTGCGATGCCGTGCTCTACCGGGCCGAGCTCGAGCGCAACCTCTATGTGTGCCCGAAGTGCAGCCACCACATGCGCATCCGCGCGCGCGAGCGCCTCGAGCGCTTCCTCGATCCGGGCACGATCGGGGAGATTGGCGCCGCGATCGCGCCTGAGGATCCCCTCAAGTTCCGCGACAGCAAGCGCTACAAGGACCGCCTCACCCAGGCGCAGAAGGCGACCGGCGAGAGCGATGCGCTGGTGGTGCTCGAAGGCTCGCTCCACGGACTGCCGGTGGTCGCCGCCGCCTTCGAGTTCCAGTTTCTCGGCGGCTCGATGGGGTCGGTGGTCGGCGAGCGCTTCAAGCGGGGCGTGGATTACTGCATCCAGGAGCGCCGGCCGCTCATCTGCTTCTCGGCGAGCGGCGGGGCGCGCATGCAGGAGGCGCTGTACTCGCTCCTGCAGATGGCCAAGACCGCCGCCGCGCTCTCGCGTCTCGCCCAGGCGCACCTGCCTTTCATCTCGGTCCTGACGGATCCGACCACTGGCGGGGTGTCGGCGAGCCTCGCGCTCCTCGGAGACCTCAACATCGCCGAGCCGCGCGCGCTCATCGGCTTTGCGGGCCCGCGCGTCATCCAGCAGACCGTGCGTGAGACTCTGCCCGAGGGTTTCCAGCGCGCCGAGTTCCTGCTCGAGCACGGCGCCATCGACATGATCATCGACCGGCGCGACATGCGCGACCGGATCGTGGCGCTGCTGCGGCTACTGCTGAAGCTCCCGGTCGCGGCCGCCTGACGGGCGTCCGACGGGGAGCTAACGCCATTGCGCACGCTCGCCGAGTGGCTCGAGCTTCAGGACTCGGTCCACCCGCGCAGCATCGACCTGAGCCTCGAGCGGGTGACGGAAGTCGCCGAGCGCCTGGGGGTTGCAGCTCCGGCGTTCCGCGTCCTCACCGTCGGCGGCACCAACGGCAAGGGGTCGGTCGCCGCCCATGCCGAGGCGCTGCTCTCCGCCCTCGGAACGCGGGCGGGCCTTTTCACCTCGCCGCATCTGGTGCGCTACAACGAGCGCATCCGCATCGGCGGCGAGGAGGCCGGCGATGCGGAGCTCATCGAGGCGTTCGAGCGCATCGAGGCGGCGCGCGGCGCGACCACGCTGACGTTCTTCGAGTACAACACGCTCGCGGCGCTGCTGGTGTTCGCGCAGCGCGCGGTCGAGGTCGCGGTGCTGGAGGTGGGCCTCGGCGGTCGGCTCGATGCCACCAACTTAGTCTCCGCCGACGTCGCCGTGGTCGCCTCCGTCGGCCTCGACCATCGCGAGTACCTCGGCGAGAGTCTGGAGGCCATCGGCGCGGAGAAGGCCGGGATCTTCAGGGCCGGCCGGCCGGCCGTGCTCGGGACCGCCGACATGCCCGCGAGCGTCTTCGCGAGGATCGCGGCGCTCGGCGCCCGGCCGCTCGTGGCGGGCCGCGACTTCAGCTGGGAGATCGCCGGGGCGCGCTGGAGCTATCGGAGTGCGGGACTTGCCCTCGAGGACCTCGCGCCGTCCGCGCTCGCGGGCTCGATCCAGTACCGCAACGCCGCGACCGCCATCGCCGCCGTCGCGGCGCTCGCGGCGGCGGCGCCTGGCGCGGCATCCCTCGATCGGCGTGCGGTCAATACGGCGCTCGGGAGCGTACGCCTCGCGGGCCGCTTCGAGATCGTTGCGGGACCCGTCGAGTGGATCCTCGACATCGCGCACAACGAGCCGGCCGCACGCGTGCTCGCCACGCACCTGAAGGAGCGGCCGCTGCCGGGCGCCGCGGGCGGCGCACGACGCACCTTCGCCATGGCAGGCGTGCTCGCCGACAAGGACGCGGCGGGGATCGCGGCCGCGCTCGCACCCCTCATCGACCACTGGATCGTCTGCCCGCTCCCGGGTGCACGCGGCGGCGGCGCCGCCGCGCTCGCCGAGCGGATGCAACTGCGGCCGGGCGACTTCTCGCTCGCCGACTCGGTGGAGCAGGGATGCGCACGTGCGCGCGCGCTGGCTCGCCCGGGAGACCGCGTCGTCGTGTTGGGCTCGTTCCACACCGTCGGGCCGGCGCTCGAGTGGCTTCGGATATACTGACTGCGGTTCTCCGCGGCCTTGGGTTTCCCGGCTTCGCCCCCATTGTGGACACTCTGGTGAAAGAACGGCTGACGGGCGCAATCATTCTCGTGGCCCTGATCGTCGTGCTGGTGCCCGAGTTGCTCAGCGGGCCGATCCATCCGGCAGCACGCGCGCACGGCCCGGCATCGTCGGCGGAGGAACCGCCATTACGCTCCTACACCATCAATCTCGCGGACGAGTCCCACGGGGGCACGCTGCCGATGCAAGCGGCGAGCGAGCCGCTGCCAGCGCCGGCTCCGGCGGTGGAGCCGGCCGCGCCCGCAGGCAAACCTCAGCCCGTGTCCGCCGCGGCGCCCGCAGCGCCCGCTGCTGCGCCCGCCGCACCGGCCGCGCACGCAGCAGCGACACCGCCCCACGCCTCCGCCGCGCCACCCGCGACGGCGTCCCCGGCGGCGGCGACCGGCGCCGGGGCTTATGTCGTGCAGCTCGGCAGCTTCGCGAGCCGCGCGAACGCCGACCGCCTGGCGAAGCAGGTACAGGGGCTCGGCTATCCGGTCAGCGTATCGCGGGGCACCACGGGCCGGCGGCTCTACCGCGTGCAGGTGGGCCCGGCGCGCGACCGTACGTCCGCGGAGCAGATGGCGGCGAAACTGAGCGCGCAGGGACATGCCGGCAAGGTGGTACCCAGGTAGCGCCGGACGCGTGCGACGCAGCGCTCGGCACGCGGGGAGTTGGTCTTGTACAATTCGCGCGGCGCGGAATGAGCGCGGCAGCGTGCTTGAGCAATGACAACGCCAGACTACGTGATCATCGCCGCGATCCTGATCTCGGCTCTCATCGGCGCCGCCCGGGGCCTGTTGCGCGAGGGGATCGCGCTCATCACCTGGGTCATCGCGCTCATTCTCGCCTGGCACTTCTCCGACCTCGTCGAGCCGCATCTCGGCGGGCTGCTGTCGGCGACGGCCGTGAAGCCGTGGGTGGCGCGCCTCGTGGTCCTCGGCGCGACGCTGCTGGTCGGCGCGCTGGTCGGTGCCGTGGTGAGCCAGTTCGTGCGGCTCTCGATCTTCACCGGCATGGACCGCCTGCTGGGCTTCGCCTTCGGCGCGCTGCGGGGACTCCTTCTCTTAGGCATCTTCGTGATGCTCGGCCAGCTGCTCAAGCTCGACCGGGATCAGTGGTGGCGCGAATCGCATCTCATCCCGGCGGGCGAGTCGATCGCGAACGGAGTGCGGTTTCTGGTGGGCGAGGGCGCCCAGCCGCACAGCCGGGACGTCCCGGTATGAGGAGCCCGGGCTAAAGCCATGTGCGGCATCGTCGGCATCGTCGGCACCAGTGCGGTCAACCAGCGCCTGTACGATGCGCTCACGGTGCTGCAGCACCGCGGCCAGGACGCCGCCGGCATCGCCACCTCGCTCGAGGGCGAGCTCAGCGTGCGCAAGGGCAGCGGACTGGTGCGCGATGTCTTTCAGCAGCACCACATGATCGAGCTCAAGGGCAACGCCGGCATCGGGCACGTGCGCTACCCGACCGCCGGCTGCGACAGCGCTTCCGAAGCCCAGCCCTTCTACGTCAACGCGCCCTACGGCATCTGCCTCGGGCATAACGGCAACCTCACCAACGCCTCCGAGCTCGCCGAGATCCTGATCCGCGAGGACCGGCGGCACCTGAACACCAGCTCCGACTCCGAGGTGCTGCTCAACGTCTTCGCCTCCGAGCTGCAGCGGGTCGGCACGGCGCGCATCACGCCGGCGGACGTGTTCGCGGCGGTGAGCGCCGTCTACCGCCGCTGCCGCGGCGGCTATGCGGTGGTCGCGATGATCATCGGCCACGGGATCCTCGGCTTTCGCGATCCGAACGGCATCCGCCCGCTGGTGCTCGGCGAGCGCCGCACGGCGCGCGGCACCGAGTGGATGCTGGCCTCCGAGAGCGTGGCGCTGGATTCCCTGTCGTTCCGCCTGGTGCGCGATGTAGCGCCGGGTGAGGCCGTGTTCATCGACGAAGCCGGCAGGCTGCACGCGCAGCAGTGCGTCGCCACGCAGCGCCACACGCCCTGCATCTTCGAGTACGTCTATTTCGCGCGGCCCGACTCCAAGATCGACAACATCTCCGTGTACCGCGCGCGCATGCGCATGGGCGACCGGCTCGCCGACAAGATCCTGCGCGAGCGCCCCAGCCACGACATCGACGTCGTGATCCCGATCCCGGACACCAGCCGCACCTCGGCGCTGCAGCTCGCGCAGCGCCTCGGCGTCAAGTACCGCGAGGGGTTCATCAAGAACCGCTACATCGGCCGCACCTTCATCATGCCCGGGCAGGAGGAACGCCAGAAGTCGGTGCGCCGCAAGCTCAACGCCATCGACCTCGAGTTCCGCGGCAAGACCGTGCTGCTCGTCGATGACTCGATCGTGCGCGGCACGACCTCTGCGCAGATCATCGAGCTCGCGCGCGAGGCGGGCGCCGCCAAGGTGTACTTCGCTTCGGCTGCCCCGCCGGTGCGCTTCCCGAACGTCTACGGCATCGACATGCCGGCGGCGAGCGAGCTCGTGGCGAGCGGCCGCACGCTCGAAGAGATTCAAAGTCTGATCGGCGCCGACTGGCTCGTGTACCAGGACCTGGACGATCTCATCGCCGCCTGCAAGCACGAGGATGCGCGCATCGAGGAGTTCGACACCTCGTGCTTCTCGGGTGTCTACGTCACGGGGGATGTCACGCCGCAGTACCTCGAGCGCCTCCAGGACGAGCGCTCCGATGCCGCCAAGCTCGCCCGCCGCGAGCGGCGCAAGCTCAAAGTGGTGCGCGGGAGCTGAGCTGGGTCCTTCGAGCGACCCCCGGCGCGAATTACTGCTGAGTCTTCTGCAGGCGGCGCTCTCCTGCGTCGACGGCCGGCGCTGCGTGCGCGAGGCCCTCAGCGGCGCCGAAGAGGCGCCCGGGGCGGACGGCCCCGTCTGGCTCGCCGCGGTCGGCAAGGCCGCAGCCGCCATGGCGCTCGGCGCCTACGACGCGCTCGGCGGGCGCATTGCCCATGCTTTGATCATCACCCGGGTCGGGCACACTCCGCCCGAGCTCGGGAGAGCCCGCGGCGTCGAGGTCGTCGCCGGCTCCCATCCGGTACCGGATGAGCGCTCGCTCGCCGCCGGCGAGCGGCTCCTGCAGTGGGTCGAGGCGCTGCCGCGGGAGGCGCAGCCGCTTTTTCTCGTCTCGGGCGGCGCCTCGAGCCTCGTCGAGGTGCTGAAGCCCCCCACGAGCCTCGCCGACCTCGAGAGCTTCACGGCGCGCGAGCTCGCCGCGGGAACTAAGATCGGCGAGCTCAACGCCAAGCGCATCGCGCTCTCACGCATCAAGGGCGGGCGGCTCACGGCGCGCCTCGGCGGGCGCGCGGCGCGGGCGCTCTTCCTCTCCGACGTCCCGGGCGATGATCCCAACGTGATCGGCTCAGGGATTTTAGGCCTGGCGAGCGAGGGCGAGGACCGGGTCGAGCGCCGGGTCGTCGCCTCCGTCGAGCGTGCGGTCGAGGGCGCGGCGGCGGCGGCCCGCACGCGCGGACTCTCGGTGCACGCGCCGGGTCGGCGCTTCGACGACGATGCGCTGCGCCTCGCGGCGCGCTTCGCGCACGAGCTGCGGCTCTCGCCAGCCCAGGTGTGCGTGTGGGGCGGAGAGTCGACCGTGCAGCTGCCACCCAATCCGGGCCGGGGCGGGCGCAATCAGCATCTGGCGCTCGCCGCCGCCAAGCTGATCGCCGGCAATGCCGACCTGATGCTGCTCGCCGCCGGGACCGACGGCACCGACGGAGTCACCGAGGACGCCGGCGCGCTGGTCGATGCCGAGAGCTGCGGGCGCGTCGCCCTCGATGGGCTCGACGTGGATGACTGCCTCGCCCGCGCCGATTCCGGCACCGCGCTCGCCGCGAGCGGGGATCTCGTGCACCTGGGGCCCACGGGCACCAACGTCGGGGACCTCGTGATCGGCCTGAAGCTCCAACCCGCGGCGGCCGGCGGCGCGCCGGGCGCGCGTGGCGGCCCGCGGGCCCCCATGCTCTAATCGCGCCCCCATATGCGGGTCCTCCTGATCGAAGAAGACGCGCGCCGCTGTGCGCAGATCCGCGAGCGGCTGATCGCCTGGCGCCCGGAGGCGAGCCTCACGGTCCATCAGCCGGTCTCCCAGGGAGCGCTCGCGCCCGAGTTCCTCGCGCAGGGCTACGACGCCGTGCTGGTCGCGGATGAATGGCCGGGCGGTCAGGGGATTCAGTGGGCGCGCGAGCTCGCCGCACGCGCCGGCTTCGCCCCCATCGTGCTGCTTCAGCAGCGTGCGGACTCGGCGGTGGCGGGCGAGACCGCCGCGCTCGGCGCCTGGGCGGTGACGGGCGAAGATCTCGAGGGCGAAGGATTCCACCGGGTGCTCACGGCAGCCGAGCAGCGCCAGACTCACGCGCGCGCGCTATGGCGTAGCAGCCAGGCGGGGCGTGAGTCGCAGCGCTTCGGCGATGCCTTCGTCCGCGGCTACCGGCGCGTCCGGCGCCTCGCCGCGGGCCGGCTCACCGATCTGTATGTCGGCGAGGGCGAGCGCGAGGGGACGCTGGTGGCGCTCAAAGTGGCGCGCGACCGGCACGACGAGCGCGAGCCCGTCGACATCTTCGGGCGCTTCCTGCAGGAGTACGAGCTGGTGCAGCGCGTCGAGGGCGCGGGCGTCGCGCGGCTCTACGATCTCGGCGTCAGCGACGAGCACGCCTGGCTCGTCATGGAATACTTTCCGCTCGGCGACCTGCGCCGGCGGATGCGCGCCCAGACCCTGACGCCGCGCGAGGCGCTGCTCTATGCCATCGAGGTTGCCCGGGCGCTCGAGCGCGTGCACGCCGCCGGCGTGCTGCACCGGGATCTGAAACCGGGCAACGTCATGCTGCGCGCCGACGGCAGCAGTGCGCTCATCGATTTTGGCCTTTCCAAGGACACGGCGCTCAGTGCCGATGCCACCGACGGCGGTACCATCTTCGGCACGCCTCACTACATGAGCCCCGAGCAGGGCCACGCCGAGCCGATCGATGCGCGCAGCGATCTCTATAGCCTCGGCGTCATGCTCTTCGAGATGCTCACGCGCGAGAAGCCCTTCCGCGCCGACAATCCCATGGCGATCGTCTACAAGCACCGCAAGGAGCCGATCCCGCGGTTGCCTGCGGAGTGCGCGGCGCTGCAGCCGCTCATTGAGCGGCTGCTCGCGAAGGCGCCGGGCGACCGCTTCGCCAACGCGGGCGAGGCGGCGCAGGCCATGACACGGGCGCTCGGGGAGTGGATCGCACGGGAGGTGCGAGCGTGAGCGAGCCGTTTCCTGCGATCCTCACGGCGCCGACGCCCGAGGCCTGGACGGCGGCGGCGGCCGCGCGCTTGCCGGAGCTCCTCGTCGATCACGCCAACTGTGAGAAGAAGGCGGCCTCGAGCGCCATGGCCCTGATCTTCGCCTACCCCGAGGACACTTCGCTCGTGCTCGCCCTCGCGCGCCTCGCGCGTGAGGAGCTCAGGCACTTCGAGCAGGTGCACCGGGCGATGCGCGAGCTCGGGATCAGCGGGGCGCGCCAGCGCCCGGGCCGCTACGCCCAGGAGCTGCGCCGCTGCCTGCGTACCACACACCCGCAGCGAAAGCTCGATCTCCTGCTGGCTGCCGCGCTCATCGAGGCACGCTCGGCCGAGCGCTTCGCGCTGCTTACCGATCGAGTCCCGGCGCCCCTCGCCGCGCTCTACCGCGAGCTCGCGATTTCCGAGGCGCGGCACTTCGAGCTCTACCTCGACTTCGCGCGCGAGCGCGCGCCGCAGCAGTGGCAGGCGCGCCTCGCCGAGCTCGCGGCTCGCGAGGCGCAGCTCGCGACGGCGCCGGACACGGAGCTGCGCTTTCACTCAGGGCCGCCGCCCGCCGTGAACTAACAGTCTGTTACAAGCCTCGGGCGCCTCGAGGGCACGAAAGCTGGTGTCGGGTGTCTCTACGCCCCAGTATCCTCGGTTCCGGTAAGAGGCTTCGCAGCGCATGAACGACCATCCGCACCTTCTGATCGTCGACGATGACCGCGAGATCCGGGGACTGCTGGCCCAGTACCTGGAGAAGCACGAGTTCCGCACCACGGCGGTGGCGGACGGCAAGGAGATGCGCCGCGTGCTCGATCGCTCGCACGTGGACCTCGTGGTGCTCGATGTGATGCTGCCCGGGGAGGATGGGCTCTCGCTCTGCCGCGAGCTGCGCGGGCGCTCGCAGCTGCCGATCATCATGCTCACCGCCCGCGGCGAGGACGTCGACCGGATCGTGGGACTCGAGCTCGGGGCCGATGACTACGTCGCCAAGCCCTTCAACCCGCGCGAGCTCCTGGGGCGCATCAAGGCGGTGCTGCGCCGCTCGGCGCACGCCCCGCGCGATCCCTCGCCGGAGACGGTGCGCTCCTTCACCTTCGGCGGCTGGCGGCTCGACACCATCACCCGCACGCTGACCGATGCCGAGGGCAAGGAAGTGGCCTTGAGCGGCGCCGAGTATCGGCTGCTGGCGGTGCTGCTCGCCGCCGGCAACCGCGTCCTCACCCGCGCCCAGCTCACCGAGCTCCTGCGCGGGCGCGATGCCGATCCTTTCGACCGCAGCATCGACGTGCGTATCAGCCGGCTGCGGCAGATCCTGGGCGACGATGCCCGCGCCCCTCAGATCATCAAGACCGTCTACGGCGAGGGCTATGTCGTCGGCGTCAGCGTCGAGAGCCAGTGAGCCGAAGGGATCGGTGCGCCTGAGATTCTGGCCGCAGTCACTCCTCGGCCGGCTGATCGCCGCGACGGTGCTCGCGGTGCTCATCGCCCAGGCCGTGGGACTCGTGCTGATCGCCGAGGAGCGCGAGAGCTTCGTCCTCCAGAACAGCGTGCGCGAGTGGACGCGGCGGATCGTCGATACGGTACAGATGCTCGAGCCCCTGGGGGCCGACGCGCGCGCCACGGCGGTTGCGCAGCTCGCAGCGCCGCGCGGAATGCCGCCGTCGCCGCCGCCCGAGGATGAGCCGCCGCACGCCGCGCGCAACCTGCTCGATCCGCAGCGCACCTTCATGCGCGTGCCGCTGCTGACCGATTTCGAGCGGACGCTCCGCGACCAGGTGCAATCGGCGCTCGGCGCCCGCTACGAGGTGACCGTCGGCCGCGCGCTCGATGCAGGGCGGCCGGCGATCGCGCTGCCGGTGCCGTTCTACGAGGCGCGCGAGCTCGCCGCCCACCGCGACACGGCGCTGCGCTACGACGTGGCGGTGCGCTTCCCCGAGGGCGGCATCGAGGTGTTTCGCGTTACGCGCGTGCCGGGCGGGGCACCGCTGCCGCGGAATCTGCGCGTCAACCTGACGCTGCTGGTGCTGATCCTGGTGATGGCCCTCTACGTCACCGCGCGCAGCATCACCCGGCCGCTCTCGGCGCTCGCGCGGGCCGCCGACAGCATCGGCCGCGATGCGCGCCCGGAGAAGCTCCCCGAGGCCGGCGCGCGCGAGCTGCGCGATGCGGCACGCGCCTTCAACACCATGCAGGATCGCCTGCGCCGTTATCTCGACAGCCGCAGCCGCGTGCTGGCGGCGATGTCGCACGACCTCAAGACGCCGCTCACGCGCCTGCGCCTGCAGGTCGAGACGCTGGAGGACCCGGCGCTGCAGGAGCGCATGGTCAGGGAGCTCACCGAGATGGAGCTCATGGTGCGCGAGGCGCTCGCGCTGTTTCGCGGGCTCGATGACGGCGAGCCCGCGGTTCCCGTCGATATGAACGGGCTCATCGCCTCCGTGCAGCAGTCCTTCTCCGAGATGGGGGCCGCGGTGACCGTCAGGGGTCAGGCGCTCGCGCCCTTCACCGGCAAGGCACAGGCCCTGAAGCGCTGCCTCACGAACCTCATCTCCAACGCGATCGACTTCGGCACGCGCGCCACCGTGCAGGTCGAGGACAACGGCGAGCTCGTCGTCCGGGTGCGCGACGAGGGGCCGGGCATCCCCGAAGGCGAGCTCGAACGGGTGTTCGAGCCCTTCTACCGGCTCGAGCATTCGCGCAACCGCGACAGCGGCGGCACGGGCTTAGGTCTCACCATCGCCCGGGACATCGCCCAGGCGCACGGGGGTACGCTGATGCTCGCCAACCTCCCTCAGGGCGGCCTCGAGGCGGCCTTAAGGCTCCCCCGCAGGCACTGATCGGGGCCGTCCGGGGGCGAGACACTCGCTCACACTTGCTCACGGCGCTCTCTTGGGCGCTGCCGTTAGCCTGATCCTGCGGTGCAACTCAACCTTCGCACCCGCACGAGGAGAAAAGTTCATGAAAGCGTTGATGAAGGCATCGCTCCTGGCACTGGCGGCGCTCTGGGCAGGCGCCGCGCTGGCTGGGGCGGGCGGCGGCAATCAGGCGAGCCACATGGAGAAGCTCGCCATCCTGCTCGACCTGACGGATGCGCAGAAGCCGCAGGTTGAGACCATTCTCCAGGGCGAGCATCAGCAGATGAAGACGCTGTTCGAGCAGACCAGGGCAGCGGGCGGCAAGCCCGACTTCCAGGCGCTGCACGCGGCGCGTCAGCAGATCAGCCAGGACACGCTGACCAAGCTCTCGGGCGTGCTCTCGCCGCTGCAGCTGAAGAAGTTCCAGACGCTGCAGCAGATGCACCACGGGTTTGGCCACCGGGGGCCGCCGGGCGGCGCACCCGCGGCTACCACTAACTGAGATCCCACCCCTGAGGTCGGCGCGGGCGAAAGGAAGCGCCCGCGCCCGGCGGGATGCTCAGCCGCCCGTCCGCTCCCGCGGGAGCGAGCGCAGCGCGTAGCTTCCGCGCTCGACGCTCAAGTAGCTTCCCTGCTCGTACCAGGCGCCGAGCACAATGCGCTGGGCGCTCGCGCCGTCGACCGTCAGGTCGTGCACGCCCGGGCGGTGCGTGTGGCCGTGGATCATGCGGCGCACGCCCGCGGCGCGGAACGCGCGCTCTACCGCCCCCGGGTTCACGTCCATGATGGTCGGCACGGTGCGTGCGATGTGCCGCCGGCTGCCGGCACGGACCTCATTCGCCAGCACTTCGCGGTGCGCGAGCGGCAGCGCGAGGAAGCGCCGCTGCAGGTCAGTGCGCCGCACGATGCTGCGCAGCTCCTGGTAGGAATGATCGTCGGTGCAGAGGGCATCGCCGTGCGTGATCAGTACCCGCTCGCCGTCGAGCTCGGCCACCACCGGATCGCTGAGGAGGACTGCGCCGGTGCGCTCGCAGAAGCCCGACCCGAGGAGAAAGTCCCGATTGCCGTGCAGCACGAAGCAGGGCAGGCCGCGCGCGCTGAGGTCTTCGAGCGCGGCGCACACCCGCTGCGCCGTCTCGCTGCGGTCGTCATCGCCCACCCAGCTCTCGAAGAGGTCGCCGAGGATGTAGAGCGCCTCGGCGCGTGCCGCGTGCGTCGCGAGAAAGGCGAGGAACTGCCCGATGGCCGGCGTCGAGTCGTCGCCGAGGTGCACGTCCGAGACGAAAAGCTGCGTCATCGCTTGAGGCGGCGCGCGCGCTGACGGCTATTTCGGCGAGAGGATCTTCTGCGGCTCGGCCGGTTTCACCGGCGCCGCTGCGGGCGCCGCCGCGGTCGGCGCCACGACGGTGATGCTCTGGATGATGATCGGCTTCAAGGGCGCGTCCTGCTTGAAGGGGCCGACGGCCCCGGTCGGCGTCTCGCCGATCTTGTCGATCACGTCCATTCCCTGCACCACACGGCCGAAGACCGTGTAACCCCAGCGGGTCGGGACGGGATCGAGATCCGGGTTGTCGACCAGATCGATGTAGAACTCGGCGTTGCCCGAGTGCGGGGCGGTAGCCCGCGCCAACCCCACGGCGCCGCGCTTGTTCTGCAGGCCGTTACCCGACTCGTTGACGATGTTCTCGTGGGTGCTCTTCAGGTTCATGGTGGCGGCATCGTGCCCGCCGCCCTGGATCACGAAGTTCGGCACCACGCGGTGGATCAGCGTGTTGGTGTAGAAGCCCTCTTTCACGTAGCGGAGGAAGTTGGCGGCGGTGAGCGGGGCGCGCTCGGGCCGCACCTCGATGACGAAGTCACCCATGGTGGTGACCACGCGCACCTGGGTGGTTTGTTCCTCGGCGGACGCGGCGCCCGGAAGGCAGGCGAGGCCAAGCAGCAGCGAGGCGGCGGCAAGAGGTGCGCGGAGCTTGATGGGCATCGATCCTCCAGGTGGCGAATTCTAAGCTGCGGCGCAAGTCCGCGACAGCAGTTGACACTTGGTGCGCGCCTTTGTTGCGTTTCGGCCCAATCCCGTAACATGGGGTAATGAGTCCGCCGCCGGTCACCCGTTTCGCTCCGAGCCCCACCGGCGAGCTGCACCTGGGGAATGCGCGCACCGCGCTGTTCAACCTGCTGCTCGCCCGGCATGCGGGCGGGCGCTTCATTTTGCGCATCGAGGACACCGACACCGCGCGCAGCCTCGAGACCCACATGCAGGCGCTGCTCGCGGACCTGCGCTGGCTGGGCATCGAGTGGGACGCGGGGCCGGATCGCGAGGATGCGCTCGGCCCCTACCGCCAGTCGCAGCGCGGCGCGCTCTACGCCGGCTACTTTACGCAGCTCGAGCAGCGCCAGGCCGTCTACCCCTGCTTCTGTACGCCGCTCGAGCTCGAGCTCTCGCGCCGCGCCCAGCTCGGCGCCGGCAAGCCGCCGCGCTACGCCGGGACCTGCCGCGATCTGTCGCCGGATGAGCGTGCCCGGCGCGCGCGCCAGGGCGAGCCCGCGACGCTGCGCTTCCGCGTGCCGGCCGGGCTACGCATCGAGTGGGTCGACCTGGTGCGCGGGCCGCAGAGCTTCGCGACCGATGACATCGGCGATTTCGTGGTGCGGCGCGCGGACGGCTCGGCGGCGTTCTTCTTCTGCAACGCCGTGGACGATGCCTGCATGGGCGTGACGCTGGCACTGCGTGGCGAGGATCACCTCGCCAACACGCCGCGGCAGCTGATGGTGCTCGAGGCCTTGGGCCTCAACGCCCCCGGTTATGGGCACGTGGCGCTGCTCGTCGGCGCCGACGGTGCGCCGCTGTCCAAGCGCCACGGGGCCACGAGCGTGCGCGAGTACCGTGAGCAGGGCTATCTCCCGCTTGCGCTCCTCAACCACCTGTTCCGCCTCGGCCACTCGACTGCGCTGCACGGGCTTCTGACACTGGATGAGATGGCGCGGGGCTTCGACCCGAAGCACCTGGGGCGCGCGCCGGCGCGCTTCGATGAGCAGCAGCTCGCCGTCTGGCAGAAGGACACCGTGCATAACCTGACCCCCGAGGCCGCGCGATTCTGGCTCAGGGGACTCCTGCCGCCCGCGCTCGATGAGCGGTCGCTGACCGCATTCGTCGCCGCGATACTTCCGAACCTCGTGCTGCCCGGGGATGCCCTGGCGTGGGTCGACGTGGTGTTCGGCGGCCCGCCGGCGCTCGAGGAGGGGGGCGAGGCCGTGGTGCGCGATGCCGGCGCCGGCTACTTCGCCGCCGCCGCAGCGGCGGCCGCCCAGAGCGGCAACGATCTCGCGGCAATCGCGGGGGCGGCGCGCGCGGCGACCGGCCGCAACGGCAAGCAGCTCTACATGCCGCTGCGCCTCGCGCTCACCGGGCGCGCGCATGGACCGGAGCTTGCGCCGCTCCTCAAGGCCATGCCGCCCGGCAAGGCGCGCGAGCGGCTGGCGCGCTTCGCATGATCCGCATTCACGACTCGCTCACGGGCGAGAAGCAGGAGCTGAGGCCCATCACGCCCGGGACGCTGCGGATGTATGTCTGCGGGCTCACCGTCTACGACTACGTGCACATCGGGCACGCGCGCATGCTGACGGTGTTCGACGTCGTGACGCGCTACCTGCGGCACCGTGGGCTGCGGCTCACCTACGTGCGCAACATCACCGACATCGACGACAAGATCATCCGCCGCGCGGCCGAGAACGGCGAGACGACCGAGGCCCTCACCGCGCGCTTCATCGCCGCCATGCACGAGGATTGCGCGCGGATGGCGATCCTGCCGCCCGACGAGGAGCCGCGCGCCACGCAGTACGTGCCGCAGATCATCGCCATGGTGTCGAAGCTCCTCGAGGGCGGCTACGCCTACGTCGCCCCCGACGGCGACGTGCTCTACTCGGTGTCGAGCTTCGCGCCCTACGGCCGGCTCTCGGGCAAGCGCCTCGCGGACCTGCGCGCCGGGGCGCGCGTCGAGGTGGACGAGGCGAAGCGCGACCCACTCGACTTCGTGCTCTGGAAGCGCGCCAAGCCCGGCGAGCCCTGGTGGGATTCGCCCTGGGGCCGCGGCCGGCCCGGCTGGCACATCGAGTGCTCCGCCATGTCGACCGCGCTGCTCGGAACGCACTTCGACCTCCACGGCGGGGGCATGGACCTCAAGTTCCCGCACCACGAGAACGAGATCGCGCAGTCGTGCGCGGCGAGCGGCGATGAGTTCGTGAATCTCTGGATGCACAACGGCTTCGTCAACGTCGACGACGAGAAGATGTCGAAGTCGCTCGGCAACTTCTTTACGCTGCGCGAGGTGCTGAAGACGCTGCGCCATGCGGAGGTGCTGCGTTACTTCTTCCTCGCGAGCCACTATCGCGGCCCGATCAACTATTCGCTCGAGCAGCTCGAGCAGGCGGATGCGGCGCTGACCCGCATTTACACCGCGCTGCGCGGGCTGCCGGCGGGAGCGGCGGGGACGAGCGCAGCGACCGCGCGCTTCTACGAGAGCATGGACGATGACTTCAACACGCCCGAGGCGCTCGCGGTGCTGCAGGGGCTGACGCGCGAGGTCAACACGGCGAAGGATGCCGGGGATCCAGCGCGGGCCGCGGCGCTCGCCGGCGAGCTCAAGACGCTCGGGAACGTGCTCGGGCTCCTCACGGTGCCGGCGGAGGAGTGGTTCCGGCTGACCAGGACTGCGGGTGGTGCTTCAGCCGGCGCACAGCTGAGTGACGCGCAAGTCGAGCAGCGCATCGCGGCCCGGGCCGCGGCTCGGGCGCGGAAAGACTTCAAGGAGTCGGACCGCATTCGCGACGAGCTGGCCGCGAGCGGCGTGGTGCTCGAGGACAAGCCGGGCGGGGAGACGAGCTGGCGGCGGGCCTGAGCGCGGCGCGGCGCCGCGTGTCGAACGGGGCGCGGTACGGATCTCCTGGGCTATTATCCGCATTAGCCGGCTCGGGGCATGGCGCAGTCTGGTAGCGCATCTGCTTTGGGAGCAGAGGGTCGGGGGTTCAAATCCCTCTGCCCCGACCAAATTCCGGAGACATGGGTGACACCTTCTGCTGCGCGGGGGTGGCGCGTCTGAGTCGCGCTGCCGCGCGGCCCGGCTCCTGATCTGCCCCGGCAATTGACTCATCGGCAGTTTAAGCCTTGACAATATCAGCCTAGGCAACTATTATCCGCGGCCGTAGTCCCCCCGATGGGGGTCCCGATCCCCCTAATGACGGATTTCAGGAGCGACGGCCATGGGCGACATTTACGACAGCACGAGCTACCAGCCGCGGAAGTCGATCGGTGCATTGCTCAGTCGGGTGCGCGTCGCGATGCTCGCCGCGCTCGATGAGGAGCTGGCGGCCGACCGCCGCCTGGCGGCCCTCGAGCTGAGCGCGGCGCAGTTCAGCGTGATCGCCTCGCTCGCGGGCGAGGAGCGCAAGTCCGCGTCCGACCTCTGTAAGGGGATCTCCTACGACGCGGGGGCCATGACCCGCATGCTCGACCGTCTGGAGGGTAAGGGTCTGATCCGCCGCAACCGCAGCCCCGATGATCGCCGGCTGGTGCACCTCGAGCTCACGGACGAGGGCCGCGCGCTCTATCCGCGCATGCGCGAGCTGTCGCTCGGCGTCGCCAATCGATTCCTGCGCGGCTTTACCAAGGCCGAGGCGCGGCAGCTCGAGAGTCTGCTGGCCCGCATGCTGGAGAACACGCAGGAGCCTGCGGTCCGCGCCAGCGCCTGAGCAACCAGGGAATGCAACCAAGGAATGCCATGAGTAACGAGAGTCCCAAGGCCCCTGCCATCTCCCGCCGCTGGCGCCTGCTCGCCGGAGTCGGTGGCGGAGTGCTCGCCGTCGCGCTGGTGTACGGCCTCTATTGGGCGCAGGTGCTGCGCTACCACCAGACGACGGATGACGCCTACGTGAGCGGCAACGTCGTCGAGATCACGCCGCAGATTTCCGGAACTGTCGTCGCGATCGGTGCCGACGACACCCAGTTCGTGAAGGCGGGACAGTCGCTCGTGCGCCTCGACCGCGCCGATGCCAAGGTGGCGCTCGATCAGGCCGAGGCACAGCTCGCGCGCACCGTGCGCGACGTGCGTAACCAGTTCGCCACGACCGCGCAGCTGGAAGCCGCCGCCGAGGCGAAGCAGACCGAGCTCAGCCGCGCGCAGAGCGATCTCGAGCGCCGTGCACGGCTCGGGGCCTCGGGCGCCGTCTCGGGCGAGGAGCTGCAGCACGCGCGCGACGCGGTCAAGGGCGCGCAGGCGGACCTGAACGCCGCCCGTCAGCAGCTCGCGGCCAACCGCGCGCGCGTCGACGGCACGACTCTCCAGGACCACCCCGAGGTGCGGGACGCGGCCGCCGCCGTGCGCAACGCCTACCTCACCTGGGCGCGCACCGACCTGCCGGCGCCGGTTTCCGGTTTCATCGCCCGCCGCAACGTGCAGCTCGGGCAGCGCGTGGCGCCGGGCACGGCGCTCATGGCCGTGGTGCCGCTCGATCAGGTGTGGGTCGATGCGAACTTCAAGGAGCCGCAGCTCTCGCGCATGCGGGTCGGACAGCCGGTCACCTTGAGCGCCGATCTCTACGGGGGCCACGTGGTGTTCCACGGGCACGTCGTCGGCTTTGGCGCCGGCACCGGCTCGGCGTTCTCGCTCCTGCCGGCGCAGAATGCCACCGGCAACTGGATCAAGATCGTGCAGCGGGTCCCGGTGCGCGTGGCGCTCGATCCGCGCGAGATCGCCGCGCACCCCTTACAGGTCGGGCTCTCCATGCGCGCCGACGTCGACGAGCACGATCAGAGCGGAGCGCGCCTGCCGCAGCTCGTGAGCACCGCGACGCCCTGGTCGACGGATGTGTTCGGCTCGAGCGATGCGCAGGCCGATGCCAGGGTGGCCGCGATCATCAGCGCCAATGAGCCCGCCTCGGCGCGGGCGGCGGCTGCGGCGCCGGCTGCCGGCGCGCACGCCTCAGGGCTCCTGGCGGATGCGCAGACGCCCCCGGCCGCACACGTCAAGGCCCCCTAACGTGCCCGGCGACACCGCCGAGAAGCCTGTAGCCGCCCCGGCTGCGCCGGCCGCGGGCGAGCTGTTGCCGCTCACGGGCTCGAAGCTCGCGATCGGTACGATCGCGCTCTCGCTCGCGACCTTCATGAACGTGCTCGACACGTCGATCGCGAACGTGTCGCTCCCGGCGATTGCAGGCGACCTCGGCGTCTCGCCCGATCAGGGCACCTGGGTGATCACCTCCTTCGGCGTGGCGAACGCGATTGCGCTTCCCCTCACCGGCTGGCTCACGCGGCGCTTCGGGCAGGTGAAGCTCTTCACGCTGTCGACGCTGCTCTTCGTCATCGCCTCGTTCCTGTGCGGCCTGGCGCCGAGCCTCTCGCTTCTCATCCTGTTCCGCGTGCTCCAGGGCGCGGTCGCAGGTCCCATGATCCCGCTCTCGCAGTCGATCCTGCTCGCGAGCTACCCGAAGAGCCGCGCGGGCACGGCGCTCGCCATGTGGGCGATGACGACGCTGGTGGCGCCGGTCGTGGGACCGCTTCTCGGCGGCTGGATCACCGACAACATCTCCTGGCCCTGGATTTTCTACATCAACGTGCCGGTCGGCATCGCGGCGGCGATCTTCACCTGGGGGATCTATCACAAGCGCGAGACGCCCACCGCGCGCGTGCCGGTCGACACGGTGGGCCTGGGGCTGCTGGTCGTCTGGGTGGGGGCGCTGCAGGTCCTCCTCGACCGGGGCAAGGATCTCGACTGGTTCAACTCCTCACAGATCGTGGCGCTCGCCTGTGTCGCGGTGGTGGCGTTCGCGATCTTCCTCATCTGGGAGCTCACCGAGGAGCATCCGATCGTCGATCTCTCGCTCTTCCGCCGCCGTAACTTCTGGGTGGCCACGGTGGCGCTGCTCATGGGCTACGGGCTGTACTTCGGCAACGTCGTGCTGCTGCCGCTCTGGCTGCAGGAGTACATGGGCTACACCGCAACCCTCGCGGGACTGGTACTGGCGCCCGTGGGACTCCTGGCGATGCTGTTCACGCCTTACATCGGGCGCATCGTCCATCGCGTCGATCCGCGGATCCTGGTGACGATCTCCTTCGCGATCTTCGCGCTGGTCTTCTTCATGCGCTCGGATTTCACCACCGATGCGAATCTGTGGACGCTGCTCGTGCCGACCCTGATTCAGGGCGCCGGCGCCGCCACGTTCTTCATTCCGCTCCTCACGCTGACGCTCTCGGGACTTCCGCCGGAGCGCATACCGGCCGCCTCGGGCCTTTCGAACTTCGCGCGCATCACGGCCGGTTCCTTCGGCACCTCGATCACGACGACGCTCTGGGACCACCGCGCGACGCTCCACCACGCGCAGCTGATCGAGCACCTGACGCCGGGGAGCCCGGTGGCCTCCCAGGCCTTCGCGACCCTCCAGGCCCAGGGCATGGGGACTCAGCAGAGCTACGCGCTCGTCAATCGCCTGGTCGACAACCAGGCGTTCATGCTCTCCGCCGACGACATCTTCTACGTCTCCGGGATCATCTTCATCCTGATGATCGCCCTCGTATGGCTCGCGCGTCCGCAGCTCGGCGGCGGCGCGGGGGCGGCAGCCTCGGGCGCACACTGACCAGCGGCTCGACGGCTCGATGCAGCGGTCCCGGAATGCGCGGGAGCCGTGGATAGGTAGAAAACGGTCTAATTTGCCCTCGCAGACCCCCTGAATCGGGCCTCTACGGCCGAAATTAGATGATTTTCTAACAATTAAGCCCGAGGACCAATTCGGGGCCTACCACGCGGACCCGCGGGGAGAATATTCGACTAACGGGCAGCGCGCAGAACCCTGGCGGGCACGAGCCACTCGAGGTGCGCGCCGCCCGCACGTGCCGCGCCCGGGAACGTGAGCAGCGCGGCCCCCATTTTCCTGAACCTGAAGCCCTGCGCTGCCGGGGATCCCGCAAGCGATGCCGCAACGAGCCGCCCGAGCCCCGGCTCATGCCCGATGACCGCGATGCGGCTTTCCGGCATGCGCTTCAGGACCGCGAGCAGCGCTTCGGGAGAGCTGCCCGGCGCGAGCTCGGGACAGTCGCTCGCCCTCGGCCAGCCGGCCGCCTCGGTGAGGATCGCCGAGGTCTGGCGCGCCCTGAGCAGCGGACTCACCAGCACGCGCCCCGGTGCGCGCACCAGTTGCTTCAGGCCGGCGGCCGCTTTCCGAGCGCGCGCGATGCCTTGAGGAGAGAGGGGACGCTCGCCGTCGTCCGGCCAGCGCCTGGCATCGGCCTCGAAGGCGATGGCATGGCGGACGATCAGCAGCTCCATGCGCTGCGCGGGATCAGTGGCTCAGGCGGGTGGCTTCTGCGGCGGGGGAGGCGTTGCCGAGGGCGGGGAGGGACCCGGGCACCGGACCGGCCGACGGGGATGTGCTGTGCTCGAACTCGCCGAGCCTCGCGCGCAGCGCCTTCCAGCGCCGGCCACGGACCTTCCGCCAGGACTTGGTCACCGTCGAGCGCGCCTGACTCGTGACGCGCGCGTGGTGCTCGGCGAGCCGCCCCATGTGAAAGAGCGTCGCCGGCGGCAGCGCGCAGGCAGGGTCGGCGGCCAGTGAGTTGAGATGGGTGCGGGCCATGTGGGCGTCCTGATAGGCGCCGAGCTCGTCCTGCATCCGGCGCAGCGCCTTCAGCAGCTCTTCGGCCGGCTTCCCGTACAGCGCCACGCCGGACTCGAGCGCGTAGCGCAGCTGCTTCGCTCGCCGGCGCACCCGGTGAAAGTCCTCCATTGCGGAATCTGCGCGCAGCCGCCGAACGGCCTTGCGCAGGCGGCGGAAACGCCGGCGCACCCGCTGCGGCATGACCGCGGCGAAGCTCACCGCTCCCGCATCGTTCGCCGCCGGCGGGGCAACGCTGGCGGCGGTGAGGGTCTGGATCCAGCGGCGCGTGGGCTCGGAGTCGAGCGCGCGCAGCATCCGGGCGCGCGCCCGCGCGCGCTCGATCGTGAGGCGCTCCTTCAAGGGCTCGAGTGCCCGCCGCTCCTCTTCGGGGAGCTCCGCACAGTAGGCGTTGAGACCCGCGAGCTGCACGTCGAGATCGCGCGTCGCGCCGAGTGAGCGCAACAGGGCCTTCGCCGTCTTGCGGGCCTTGAGCACGGCCGGCGGCAGGTGCTGCTTGAACAGACTCAGCGTGGCATCGATGCGCCGTGCCGTGACCCGCAGCTGATGGAGCTCCTCGGGATCGGCGCCCAGGCGCGCGCCGGGCTCATGAGCGAGCCAGGCATCGAGCAGCCGGTGGACCTCGGCAAGCGCGGCCTCGCCGGCCGCGAGAGAGCCGCCTTCTCGGGCGGACGGCGCGGGAAGTGCATCCGCGCCCGCCGCGGCCATTGCGTTGTCCACGCCGCGATCGGCGCCCGAGTCACGCGCGCTGGAGACGACCTTGCTCAAGGACCGAGGTACCTCATCGGGATCACGCGAGTGTAACAAAGGCCGCGCCGCAGCAGGCCAAGGAAAATTGACGCTCCGGAAGTCACTTACGTATGATTCGCGCCCCCCGTGCGGCGGGGCCGGCTAGGGGCGCCTTGAAGTCGTGCCCGTAGCTCAGGCGGATAGAGCATCGGCCTTCTAAGCCGAGGGTCGCAGGTTCGAGTCCTGCCGGGCACGCCACCGGCGCCGGGGTGCGGATGGTGGACGTAGCTCAGTTGGTAGAGCCCCGGGTTGTGATCCCGGTTGTCGTGGGTTCGAGTCCCATCGTCCACCCCATATTTGAGGGCCGTTAGCTCAGCTGGTAGAGCAGGAGACTCTTAATCTCTTGGTCGTAGGTTCGATCCCTACACGGCCCACCACTTCCTCCCGGTTACGTTGAATCGGGCCCCGACCGCGGTCAGGGAGATCGAGCTGCATCGGCTATAATCCCAACCGCCCCGACGCGTGGCCGAAGGTATTGATTCACAAGACCTAAGGCGAAAGTGGCGGAACTGGTAGACGCGCTGGATTTAGGATCCAGTGGGGAAACCCGTGAGAGTTCGAGTCTCTCCTTTCGCACCAGTCTCCTCCCTACTTTGAGGATCGACGATGCAAGTTTCGGTTTCTGATACTGGAGGTCTCGGCAAGCGCCTGGAGGTGGCGGTGCCGGCCACGGAGGTTGCGAGCGAGATCGCCCAGCGCCTGAAACGCCTGTCGCGTACCGCGCGGCTGAAGGGTTTCCGCCCAGGCAAGGCCCCGCTCGCGGTGATCACCAGGCAGTTCGGCGACCAGGTACGCGCCGAAGTCGTGAACGACCTGATGCGCAGCTCCTTCGCCCGGGCGGTGAATGAGCAGAACCTCAAGCCCGCCGGCGGCCCGCGCATCGAGCCGATCGAGGTCGGGCCGAACGCCGACCTCAAGTACGCGGCCACGTTCGAGGTTCTGCCCGAGATCAAGGTCAACCCACCCGACCACATCGCCGTCGAGCGTCCGAAGGTGGAGGTCACCGAGACCGACATCGACGCCATGATCGAGAACATGCGCGCTCAGCGCCCCGTGTTCACGGAGGTCGCACGCCCGGCGCGCGACACCGACCGGGTCGTGATCGACTACCAGGCGCGGCTCGACGGTGAGGCGTTCGAGGGGAGCGATGCGACGGACATCAACGTGATCCTGGGCTCGCGTCAGTCGATGCCCGAGCTCGAGGAGGGCCTGAAGGGCGCGAGCGCCGGCGAGCAGCGCACCATCACCGCGGCGTTCCCCGCCAATCACCCGCACAAGACGCTCGCGGGACGCAGCGCGCAGCTGCACCTCACCATCAAGAGAGTGGAGGAACAGTCCCTGCCGGCCGTCGATGAGGCATTTTTCCGTGAATACGGTGTCGAACAGGGCGGGCTCACCGAGATGCGCGCCGAAGTTCGCAAGAGCATGGAGAAAGAGCTGGCCGACATGGTCCGCAACCGCCTGCGAACCCAGGTGCTGGAAGCGCTCTACCGCGATAATCCCATCGAGCTGCCGCGGGCCATGGTCGAGGAGCAGGTGCAGGCGCTGCAGATCGACGCGGCACGGCGCCTGGGCGTGCGCGAAGCGAGCCAGATCCCGCCGCGCGACCCCTTCGTCGAGCCGGCGCGCCGGCGCGTGGCGCTGGGGCTGCTCCTCAGCCACGTCGTCCAGACGCAGGGCTTGAAACTCGACCGCCAGCGCCTCAATGAGCGTCTCGAGGATCTGATCGCGAACTATCCCAATCCCGATGAGGCGCGACGCGCCTATCAGCAGAACCCCGAGGCGATGCGTCAGATCGAGTCCGCGGTCCTCGAGGACCAGGTGGTCGATTGGGCGCTTGGCTCGGCCCGCATTAGCGAGCGTCCGATGAGTTTCAAGGAGCTGACGGGATTTGGTCCCGCAGAAGTGAGTGGCACATGAACGAACGCGGCTTGAACTTAGTCCCCATCGTCGTCGAGCAGACCGCACGCGGCGAGCGTGCCTACGACATCTACTCGCGCCTGCTCAAGGAGCGGGTGGTATTCGTGGTCGGCCCGGTGGACGACTACATGGCGAACATCGTCGTCGCGCAGATGCTCTTTCTCGAGTCCGAGAACCCGGAGAAGGACATCGCGCTCTACATCAACTCCCCAGGGGGTGTGGTGAGCTCGGGGCTCGCGATCTACGACACCATGCAGTTCATCAAGCCGGACGTCAGCACCATCTGCATCGGCCAGGCCGCGAGCATGGGCGCGGTGCTGCTCGCCGGCGGCACGCGCGGCAAGCGCTACTGTCTGCCGCACGCGCGCGTGATGATTCACCAGCCGGCGGGGGGCTTTCAGGGCCAGGCCGCCGATATGGAGATCCAGACCAAGGAGATGCTCGAGACGCGCGACCGGCTGAACAAAATCCTTGCCAAGCACACCGGCCAGACCGTCGAGCGCATCAAGCAGGATACCGACCGGGATCGCTTCATGGACTGGCAGGAAGCGGCCAAGTACGGTTTGATCGACAAGGTTCTGGAGAAGCGCGGCGAGGGCGGCGGACCCGCCGGAGCGGGGAGCACCGGCAAGACAGGCTGAGGCGCGGCGGCAAGACCTTGCCGCGGGAGGCCGGTTTGTAAGGTAGTGTGAAACCGGTCATACAAATCGCGCCCGAACAGGCAGTTAGCCGTGCGCCGCTGCTTTGCGTCGCGTCCCGGCACCTGCTATAAGAATTTTGCAATGAACCCGCCCACGAGGTTTATGAGGGCCGCAGATGAGTGAAGACTCCCGCAACCGTCACGACGACGGGAAGCTCCTGTACTGCTCGTTCTGCGGCAAGAGTCAGCACGAAGTCCGCAAGCTGATCGCCGGACCGTCCGTCTTCGTCTGCGACGAGTGCGTCGAGCTCTGCAACGACATCATCCGCGAGGAGCTCGAGGATCGCGCCGAGCGCGCCCGCGACAAGCTCCCCAAGCCCCACGAAATCAAGAAGGTACTCGACGAGTACGTGATCGGCCAGGAGCGCGCCAAGAAGGTGCTCTCGGTCGCGGTCTATAACCACTACAAGCGGTTACAGACCCGCTCGGGCACGGCGCGCACCAAGGAAGACGTCGAGATCGCCAAGAGCAATATTCTCCTCATCGGGCCGACCGGCTGCGGCAAGACGCTGCTCGCCGAGACCCTGGCCCGGCTCCTCAACGTGCCGTTCACGATTGCGGACGCGACGACGCTCACCGAGGCGGGCTACGTCGGCGAGGACGTCGAGAACATCATCCAGAAGCTCCTGCAGAAGTGCGATTACGACGTCGAGAAGGCCCAGACCGGCATCGTCTACATCGACGAGATCGACAAGATCTCGCGCAAGTCCGATAACCCCTCGATCACCCGCGACGTCTCCGGCGAGGGCGTCCAGCAGGCGCTGCTGAAGCTCATCGAGGGGACCATCGCTTCGGTGCCGCCGCAGGGCGGCCGCAAGCACCCGCAGCAGGAGTTCCTGCAGGTCGACACCGGCAACATCCTCTTCATCTGCGGCGGCGCGTTCGCGGGGCTGGAGAAGATCATCCTCAACCGCACCCAGCGCAGCGGCATCGGCTTCACCTCCGAGGTGCGCGACATCAACAACCGCCCGCACGGCAGCGATCTCTTTCACGACGTCGAGCCCGAGGACCTCATCAAGTACGGCCTGATCCCCGAGTTCGTCGGCCGCCTTCCGGTCGTCGCGACGCTCGATGAGCTCGACGAGGGGGCACTGATCTCCATCCTCACCGACCCCAAGAACGCGCTCACCAAGCAGTACCGGCGGCTCTTCGAGATGGAGGGGGCGGAGCTCGAGTTCCGCGACGAGGCGCTGCGCGCCGTGGCGCACCGCGCCATGCAGAGAAAGACCGGGGCCCGGGGACTGCGTACCATCCTCGAGACGGTGCTGCTCGACACCATGTACGAGCTCCCCTCGATGCGCAACGTATCGCGGATCGTGATCGACGAGACCGTGATCGAAGGGCAGACCAAGCCCTATATCGTCTACGGCTCGGACGAGGGGCGCCTCGCGAGCGTCGACGAGCCGCGCCGCGCCTCGGGCTCGAACCACCACTGATCGGTCTCTCGGCGTCCGCGGGCCGGGGCGTCAGTCCCGGCTCGTGAGCTGCGTCACCCTTGAAACGCGCAGCGCCAGCCTCATTTCCCGCTAAACTACCGGCAGAAGGAGCCGATAGCAGTGTGCGGTAAGCGCTGCGTCGGCGCAGCAACCCGCCATCGAGGGCTTAAGCGTGTCCGAACCCACTACTCCGAGCACTCCAAACGCCACCGGCATCGAGAACGTACCGGTGCTGCCGCTGCGGGACGTCGTCGTCTACCCGCACATGGTGATCCCGCTGTTCGTGGGGCGCGAGAAATCGATCCAGGCGCTCGATGTCGCGATGCGCACCGACAAGCGCATCATGCTGGTCGCGCAGAAACAGGCCGATATCGACGACCCGAAGGCGGACGATCTGTACCGCATCGCGACCGTCGCGACGATTCTCCAGCTCCTGAAGCTCCCCGACGGCACCGTGAAGGTGCTGGTCGAGGGCGTCGATCGTGCCCGCATCGAGAAGCTGCACGCCGGGGACTACTACTCCTCGGATGCGACGCTGCTGCCCGATGACGAGGTGTATGACGAGAAGGAGATGGACGTGCTCTCGCGCTCGGTCATCTCGCAGTTCGAGCAGTACGTAAAGCTCAACAAGAAGGTGCCGCCGGAGGTGCTCACCGCGCTCGCCGGCATCGAGCAGGCCGGCCGGCTCGCCGACACGGTCGCGGCGCACATGTCGTTGAAGCTCGCCGAGAAGCAGAAGGTGCTCGAGATCCTCGACGTCCGCAAGCGCCTCGAGCACATCCTGGTCGCCATCGAGAGCGAGATGGACGTGCTGCAGATCGAGAAGCGCATCCGCGGCCGCGTCAAGGCGCAGATGGAGAAGAGCCAGCGCGAGTACTACCTCAACGAGCAGATGAAGGCGATCCAGAAAGAGCTCGGCGAGATGGACGAGGGCGGCAACGAGATCACCGAGCTCGAGCAGAAGATCGCCAAGGCCGGCATGCCGAAAGAGGCGCGCGACAAGGCCGCGGGCGAGCTCAACAAGCTGAAGATGATGTCGCCCATGTCGGCCGAAGCCACCGTGGTGCGCAACTACATCGACTGGCTGGTCAAGGTTCCCTGGAAGAAGCGCACCCGCATCATCAAGGACATCGCCCGCGCCCAGAAGGTGCTGGACGAGGATCACTACGGGCTCGAGAAGGTGAAGGAGCGCATCGTCGAGTATCTCGCCGTGCAGCAGCGCGTCGAGAAGCTCAAGGGCCCCATCCTGTGCCTGGTAGGAGCGCCGGGAGTCGGCAAGACCTCACTCGGTCAGAGCATCGCGCGCTCGACCAACCGCAAGTTCGTGCGCATGTCCTTGGGCGGCGTGCGCGATGAGGCCGAGATCCGCGGCCACCGCCGCACCTACATCGGCTCGATGCCGGGCAAGATCGTGCAGAACATGTCGAAGGCCGGCGTGCACAATCCGCTGTTCCTGCTGGATGAAGTCGACAAGATGTCGATGGACTTCCGCGGCGATCCGTCGTCGGCGCTCCTCGAGGTGCTCGACCCCGAGCAGAACTCGACCTTCAACGATCACTATCTCGAGGTCGATCTGGATCTTTCGGATGTGATGTTCGTGTGCACCGCGAACACCTTGAACATCCCGGCACCGCTGCTGGATCGAATGGAAGTCATCCGTCTGGCGGGCTACACCGAAGACGAGAAGATGAACATCGCGCGGCGCTACCTCGTGCCGAAGCAGATGAAGAGCAATGGACTCAAGCCCGAGGAGCTCAAGGTGTCCGACGGCGCGCTGCTCGACATCGTGCGCTTCTATACGCGCGAGGCCGGCGTGCGCAACCTCGAGCGGGAGATCGCCAAGATCGGCCGCAAGGCCGTCAAGCAGATGCTGCTGCACAAGAAGGGCCAGAAATCCGTCGCGGTCACCCCGCGCAATCTCGACAAGTTCTTGGGCGTGCGGCGCTTCCGCTACGGCAAGGCCGAGGACATGGATCGCGTCGGGCAGGTCACGGGGCTTGCCTGGACCGAGGTCGGGGGCGAGCTCCTTACGATCGAAGCGGCAGTGGTGCCGGGTAAGGGCAAGCTCCAGCACACCGGCCAGCTCGGCGAAGTGATGCAGGAGTCGATCCAGGCCGCCATGACCGTGGTGCGCAGCCGAGCCCAGGTGTTAGGCCTCGAGCCCGAGTTCTACCAGAAGCACGACGTGCACCTGCACATCCCCGAGGGCGCGACGCCGAAAGACGGCCCGAGCGCCGGCATCGGCATGTGCACGGCGCTGGTCTCGGCGCTCACCAAGATCCCGGTGCACTCGGATGTCGCCATGACCGGCGAGATCACGCTGCGCGGCGAGGTGCTGCCGATCGGCGGACTCAAGGAGAAGCTCCTGGCCGCGCACCGCGGCGGAATCAAGACCGTGCTCATCCCGTATGAGAACGAGAAGGACCTGGCCGAGATTCCCGACAACATCAAGGGCAACCTCGACATCAAGCCGGTGAAGTGGATCGACGAGGTGCTCGCGGTGGCGCTCACCAAGCAGCCGCTGCCGCAGCAGGCCACCGAGGCTCCCCCGGCGGCAGAAGCAGCCGGCGAGGACAAGCGCGGGCGGCGCAACGGGCGGCGCGTGAAGCCGGTAGTGCCTCCGGCCCATTGAATCAGACTGGATTGTCCGCCAGGAGCTCCTGGAGCGCGTAGAGCGTCTTCTGCGGAAAACGCTCGAGTGGATAATACTTCTCGAGGATGCTGACCGCCTGGTCGTACGAGCGAACGTCGAGGTGCCGCAGCAGGTAGCGCACGTCATCCTCGTCGTGGAACTCCGCACCGATTCGCATCGCCAGGCATTTCATCGCGAGCAGGTACTGCGGCTCAGCCACCATCACGCGCAGATGGTCGAGCTCGAGAAACGGCGCGAAGTCTCCTTCGGGACTCAGGTATCCCTTGACCGCATCGTTGAGCCAGTCAGGGGAAAGGCCGCGCCGGGCCGCGGCGCGCGCCGCGGCCTTGCGCACTTCTCCGGCCGGGCGAAACCAGGCGTCCACATCCGCAGTCGAGGGTCGTGCGTCGTAGGCCAGACACATGACGGCGCCTCCGACCAGATACAGCTCACCGTGTGTCTTTGATCGACGCAACTCCTCATTGAGCAGGTCGAACAGTCGGCGGATATCCGCCTTGGTGAGCGCCGGCACCCCCGGTCACACCCGGTCGCCAAGACTCGCATCGATGAAGATGTTCCGCCGCCGGAACGCAGCGGGGGAATGCGTCAGGAGATAGAGCCGCAGGCGCTGCAACGTCGAGCCAAAGACGGGCCTGTCGAGGGGCGGGATCGAGCGCACCCAGGCGGGCAACCTGAGGGCACGCATCTCACAGGCGACTTCCACCATGGCCGCGACATAGTTCGCAAGGAAGGGCGAGAGTTCCACGGGCGGCGCGGAGGCGACCGCCTCGCGGAGCTCTGCGGCGCTGACCCTGGTCAGGAGCGAGTTGATCTCGGCGAGCGCGAAGGACGGGGCATCGGGCCCCTTCAGCGCCCGGACCGACTCCTGGAATTCCCGCTCCGGCATCGACAGAGCACGGCTCAGAATGTAGCTGGACATATCCATACCCGCACGCTCGGCAGCCGCGCGGATGGCGGACTTCTCCTCCTCCGATACACGGATCTGCAGCTGGGAGAGCTTGGCGGTCTCGGCCATGACTTCAACATACCGACCGCCCGGCCTTGTGTCAATACAAACGTATTGACACAAGGCCAAGCCCGAGAGCGGCGTGGCGCCCGTGCTAGAGTCTGCGCGCCCGGGCGCGGGTGCTTAGCTCAGCTGGTAGAGCGTCGCCCTTACAAGGCGAATGTCGGCGGTTCGAGCCCGTCAGCACCCATTTAAAAACAAATAGTTAGCCAGCCACAGCAGCGCGTGTGTGCACTATATGTGCACTATCTTGTGGGCACGGGACAAAGCGGCGTTTGGTGCGGAGGCTGGTGAACGTGGCGGCAGGCGCTGCGGCGAAGAAGAAGTAACAGCAGTCAGTCCGTAACTCTAGGGCCGGGGCGTCACTGCCCCAGCTTTTTTATTGACTGTCCCTGTGGCTCTGTAGAACCAAGGTCAAAGCGTGTGAAGGTGGCGACGCCGGAGGAGGTGAGTTTTAATTTTCCTCGAAAGGGGTCGCGATTCAACGCTGATGGTTATGCATAAAAAGAATGTTGCGGTGACGCCGGGACAACCGTATCCGCATCCACGACCGACGAGCTCAGTGCGTTTTGCGCCCGGACGCGATGGCCGCCTCCTCTGCGATGCGTGGCGCATCTGGGCTCAGGGTGATGAGGTCTACGCATCGACGCGCGGGGGCGAGCGTCTCACGAAGGTTAGCCTCCACCGAGATCGCTGGTTTGTGACGACCGCCACTCACAGAAAGGACTTGGCCCGCCCCTTGCCGATGCTCGGCGACCAATGGCTGCACGCGCTCGAAATCCAGTTCCTGTGCGCTGAGGGATCGATGCCACCGGTACGCAAGCTGGAGTTCAAGCAGTCCAAGCCCCTTATTGTGATAGACGTGCCACCAGGGTGCGTGTTAGTCGTAAATATTCTCTATGGAAATGAGGGAGTCACACGAGCGACACCGCTCCCGCCAGAACTGTCTGGCGCGGTCAGACTTCTCCAATTGAAGCTTCGGAACGGTACGGCGGTTGAGGTGCTGTCCCGGGTTGTGGCGATGCAGGAGCAGCATCTGCGGAAGATTCAGGAGCATCGCGAACAACGCAGGATCCGTGTCACGATGGCCGAGCCAATAAACACAATGTACGCGGAGTCCATGGAGATACAAGGAAGCGCGGTCGCAGGGAATGCCATTGTTGTGGTGCCACTCGGGCCGGAAACGTTCACTTGGCCAGGGCGGTAGGGGACGGAGGTACTGCGCGATGGAGCGCGAACAGGAATTGCACGACCTCGCGCAACACGCGGGTGACCTTGCTCAACGCATCAGGCCGGACTGGGGTAGCGGAGCGCCCGGCGGAGGATTTCAAACGAGGGTCAACGTAGACCTGCAATACCGCGCGCCTCTTCTTAGGGACCTCGCGGGCGCCGACTAGTCTATCTCACCTCCGCCGTCTCATAGGCATGCGCGCAGCGCAGTGTGGCGTGTCATTTGAACACTCGTCTGACGAGACGGCCGAGTGTTCTCCCTGCGGAGTAAGCGACACTCGAAGACCGCGGAGACGGTGCAACGAGTTTTTCGGCGAAGTTTTCGCGCAAAAACTTTTTGCGCCATAGGGGCGGTGCGAGGAGAACCGTCGCCACAATGGAGTAGATCAAGCCGGGGATCAAGTGGATAAGGGGATCGCGCAACCGCAGCGGATTAATTGATTCTGCGGTGAGATTTCCGGATGAGTTGCGACAAATAGGGCCGAGACCGCTCCGCTCTTCAGACCACAGCTCGGCTTTGACCGGTAGTCTAGTTACCGAAGTACACTTCACTGATGACAGCGTTCGCCTTGCGCTCCGTGCGATAGAGATCCGCGTAGGAGGCTTCCGCCCGAGTCTCCCCCGCTGGAATCGCGGAAACAAATGCGAACGTTGTCGCTACCAGTTTCCCCGCGGCGTCATAAGTTGTGAATTCGACCTTCACATCTCTTATGTTTCGCGATGACTTGTTCCGGACCCGAACGTTCCATTTGATCGTGCCGTGCGTTCCGAAGTCCGGGTCCTTAAGCCAATTGAAGTCAACGATTTCTGCGGCATCCAGATTTGATGATCTACTCGCGGCCGCCGGTGCGGTGCTTGAGGTCTCCAGAGCGGTGCTTGGCACTTGATTAGCCACCCACACGCCTATCCCCAGCACCAAAACGAGCACGGCCCAGCCCCGGCCTCGTTCCTTGCGAAAGAGAGCGACTGCGGCGAAGCCAAGGACTCCCATCAGCGGAAAGAACGCGAGGAACCGGGGCGTGCTCAGAGTTAACACCAGTGCGACTACTGAAAGGATCAAGAAAATGGGCGGGCGGCGCATGCTCGGAGAGGCAGGCGGCGGCTCACCGGTTACCATCTGAAGGGGACGACCGCAGTGCGGGCACGTCGGCGCTGCGTCGGAGACTTCTCTTTTACATTCGGGGCACGGGATAAGCATTTTTGCAATCTTCGAGTTGTTGCAGCGCATCGGGCATCAGTACTTCACGCAGCACGGCTGCCAGCATCCTTGTGCGTTATCCTTTTTTTGAGGGCGTCACGACTGGTGATTTACCGCCTCCGCCGCATCGGCGTGACGACCGCTGGCGGCGCCTCCACGTTGGGGGTCACTGCGCCGTGGGGGTCAAACCGGGCGGCATTGCGGCCTCTTACTCATCCGGTCATCGGGGGCGCACGCCGCTTCTATTCGCGGCCTGAATGGCACGGCTCGCGGTTTGCTGCAACGCTGCGACCTGCGCTTCCAACTTAGCGACGCGTGACTCGAGCTTCTCGATCATCTGCTGCAGCTCTTGTGGATTCTTCTGGCTCACGTTCGATTCTCCTGTTCGCCCGCTTTCCGGTCACGTTGAACTTTCGCTCTCTCCCGCGCCCCCTCCAACTTCGCCGCCACCGCCGCGTACCGCCGCGCGGTGGTTTCAAGCGGCCCGCGCATGGTCGGGCTCTCCATCGCTGCTGCCCGCTTCCCTTCTTGGTATGCCATCGCCCGGCATGCCTGCGCTGCAGTGGCCAGTTCGGCGTCGGTGAGGTCGAGCGGCTTGCGCGCATCGTCGCGGTGCCGGGCGCGTTCGTCCATCCAGCACCGTCGGGCGCGAGGGACTGGATGACTCGTCGTCGTTGCCCTCCCCGATCAGCAGCCCTAAAGGTTGTGGATCAAGCTGTGACCCACCGACTCATAAATGTCCTTCAGTTCCTGAAGCTGTTCGCGAGTGAAGGTCTGCGGGTCGAATGACTGTCTCAGGGCGCGTGCTGGGTGAATGAGGTTTCGAAAGCGCCACAGCTTATCCACGACGTCCTTTGCGACATGTTTGGGCATGGCTTTGTTGTCGTCAGGCGCGACATTAGAAGGATAATCGATGGGTGCGCTCAACACATCGAACTTATTAGCTGCTTCAAGCAGGTCAGCCATTCCTACTGAAGCCGGAATTGGGACCTCTTCGCCTTTTTCGTCCTCCAGCTTAACCAGCATATATGCAAGCACGGAGGACTCAAGTGCAAGAGCGAGCGCAACACCGGCCATAAAGAAATGTCCAGACTCTTCCAGAGTCTCGGCCTGATGCTGGTAGAACCCCATCAGGGCGCTGGCCGCATCGGCATGCTGGCTTCTGGTTAGGTTCGCCATGTCAGAACCATCCGGCCCGCCTTTCTGCCCCTATCTACGGTGACCCCTTCCCGCGCTTCAGCAGGCGGCCGCGGGCCTCGTCGAGTTCCTTGCTGTCCCTGAGCGCCTGTGTCGTCTTCTCCGCGAGCGCCGTAAGCACGGTCCGGATGTCCCTGGGCGCCTAGCCACACGCCGCTACGTTCGGGAGAAAGAGCGGCGGTGACTGGCTACGAATGTACTGCGCGATGGCGCGGCAGCAGATTAATTGACTCTGCGGTGAGATTTCCGGATGCGTTGAGACAGATAACGTCCCAGGTGGCGCAGGGTCCTAAATGCGAAAAGCCTCTTGACGCACAAAGGAGAGCCCGTTGAAGGTTGCCCAAGCCTGAACAAGGGAATCCGAGAACGTACGGACGGACTGCTCGGATCGAGTGTGTGGAGTGGGTGATGAGAAGCAAGGCGCTGCACCTCCCGGCAGACTGGTGTCCGTGTGCGCTTCAGAAATCATGATAACCCCGTCGTTGTGCGGGTACCGGATGGAGCCATCGTCCTTCCGCTTGAGGAGTGCCTGGCTCGATCCATAGCGGATTAAGTCGGGGTGCAAAGTTCGCGCGCTTTCATTGAGGATGACGACCATTCCGAGGGCATCAGGGATCGAAAGGATCTCCCGAGTATCCCGGGTCTGCTTATCAGCATCCGCGAACTTAGCCTCCAGTCCCTTCGTAATGCTGAGAAACATCCGTTTCTTCTGTTCGTCACCATCGGGCATACGGGAGAAAATGTAGTCAGAAGAAACTTTGCCGAAGACGATAATCCGCCCTTGGCTCATGAGTTTGTTTACGAACTTTTGCGGTTTGTCGGCGGGATCCTTCACGAGGACTTTTTGCTCGACGATGATTTGCCGATCCCAAAGCAAGTAATCCGCTCGCTGCTTGCCTTCGAGGTGTACGTCTTTGAGCAGCTCATCGATGCTCTCGAAGCCGCGCACCGTTCTAATGAATGCCTCAAAGCGTTGTTGCAGACTGCCCATCTGTCGGGTCCGGGGTTACATCCTGATGCGCGTCGCGGCGGAGTCCGCCGAGAGCGACAGCGAACCTCCGTAGAATAAACGGCGCGCGTTTGCCGAGCGCCAGCTCCTTGCGATGGTCTCCGCGATTGCCCGCGCTTGCATCTCAATCTGACATACATCGGAAGTTCGCCAGCTCGGCGTGCTGGGACTATTGGGCAATTGTGCAGTCTGGCCTCATACTTGGACAGCACCTTCTGATCCAATCAGTTAGCAAGCAATTGCCGTGAAACGACCCCCAAACTCCACCTTTCGCGTCGCCGCAGAGAGTTGCTACGCTTCGGGCCGCTCGAGTCTCGCGACCTCGATGATCTTGCTTTCGTTGGCTCGCGTATGTCCGAGAGCGATGAGGTGGCGGAGTTGTCTTGCTGCGAGCTCGCCGAAGGGGCTGCCGATGCC
>DATIXU010000036.1:0-22474 GCA_035518275.1 Steroidobacteraceae bacterium
ACCCCGAAATAGAGCGCGGTCACCAGCACGAAGAGCACAGGATTGGTGCCGCCGATCTGATTCAAGCTGAACAGGGCCGCGGCGCCGATGAGGAAGGCGAGCGCCATGGTGTGCTCGCGGCCGATCTGATCCGACAGCCAGCCAAAGAACGGCCGGCCGACGCCGTCAAAGATGCGGCTCAACGACACCGCGAATATGCCCGCCGCCAGCGTGATTCCGAAGAGATCGACCGGGATCTTGTCCACCTTCAAATCTGCGGCCATGGGTTTCACGGCCGCTGTCATGGTCAGCCCGCCGGCGGCGATCAGCACGAACATCACGTAGAGCACGTAGAAGACCGGGCTGCGCAGCACCTGCTGAGGCGTGTAGCCGTAGGCAGTCGTGCTCGGTTTGACCTTGGCGGCCAGGATCTGCGGCGGCGGGGCCAGGAGCGCCAGTCCCACGATGAATACGATGGCGCCCTGCAGAAGTCCGAAGAAGAAGAAGGCGTGTTGATAGCCATCGGAAGAGATCATGTGCGAGATCGGGACGACGGTGAGCGCCGCGCCCGCGCCGAAGCCGGCGGCGGTGAAGCCGGCGGCGAGCCCACGGCGCCCCGGGAACCACTTGAGCGCGTTGCCGACGCAGGTGCCATAGACGCAGCCGGTGCCGACTCCGCCGATCGCCGCGGCCACATACAACACCGGCAGCGAGTCGGCGTAGGAGTTCATGACCCACGCGATCGCCACCAGGACGCCGCCGCCGATGACCACCGGTCGGGGCCCGAACTTGTCGACCAGATAGCCCTCGACCGGAACCAGCCAGGTCTCGATCAGCACGAAAGTGGTGAAGGCCACCTGGATCGCCGCGCGTCCCCAGTGGAACTTCGCATCGATCGGATTGACGAACAGCGTCCAGCCATACTGCAGATTGGCCACCGAGGCCATGCAGATGATGCCGAAGACGAGCTGTATCCAAGGATTGGCGAAAACCGAGCTTTGTTGAGGCTTCGAGTCGGTAATCATCGCTGTCTCCCCCTGAACGAAAAGAAGATGTCGGCCGGTTGGCGAATTGCTTGAGTCATCACACGTACGAGCGTCGGACTTCTTTTATCGGTGCCCAATGAGGAGGCATCGGATCGCTCCCCAAGGCCCTGGAATGGTGCATGGGTAGTGCGCTGTCTTGAATGGCGGTCGACCATATGTGATATATCTCAGGCTTGTCAATATGACGCGCCCGCCATTGAAAGGGCGCCAACGTGAGCGTAAAGGGGGCAGTCAGGCTTTGCCGCCCGCCGCACCCGCACCAATTGGGGGCGAATTGGCGTATCGTGATATCTGATATACCACTTGGGTTGCTACAGTGAGTTACCATTCGCGGGCGTGCGAAGGGCACGATCGCACGTACTCTTACGGATCCCGTACTAAGGCCTTCCGGGATACAAAACGCGGGCGTAGCTACATGAGGGGCAAGGTCGAGTGAGCGCGATCGCAACACTGCGCAAGAAGCGCACTGCCGGCGGGCTCGCGCTCGGACCGCTCAATTCCGTCAGCCTGCGCGACCAGGCCTACGCGCGCATCAAGGACGCGATCGCCAACACCGACATCTACACCGAGCGCCAGCCGCTGCGCCTCGATGAGCGCGAGCTCATGCACGCGCTCGGGGTGAGCCGCACGCCAGTGCGCGAGGCGCTGTCGATCCTCGAGCAGCAGGGTTTCGTCAGGACGATGCCGCGCCGCGGCATCTTCATCGTGCGCAAGTCCAAGCGCGAGATCATCGAGATGATCCAGATGTGGGCGGCGCTCGAGAGCATGTCGGCGCGCCTGGCGACGCTGCACGCGCCGGATGCCGAGATCGGCAAGCTGCGGCACCTGTTCGACTCGTTCCAGAACTCACCGCCCGCCGAGCACCTCGACGAATACTCGGACGCCAACATCGCCTTTCATCAGATGATCATCCGCCTCGGCGGCTCGCGCCTCATCGAGGAGGCGACCCGGAACCTGTTCCTGCACGTGCGCGCCGTCCGCCGCGCCACGATCTCGCAGAACAACCGCGCCGCCCGCTCGATCATCGATCACCTGAAGATCATCGAGGCGCTCGAGCGGCGCGACACCGAGCTCGCCGAGCGGCTCACCCGCCAGCACACCCTCGATCTCGCCGCGCACGTCGACCGCTACTGCGATTTCCTCGATTGAATTAAGGGCGCCGCGCGCGCCGTGAGGCCTTTGCGGCAGCCGTAACGCGCACAGCGCCGGGCGGCGTGGGGAAATCGAAGTGCACCAGCCGCTCGATGAGCGGCGCCCCCTCGCGCAGCAGGAACTCCTTGAAAGCGGCCGCTACCGGCGGCAGGCGCTTGGTGCGGTTGTGCACCAGGTACCAGCTGAGCATGGCCGGGAAGTCCTGCACGTCGAGCACCACCAGATTGCCCGCGCGCAGGTCGAGCGAGATGGTATGGGCCGAGAGGAACGCGATCCCCATCCCGGCGACCACCGCCTGCTTGATGGTCTCGGTGCTCTGGATCTGCATCGCGATGTTGAGGCGTGGGAACTGCCGGCCGAATACCTCGCGCATCGAGTTCCAGGTGTCCGAGCCGTGCTCGCGCTGCACGAAGCGCTCGCGATTGAGTGCCGCGCGCGGGATCTGCCTGGCCCCGGCCAGCGGATGATCGGGCGCCGCCACGATCACATAGGGATGTGGCGCGAAGGGCAGTGCGACGATGTCCATGTCGCGCGGTGGGCGCACCATGATCGCGAGATCGGTGAGATTGTCGGCCAGCTGGTGCAGCAGGCCTTCGCGGTTATGGACGGTGAGATTGAAGGTGATGCCCGGGTGGCTGGCCCCGAAGGCCGCGAGCAAGCGCGGGAAAAAGTAGTCGCCGGCGCTGATGACCGCGACATTGAGCTGACCGCCGGTGATGCCCTTGAGCTGCGCGAGCGTGTCCTCGGTTTCGCGCAGCCGGTGCACGATGGCCTTGGCGCACTGCTGCAGCTCGATGCCCGCGGGGGTCAGGTAGCTGCGGCGGCCGATGCGCTCGAACAGCGGCAGTCCGACGCCGGCGGCGAGCTCCTTGATCTGGGTCGATACCGCCGGCTGCGTCAGGTGCAGCTCTTCGGCGGCCCGCGAGAAGTTCATATAACGGGCCGCGGCCAGGAAAACCCGCAGCTGCCGGAGCGTCACGTGCTTCATGCGGCGGGCAGCATACGCGCCGGACCGCGAGACGTATACAGGAAATCGTATGCCCGGGATAGAAAGCTTTGAGTTTTCTTTGGTATGCACCGGCCGTACGCTCGTCCTCGTTGTCCATCCAGGCCCTGGGGGGAGACGGTGACTGCAACGAACGACACCCTGGACGCGGAGCTCGCCGCCTATAACCACGCGTTCTGTGAGCTCGAGCTGCCATGGCGGTGGGATGCCGACACCCTCCGTCAGCTGCTGAGCATCGCCACCGACCACGATCTGGTAGGCGCCTACGTCGAGCGCAATCAGGCGCATCTGCTGCGCTCGTACGAGAAGGCGTTCCTGCGCGATCTGGTGCATACGACCTGCGAGCGCTACCGCGCCGAGACCTCGGGCGCCGCCGCGCGCTGAGGGTCCGCAAGCTGAGAGCTGGCGAGGCTCCGCGTCTCGCCTGCGCTCGCCCCGTACGGGGGATCGGGTAAGCTAGCCCAATGACTCCGGGAGGCAGGATCGATCCGGCGCGCGCCTTCACGCCGCTCGCCATCGCGGTACTCACCATCTCCGATTCGCGCGACGCAACCAGCGACACCTCGGGCGACCTGCTCGCCGAGCGCATCGGTGCCGCGGGACATCGCCTGGGCGCGCGCGCCCTGGTGCGCGACGACAAGCGCCTCATCCAGGAGCAGGTACGCCGCTGGATCGACGATCCGGTCATCGACGTGATCATCACGACGGGCGGCACCGGACTCACGGGACGCGACGTCACTCCCGAGGCGGTGCGCGAGCTCTTCGACAAGGAGCTCGAGGGCTTCAACGTGCTCTGGCACCTCGTCTCTTATGAGACGGTCGGCGTCTCGACACTGCAGTCAAGGGCGTGCGCCGGCCTCGCGCGCGGCACGGTGATCTATGCACTGCCGGGATCGAATGGTGCCTGCCGCGACGGCTGGGACCGGCTGATCCAGCCCCAGCTCGACAGCCGCCATCGCCCCTGCTCGATCGTGGAAGTCATGCCGCGTTTCCAGGAGCATTGAGTCCGCATGGCGCCGGCCGAGCTGACCGTGGCGGCGGCACGCGCGCAGATCCTGTCGGGCATCAAACCGCTCCCCTCCGAGCCGGTCGCCATCGAAGCATCGAGTGGCCGGACGCTTGCCGGTGCGGTGATTGCGACGCGCGCGCAGCCACCGTTCCGCGCTTCCGCGATGGACGGCTACGGCGTTCGCGCGGCGGATCTTGGCGCAGGACCCTTCACGGTGCTCGGCGAGGCGGCGGCCGGTCGCGCCTATGACGGAGCACCGATGCGCGCCCGCGGCGCGGTCCGCATCTTCACCGGCGCGGCGGTTCCCCCGGGTGTCGACCTGGTCGTGCCGCAGGAGCGCGCGCGGCGCGAGGGCGATGCGGTAGCGCTCGAAGTTCCCGCACACCCGCGCAGCAACATCCGCGAGGCAGGTGTCGACTTCGGCGCCGGCGAGGTGCTGGTGCGCCGGGGTGTGCGGCTCGACGCGCGCCATATCGCTCTCATCGCGGCTTCCGGCACCGCCGCCCTTGAGGTGACGCGGCGCCCGCGCGTGGCCGTGCTCGCCACCGGGGATGAGCTGGTTCAGCCCGGAGCGGCCGCCGCCGCTCACCAGGTCTACGACTCGGTGAGCTTCGGGGTGGGTGCCGCGATCGTGGAGTGGGGCGGGGAGACGCTGCGTCTCGCGATCCGTCCCGACTCGACGGCGGCGATCGCGGCAGCGGCGGCCGATGCGCTCCGGCGCGCCGAGCTCCTGGTCGTCATCGGCGGAGCCTCGGTCGGCGACTACGATGTCGTGAAGCAGTCTCTCGCGCGCCTGGGCCTCGAGGTTGCGTTCGAGCGCGTCGCGATCCGTCCGGGCCGGCCGACCTGGTTCGGGCGGGCCGCGGACAGGCCGGTGTTGGGACTGCCCGGCAATCCGGCGGCGGCGCTCGTATGTGCGCACCTGTTCCTGCGGCCGCTGCTCGCCGCCCTGCTCGGCCGCGACCTGGATGACGCCAGTGACACGGCGATCCTCGAAGGCGAAATCGCGGCGAGCGCGGGCAGCGAGCTCTACCTGCGCGCCGTCGCCGCCCGCGGCGGAGACGCGCAGCTGCGCGTGCGCCCGTGCGACAACCAGGACACATCGCTCCTCTCGGTATTCGCCGCAGCGAATGCACTCATCCGCCGGCCCGCGCACGCGGGCGCGGCCGCAAGCGGCGAGCGTGTGGAGGTTATCTGGCTGTGATGAGTCTCGGACCCTCGGCGGACGCACGCATTGCGCTCGGCATGAGCGGCCTCAACGTCGCGCCGCTCGGCTGGGGCATGTGGCGTCTCGGCGAGCCGGGCGAGGCGAGTCCGCGCGAGCGCGTGGAAGCCGCGCTCGAGACCGGCTGTACGCTGTTCGACACGGCCGATGTCTATGGCTTTCGGCGCGGTAGCGGCTTCGGCACCGCCGAGTCGCTGCTCGGCGCCGTGCTGCGCGAGGCACCACGGCTGCGCGACCGCATGGTGCTCGCCACCAAGGCCGGCATCACTCCGCCGGTGCCCTACGATTCCTCGGCTGCGCATCTGATCGCGGCCTGCGAGGCATCCCTCACTCGCCTCGGCGTCGAGCACATCGACCTCTACCAGATCCACCGTCCGGATCTGCTCGCTCACCCGAGCGAGGTGGCCGAAGCCCTGGAGAAGCTGCGGCGCGCCGGCAAGATCCGGGCGGCGGGCGTGTCGAACTACAGCGCGGCACAGTTCGAGGCGCTCGCCTTCCATCTGCCATTTGCCATCGCGAGCGTGCAGAACGAGATCTCGCCGCTCGCCATCGAGGGGCTCTCCGACGGCACGCTCGATGCCGCCATGCGGCGCGGCACCGGTGTGCTCGCCTGGTCGCCGCTCGCGCAGGGCCGCCTGGCGACGCCTACGGGGGCGTTGTCCGACAGCCCGCGCACCGATCGTGTGATTGCCGCACTCGAGGCAATTGCGCGGCGCGACGGAACCTCGCGCACGGCGGTGGCCTACGCCTGGATCATGGCCCACCCGGCGCGGCCAATTCCCCTCATCGGCAGCCAGAATCCCGCGCGCATCCGCGAGGCCCGCACCGCCTACTCGGTGCACCTGACGCGCGAGGACTGGTACCGGATCCTGGTGGCCTCGCGCGGCGAGCACATGCCTTAACGCTGACGTGCGTGATAGTCCCTGAGGCAATAGTTAGGTAAGTGCCTAACCATCGCCGAAGCGACCCTCTCGCGCCGCCCTCCTTGTTACACTCCCCGGGGTCGTTGCCGCAGGGGAGGGCACCCATGAACGAGCAAGTCGCGACCATCAGCCACGCGAAGGACACCATGCTCGAGATGGCGATCCGCTTCGGCCCGCGACTGCTGACGGCAATCCTGATCCTGACAGCCGGGTTCATCGTCGGCAAATGGGTGAGCGGCGGCTTTGCCCGCATGCTCGAGCGGCGCGAGCTCGAGCCGCCCATCCGCGCATTGTTCACGCGCATCGTCTGGGCGCTGTGCGTGCTGCTGTTTGCGATCATGGCGCTGCAGAACCTCGGAGTGGAGCTACTGCCGCTGGTGGCGGGGCTCGGCGTCGCGGGGGCCGGAGTGGCGCTCGCCACCCAGGGGGTCCTGAGCAACGTGGTGGCCGGCCTCTCGATCATCTTCGCCAAGCCCTACAAGGTCGGCGAGTACATCGCGATCGCCGGGGTCGAGGGGGCGGTGGAGAGCATTACGCTCTTCAGCACCACGCTCGTGCACCTCGACCGCTCGCGGGTCGTGATCCCGAACCGCAAGATCGTCGGCGAGATCCTGCATAACTACGGACGGGTGCGTCAGCTCGACTTCACCGTGGGGGTCGCCTACGACACCGATCTCACGGCCGCGCTCGCCATCATCCGCGAGGTGCTGGCGGCCAATCCGCGCATTCTCCAGGACCCCGCGCCGGTGGTAGCGCCGCTGCAGCTCGGGGAGTCCGCGGTGGCGCTCGCCGTGCGCCCCTGGGTGCTGGTGGAGGATCAGGGCGCGGCCGGCGGCGAGGTGTGTGCCGCAGTGCTCGAGGCCTTCCGCGCCCGCGGCGTCGTCATGCCCTTCCCGCAGCGCGAAGTGCATCTGCGCGGCAGCCAGACCTAGCCGCCGACATCCTCGCCCGCGCCTTCAGGTCGCGGCGGCGATGTAGTGGGTGACACGCGGCGCCTCGTGCGTGAAGCTGCGCACGCGGTCCTCGAGCGCGCGATCGGCGCGCGTGAAGCGCTCGTGCTGACGCAGGTGCTCGAGCCATGAATCGACCAGAAAAGTCTCGACGAACCTCCCCGCGTGCGCCGTGTCCTGAAACACGCCCCAGGAGTAGGCGCCGTCGCGCCGGCGGGTGCGGGCGAGGCGGGTGAGGGCGCCGACGAAGGCATCCCGGTTCTTGGGATCGATGCGGTATTCGATGCTCACCAGCACCGGTCCGGCGTCGCCCTCGACCGCCTCGGCCAGCACCGGGGCGGGCCAGTGCATCGAGGGAGTGAGGTCCTGTTCGGCGCCGCCGCGCAGCTTCCAGCGCCAGGTGAGCGGGATGGCGAGGAGTGCGCCGGCCGCGGCGATGAGATGCGCCGGCTGCAGCCCGAGATGCGAGCCGAGGAATCCCCAGCAGGCGCTCCCAAAGCTCATGGTTCCGAAGAACACCGTCGCATAGACGGCAAGTCCCCGGCCCCGCACCCACTCCGGCAGCGCGAGTTGCGCCGAGACGTTGAGAACCGCGAGCGCCATGATCCAGGCAGCGCCTGCGAGCAGGCATGCGAGCAGCGCCAACGGCGCCGCGTGTGCGGCTGCGAACAGCGCCAGCGCGAGCGCGGTGCCGAGCTCGCCGAGCGCCACCAGGCGGTCGGGCCCGAGGCTCGCCTTGAGGCGCGGCAGGAACAGCGCGCCGCCGACTGCGCCGGCGCCGAGCGTCGCGAGCAGCACGCCGTAGAGAGTGGCGCTGCCCTTCAGCTGGCTGCGCGCCAGAACCGGCAACAGCGCCCAGTAGGCGCTCGCAAACAGAAAGAATCCCACCGCGCGCGCCAGCGTCGCGCGCAGGGTGCCGTGATAGCGCGCGTAGCGCACGCCGGCGCGCATGGCACTCGAGAGATGCTCGGGGGGCAGGGCGCGTGGGTGTCGCGCCGGCGGCCGCCACCAGAGAATGACCGCGATCACGCCGGCGTTGCTCACCGCGTTCAGCCAGAAGGGTGCGGCGATGCCGGCGCCGAGGATGATGATTCCGGCAAGCGCTGGCCCTATGACGCGACTCAAGTTGACGCCGACACTGTTGAGGGCGATGGCGGAGGAGAGCGACGCCTTCGGTACCAGGAGCGGCGTGATCGCCTGCCACGCCGGCGTCTCGACGGCCCCGAGCGTCCCGACCAGGAAGATGAAGAGCAGGAGCAGCGCCGGCGTCACCCGGTTGAGCGCCACCAATGCGGCAAAGACTGCGCACAGCAGCGTGGTGAGGATCTCGAGCACCAGGATGAAACGGCGCTTATCGGTCAGGTCGGCGAGCGCACCCGCGGGCAGCGCGAACAGGAACAGCGGCGCACTGTTGGCGACCTGGACCAGCGAGACGATGAACGGGTCGGCATCGAGGTTGGTCATCAGCCAGCCGGAGGCGGCGTTGTAGAGCCACCCGCCGACGTTCGAGACCACCGTGGCGATCCACAGCCAGCGGAAAACGCGCTGGTGCAGCGCGCTCCACGGCGAGGCCGGCGCGGGCACGCTGCCGGGGTCGACGGCGGCCGCCTTGTCCGTCAGCTCAGGCATCCGCCTAGACTAACGCGGTCGCGGCGGCTTCAGGGCGTCTGGGTCGGGGAGCGGGTCACGGTCACCCTGAGCGAGGGTGTCACGCTCGCGCTGAACTCGAGCACCAGCGGTTTGCCGGCCGGCAGCGCGAACTCGACGATCTTGTAGGGTGTGCTGCAGCCGACCCGCCCCTGCGAGTCACGCGATTGCAGCACGGCGCCGCCCACGACTACGTCCACCCAGGCCGGCTGATCGAGCGCGAAGCGGTAGACGCCCGCGGTCTCGACGGTGAGCCGCGCCATCCCGGCGTAGGTGGCCTCCTCGGGCCAGGTCCGGCTCGGCGGCGCGCTGAAAGTGACCTCCGGTTGTGCCCGCAGCTCGAGCTCATAGAGGCGGTCGGGAGTCAGCGTCGGTGAGTCGGCGATGGCCTTGCCGCTCGCGAGGTCGATCGGCTGCTTGCTGAAGAGATCGCGCTCGTGGTGCACGTCCCAGGAGAAGGCCGCGCAGGGATCGACGGCGGCCTTCGCGGACGCGAACGGCAACGCCAGCAGCGCCGCAACTGCTGCGGCGACGCGCAATAGAGTCATCTGGCTTCCCCTGGGCGCCATTCCCCTCAGACCGATAAGTATAAGCGAGCTCGCCGCGGTGGGCCTAAATCGAGATCTGCCGCCCGAGATCGATGAGCTGCTCGCGCGGCACATTGAGGTAATCCGGCATGTGCGTGGCGTTGCGCAGCAGGAAGCTGAAGATCGCCTCCATCCAGCGCGGCAGCCCGCCCTGCTCGCGCGGCACGATGCGTTCGGAGCCGACGAAGTAGGTGAGCTTCTCCGGCACTACGCCGCAACCGCGGGCGGCGAGCTGCCGCATGAGGTCCGGCATGTTCGGCCGCTCCATGAAACCGTAGCAGACGCTCGCTACCCAGAAGTTGGCGACCGGCTGCGCGAGCTGGATGCGCTCCTCCGGCGCGATCCGGGGGACGGAGGCCGTCTCGAGCGTCACCGCGATGACTTTCTCGTGCAGCGCGTGACTGTGGCGCACGTACCAGAGCATGACGGGCGGCGTCGCGTCCTTCACGCGTGTGAGGAACACGGCGGTGCCCGGCACACGCGCCACGCGATCGCGCTCGATCCCGGCGAAGAAGGCCGCGACCGGCAGCGGGTTCTCGTGCACGCGCCTGGCCGTGGCAACGATGCCCCGGTGCCAGATGAACATGACCGCGTAGACCGCGGCGGCGAGCAGCAGCGGCACGTAGCCGCCGTCGAGGAGCTTCAGCATGTTGGAGGCGAAGAAGCTGCCGTCGACCACGAAGAACAGGCCCGCGACCGCCAGGCTCGCCGCCAGCCCCCATTTCCAGATGTCGCGCATCGCGGTGTAAAGCAGCGCCGTGGTGAGCAGCATCGTGGCCGATACGGCGATGCCGTAGGCGCCGGCCAGGTTGTCGGACTTACGGAACGCGAGCGCCAGAGTCACGGTCACGATCATCAGCAGCCAGTTGACCGTGCCGACGTAGATCTGGCCGTAGCCTTCATCGGAGGTCTGTGCCACCCACAGCCGCGGCATCCAGCCGAGTTGGATCGCCTGGCGCGTCATGGAGAAGGCCCCGGTGATGACCGACTGGCTGGCGATGATGGTGGCCACCGTCGACAGCAGCACCAGCGGCATCAGCCACTCGCTCGGGCACAGGCGATAGAAGATGTTGCCCTCGGTCGGGGCGCCGGCGAGCACGATCGCTCCCTGTCCGGCGTAGTTGAGCACCAGGCTCGGGAACACCAGCGCGCCCCAGGAGAGCTTGATGGGCCGCGCGCCGAAGTGGCCCATGTCGGCATACAGCGCCTCGGCGCCGGTGACGCACAGGAATACCCCGCCGAGCACGGCGAAGGCGCCATGCCCGCCGTGGCGCAGATACTCGAGCGCGCACCAGGGGTTGAGCGCCCACAGCACGGCCGGGTGCCGTGCGATGCCCGCGATGCCGAGCACGGCGATGGTCACGAACCACAGCGCCATCACCGGGCCGAGGGCGCGGCCGATGCGCGCGGTGCCGAGTGGCTGCACCACGAACAGAGCGAGCAGCACCACCACGGTGAGCGGCAGCACGTAGGGTTGCAGCGAGTGCTCGACCAGGGTGAGGCCCTCGAGCGCCGACAGCACCGAGATCGCCGGCGTGATCGCGCCGTCGCCGTAGATGAGCGCGGCGCCGAACAGGCCGATAGCGACCAGCAGCGGGCGCTTGTAGCGCTTGACGCCGAGCAGCGCCATCAGGGCGAGGATGCCGCCCTCGCCGTCGTTGACGATGCGCATCGCGAAGCCGGCGTACTTGACGCTGGTGACGATGATCAACGTCCACGCGAGCAGCGACACCACCCCGAGGATGATCGGCGCGTTGTCACCGCCGGTGAGATCGAGCACCGTCTTGAACGTGTAGAGCGGACTCGTGCCGATGTCGCCGAACACCACGCCGAGCGCCCCGAGGGAAAGGGCGAGTGACAGGGGATGCGGCGGCTTGTTCGGTGGCATTAGACTGGGGTCACATGTCAGGAACGCGCCGCGAGTTTCTCATGAGTTCCGGGGTCGCGCTGCTCGCGCCCGCGGTGGTCTCTGCCGGCGAGGGGGAGCCGCCGCCGCCGGCTGCGCCGGCCGCCGAGCCGGTACCCGGCTCCCCGCCGGTACTCGGCACCGCGCCCGCGGTCGGTCCCGAGGTGAGCGGTGCGACCTTCGTGGAAGCCGCGAAGCTCGTGATGGTGGAGCTCACGGCGGCCGAGCGCTCGCAGGCCGCCGAGAACTGGCGCAGCAGCATGGCGACCGTCCACGAGCGTCGCAGCGGCCCCCGCAAGGTGACGCTGGCGCCGACCCTCGCGCCCTACTCGACCTGGAATCCGCTGCTTCCCGGTCACGGGCCGCTGCCCTCGAGCGACCGCTTCGTCCGCAGCGGGCGCGATGCCGGCAAGCTGCCGGCCGCCGACGCCGACATCGCCTATGCGCCAGTGTGGAAGCTGTCGCACTGGATCGAGTCGCGGCGTTTGACTTCCGAGCGGCTGACGCGCATCTACCTCGAGCGCATCGCGCGGTTCGATCCGCGGCTGCGCTGTGTCATCACCCTCACTCGTGACCTGGCGCTCGAGCAGGCGCAGCGCGCCGACCGGGAGATCGCCGCGGGCAACTACCGGGGACCCCTGCACGGAGTTCCCTGGGGAGCCAAGGACCTGCTCGATACCGCGGGGATCCGTACCACCTACGGCGCGGAGCCGTTCGCCGGGCGTGTGCCGGATGCGGACGCGGCGGTCGTGCGCCGACTGCGCGCGGCCGGCGCGGTGCTGGTTGCCAAGCTGAGTTTGGGCGCGCTCGCGCTGAATGACGTCTGGTTCGGCGGACAGACCATGAATCCCTGGCTGCCGGAAGAGGGCTCTTCCGGCTCGAGCGCAGGTCCCGGAGCTGCGACCGCGGCGGGCCTCGTGGGCTTCTCGATCGGCAGCGAGACCGAGGGCAGCATCGTGAGTCCCAGCATGCGCTGTGGCCTCACGGGGCTGCGCCCTACCTTCGGCCGCGTGCCGAGGAGCGGAGCGATGACTCTGTGCTGGTCGCTCGACAAGCTCGGTCCCATGGCACGCAGCGTCGAGGATGTGATGCTGGTGCTCAAGGCGATCGGCGGGCCCGATCCGGACGACCTCGGCAGCGTACCCGCCGCCCTCGAGTTCGACGCCGCGGCGCCCGTCAGGGGCCTCAAGGTCGGCTACTTCGCACGCTGGATGCGCGAGGAGCCCGCCACCGACGTCGACCGGCAGGTGCTCGAGAAGCTGGCGGCGCTCGGCCTCGAGCCGGTCGAGGTCACGATCCCCGACTGGCCCTATGACGATCTCAACACGATTCTGTTCGCCGAGGCCGCCGCGGCCTTCGAGGAGCTCACCGTGAGCGGCAGGGACGCGGCACTCAAGATGCAGGTCGTGGATGCCTGGCCGAACACTTTTCGGCAGGCGCGCTTTCTCTCCGCGGTCGATTTCGTGCAGACCGACCGGCTGCGGCGTGCCGTGGCTGAGGAGATGCAGAAGCTTCTCGCGCGGGTGGACCTGCTGCTGGTGCCGTCACTGCGCGACGAGACGCTGACGATTGGAAACTTCACCGGCCTGCCGTCGCTCACCCTGCGCGCGGGTTTCGTGAGGGTAAGCGAAGCGCGCAGCGATTGGGCGCCCGATCCCAAGCACCCGCTGCCGAAGTTCCATCCGCCGCGGCGCGTGCCGCACGGCGTGACGCTCATTGGGCGCCTCTTCGATGAGGGGACGATCGCGCGCGTCGGCCTGGCGCTCGAGCAGAGTCTCGCGCTGGCGGACGAGCGGCCTGCGGGCTTTTAGGCCAGGAGTGGCGGCAGCCGCTGACTGACCCAGCGCGTCTCGAGATCGTAGGCGTGGCCGAGCTGCAGCACCGCGAGGTCCGCGTGACGGCGGCCGATGAGCTGCATCCCCATCGGCAGATCCTGCGCTCCGAACCCGACCGGCACGTTGAGCACCGGGCCGCCGAGGAGACTTGCCGGCACCACCACCTCCATCCAGCGGTGGTAGGTATCCATCGCGACTCCGTTGACGGTGCGCGGCCACTGCGTCGCGGCGTCGAAGGGAAACAGCTGCGCGCTCGGCAGCAGCAGCAGCTCGTAGCGCTCGAACAGCGCCCGCGCGGCCGTGTACCAGCGCGAGCGCGCCGCCGATGCCCGATAGACATCGAGCGCGGTCAGCCGCTGTGCGCTCTCCACCTCCCAGCGTGCCTCGGGCTTCAGGCGCGCGCGGGTGACGGCCTCGCGGTAGAGCGCCTCGAGCTCGCCGGCCACGAGCCAGTGCCGGAGCTGGACCCACGCCTCCCAGAGCGCGGCGGGCGAGCAGGGCAGGGTCGCTTCCTCGACCGTGCAGCCGAGCCTCTCGAACACCGCGCACGCCGAGCGGCAGAGCTCCAGCACTCCAGGCTCGATCGGCAGATAACCGCCGAGGTCGCCGAGCCATCCAAGGCGCACGCCGTTCAGGCTGCGCTCGAGCGGCTGCAGGAATTCCGCGGGGTCCTCGCCGGCGGAGAACGGCGCGCGCGGGTCGGGGCCGGAGATGACGCTCATCAGCATGGCGATGTCCGGGACGCTGCGGCCCATGGCGCCCCACTCGGAGAGATGGTCGAGGAACAGCTCCTCGCCGGCGGCGGGCACCCGCCCGAACGAGGGCCGGAATCCGAACACATTATTATAGGCGGCGGGATTGCGCAGCGATCCCATCATGTCGCTGCCGTCGGCCACCGGCACCATGCGCAGCGCCAGCGCGACCGCCGCTCCGCCGCTGCTGCCACCGGCGGTCTTGCCGGGGTGGTAGGCGTTCAGAGTAGTGCCGAACACCGGGTTGTAGGTCTGCGAGCCGAGGCCGAGCTCCGCGGTGTTGGTTTTGCCGATGAGGATCGCGCCCTGCTGTTTCAGCCGCTCGACCAGGATGGAGTCGTAGTCGGGTACCGCATCGAGTAGCGGCGAGCCGCGCGTGGTGCGGATGCCGGCCGTGAAGGCCAGGTCCTTGACCGCGTGCGGCAGGCCGTGCATCCGACCGAGGTATTCACCGCGGGCGAGCTCGGCGTCGCGCACGCGCGCCTGCTGCATCAGGGCATCCGCCTCCTGCAGCGAGACCAGCGCGTTGACCCGGGAATTGAGGCTGCCGATGTGGTCGAGGTAGGTCGCCATCACCTCGGCGCACGACACGGTTCGCGCGCGGATCGCGCGCGCCAGTTCCACCGCGCTCATCATGACGAGCGGCGAGGGTCCGGCCTGAGTGCTCACGGCGTCACCTTCGGTCCGAGGCACGGCGCGTGTCAAGGGTGATCCGGCCGCCGTGCAGCGGCAGTGTATAGTTTGTGGCCATGGAGCGGCGAGACCCGGCCACCTGCGCGCGCATAGTTCTGTGCTGCGCCCTGTCGCTCACGCTGTCCTCCTGCTCGCTCATCAGTCTCAGGAGCCCGGAGCGCCCGCTCTCGCCCCGCGATCTGAACGCCCGCATCCTGACCCGCGAGCTGTCGGCACAGTTCGTGACCTCGGTGAGCCGCTGTGGCGACGACATCGCCGCCTCCGAGCACGACCCGAGGGTGCTCGAGAACAGTCTGCGCTGGGAGATCGCGGCGGTCAGTGAGAGCCGGCGCGCCGCCACGCGTCTCGTGCCGATGATGAGCCTGCTCGATACCTGGGCGCTCGCCGTGCAGATGCAGGCCTTCACTGGCGCGGGGGCTCCGGGCGGCACCCTGTTCGGCGCGCACCAGCAGGCGGTGCGGAATCTCTCCGACAATTACGCTGCCGATGCGCAGGCGCGCCGGCTGCTATCGCCGCACGACTTCGCCACCTATCAGACGTTCGTCGACAGGTACGTGCGCGAGCATCCGCTCGCGGACCTGACCTTCGCACGGCCGTCGATCGTCGAGCTCTGGAGCCGCGAGCAGGGAGGCGACGCCAGGCTGGTCGACTCCCTCGGCACGATCCCCGAGGCCATGGCGGATGCCGCCGACCGGATGGCGATCTACGGTGACACCCTTCCGGCGCAGATGATGCACAAGACCGAGCTGGCGCTGCGCGAGTCGGGCTATACGCGCGGCGAAGTCCAGGCCGCGATCCGCCAGCTCGACGAGCGCCTCGCGCTGTTCGCCGAGCTGCAGAGCGAGCGCTCGGCGGTTATGGCGCAGCTCGATGTCGAGCGCCAGGCCGTCGCTGAGGATGCCGCCCGGATCTCGAGCCGCGTGGTCAAGGACAGCGGAGCGCAGCTGCGCGAGCTGGCCGCGGAAGTACTGCTGCTTCTCATCGTGCTCGCGGTCGTGGTGCTGGGACTGCCGTTCGCCGCCGGCTATCTGCTAGGCCGCGCACGTCAGGGACGCACGCCGGGCCCGGCGAGGTGAAGGACCAGCCGAGCCTCACCGCCTGGCGTGTGGCGCTCAGCAGGGCGGCCCACCAGATCCTCGACCGGCCGCCCGTGCTCGAGGACCCGGTCGCGCTTGCGATCGTCGGTGAGCGGGGGCTCGCCCAAATCCGTGCCGGCGCATTGCGCTACAACCTGCCGCCGTCGCGCCATCTGCGCGCTTTTCTCGTGGCGCGCAGCCGCGCGGCCGAGGAGGCGCTCGCCGAAGGTATGCGCCGCGGCGTGCGGCAGTACGTGGTGCTCGGCGCCGGCCTCGACACTTTTGCATACCGCAACCCGTACCCTGCATCAGGGCTCAGAGTCTTCGAAGTGGACCATCCGGCGACCCAGGCGTGGAAGCGCCGCCAGCTCGCCGCGGCATCTCTCGTGCCGCCCGCAGCGCTCAGCTTCGTGCCGCTCGACTTCGAAAGCGACAGGCTCTCCGAGCAACTCGCGGGCGCCGGCTTCCGCGCCTGCGAGCCGGCCTTCTTCTCCTGGCTCGGCGTGACCATGTATCTGACGCGCGCCGCGATCCTCGGCACACTCGGCTACATCGCCGGCCTCCCGGCGGGGAGCGGCGTGGTGTTTGACTATGCGGTTCCGCCTGCGACGCTGGGCCCCGTCCGGCGCGTGGTGGTGCGCGCCATGATGCGCCGCGTCGCGGGCGCGGGCGAGCCCTGGAAGAGCTTCTTCGATCCGCGCGGGCTCGCCGGGGAGCTGCGCTCGCTCGGATTCCGTCAACTCGAGGATCTCGGGCCCGACGAGATCAACGCGCGGTTCTTCAGGGAGCGTGCGGATGCGCTGCGCGTCGGCGGTCTCGGGCGCGTGATGAGCGCGCGTTCCTGACGCCCGGCACTTGACGGTGCGCGCAGGATTCTCGAGGTCATTGGTAAAGGGACGTCATGAAGATGAACAATTGGCGACGCTTATTGTGTGTGCTCGTTCTCGGTCTGGCGCTGCCGCAGGTGCGCGCCGCCGAGCCGAGCGTCGGAGCAATCGTCGGCGTGGTGACGAACCCGGCCGGTGCGCCAACACCGGCTCGCCCTCGAGCTACGTGTGCAACAACGGCAGCGTCATCGGCGCCGACAACTGCGCCAGCGAAGGCGGCGTGTGGTACCCGGATCTGCGCACCCGCGAGGTGGTCTGGGGTGCCGGCGTGATGGTGAAGTTCTGAGCTGAGGAGGCGCTATGCCGCCGCGGCAACGGCCGGCCGGCGGCTCACCGTCGATTTGAATCCGCGGGGCTTCACGATCAGGACGTCGCACTCGAGGTCATCGAGAACCCGCTCGGCTGCGTTGCCGATGAATAATCGCTTGAGCGCCGAGCGGGAGACGGCCCCCATGACCACCACGCCGGCGCGCGTGTCGCGCGTGGCAGCGGCGAGCTCTCCGGCCACGTCGCCCATGTGGACGTGGCGCCGGGCCCGCGGCACGCCGGCGCTCGCCGCCAGGCGGTCGATCGCGCGGGTAATCTGCGCGCCGTGCTCGTCTTCCAGCTCCGGCGGTATGGTCAGCATCGGCGCGGTGCTGATCGGCCCCATGGCGACGTTGATGAGAGGCATGTAGCTGTGAAACACGTGCAGCTTGCCGTGCAGCAGCTGCGCGCAGCTTTTGCCGGCGGTCAGCAGCCGCGCGTCGAGATCCGCCGGGCGCGCATGGGCGTGGAACGGATCGACCGCGGCGAGGATCGCCGGGCGCTGGTAGTCGCGTGAGGACTTGACCAGCAGCAACGGCACCGGACAATGCCGGATCAGCTCCCAGTCGGTGTTGCGCAGGAGCAGCCGCGCGCCCGGCACATGATGCCGCGTTGCCGCGACCACGAGATCGGCGCGGCTCGCCAGCGCACGGCGCACGATCGCCTCGTGCGGCGGATAGTCCCAACTCGCCCTGCAGCTCACCCGCACGCCGCGGAACGCCGGGTCGCGCGCGAGCCGCTCGAGCTTGCGCAGGCTCCCCGCGGCGATCGCCGCGCGGCGCCTGGTCACGAACTCCGCCGTCCCCGTCTCCGGCCAGCTCGCAGCGGGATCCGGCTCGTCGATGACGTGAAATAACTCCACCCTGGCGCCCGCGGCCCGGGCAAGGCTCCCCGCCTTGCGCAATTGGGCCCGCGGCGCATGCCGCAGGTCATGAATGGCCACGAGCAGGTGCCGGATGCGGCCGGACATACCGATTTCTCCAGGCGGCAAGAGCGCAGGAGGACTCTAGGTGAGGCCCCGCGCAGCAGCATCGTGGAAAGTGCGTAGCCGGGTTTTCACGTGCTTACGCGCTAGTTCGTATGGTGGGCGAGCGAGTGCTGGTGAAATATGCAGACGTGAAATGAAGGGCAAGTGACGAGGAGCAGCCCGATGAACGCTGTCACACAGGCACTTCGCCGGCCAGACCGGCGCATCGCAGAGCTCGATCCGTTCACGCTCGAGGCGGACGAGCGGGGTGTAGGCTACGGCTGCGTCGACTGGTACGCGTACCGGGAACAGGAGCCCCTGGTGCATGCGCCTGTCCCTGAGCCGCGGCTGAGGACTGAGACGGCTGGACTGCCGCTGGTCCTGACTCCCGAGGTGCCGGCCTCAGCCCAGCGGCACTGATCACCCGCGCAACGAGCTTCCGGCCTGCGGCCGTCCCTGACGCGATAGAGTTACGATGTCAGGCCGTTGGGTGCCGGAGGCGACTTACATGAGCACGGATGAGCTGCAGCGCGTGCATGCGTGGTGGTGCGCCGCGAATTACCTTTCCGTAGGCCAGGTTTATCTGCTCGACAACCCGCTGCTGACTGAGCCGCTGCGGCCGGAGCACATCAAGCCGCGACTGCTCGGTCACTGGGGCACCACGCCCGGACTCAACTTTCTCTACGCGCACCTGAATCGGGTGATCAGGGCGCGCGACCTGAGCATCCTGCCGATCATTGGTCCCGGTCATGGCGGACCTGCGCTGGTCGCCAACACCTGGCTCGAGGGCAGCTACAGCGAGCTCTATCCCGAGGTGCCGCGCAACGCCGAGGGCATGCGCCGGCTGTTCCGGCAGTTCTCCTTCCCCGGCGGGATTCCGAGTCACTGCGCTCCGGACGTCCCCGGCTCGATCCACGAGGGCGGGGAGCTCGGCTACTCGCTCGCCCACGCCTTCGGCGCAGCCTTCGACAACCCGGAGCTCATCGTCGCCTGCGTAGTGGGCGATGGGGAAGCGGAGACCGGGCCGCTCGCGACCGGATGGCATTCCAACAAGTTCCTCAACCCGCGCAGTGACGGCGTAGTGCTGCCGATACTCCATCTCAACGGCTACAAGATTGCCAACCCCACGGTGCTGGCGCGCATCCCGCGCGCGGAGCTCGAGAGCCTGCTGACCGGCTACGGCTGGCGACCATACTTCGTGGCGGGCGCCGAGCCGTGGTCGATGCACGCGCAGATGGCCACGACGCTCGAGCGTGTGCTCGATGAGATCGCCGCGATCCGCGAGCGCGCCCGCGGCGGAGGGGCCGTACTGCGACCGCGCTGGCCGATGATCGTGCTGCAGAGCCCCAAGGGCTGGACGGGACCGAAGACCGTCGACGGCGTTCAGGTCGAAGGCACGTGGCGCGCACATCAGGTGCCGCTCGCCGAGGTGCGCTCCAACCCCGCGCATCTGCGCCTGCTCGAGCAGTGGATGCGCAGCTACCAGCCGGAGGAGCTGTTTGATTCGGACGGCGCGCCGCGCGCGCACCTCCTCGAGCTCACGCCACGCGCCGAGCGTCGCATGGGCAGCAATCCGCACGCCAACGGCGGGGCGCACTCAGCGCCGCTCGAGCTGCCCGCGATCGCGCCCTTCGCCGTGCCGGTGGAGCGCCCGGGCAAGGCCGCCGCGGAAGCCACCCGTGTGCTCGGGATGTGGCTGCGCGAGGTGCTGCGCATCAACTCCGGGGCCCGCAACTTCCGCCTGTTTGGTCCCGACGAGACCGCCTCCAACCGTCTCGATGCGGTATTTGAGGTGACCGACCGGACCTGGGTCGCGGACTCCAAGCCCGGCGACGATCACCTGAGCGCCGACGGCCGGGTGATGGAGGTGCTGTCCGAGCATCAGTGCCAGGGCTGGCTCGAGGGTTACCTGCTCACCGGGCGGCATGGCCTCTTTTCCTGCTACGAGGCGTTCATCCACATCGTCGACTCGATGTTCAATCAGCACGCCAAGTGGCTCGATGCCGCAAGCCGCATCCCCTGGCGGCAGTCGATCCCGGCGCTCAACATCCTGCTCAGCTCGCACGTCTGGCGCCAGGACCACAACGGCTTCTCCCACCAGGATCCGGGCTTCATCGACGTGGTCGTCAACAAGAAGGCGGACGTGGTGCGCGTCTACCTGCCACCCGATGCCAATACGCTGCTGTGCGTCGCCGAGCACTGCCTGAAGAGCCGCGACCGGGTGAACGTCATCGTCGCCGGCAAGAACAGCGAGCCGCAGTGGCTTACGATGGAGGCCGCCGCGCGCCATTGCGAGGCCGGCATCGGCATGCTGGAGTTCGCCAGCAACGACGGCGACGGCTCTCCGGACGTGGTGCTCAGCTGTGCCGGCGACGTGCCGACGCTCGAGACGCTCGCGGCGGTCGATCTGCTGCGCCGGCATCTTCCGGACCTCAGGGTCCGCGTGGTAAACGTCGTCGATCTCATGACGCTGCAGCCGCGCGAGGAGCATCCGCGGGGCTTGAGCGCCACCGAGTTCGACGCGCTGTTCACGACCGACCGGCCGGTCATCTTCGCCTATCACGGTTACCCATGGCTCATCCACCGGCTCACCTACCGGCGCACCAACCACGCCAACCTCCACGTGCGTGGCTACAAGGAGGAGGGCAGTACCACCACGCCTTTCGACATGGTGGTGCGCAACGACCTCGACCGCTTTCACCTCGTGATCGATGTGATCGACCGGGTGAAGGGCCTCGGCTACCGCGCGGCGCACGTTCGCCAGCTGATGCGCGATAAGCTCTCGCAGCATCACGATTACATCGTGCGCGCAGGCGAGGATCTGCCCGAGGTGCGCGACTGGATGTGGCAGTCGCGGCGCGGGTCCTAGAGGGCTCTCAGTAGAGCCTGGGTTGCATGCCGAAGTAGCGGGCGCCCCGGCGCGCCCGCGGCGGCGGCCTGACGAGCCCGGCGGGTTTGACGATCAGCATGTCGCAGTTGAGGTGGTCCAGCACACGCTCGGCGGTGTTGCCGATCAGCAGCCGTCTGAAACCCGAGCGCGAGATCGCGCCCATCACGACGATGGAGCAGCGGGTGCGGCCCGCGAGCTGTGGAATCGCATCGACGGGATGGCGGCCGAGGACGTGCTGGCGGCTGCGCGGGATTCCGACGCCGCGGACCGTGCGCTGCAGCCTGGCCTGCGCCGCGCGCGCCGCCCGCGCTTCCAGTCCGAGAACCTCGCGGTCCGAGAGCGCGCCCGCCGAGAAGGCCGTCAGCGGCAGCGGTACGTAGGCATAAGCCGCATGCAGGGCGCCGCCGAGCGCGCCCGCGACCGTCGCCCCGAGGCGCAGAATCTGCTGATCGAGCCGTGTTGGTTTCTCATAGGTATGCTCTGGATCGACGGCGGCCAGCACCACCGGCTGACGGTACGGGCGCGCGTGCTTGACGAGCAGCACCGGCATGGGGCTGCGGCGCAGCAGCTCCCAGTCGTTGAGATGCAGCAGGCCCGCCGCCAGGTGCCGCCCCGGATGCCGCTCGGCCACGATCAGGCCGGCGCCGAGGCGCACGGCTTCGCGAATCACGGCTTCGTATGCCGGGTAATCCCATGCGACGCTCACCGCGACCTTCAGCCCCGTCCGCCGCAGCCGCCGCGCGATGCGCTCCAGCCGCTCGCTGTGCGCCTCGCGGGTGCGACGCTCGATATCCGGCGGGTTGTCGTAGAGCAGCGAAAGATCGCCATCGATGCCGCCGACGTAGAGCGGCTCGGCGATGGCGTGGAACAGGATGAGCTCGGCGCGCAAAGCCGCCGCCAGGCGCGCCGCTTTGCGGACTCCGGGGAGCCTGCGGGCCTGCGGGTCCTTGACGGCGGCGAGAATGCGGCGGATCGGACTCACGGCGGCAGTGCTTGCTCAGCGCTGAGTCTCGAGGAACGCGGCGACCGCGTCCATGTCGTCGAGATTCAGGTTCTGCGCCACGCCGTGCATGATGGCCACTTTGCGCATGTTGCTCTGGAAGGAGGCGAGCTGCTTCAGCACGTATTGGGCGTGCTGCCCCGCGAGCCGCGGGAATTCCTGCAGCCCGTGGGCGTCTGGCCCGTGGCAGCTCGCGCAGGCCGGTACTCCCTGCGCGGCGACGCCCTGCTGGTAGATCTGGCGTCCGCGGCTCACGGTCGCGGAGGCGCTGCTCGCGCTCGGCTCGGCTTTCTGCGCGGCGTAGTAGGCGGCCAGCGCCTGAATGGTGTCGTCGTCCAGCTGACTCGCCATGCCCCACATGTAGCCGATCGCATCCGGATCGCCCCGCGTCTGCGCGCGGAACGCCTTGAGCTGCGCCGCCAGGTAATTGGCCTTCTGCCCCGCGAGCCGCGGGTACTTGGGGTTCGTGCTGTTGCCTTGCGGGCCGTGGCACGTGCCGCACACGGTGACGGCGACCCGCTGCGCGTGGGTGCGGGCCGCGGCGTCAGGTTCATCGGCACGCGCAGCCGGTGCCGTCGTCGTAAGCAGCGCGGCGGCTGCGGCGGCGGCCAGCCACGCCTCGCGCACGGACCCGGAGC
>DATIXU010000037.1:0-10612 GCA_035518275.1 Steroidobacteraceae bacterium
CTCCGAACATCGCTTCGCGGACTTGCCTCGCTGGCTACACGGCTACAATTGGCATCGCCCTCATGCCTCCCTGGCAGGGCAGCCACCCATGAGCAGAATCGGCCTCAGCAGGAACAATCTGCTGAGACTCCACAGTTAGTCGAGTGACTAACTATTGCGCAGAGGACTATCAGCGCAGGGACCTGTCCGCATCCGGCCCGCGGGCCCATCTACAGGGTTCCCCAGTCGAGGATGACCTTCCCCGACTTCCCCGATCCCATCGTCTCGAATCCCTGCTGGAATTCCTGGATCGGGAAGTGGTGGGTGATGATCGGGTCGAGCTTCAGGCCCGACTGCAGCATGCTCGCCATTTTGTACCAGGTCTCGAACATCTCCCGGCCGTAGATGCCCTTGAGCGTCAGGCCCTTGAAGATCACCTGATTCCAGTCGATCGCCATTTCCCCGGGCGGGATGCCGAGGATCGCGATTGAGCCGCCGTGAAACATCGTGCGCAGCATCTCGCGGAATGCCGCCACGTTGCCCGACATCTCGAGCCCGACGTCCCAGCCCCCAAATATCTCCAGTTCCTTCATGGTCTGATCGAGCGACTCGCCGCGAGCCACGTTGATGGCACGGGTTGCGCCCATCCGACGCGCGAGCTCCAGGCGATAGTCGTTGACGTCGGTGACCACGATGTGCCGCGCGCCGGTGAAGCGCGCGATCGCCGTCGCCATGATGCCGATCGGGCCGGCGCCCGTGATCAGGACGTCCTCGCCCACCATGTTGAAGGCGAGCGCCGTGTGAGTCGCGTTGCCGAAGGGGTCGAGAATGGAGGCGATGTCGTCCGTGATCGAGTCCGGGAGCTTGAAGGCGTTGAAGGCCGGGATCGCCAGGTACTCGGCGAACGCGCCCGGCCGGTTGACGCCGACACCGACGGTGTTCTTGCACAGGTGCCGCCGGCCGGCACGGCAGTTGCGGCAGTAGCCGCAGGTGATGTGCCCTTCGCCCGAGACCCGGTCACCGGGCTTGAGGCCCTTGACCTCCGAGCCCACCTCGACGATCCGCCCGCAGTACTCGTGTCCGACCGCCATCGGCACCGGGATGGTTTTCTGCGCCCAGGCATCCCAGTTGTAGATGTGCATGTCGGTGCCGCAGATCGCGGTCTTGGCGATCTCGATCAGCACGTCGTTGTGCCCGACCTTGGGCTCGGGAATGTCCGTGAGCCAGATTCCGGGCGCTGCCTGCTGCTTAACCAGTGCTTTCATTGCACCACCTCGACGAAGGGGACCTGTCAGCTCACCGCACCGAATGCCCTGCGGCGCAATACCCAAAGAACGCTCATGAATATGGCGACGGGTACGGCCGCTTCAACGACCTCGAACGGCAGGAGATTGTGCGAGGTGGGATCCGCGGAGATCTCCACGATGTCCTTGATGACCCATAGCGCCACGAACAGCAGCGGAATCGCCGCGAGCACCCGCCATCTGCCGCGCCATCGCAGCAGTGCCCACAGCGGCCACAGGAAGCATACCGCGAGCGAAGCGAGCACAATGACGCCGAACACCGCCAGGGCGATGTCGCCGGCGACCCCGAGGGGCTGCTTGGCATAGCGCTGGTAAGCCTCCTTCTCCCGCTGTTTCTCCTGCTCCTGGAAGGGTGCCACCCAGGCCGCCGGCTCGTGCCACGCTCCGGGCGCGCCGTCCCAGCTGTAGTCCGCCGGGAAGGCCTGCTCCGTGAAGGGGTAGCCGGAGCGCTCGGTGGCCACCTCGAGGTGGATGGAGTCCACCCGGCCGGCGCCGCGGAACGCGAACCACCCGAAGGCTTCACCTTCTCCGGCCGGGTAGACGGGTGAGCCCATGGTCATGGCTGCGGCGGTGTGCCCCTGGAAGTAGGGGCGCACCCAGATCTTGATCGGGGCGCTCGCGCTGTAGTGGACGTGCACGTAGACGTTGTCGGTGCCGTGGAGAGTGGCCGGGCTCGCGGGATCGGTCTCGACCAGTGATACGGTCACCTGCGGGGTATCGGCGGGTGATGCGGGTCCGCCCGCGAGGAGGAGTAGCAGGCTCCCCAGAGGCGCAGTGACGCCTCGCGCGCCCTTCATGCGCGCAGCACGCCGAGCTCGCGGCCGACCGCGGTGAAGGCGGCCACCGCACGCTCGAGCTGCGGTCGTGTCAGCGCCGCGGACATCTGCGTGCGGATGCGGGCCTGGCCCTTGGGCACCACCGGATAGGAGAAACCGATGACGTACACGCCGCGCTCGAGGAGCGCATCCGCCATGCGCGTCGCGAGCGCCGCATCGCCCAGCATCACCGGGATGATCGGATGCTCGCCGGGCTTCAAGTCGAACCCCGCCTGAGTCATCGCCGCGCGGAAGAAGCGCGCGTTGTCGAACAGCTGCTCCCGCAGCTCGCTGCTGCCCTCGAGCAGGTCGAGCACCGCGAGGCTCGCGGCCGCGACCACCGGCGGGATGCTGTTGGAGAAGAGGTAGGGGCGCGAGCGCTGCCGCAGCCACTCGACGACCTCGCGCCGCGCGGCGATGTAGCCGCCGCTCCCGCCGCCCAAGGCCTTGCCGAGCGTCCCGGTGAGGATGTCGACGCGCGCGGCGACGCCGCAGTGCTCGGGCGTGCCGCGCCCGGTCGGCCCCATGAAGCCGGTGGCGTGCGAGTCATCGACCATCACCAGCGCGTCGTACGCTTCCGCGAGGTCGCAGATGCCGCGCAGGTTGGCGATGAAGCCGTCCATGGAGAAGACGCCGTCGGTGGCGATGAGGCGCGTGCGCGCGCCCTGCGCCTGTCGCAGGCACTGCTCGAGCTCGCCCATGTCGCTGTTGGCGTAGCGCAAGCGCTGTGCCTTGCAGAGGCGGATGCCGTCAATGATGCTCGCGTGGTTGAGTGCGTCCGAGATCACCGCGTCGCGCTCATCGAGCAGCGTCTCGAACAGCCCGCCGTTGGCGTCGAAGCACGAGGAATAGAGGATCACGTCCTCGGTGCCGAGAAAGCGCGCCAGGCGCCCCTCGAGCTCCTTGTGGGTCTCCTGCGTGCCGCAGATGAAGCGCACCGAGGCCATGCCGTAGCCGTAGCGGTCGAGGGAGCGCTGCGCGGCGGCCCGTACCGCCGGATGGTTGGCGAGCCCGAGGTAGTTGTTGGCGCACAGGTTGATGACCTCGCGGTCACCGGCGCGTACCACGCCGCCCTGGGGGCCTGTGAGCACCCGCTCGCTCTTGTAGAGACCCTGCTCGCGCAGGCTGGCGAGCTCGCCGCGTAATCGTTCGATAACGGCCTGATTCATGAGGCGGAATTATAAGCCGCGCCGGCCCCGGGGTCGCATTTGAGCCCCCCGAGGTCGCCGCAAAGCATGTGGGTGTCAGGGCGGCGTTGCAGACTGCGGCAGCCGCGGCGCACCCTTCGAGCCCGCCCCCGGCGCCGCCGAGGTCCGCTCCCATGACCCTAAGCGTCTTTGACATCTTCAAGGTCGGCATCGGCCCGTCGAGCTCGCACACCATGGGACCGATGCGGGCGGCGCGCGAGTTTCTGCTGGTCCTGAAGAACGCGGGACAGCTCGCGGCGACGCAGCAGATCGCCGTGCGTCTCTACGGCTCGCTCGCGCTCACCGGCCTCGGCCACGGCACCGACCGCGCCGTGCTCGCCGGTCTCGAGGGCGCCGACCCCGAGACCGTCGATCCCGACAGCATCGAGACCACGGTGAGGCGCATCCGCTCGAGCGGGCGCATCCGGCTCCTCGGCGAGCACGAGATCGGCTTCGACGAGCCGATGCAGCTGCTCTTCATGCATCACGAGCGGCTGCCGCGCCATTCGAACGGCATGCGCTTCGATGCGCTCACGGCCGACGGCCGTGTGCTGCGCGAGGAGGACTACTACTCGATCGGCGGCGGCTTCATCGTCAGGGGCGATGAGCCCGAGGCGCGCGAGACCCGCGCGCACGCCGCGCCGCCCTATCCCTTCACCTCGGGCGTCGAGCTGCTGGCTCAGTGCCGCGAGCACGGGCTCGAGATCTTCGAGCTGATGCTGGCGAACGAGTGCACCTGGGCACCGGAGGCCGAGGTGCGCGCGAAGCTCATGCACATCTGGCAGGTGATGCAGGGCTGCGTCGAGCGCGGCTTCCGCCAGAGCGGCGTGCTGCCGGGAGTGCTCAAGGTTCCCCGCCGGGCCCCGCGGCTCTATCGCCAGCTCACCGAGAGCGGCAAGGCGACGCCGCTCGACGTCATGGACTGGGTGAACGCCTTCGCACTGGCGGTGAACGAGGAGAACGCCGCCGGCGGGCGGGTGGTCACGGCGCCCACCAACGGCGCGGCCGGGATCGTGCCCGCAGTGCTGCATTACTACCGGCGCTTCGAGGCCGGGGCGAACGAGGAGGGCGTGCTGCGCTTCCTGCTGGCCGCGGCCGCCATGGGCATGCTCTACAAGCGCAATGCCTCGATCTCGGGCGCCGAGATGGGCTGCCAGGGCGAGGTGGGCGTCGCCTGCTCGATGGCGGCGGCAGGACTGGTCGCGGCTCTGCAGGGTACCAACGAGCAGGTCGAGAACGCCGCCGAGATCGGCATGGAGCACAACTTAGGTTTGACCTGCGATCCGGTGGCGGGGCTGGTGCAGATTCCGTGCATCGAGCGCAACGCCATGGGCGCGGTCAAGGCGATCAACGCGGCGCGGCTCGCGATGCGCGGCGACGGCACGCACAAGGTGTCGCTCGACCAGGTGATCGCCACCATGCGCCAGACGGGCGCCGACATGTCGACGATCTACAAGGAGACCTCGCAGGGCGGGCTCGCGGTCAACGTACCGGAGTGTTGATTCGCTAGCGGAGCAATCCAAAGAGCCGCGAGGGCGGCGCCTGGTGGTGCACTTCCTTCACGCAATCCGGCCCGATCGCGTGCCAGTGGTCGGTATCGAAGACCATGGAGCACACGGCAGCGGTGGTGAGCGTGCTGATGCCGCCGCGCGGCACCAGCAGGTGGATGAGGTCGGACGCGCCGGGGTTGTGCCCGATCACCATGAGGTGCGCGATGCGCGGCCCGGTCTCCTGGATGAGGCGCAGCATGTCGGCGGCGCTCGCCAGATAGAGTCCCTCTTCGCGCTGCACGTGTCGCACCGACAGCGAGAGCTCGCGCGCCACGATGTCGGCGGTCTGTTCGGCGCGCCGCGCCGTGCTGGCCAGCAGCCGATCGGGAACGAGCTCGAGCTCGAGGAGGCGCTTCGCCATTGACTCCGCCCCGGAGAGGCCGCGGCGATTCAGCGGCCGGGCGAAGTCGTCGGTTCCCGGGTTCTTCCAGCGTGCATCCGCGTGACGCATGACAGTCAGGCGCTTCATACCCGCCGTCTCAAGGCTGCTCTACCAGCACCCGGCCATTCTGCTCGCGCACGGCGTAGGTGCGCAGCGGCTCGTAGGCCGGCGGGGTGAGGGCGTCCCCGGTCCGCAGGTCGAAGTGCGAGCCATGCCGTGGGCAGATGAGCTCGCACGACTCCACCTCGGCGCCCGCGAAGGACTCGCCGTCGTGCGTGCAGCGGTCTTCCACGGCGTACAGGTCCTTGCCGCAGCGCACGACCACCACCGGCACGCCGTCGACCTCGGCCTGGAAGGGAACACCTTCGCCGAGCGCGCTCGCCGGCCCGATGTCGATCCACTCGCTCAAAACATCCCCGTCTGGAGCCGTGCGGCTTCGGACATCATCGACTGGTTCCAGGGCGGGTCGAAGGTCAGCGAGACGCGAGCCTGGCGCACCGTCGGGATCCGCTCGAGTTTGTCGCGCACGTCGTCCACCAGTATCTCCCCCATGCCGCAGCCCGGCGCGGTGAGGGTGATCTGCGCCTCCACCGTGCGGGTGCCGTCGTCGTGCTCCTGCACCTCGCACTCATACACGAGTCCGAGATCCACGATGTTGATGGGGATCTCAGGGTCGTAGCAGCTGCGCATCTGTTCCCAGGCGAGCTTGCGTACGTCCTCGACGGTGGCGTTCGGCGGGAGCTCGGGCGGCTTGACCGCCTCCTGGCCAATGGCGTCGGCGTCCTCGCCCGCGATGCGGAACAGGTTCCCCTCGAGGTACACGGTAAAGCTCCCCCCGAGTGCCTGGGTGATGTAGCCCGCCTGGCCGGGTTTGAGCTTGACCTCCTGCCCCGCGGGGACGATCACCGCCCGCACCTCGCGGTTGACGACGAAGGGCTCGTTCTCGTGCCGGCGCATGGGCTATTCCGTCGACACGGTGGCCGCGCCGTGCTCGAGCGCGGCATTGAGCGTGTGCCAGCTCAAGGTCGCGCACTTCACCCGCGCGGGAAACTCGCGTACGCCCGACAGGGCGGCGAGCTTGCCGAGCGCCGCCTCGGGCGCGGCGTCGTAGTGCGTGAGGAGCGTATGAACCTGGTCGAAGAGCCGGCGCACCGCCGCGCGCTCCTTGCCCTTCACCGCCTCGGTCATGAGCGAGGCCGAGGCGGTGGAGATCGCGCAGCCTGAGCCCTCGAAGCGGATGTCCTCGACCCGCTCGCCGTTCAGGCGCACATAGACCGAGAGGCGATCGCCGCACAGCGGGTTGTGCCCGTCGGCGTGCAGCACCTCGCCGCCGGCGCCTGCGCTCTCCAGGCGGCCAAAATTTCGTGGGTGGCGGTTGTGATCGAGGATCACGTCGCGATAGAGCTCCTTCAGGTCCATCAGCCGAATACCTCGCGCGCCCTGGCGAGGCCCGCCACCAGCCGCGCCACGTCCTCCTCGGTGTTGTAGCAGCCGAAGGAGGCGCGGGCGGTCGCCGGAATCCCGAAGAACGTCATGACCGGCATCGCGCAGTGATGCCCGGTGCGCACGGCGATCCCTTCGGTGTCGAGGATGGTGCCGAGATCGTGGGCGTGCACGCCGGCGAGCGTGAACGACAGCACCGAGGCCTTGTGCGCCGCCGTGCCCACGAGCTCGATGCCCGGCATCCGGGCGAGCTCCGCGGTCGCGAGCGCCAGCAGGCGCGACTCGTGCGCGGCGACTGCCTCGATCCCGAGGGTCTCGAGGTAGTCCATCGCGGCCGCGAGCCCCACCGTGCCGGAGATGTTCGGGGTCCCGGCCTCGAACTTCCACGGCAGCTCGTTGTAGGTCGTCTTCTCGAACGAGACCGTGAGGATCATCTCGCCGCCGCCCTGCCAGGGCGGCATCGCGGCGAGCAGCTCCTCGCGGCCGTACAGCACCCCGATGCCGGTCGGGGCGTACATCTTGTGGCCGGAGAAGGCGTAGAAATCCGCGCCGAGCGCGCGCACGTCGACGCGCGCGTGCGGCACCGCCTGCGCGCCGTCGATGAGCACGACGGCGCCCTGGGCGTGCGCGGCATCGACGATGCGTTTCACCGGGAGCACCGTGCCGAGCGCGTTCGAGACGTGCGCGACCGCCACCAGGCGCGTGCGCGGGTTGAGGAGCTCCACGAACTCCTCGTAGAGGAGCTCGCCGCGGCGGTTGATCGGCGCGACCTTCAGCGTGCAGCCGGTCTGCTCGCACACCATCTGCCAGGGCACGATGTTGGCGTGATGCTCGAGCGCGGTGATCAGGATCTCGTCCCCGGGTCCGAAGCGCGGCCGGGCATAGGCCTGGGCCACGAGATTGATGGCCTCGGTCGTGCCGCGCACGAAGATGATCTCGCGCGTCGAGCGCGCGTTGAGGAAGCGGCGAGCGCGCTCGCGCGCCGCCTCGAAGGCGTTGGTGGCCGCCTGGCTGAGCGCGTGCACGCCGCGGTGCACGTTGGCGTGCGAATGGATCTCGTAGTCCTCGACCGCGCGCAGCACCGGCAGCGGGCGCTGCGAGGAGGCGGCGCTGTCGAGGTAGACCAGCGGGTGCCCGTTCACGTGGGTTGCGAGAATGGGAAAGTCGCGCCGCACGCGCGCCGCGTCGTAGGTGGGAGTGGTGCTGCGGGGTGAGATCGTGGCGGCCATCAGATGAGCTCCCGGAGCGCGGCCCCGTCCTGCATTTGCCCGGCGAAGCGCTCCTCGATCTGCCGGCGCAGTGCGGGCACCTCGATCCTGGCGATCACGTCCCCGAGGAACGCCCACTTGAGCGCGCGCTGCGCGCTGTCGCGGTCGAGCCCGCGCGACAGGAGATAGAAGAGCATGTTGTCGTCGAGCTTGCCGGCGGTCGCGCCGTGGCTGCAGCGCACGTCATCGGTGTAGATCTCGAGCTGCGGCCGCACGTCGATCTCGGCTTCCGGGCCCGCGAGGAGCCCGCGCAGCGACTGCCGCGAGTCGGTGCCGTGGGCCTCGCGTGCCACCACGATCTTGCCGTTGAAGGCGACCCGGGCACGTCCGGCGGAGATGCCGCGGAAGGTCTCCTCGGTACGGGCGTCAGGTGCGAGGTGCTCGACGAGCGCGTAGGTGTCCTGCACCTGCTGGCGGTCGCCGAGCGCCGCCGCCGAGAGAGCGAGCCGGGCGCGCTCGCCGGCGAGCCGCACGGAAAGCGTCGAGCGGGCAGCCGCGGCGCCGCTGCCGAGCGCGTGCAGCCGGTAGCTCGCGTCCTGGGCGAGCGTGGCGGTGAGCGTGTCGAAGAGGATGGCGCGGGAGCTGAGCTCCTGCAGCCGGTAGTGATCGAGAGCCGCGCCGCGCCCGATCTCCGCGCTGACGGCGCTCGTGATGAAGCTCGCCGCGGCACCTGAGCTCACGTGGCGCTCGATGAGCAGCAGCTGCCCGCGCGGCTCGAGGCGCAGCTCCACGCGCGGGTAGGAGGCACCGACCTGCCCCTCGGCGCTCGCGATGAAGATGAGCTCGAGGCGTGCGGCCCGATCCGCGGCTCCCACGTCGATGGCCGCGCCGTCGGTCGCGAATGCCTCGTTGAGGAGCGCGAAGCGCTGATCGACGCCGAGCTCGCGGCGGGACACGAGAGCCGTGGGCTGGGCGTCGCGGTCATCCCCGCGCGAGCCGAGCGTCGTGAAGCGCGCCGGTCCCGCGCCTGGCGCGTCCGAGAGAGCAGGGGCGAACACTCCGTCGACGAATACGCAGCGCGCGAAGCCCTCGAGCCTCGCCGGGAGAGCTGCGGACAGCGCGGCGTCTGCTCCCCCGGCGGGCGGGGTGAGCGCGGCCGGGGTGAAGCTCGCCCGCTCGAGCGGACGCAGGTTGGCGTACTTCCAGTTCTCATCGCGCGAGCCCGGGAGCCCCGCGACCGCCAGCGCCTCCATGGCCGCGCTCCGGCGTGCGGCGCCCGGCAGGCGCGCCGACAGCACGCGCGCGGCGCTCGCGTGCTGCTCGGCGATGCGGGCGGTGACGGGGTTGCTCATCGCAAGCCTCAGGCGGCCTCGCCGCTCACCCAGTCGTAGCCACGGCGCTCGAGCTCGAGGGCGAGCGTGCGGTCGCCGCTGCGCGCGATGCGGCCGCGCACCAGCACGTGCACCACGTCGGGCACGACATACTCGAGCAGCCGCTGGTAGTGCGTCACCACGAGCGAGGACCGCTCGGGCGAGCGCAGCGAGTTGATGCCCGCCGCCACGATCTTGAGCGCGTCGATGTCGAGCCCGGAATCGGTCTCATCGAGCACCGCGAGCTTCGGCTCCAGCACCAGCATCTGCAGGATCTCGTTGCGCTTCTTCTCCCCGCCCGAGAAGCCCTCGTTGACGCCGCGCGAGAGGAAGCCGTCCTCCATCTGCATGAGCTTCATCTTCTCGCGCACCAGACCCAAGAACTCGAAGGCATCGACCTCGGGGAGTCCCTGCTCCCTGCGCTGCGCGTTGAGGGCCGCCTTGAGGAGATAGACGTTGTTGACGCCCGGGATCTCCACCGGGTACTGAAAGCCGAGGAAGACGCCGGCGCGGGCACGCTCCTCGGGCGCGAGCGAGAGCAGATCGCGTCCCTGGTAAGTGACGCTGCCCGCGGTGACTTCGTACCCCGGCCGCCCGGCGAGCACGTGGGCGAGGGTGCTCTTGCCCGAGCCGTTCGGGCCCATGATGGCGTGCACTTCGCCCGCCGCCACTTCGAGCGACAGGCCGTTGAGGATCTGCTTGCCGTCGACCGTGACCGAGAGGTCGCGGATCGCGAGCATCGGGGTTGCCGATCGGGTCATGTCAGCCCACCGCGCCTTCCAGGCTCACCGCCAGGAGCCTCGAGGCCTCGACCGCGAATTCCATCGGCAGCTCCTTGAACACCGACTTGCAGAAGCCGCTCACGATCATGTTGACGGCGTCTTCCGCGGAGATGCCGCGCGCCAGGCAGTAGAACAGCTGGTCGTCGCTGATCTTGGAGGTGCTCGCCTCGTGCTCGACCGTCGCGGTCGGGTTCTTCACCTCCACGTACGGGAAGGTGTGCGCGCCGCACGCACCGCCCATGAGGAGCGAGTCGCACTGGGTGAAGTTGCGCGCGCCCTGCGCGCTCGGGAGCATCTTGACGAGTCCCCGATAGGTGGCCTGCCCGTGTCCGGCCGAGATGCCCTTGGAGATGATGGTGCTGCGCGTGCGCGGTCCGATGTGGATCATCTTGGTGCCGGTATCGGCCTGCTGATGGTTGTTGACGGTGGCGACGGAATAGAACTCGCCGCTCGAGCCGTCGCCGCGCAGCACGCAGCTCGGATATTTCCAGGTGATGGCCGAGCCCGTCTCGACCTGGGTCCAGGAAATGTGCGCGTTGCGCCCGCGGCACTCGCCGCGCTTGGTGACGAAGTTGTAGATGCCGCCGCGCCC
>DATIXU010000038.1:0-4434 GCA_035518275.1 Steroidobacteraceae bacterium
TGCAAGCAGCGGCGTGGATCGCCCCCACCGCGGCGGCGAAGTTGCCCCCGGGTGGCGGGGTGGCCGGCAGGGTGGTCGCGTACGAGCAGGAGGGGTGAGACGGGAAGCGGGGCGCAGTAGACGTGGTGAGCAGGCGCCCGACGTAGGAGAGGGCCCCCGGCGCGACCCGGGAGCCCTCGATGTCGAAGCGCGGGGACTTGGTTCGCGCGATCGGCGTAGAGCTAATCGCGAAGTCCTCGCCAGCCTTCCAGGCTCATCTGGGGGCAGCCCGGGTCCCTGCGGCGGGGACTTGTGGTGGGGTTTCGAGTGCTGGAGTGCGTGTGGCCGGCGTGTCGGCAGGTCTTCTTTCTGTGCCGAGGGTGCTACACGGGGCAACGGTACTGCAGTGTGGGGTGCCAAACGTTGGCGCGGCAGGCGCAGCGCGAGCGAGCCCAGCGGCGCTACCTGGCTAGGCGGCAAGGTCGCGAGCGGCGGGCAGCCGCCTCGAGCGCCTACCGGCGGCGACAACGTCGCCAGGCACGACCAGCGGGGCCGGGGTGGAGCGGCCGGGGGGGCGGCCTGTCAGCCGGTCGTCACGTCATAGATCAAGCTCTCCCGTTGGAGCCGAGGAGCTTGGATGCTTGGCCGCGTGCAGTGCGGTGCGCGCGCTGCGGGCGTCCGGGATGGGCCATGGGGCCGCCCTCTCACCCACCGTGAGCCAGGAGCATGACGGCAAGGACGGCAGAGGATGGTCCGGAGCGCAACGACAACGTCGTGCCCGGTGGAAGCGCTGGGGACGACCCTGGAGCGGGTGCGTTGCCAGCGGCCGGTGCTGATCGAGCGGATGATGGGCAGCCTGTCGGCGCACGGTCAGCTGGTTCCTCTGGTGGTGGTGGAGCGGAACGGGAGGATGGAGATCCTCGATGGCTTCAAGCGCCTGACGGCGGCCAAACGGATGGGGTGGACGGCGCTGACGATCAGCGCGGCGGAGCGGGACGAGGCCGGCCAGTGGGCAACGATGCTGGCGCTCAACCGCGGCCACCAGGCGATGACGGAGCTGGAGGAGGCCCTGGTGCTGCGGGAGATCGCCAGGACCGGGCTGACGCAGCTGCAGATCGCAGAGCTGGTGCAGCGGCACAAGACCTGGGTCTCGCGGCGGATCGGGCTGCTCGAACGCCTGCACCCGGAGCTGGTCGAGGGGATGAAGCTGGGAGTGCTCTCGCCGGGGGTAGCGCGGCGCCTGCTCTCGTTGCCCCCGGGCAACCAGCTCCAGATGGCGGCAGCGGCGCAGAGCGCTGGCCTCGGGCCGAGGGACACCGAGCGGCTGGTGAGCCTGTGGCAGAGGGCCAGGAGTCCGGTGGTGCAGCGGCAGCTCCTGACCGAGCCGCGGGCGGCGCTGGTGCGGGCCTACCCGGAGAGCACGCCGCTGGACCCGCGGCTGACGCTTCAGGGTCAGCAGCTGTCGCGGCTGCTCCGACTGGTGACAGGGGTGGGGCAGCGCCTGGTGAGGTCCTTGCCGCCACTGGAGGCGGACCAGCCGATCCTCCAAAGCCAGGTGGCGGAGGCGCGGACAGCGGTCTCTCAGCTCGCGAGGTCGCTTGGGTCCAACGAGAGCGCCGGCAACGCAAGCGCGAGCGCAGGAGCCAGCGCAACCGCCTCATCCTCAGGCTGAGGTCGGAAGGCCAGAGCCTCCGCTCCATCGCCCGGCAACTCGGGACGGATCCGAAGACGATCCGCCGCGTGCTCAAGCCCAAGGCCAAGGAGAAGAAACGCAAGCCGTCCCTCCTCGATCCCTTCCGGCCGCTCATCCGAAAGCTGGTGCTCGAGGACGAGCTCACCGCGGAGCGGGTGCTGGAGGAGGTGCAGGGCACTGGCTACCGCGGCGGCTACACCATCCTCAGGGAGTACATCGGCACCTTCCGCCCCAGGTCGTCGCGCCGACCGCATGATCGGTTCGAGACCGAGCCCGGCGAGCAGGGGCAGGTGGACCTGTCACCCTACACGGTGATCCTCGGCCTCACGCCGACCAAGGTGGTCTGCTTCTCGTTGATCTTCGGCTTCAGCCGCTGGCAGTTCGTACGCTTCCTGCTGCACGCCGACGCGCGCAGCATCGCCCACTGCCACGTCCTCGCCTTCGAGGAAGCGGGCGGTGTACCCCTCGAGATCCTCTACGACCGCATGAAGCAGGTGGTGATCTCGAGCTGGAAGGACGGGGTGCTCTTCCATCCGGTGTTCGAGGCCATGGTCGTGCACTACGGGTACACAGCCATTCCTCTCGCGCCCGGCTACAAGGAGGGCAAGGGGAAGGTGGAGGAGCCATTCCGGTTCGTGGAGGGCAACCTCCTGGCGGGTCGAAAGTTCCACGACCTCGACGATCTCAACGCGCAAGCCAAGGCCTGGCGCGACCGGAAGGCCGAGCGCGAGCACCGCACTACCCGCCAGCAGCCCGTCGCTCGCCTCGACGAGGAGAGGCCGAAGCTCATCCCCCTGCCCGAGAGGCGCTTCGACGCGGCCGAGAGCAAGCCACGGCTGGTCGGCGACGACTTCTGCATCCCCTGGGACACCAACCGCTACTCCGCCGGTCCACGGCACACCGGCAAGCAGGCCTGGGGGCGCGCGCTCGAGGGTGAGCTCGAGGTGATCATCGGCGAAGAGGTGGTCGCCCGGCACCGGCTCCGCGACACCCGCCACAAGCGCTACGTGCTGCCGGAGCACGAGGCGGAGTTTCGCGAGCATAGCTCGAGCCGGCACGTCCTCGCCGAACAGTTCCGCCGCCTGGGCAGCGGTGCCGAGGATTTCGCCGAGGGGCTACGCGAGTCAAAGGGCACCGCCGCCGGCTATCACATGAGCCTCATCTTGCAGCTCGCCGACAAGGTGGGCGTACTGCGCGTCGCCGAGGCCATGCGCCACGCTCAACGCTACGGTGCTTTCGACGCCCACGCCGTCGCACGCATCGTGACCGGGCGTCACCCGCCCCGACCCGCGACGACCTCGCCCCCCGCCCCGGTCGCCGAGTTCCTCAAGGGGGCGGGCTCCTTCCAGCGCGGTGTCGAGGACTACGAGCGGCTCGGCCGTAACCTCGGCGCGGCCGAACCCCAGGAGGACATCCATGGCCAGCGAGGAGATGGACAGATTGATCGGCCACCTGAAGCGCCTGGGCCTGGCCCACGCGGCCCGAAATCTCGATGAGCACTTGCAGCAAGCCGCTCACCTCAAGCTCTCCGGACTCGGGCTCATCGCCCGCATCGTTGAGGCAGAGGTGCTCGCCCGCAACGAGCGGGCCGCCGACCTGCGCATCACCCAGGCCGAGTTCCCCGAGGTCTGCCGCCTCGAGGACTTCGATTTCAAGAGGCAGCCTGCCCTCAACCGCAGCCAGGTGCTCGAGCTCGCCGAGCTCGCCTTCGTCGACAAGAAGCAACCGGTCCTCTGGATCGGCCCCTCGGGCGTGGGGAAGACGCATCTCGCCATTGCCCTGGGAGTCCGAGCCTGTCAGGCCGGCTATCGCGTCCGCTTCTTCCGGGCCTACAACCTCCTCACTCGCCTCTACGCCTCTCTGGCCGACGACACGCTCGAGCTCGTGCTCGAGCAGCTCTGCAAGCCAGACCTCATCATCGTCGACGAGCTCGGCAACAGCCCGCGCAAGCGCGAGCACGACTTCGCCGGCGTGTTCTTTGAGCTCGTCGCGCGGAGGCATCGGCGCGGAGCGGTTGTCCTGACCACCAACCTCGGATTCGACCAGTGGCCCGACGCCCTCGGGTCGCCTTCGCAGGTGACACCCGCGCTCGACCGTCTCCTCGAGGGCGCCCACGTCATCACCCTCCCCAAGGACGCGCCCAGCTACCGGGCCACACGCGCAGAGCCGCCAACTCCCTTGCCGCCATCGAAGAGGAGCCGCCGACCATCCGCGCCTGCGGGCCACCGATGACGCCGCCATGGCCCAGCCCTCTCGACCTCTCCAACGACCCCGAGCTGGCCGCGCTTACCGCCCTCGACCACCTGCTCGAGCTCTCCGTCTCTGCGCTGCTCGCCGTGCATCCGGATCTCGGCGCCGATGACCAGCAGCAGCGGCTCACCGTCCTCACCCGCTCGATCATCGAAGAGGCCTATCACCTGCGGGACCTCCTGAAGGCCTACCGCGCCGCCCTCGCACGCCACTACCGCGACATCTCCTTCTGACCACAGGCCGCTCCCCGGCCAACCGGCGGCCCTGCTCTTCGACTGCTCGTCGAGCATCCGCGACCTCCGCCTCTGTCGGCGGGATCGCCCCGGCGCCGAGGCACCCCTCGCCGAGCCTAACCCTCCTCAAGAGCAGCACGCGACAGCTCCAGCCGGCTCAGGGTCGCACCCAACCAAGAGAGCGGAGCAGCGACGCCAAGGAGTCCGGTCGGTTCCTACACCGTAGAGCGGGGGCATAGTCGCCGCCATGACGGGGGCCACTTGTGGCGCCGCTTGCAC
>DATIXU010000039.1:0-90880 GCA_035518275.1 Steroidobacteraceae bacterium
TTTCGAGCAGCTCGAACGCTTGTGGGCTGACGATCTCCTCGTCAATTCCCCGATCAACCGCGTTCACGACAAGAAGCGTGTTCTCGAGCTCCTTCGGGCGGGGATAATTAGCCATTCGTCACTGGAATGCCAGGCTGAGGCGATGATGCAACAGGGTCGCTTCGTTGTGGTCATGGGTAACGAAGTACTGACCAACTCACCGGAAGGAGCTCAAGTGCGGCGCCGATACACGAACATCTGGCGCGCCGCGGGCGGGTCGTGGCAGCTTGTTGCACGGCATGCCAATGTCATAACCACTTCGGAGGGCACCTGAGCGTACATACTGTGCGCTCTAACAATCGTTGGAGGGGTCCGTGAGGCGTGGTCTGATTGGCGCGGCGGGACCCAGTCGATATTGCGGGCCCGCCGCGTCTGTCCGACGTGGTCGTGCGGCCCCTCAACTTCACCGTTAGAGGTCATCAGCCTACATCGCCCATATCGGCGTATGGGGCTAGCGCCATACGTGGGCTATACTTTCGGCGGTGAGCCCAAGCTTCGAGTGGGATCCCGCCAAGGACGCGCAGAACCGGCGTAAGCACAGCGTGGCCTTTGCAGACGCGCAGCTTGCTTTCCTGGATCCAGCTCGTGTGATCGCCAGGGATCTCTCGCACAGCAAGGGCGAGCCACGGTTCCATTGCTTCGGTGAGGTCGGTGGCGGCGTGCTGACCGTACGCTTTACCTACCGTGGTGACGTGATCCGAATTTTTTGGTGCCGGCTATTGGCGCCGAGGAAAGAGCATCTATGAAGCGCACTCCAAAGTACCGGGATGAACGACTCGGACGACTTGAAGTCGTCCAGGATTTCCTGCCGCCTCCCGATCAGCTGGTGCTACGCGATGACGGTGTGAAGATCACTATCTCTCTAAGCAAACGGAGCGTAGATTTCTTCAAGCGTCACGCTGCGCGCTCCAAGGTTCCCTACCAGAAGATGATTCGGAGTCTGTTGGACACCTACGCGAGACAGCATGGGGCTGACCTCTAACAATCGTTGGAGGGGGCCGTGAGGCGTGGTCTGATTGGCGCGGCGGGACCCAGTCGATATTGCGGGCCCGCCGCGCCTGTCCGACGTGGTCGTGCGGCCCTCAACTTCACCGTTAGACCGCGGCACAGGAAGGCAGTACTTCGTGCGAAAGCTCGCTAGCAGATTACTGGTCGTAGTCATTGTTGCCGCTGTCGTGGGCTTCTACTCGCGGTATCGAACTCACACGCCCGAATCCGCGTCGCCATCCGAGCGCCTCGAGTCGCAGCCGGACACGTCAGATGGCCAGGAGCGTCAATTCGGCTGCGACGGGCGTACCTACTGCTCGCAAATGACTTCATGCGCTGAGGCCAAGTACTTTCTTGCGCACTGCCCGAATGTAAAGATGGACGGGGACCACAACGGCATACCTTGCGAAAGGCAGTGGTGCCCTGGTGGTTGAGCCGCGGTCTAACAATCGTCGGAGGGGTCGTTGAGGCGTGGTCTGTTTGGGGCCGCGGGTCCCGGGAGAAAGTGTGGGCCCGCGGCCCCTGTCCGGCGTGGTCGTCCGGACTCTCAACTTCACCGTTAGGCGTCCCAATCAGGCTTCGCCCGTTAGAGGTGAGTCCGTGAGCGGAAGCGCAATCTCGAGAAATCATGCCGCACTGCGGCAGCGGCCGAAGCTCGCAGCACTCCTAAGTGGTGTCGCCGTCGTCGTTGTCTGGTACTTGTGGCGATTCGTCAGTCCTTACGCCTCGGTTGATCCGGCCTACTACGACTACTTTTGGCCCTGGCGTTATGCGCTCTGGGCACACCTGGCTGGTGGCCTTACGGCGCTGCTAATCGGCCCGATTCAGCTTTGGCTCGGCTTGACGCGCCAGCGTCCGCCACTACACCGATTGTTTGGCCGACTTTATCTTGGCGCGGCCGTACTCGGTCTTTCAGGGGCCTCATACCTAATCGTGAAAGAGTTGCCCAGTGATTGGGTATTCGCAGGCGGGCTGCTGGGGCTGGCTTGCGCGTGGACCCTAACGACAGGGATGGGGTATTTCGCCATCCGTCGTCGACGTATTCAACAGCATCAGGAATGGATGATTCGGAGTTATGTCGTCGCCTCTGCCTTCGTATTCTTCCGCGTTTTTGTGGACGTCTTGCACGCCTTTGGAGTTCAAAGTCCAAAGGGGGTACAGACTGCGGAAGAGTTGAAGCTTGCCGCTTGGTTTTGCTGGTCGATTCCCCTGCTCGTGGCTGAGGTTCTCATTCAATTGCGGCACTTGCGCTCTGTCGAGGGCTTCGGAAGCGAGGTTGGGATGCCTAACAATCGTTGGAGGGGTCCGTGAGGCGTGGTCTGTTTGGGGCCGCGGGACCCGTGAGAAAATGTGGGCCCGCGGCCGCTGGCTGCCGTGGTCGTGCGGCCCCTCAACTTCACCGCTAGGCCGCACCAGAATTCCCACGGGTCGAACCATGCACACGAGACTCTAGGCCATCGTCGATGAATTACGACGCGAGGCGCGCCCGCACATGAGAGAGCTCGCCACATGGCCAGGCGCGTACCTTAAAGCCAACCCATCGGTGGTTGGACGCAGCCATCTCTATTCCCAGTAGCATACGATCAGGCTCCTACGGAGAGTCTAATGAAACGAACGCCGATCATCGCTGCGGTCGTGCTGTCGACATTCTCGACCGCCATCGCGCAACAGCAGGGCGTACGGCCGCGAGACGCGGCGAGCACCGAGCAGGCTGTTCAGCAGCAGGATCAGGAGCGGATTCGCGCGCAGATCGCCGCCGACACCATCGCGCTTCGCCGGATCTACGCGGATGACTTTTTAGGCATCGGACCGACCGGCGTCGTGCGGAACAAGGCAGAGGTTATCGCCGACTTCACATCGCACGCGCTGACGTACCGATCCATCACGACCGCGGAGGTTCGCGTGCGCGTCTATGGAAATACCGCGGTGGAAACCGGCCGCTCCACGATGGTCGGACAGGACAGGGGCAAGGCCGTTCCGCGCGAAAATCGTTTCACGCGCGTCTGGGTCATGACGGACGGGCGCTGGCAGCTGGTGGCTAATCACTATTCCCTGATGACCACGCAGTAGGAATGATGCAGTTCTGGCGCCTCAGATGACGTCCCAATGCGCCTGCGGCCTAACAATCGTTGGAGGGGACCGTGAACGGCGTGTGGTTACGCGCCGCGGGCGCCTGGGGACAGTGTGCGCCCGCGGCGCTTGATCGGCGCTTCTGCGCGGCCGCTTAACTTCACCGTTATGCGGCGTTCTAGCGCAAGGCTCGTGCTCGGTGCCTGAATTTGGCCCCGTGGCCCGACCGCATGGCGTTACCGCTCTAGGGGTATTCTTTGCCTTCGGCGCACTTGCTAGCGGCCTCTCGAGCGCCTCACTGTTGACTCCCGGAGGGGTTCTGGAGCCAATGTGGCGGCTTAACCCGCGGGCGCATGCGGGTTTTGTAAGCCTTCATGTCTGGGGGCCGTTACTTCTGAGCGGATTGGCTCTCGTGTGTGCCGCGACTGCCATCGGTTTGATCCGCGGTAAAAGATGGGGTTATCGTCTTGCCATTACCCTGTTGCTGATCAACTTTATCGGCGACTTTGCAAACACCGCTCTAGGAATCGAACGTCGCGCCATATTTGGACTTCCAGTCGCGGCGTTGCTTCTTTGGTATCTGTTCTCTCGACGAGTGAGAGGCTATTTCTCTCCTGCAGTGAACGCCGCATAACAATCGTTGGAGGGGTCCGTGATGCGTGGTCTGATTGGCTCCGCGGGCACCTGGGGACAGTGTGCGCCCGCGTCGCCTGGCCGGCGTGGTCGCGCGGCCACTCAACTTCACCGTTAGCCGGCATCTGGACTCCTGTGAATATCCGACGCCGCACCCCCCAGTCTGACGATGACATTGTTCTCTCGCGCGTGAGGAGTCTCTGCCTTTCGCTGCCGGAAACAACCGAAACGGGATCATGGGGTCATCCTAACTTCCGAGCCGGGAGACGTACGTTCGTAACCTATGAGTGGGTACAGAGACGCCCCAGCATCGCGTTTCGTCTTGGGCGCGCAGACGTAGCTAAGTATGCAGGAGTTCGCGGGTTCGTCCGCACGCCTTACGGTCGCGACGAATGGATCAGCATGCAGGCCGACGGCCGCATGAACTGGCGTCTTGCCAAGGAGTTGATCGTCAGGAGCTACAGGCTAGTAGCTTTAAAGCGCATGATTAGAGCTCTTGAGAGTGGGTCTGGGCATCGCGGCAGCTCGAATGCCGGCTAACAATCGGTGGAGGGGTCCGTGAGGCGTGGTCCGTTAGGCGCCTCGGGCGCTGGAGAGGTTGTGCGCCCTCGGCGCCAAGGGCCGACACTTCTGTGCGGCCTCTCAACTTCACCGTTAGATGGACCGTTGGGAATGCGCCCTCTGGCCCTCACCCTTATCACTGCGTTGGTCGGGCCACTCACGGCTTGCGTCGCCCCGATACGCGACCTTTCTACTGGGCCGGTCGCAGTCCGCACGGAGCCAGCGGACCGCTATAGGCCCGAGAGACTGGTGATCGCCGTGACGCTGAAGACTAGGAGGAACCTCTACTCCATCCCTGAAAACTACCTCCTCCGTGCCGAGACTTACTTCTGTGACAGGCCGAAGGATTACGTCATCCTCGGACTAGGAACGATCTACGTTCCCACGGCTGAGCCGGAGACGCCGCTGAAGTCACTGGGAGAATCAGGCGCAAGCAATTCGCCCGACAGCTTCGGCGTCTACACCTATGTTGTTCTGCTGGACGTTTCTCGCCGCGCATCGCCGAAATCTCAGCCACCGGAGATCGGCTTTGATCTGGCTGCCTCCCCGCGCAGCATTTGCGTCCGGCTTAAGGGCGGCGGCTACCTGGAACCCAGCGTTTCATCTAATACAGTCAAGGTTTCGGACTCAGACATTCGTGAAGCCTTTGAGCACGTAAGTAAAGCCGGTGGCTAAGGGTCCATCTAACAATCGGTGGAGGGGTCCGTGAGGCGTGGTCCGTTAGGCGCCTCGGGCGCTGAGAGATTGTGCGCCCTGCGCCATCGGACGCCTGCGTGCGGCCCCTCAACTTCACCGTTAGGAGGCAGCCGTGTGGCCTCGGTGGTTAGCTGACGCACTGAGTGGCAAGGTCTCCCTGGCGCGCGCCTTCTGGGTCTACGGCCTTGGCGTGTCGGTTGTGTACTCCCTCATCGGGTTGCCCATCGACATACAAAACCGGCCCGTCCTCATCGTTTATCTCATGGTCGGCCTTGCTCTGGGCATCCTGCAGACCATAATTCTTTGGCGATGTGCATCTAACTCTCGATCGAAGTTTCTGGGCAGGCTCGTTCGCACAGCAATAGTTTGCGGTTTCGTTGTCGTAGCGATCATGCTTTATGTGCTGTACCAATTCGGCCTTGCTGCTGCCTCCTAACATCTCCGTCGCGAGGATTGAGATCGTGCCTTCTAACCATCGTTGGAGGGCTCCGTGATGCGCTTGTGGTTTGACGCCTCGGGCGCCAGGAAATTGTGCGCGCTCGGCGCCAGGGGCTGGCGCTTCTGTGCGGCCCACAACTTCACCGTTGGGAGACTGTATGAGCTTCGAGCGCAGCTGGTGGTTTCGGGCCGTCTTGTTGGCGCTAACCCTCGCTACGGTGTGGTGGCTAACCGCGCTGATCGGTATATGGCCATACGGGGCGCGCTCAATCTCGTCCTGGCTGATCGCCTTGCTTTGCCTGATGGGAGCGGAGCGGTTGTATAGCGTATTGCTCGGGATCCTCGCAGCCGCGATTTTGCCGAAGAAGGCGCTCTAGGCATGGTGCAGTCTCCTAACAGCCGGTGGAGGGGGCCGTGATACGTGGTCTGTTTGGCGCGGCGGGACCCAGTCGACATTGCCGGCCCGCCGCGCCTGTGACATGTGGTCGTCCGGCCCCTCAACTTCACCGTTAGACCGCCGCCTTGCGCTTCGTTTTGCTCATTGCGGCACTTTGCCTCTGCGGGCCTACTGTCGCCGGTACGCTCGGGAGTGATTCGCGCAACGTAGGTCTGCGCGATCTTGGGAATCTTGGTGGCCGGATCGCGAATGCGGAGGCGGTGTCGGCGGATGGCACGGTGGTCGTCGGGGATATTCTTTACGCGCCGCTCTTTCGGCGGCCCTATTACCGCGCCTTCCGTTGGAGCGCAAGAACGGGTATGCAAACTCTGAGGGATCCTGCGGGACAAGGTACACACGCCGTTGGCGTTTCAGCGGATGGGTCGGTCGTCGCGGGTTGGATCAGCATTCCCGAACCGAAGGCCGTTGGGGGCACTCGTGTCTTCAGATGGACGGTCGCCGGTGGCTTGCAGGACCTGGGCACATTCGGCGGTGCGTCCGCTATCGCTGCAGGAATCTCGGCGGACGGGACAGTCATTGCGGGTACGATCCGCTTCTCACAAGACGCCAAGGGCGCAGCGGTTTCCCACGCTTTTCGCTGGACGGTGAGCGGTGGAGTGAAGGACTTGGCGGAGGCGTATTCGCAGGATTCAACAGCCGAAGCGATTTCTGCCGACGGCTCAACCATCGTCGGTAGGATCGGACTGCCGTTTAGGGGACGGCCGTTCCGCTGGACGGCTTCTGCCGGCATGCAGCACCTCGGCGTTGTCGGAGGAACAGGCGCCGAGGCGAGACGGGTCTCGGCGGACGGCTCGGTGATCGCCGGCAGCATCCATAAGGAGCAGGACGGCGTCCTGCGTGGCTACGTTTTCCGTTGGACGGCTGCGAACGGCGTGCAAGACCTCTCAGCGCTTGGCGAGGCGCACGCGCAGGGACTGTCGGCGGATGGCACCGTGATGGTCGGGACATATGCCATCCGGCCCGAAGATCCGAACGTTCGGTGGTACCTGCAGCCTGTTCACGGCTTTCGCTGGACGGAGCGTGAAGGGCTCGAGGACATAGGCACGAGCGATGGGCGCACTCCACTGCGCCCGAGTGCAGAATCCGCAGACGGCTCAGTGATAGTCGGAGACTACGGAGCCGGATTGGGACTTCCACCCAATGGCATATTTGTCTTGACCCGCCAGCGGAGATGATGTCGTCGCATTGGCATTCGAAAGTGGCGCGGTCGAACCGTCGTTGGCGAGCGCGCGGATTTCGTCGAGGTCATTGCCTGATAGCGCATGAGTGGGCCGACACGTTCACACGTGGCGGATTCAACACGGGGAATTCTCCATGCGCGGATGACGCGGTGGTCATCGACGATTTACCGCCGCATGTATGGCAGGGGTCCGGTGCTTGCTCCAAGTGGTACAAGGCCCTTTCAGCACGGCGGCCGTCGCCGATGTCGCGGCCTGCGTGTTCGAAACGATCGAGCAGGTCCGCTATTGTGGGCCCGCGGCACCCGCGATACATGGTCGACCGGCCCCTCAACTTCACCGTGAGGCGCCGGTCGCGTGTTCAAGCTCACTGCGATTACCGCGCTACATCGACGCCTCAATTTCATTCAACAATTCAAGGACATATGTATGTTTACCCTCATTCTTACCTTAGTCGTACTTGCGCCCGGATGCTCAGGGCCCAACTGCATGGGTTACTCGAGCATCACGACTGTCACTGGATTCGAGTCGTTTGGGCTCTGCGATTTAGCCGGAAGCAATTGGGAGAAAACAATGAAGCAACCGGCGAGCGCCAAGTATGTTTGCGTGCAGCTTAACCAACCCAAGTCATGATCGATTCTTAAGAGCTTCGCTGGGCTCGGTTGATCGGCGGCGCGGGCGCTGAAGACAGCGGCCTGCCCCTGTGTTCGGCCCCTCAACTTCACCGTTAGAAGTCGGTTGCTATGGCACTCACTGATATCGAAACGGCACGGGTACGCAAGGCCGTGGGTGCCTTCGTTGAACGTCGCCGTCCCCCGGCCCATCTTCGGCAGCAAGTCGACCTCGCGTTTCGCCTCTCGGGTCAGAGCGTAGAGATCTTCGAGGTGCGGGCGGCTTACGGTGGCTCTCCTGGTGAGAAGATCGAGCATCCCGTCGCGAAGGCAACGTATGTACGCTCGGCAGGAGGGTGGCGAATCTTCTGGCTTCGTCAGGACATGAAATGGCACAGCTACAAGCCCGTGCCACTGGTCAGCACTATCGATGAATTCGTCGTGGTCGTTCACGAGGACCGAAATGCGTGCTTCTTCGGCTAAGCCGACTGCTAACTATCGTTGGAGGGGCCCGTGATGCGCTGGTGGTTGGGCGCGGCGGGACCCAGGCGAAATTCCGGCCCCGCCGCGCCCCGGACACGCGGTCGTACGGCCCCTCAACTTCACCGTTAGCCGGCGGGAGTGTTTGTCATCGACGTTGCAAATGCCCTATTGACTCTTGCGCAGGTTGCGATCGGTCTCGCCGGCTTCTCAGCAATCCTGGTTGCTTTAAGCGGCAAACCCCATCAGTGGACACCTGTCGATGCGTTCCGGATCCGGAACATCCTCGCGTTCAGCTTCCAATCAGTATTTCTAGCGCTGACACCCTTTGTGCTGGCGTTTTTCTCGTTACCAGAATCCACGGTGTGGAAAGTCTCGCTGCTGATAATAGCAATGGCGACCTTCGGGGATGTGCTGCTGGTGCTCAGCGGTGTCTATCGACTGTCGCCTTCCGAACGCGCCGTTTTGAAGCGCGTAGTGGTGTCGACGGTTACAGCCACGCTGTTTGCCACGGCGGCAATCGAACTAGTTGCGGCATTCGGTATCTTGCGCCCGGCTACCGGCGTGTTTTTCCTTGGTCTGGTCGTTCTGTTGGGCGTCTCGACCGTATTGGTAGCTCGGTTCCTGTTTGCGCGACCCGCCGACTAACCACGGTTGACAGCTGAGTACCCGAAGTGAGCGCTAGCGGCACCCCGAACCTCAGCACAGGCCTCCTGCCCTGGCTGTTCGGTTTGTACGCCGCAGCGACGCTGCTGCACTTCGCACACAACGCGGAGTACCTCGCTCAGTATCCGAATCTCCCAAGCTCCTGGTCACGGAGTGAGGTTTACGCTTCGTGGTGCTGTGTCATGCTGCTCGGCGTGCTCGGGTATGGACTCTACGCGCGGCGACATCGCAGCGTTGGGCTCACGATCCTGGGCCTTTACGCCGCCCTCGGCTTTGGCGGGCTGCTTCACTACACTCGGGCATCGATGCACGAGCACTCAGCGATGATGAGCCTGACGATATTGACTGAGGCCGCGATGGGCAGTCTGCTGTTAGCGAACGTGGCGTTGCTGGCTGGCATCGCCTCGGTTTCGACGATTCCGCGGCGCCGGCGACACATGGTCGTTCGATGCATGCGTGGGCCAGCCGCCTGACAATCGCTGGAGGTCCCGCCCGTGAGCCTCGTCAGCGTACTGACCCCTGACTCCGACGTGGAGCTTCTGACCGTCTGCGCCATGCTCGAGGCACGAGGAGTCCCGTTCTTCGTCAGCAGCGCTGGCCTCGGCTCATTGTTCCCTGGGCCGATGCAGTCGGGATCGCTGAGCGCTCGTGCCATCATGGTGCCGGAGGAGCGCGCTGATGAAGCCACGGCGCTCATAACAGACTTCCGTGGCTCGCCTGCGTCGAGTCCATGACGCTGCGGGGACACTCACGATCGCCGGGGGGCCGTACCTCGCTATGACTTCGTGCAAACCCAAACTTCTCGTCCTGGCAATGGCCGCTCCCCTGCCGTCACCGCTTGTGTGACGGCGAACTCACCGATGGTGACGAACTCGCAGCGAGTTCCATGAACCTCAGCCTGTCACGCGCTCTGTCTCTGGTCGTGGTTGCCGCGGCCTATGTTCGGGTGTGGTCGATTCCTGCGGGGATCGCGGTCGTCACACTCGTGGTCGTGCCGCTGCTCGCATTGATCTGGTTCCCGGAGCAGATCGATGACCTCACTTACGGTGCCTGGTACCGGGGGTACCAGGTCGACACCCATACTCCCAGCGAGGCCATTGCGGCGCTGGGGTGGCTCCTCCTGCTTCTGTGCGTCTCGGCGTTGTTCTTTGCGCGCTTAACGCACAAGTGATCGAGCCAATTTCTGGCCGCCACTGTCACCGTTTGTCCGGCTCAGTCCCGGATGGCAGGATGAACTTCATCCACTCCGGCCCATAGGTCTCGAGGGGATGCTGAGTGCGCTCTTTCCCATTCCCGCAGCGCATATCGTTGGCCGCGCAGTAGAGATCGCAACCCCAGCAGAGGCGCTCGGGATGCGCGGGCCGTTCCGGTATACGTCGGGCCATCCTGGCGGACACCGCCTCTATGTGGTGATTGACCGCGCATGTTCCTATGCGCGATGGACTCCCGGGTAGTCAGGGAATCTACGGATGGGGCCCGCGGCTTTACGGATAGGCGTCGACCAGCGGCCGGCATAAGCTTTGATGCATGAGCACGAATGTCGAAGCCCTGCGATCGAGCCCGCTCGGCGCGGAGCTCACGCCCTCGGAGTGCGCCGTGCTGGCGAAGCTCGTACACCTCAAGGAGCTTGCCGATGGAGAGGTGCTCTTGCCCGAGGGAGCGCGTGATCCGCTCGTGCACGTGGTGGTCGACGGCCGAGTGCAGGTGGTCAAGGACAGTGTGCACGGCCGGACCGTGTTGCACACACTCAAGCCAGGGGATCTGCTGGGCGAGCTGTCATTCATGGATGACGAGCCGCGGTACGGTGCGCTCATCGCTTCGGGACCGGCCAGGGTGCTCTCCCTGAGCCGCGCTGACTTCGAGACACTTGTCGAGACCGAGCCACGCGTGGTCTACAAGGTGATGCGGGCCATCATGCGCGTGGCGCACCGCGTGCAGCGCAATGTGAGCCGGGAGCTCCAGGAGCTGCAGAATTACGTCTATCGCACCGGCGCCAGGCTCTGATTGCCGGAGCTGCTGCCGAAAGAGCCATTGAGCGCTCCCGCGCCGCCATCGCACGCTGCCGTACTTTCCGTCAGACTGACCGTTGACGGCGCGCAGCGGGTGGGATGACCGAGACCTTCAGCAACGTTTACGACGACGCCGAACGCGCCCGAGCCTATGCGGACCTCGGGCTACCGGGCACCTATTACCTCGGCTTTCGCGACCTGCCCGCGCTCCTGCGCAGGCACGCGCGCGGCACGCGCGCCCTGGACTTTGGCTGCGGCACGGGGCGATCGACCCGGTTCCTGCGGGACCTGGCCTTCGAGGTGATCGGCGTGGATATCTCCGAGATCATGCTCGATCAGGCCCGCGCTCGTGATCCTCACGGCGACTATCGCCTGGTTGCCGATGGCAGCCTCGCTGGCCTTGGCAGCGGCACGGTCGATCTGATCCTGGCGGCGTTTACCTTCGACAACACGACCGACCAGCAGAAGTCCGCAGCGTTGCGGGAGTTCCGGCGTCTCCTGGCTGCAGGCGGCCGCGTCGTGGTGGTGGTGTCGTCGGCCGACATTTACCTGCACGAGTGGGCCTCCTTCAGCACCCGGGACTTCCCCGCCAACCGCACTGCGCGGGACGGTGACTGCGTGCGGATCGTGATGCTGGATGTGCCGGACCGTCGTCCCGTGGTCGACGTCCTGTGCGGTGATGCGCATTATCGCGAGCTGTTCGAGGCCGCCGGCCTGCGTGTCGTGGAGGCCGTGCGGCCACTGGCGACCGGTGCCGAACCGGTTCGATGGGTGAGCGAAACGACCATCTCCCCATGGAGCATTTACGTTCTGAGCGGCGCTGACGCGTAACATGGACGACGATGAGCCCCGTTATTGGTATGGGGCCCCTTACGCCTGGGGCTACCGGCCGGCGATAACATGGGAAGGGTGGGCGTCTGACGTGGCCATCTGCCTGGCCCTTATCGCCATGGGGCCGTACGTGCGTCAGGATGCGCATCCGTTCAAGAGTCTCGGACTGTTCTTCGGCGTGCTGGCGCTGGCTATGGTAGTCCGGCGCTGGAAGGGTGAGCCTTACAGCCGCGATTGATGTACGCGAACGCCGGAGGAATCCAATGCATGGCGTTTCGGGCGCGTAGATGCCAGGGTCAGAGGCCGGCACAGAGTCGCTGCTCTCTCACGTGCGGGCGGAGCACATTGTCGCTCTGGTCGCGCTCCTGTGGCCCTTCGCTCTGACCGTGGGCCTGGCGCTGTGGCGCTGGACGCGGCTTCGGTCCGGGGCGGGCTTCCTGGTCGTGGGCGTTCTCGGCTGCTTCGGGTTGCAGGCATTCCTCGCCCGTCTGACGAGGTACGTCTTCTGGACGTACGTCGCCGCGCTCGAGCCCCATTCTTACTCGGTAGCGCTTCATTTCACCGACCCGATCGTTATCATCGTGATGAGTGTGGTGTTGAGCGTGCCGCTCCTGGTCTGGCTCACTGCATTGCTGGGTAAACCGCAGGGAGACATCCATGCCCATCGAGCTTCTCGTAGTCCTCGCGACCAGCAAGGCCCCTGACTGGTCGAGCTGGAACCAGGCGCTGTGGGCAGCCCACGTGCCCGCGAGCCTCGCGCGCTCGGTCGACCTGCAGCGCCACAACGGCTTCCTGCCCGTCCGAGTGCAGGGGCGGGCCACGGGTTTTTACTTCATGGTCGAATCCGCCTCGGATCTCGCCCTGCAATACCCCGCGCTGGCGAGCGTGCCCTTGAGCAAACCGATCGTGTATTCGCTGAGCTACGGACGCCCGGAGGAGTGCGCTGCCGCGTTCCTCTCCGCATCGGTGCTGGTCTCGCGATTCCAAGGCGTCGTGTTCGATCCGCAGCAGGGCCTGATGCTGAGCCTGGATCAGGTGAACGATGGCGCCCGGCAATGCCTGAATCTTGTTTCCAGGTGAGGGTGGGCGTACCAGGTCAACATGCCGTCCTTCGCTGGCGCCTTCCCCGAGCTCTCCTTCGACCTGGCGTCGGAGCTGCGCGCAACGGGCCGTACCGACCTGGCCCGCGAGCTGGAGGGGAGCAGCGTGAAGTCCGTGAGCTATGACCCGGAGACCGATGCGGGCCTGGTGGCTCTCGAGGCGCAGCGCGAGCTCAACGCCGTGGAACGAAATGTGGTCGGGCAGAAGCTCGGCCAACTGATCGCCTTCGGCGCCGCCCGCTACGCTTCCCTGCAACTCGATAACTTTGGGCGGGTGGTCGCGGTGGAGCTTCAGGCACCGCCGCGGGAGCTGCGGTGGAAGCTCATGCGGCTGACTCCCAATCATCGCCGGTGAGCGACGTACGATGGAGGCGCCTGCGGTGCCGAGATACGAGGTAACCGTCCAGGGGCGCGGCATTGCACTGCCGCTCGATGGCGCCGTGGCCATCGGCTTCCTGCGGCTCGTGCAGGTTCGCGCGCGGGACCCCGTCGACGCCGAGATCCGCGCCGTCGAGCTCGTGCGCTCCGACTGGGGCGCGAGCGCACACGCGGGCCGCAACCTCGGCGCTCCTCCGTACCTCACCATCAGCCGCATCGGGTCGCTGCACTGGTGGCATCGGCTGCTCGGCGCGCCGCGCGGATATATGTTCTTCGGGGAAGACGGACTGCAGATGCCGACCGGCTCTTCTCGGTCATAGAAGCCGCATGCTGCTGCGCGCACTCGCTGCGTTTCTCGCTCTGCCGGGGATGGTGGCTTTCGTCCTGCCCGTCTGGATCGGCGCCTCGAGCGGCCGCCGTGCCGGGTATGGGGTCGCGGCGTCTGTGTTGCTTTGCCTCGGCACGGTGCTGCTGCTCTGGTGCGTGCGCGAGTTCTACGTCGCGGGGCGCGGAACGCTCGCGCCGTGGGATCCGCCGCAGCACCTGGTCACGAGCGGTCCGTACCGGGTCTCGCGCAACCCCATGTACCTGGGTGTGGTGCTGATACTCGCCGGCTGGTGCGCGCTGTGGAGCTCGCGCACATTGATCATCTACACGGCCCTGTTCATGATCGGGTTTCACCTGCGCGTCCTGCTGGTCGAGGAGCCGTGGGCGCGCCAACGATTCGGGGGGGGAATGGGATGCCTACCGGGCGCGGGTGCCGCGGTGGATCCTGTGAAGCAGCCATGAGCATCATCAGACTCGCGTCCGCGTGGTTTTCGTCGAGGTAACGTGATCCCAGTGGACAACATCCGCCCGAGCCGCGCCGCCTTCGCGGCCGCGCTCATCGGGATCGGCATCCTGGGCTTGATCTACGGCAATGCCTGCGAGATCTGGGAGTCGATCCCGACGAGTCTGCCGGGCCGGCCGCTCGTCACCTGTCTCTTCTCTCTGGTCGCGCTCGCGGGCGGCATCGGGCTCGTGCTGCACCCGGCGGCGGTCGCCTCCGGCCGCGCCCTGCTGGCCCTCATGCTTCTGTGGCTCGTGCTGTTCAAGCTCCCGCCACTCCTGCGGGCACCCCGGGTCATGGTGGGCTGGGAGTCGTTCGCTGAGACGGCGAGCCTCTCGGCGGCAGCCTGGTGCCTGTTCGCGGCCCAAGCGGGCGGCTGGGAGCGTCGCCATCTCGGGTTCGCCGTCGGCAAGAGCGGCATCCGCGTGGCCCGGCTGCTGCTGATCGCAGCCTTGCCGATGATCGGCTTGAGTCACTTCGCCTATCAGGACCTGACCGCGAGCCTCGTGCCGAAATGGCTGGGCTTCCCCCTCGGGTGGACTTACCTGACCGGTGCCGCGAGCATTGCCGCCGCGGCGGGCATGCTGTTCGGCGTCGTTCCGCGGCTTGCGGTGAGTCTCGAGGCCGCGATGCTCTGGGGCTTCACTCTGCTCGTCTGGGTGCCACGGGTCGCGTCGCATCCCCACGTTCAGGAAAACTGGTCGGAGATCCTCATTTCCGCCGCGATCGCGAGCGGCGCCTGGCTGGTGGCCGATACCTATCGCGCCGTCCCGTGGTTGGCGAGCGGCAGAGCCGCCCGCGCAGTAAGCTAATCAACGATGCTGTTCGCCCCAAAAACCCCGGCACTTCGCAGGTGGCGCCTGTGGGTCGGCGCGCTGCTCATCGCGGAGGTGGGCTGGTTCGTGCTGACGCGCCCGCCCTTCCACGGCCACTTCAAGTCGGTCTTCATGCTGGCGCTCATTCCGGTCGCGGTAGTCGGCTACGTTTATCTGCTGGCGGCCGTCGCGTCATTCCTGGACAACCTGAACTGGGATTACCAGATGCGCCAGGTGATCGTCATCATGCTCGGGCTCAGCGTCGGGTTTTTCGTATCGGCATTGTCGACCGTCGCGACGGAGCAGCTCGAGGCGGCCGTGGCTGAATGCCCGCAGGGCGGATGTGACTCGGCCGACGAGCCCGCCGAGTAACGGAGACTCCTCGCATCATGGCCAAAGCATATTGGATCACCGCCTACCGCTCGGTGCGCGACCCGCAGGCGCTCGCCGCCTACGCCAGGCTGGCACTCCCCGCGCTCGAGGCCGCCGGCGGCCGCTTTCTGGTGCGCGGCATGCCGGCGCGCGTCTACGAGGGTGGGCTCGAGCAGCGCACCGTGCTCATCGAGTTCGCGAGCGTCGCGGCTGCCGTCGCCGCGCACGACAGCCCCGCCTACCAGGAGGCGCTGCGCGCGCTCGGCAACGCCGTCGATCGTGACATGCGCATCGTCGAAGGCGTCGGATAGCTCGGTCGCGGTGGCTCTCGGCTGGCTTCTCGTGAGAACAGGGGGCTGAGGTGCGGCGCGTGAGCCTCCGTTTGCTCGCAGGCGCAACTCTGGCGCTCCTCCCCGGCGTTGCGCTCAGCGCGCCGGCCGCCGCCCATCCCGAGCCCGCGCAGATCGGCATCGTCGTCATGCACGGCAAGGGCGGCTCGCCCTCCCGGCACGTCGCGGAGCTCGCCTCCGGCCTCGAGATGAGGGGCTATCTGGTCGCCAATCTCGAGATGCCCTGGTCGGGCGGGCGCCGCTACGACGTGCCGGTCGCCGCCGCAGACTCCGAGGTCGAGGCGGCGCTCGCCCAGCTGCGCGCGAAGGGCGCGGCGCACCTGTTCGTCGCGGGCCACAGTCAGGGCGGGCTGTTCGCGCTCCATTTCGGCGACCGGCATGCGGTCGACGGGATCATCGCGATCGCGCCGGGCGGCAACGTCGCGAGCCCTTCCTACCGCGAGAAGCTCGGCGATGCGGTGTTGCGCGCACGTCAGCTCATCGCCGCGGGCAAGGCGGACGAGAAGACGCGGCTGCTCGACTTCGAAGGTTCCAAGGGCGTGTACACGATCTGGTGCACACCGGCGAACTACCTGAGCTGGTTCGATCCCGACGGGGCCATGAATGAGCTCGAGGCCATTAAGAGCATGGACCCGAAGGTGCCGGTGCTCTACGTCGCGCCGACCGGAGACTACCCGCCGTTGCGGGCCTCCAGGCAGATGATGTTCGGCGCACTGCCGCCGCACCCGCTCACCCGGCTGTACGAGCCCGACACGAATCACTTCGGCGCACCAGCCGCCTCGATCGAGGAGATCGCGCGCTGGACGGCACAGGTCGCCTCGAGCGGCAGCGGCTCTGCAGCCCGCCCGGCGCCGCCGAGGTAAGCCACCGGCGTATCATCGCCTCCACCAGGCACCCCACCGGAGTCCTCGTCATGATCGCTCACGAGTCGGCATCGCCCGCCCCCGCACCGCCACCGTTGCGCGAGATCCTCGCGGACGCGGTCAGGTACTGGGAGCCCCGGCGCCTCGGCTACAACGCGCTGCTCGCGGCGATCTTCCTCGGCTGGGTGGTGTTCACCTGGCCGCACTTCCGCGGTGCCTTCACCCTGAGCGCGCTCGCGGCTCTCACGGTGCTCGCGCTGCTCGCGAACCTCTGCTACTGCGCCGCGTATCTCATCGACATTCCGCTGCAATATTCACCGTGGCGCGCGTTCTGGCGCGAACGGCGCCGGGTGCTGTGGCTGCTCGGGGCGATCTTGGCCGCCGCGCTCACCTGGTACTGGGTGGCGGACGAGATCTACCCCTTCGTCTGAACGACGCGTGACCCTCGAAGACCTGAGCATTCGCTGCGCGACGCTCGCGGATGTGCCGGCGATCGAGTCGCTCATCGCAGTCTCGGCGCACGGACTCGGAGCGGGCGACTACACGCGCGCGCAGATCGAGGGAGCCCTGCGCGGCGCCTTCGGCGTCGATACGCAGCTGCTCGAGGACCGCAGTTACTTCGTAGCCGAGATCGGCGGCCAGCTGGCCGGCTGCGGCGGCTGGAGCTTCCGCCGGACGCTCTTCGGCGGCGACGCACGTCCCGATCGCGACCCGCAGCCGCTTGACCCGCGGACCGACCCGGCGAAGATCCGCGCATTCTTCGTGCACCCGGCCCACGCACGCCGCGGGATCGGCGCGGCGCTCCTCGAGCACTGCGAGGCGGAGGCGCGGGCGCGCGGCTTCAGCCGTTTCGAGCTCATGGCGACGCTCCCGGGCGTGCGTCTCTATCGCGCCCGTGGTTACCTGCCCGGCGAGCCGGTTCATTGGCCGCTGCCGAACGGGCTCACGATCGAGTTCGTTCCCATGTCGAAGGAGGATCGCGGGTGGCATACCAGTTGAAGATCGAGCAGAAGCCGGGGTACCTGCATTTCACGGTCACCGGACGCAACTCGCCCGACGTCGTCGCGAGCTATATGCAGGAAGTCATCCAGCAAGTCACTGCGCGGCGCTGCCCGCGGGTGCTGATCGAGGAGAATCTCGACGGTCCGCGCCTCGGCACCATGGACGTCTTCGTCATGGTGACCGCTGGAGCCAAGCGCTATCACGGTATGCTGGAGGCGCTCGCCTTCGTCGACCTGAATGCCGAAGGCGGCGTGATGCGCTTCGCCGAGGATGTCGCGGTCAACCGCGGAATTCCGGTGCGCGTGTTCGGCAACGTCGAGGGCGCGGAGAAATGGCTGCTGTCGCGGGCGAGCGGCGCCCAGGGCGCCGGCGCTTCATCAGAAACGCCTGAGGCGCCTTCGGCCTAGAGTCTCAGACTCCCCGCGCGAGCAGCAGACACGCGAGCAGCGCCGCGCTCTTCTGATCGGCGCCCCACGGCGATCCGGCCGCGCGCCCGAGGCGCGCCACCGTCGCCGTGAGCTCCCGCGATGTCCGCCTCAGCGCTCGCGCCGCCTCGGCGGGAAGATCACGCTGGCGGACGCGCGCGCACGGCAGCTTCAGCGCCGCGCACGCATTGGCGAGCGCCTCGCGGAAGTGATTGCCGTCGGCGGTGTGGATCAGCGCGTGGGAGGCGAGGATCGCTTCCAGCGCGCCTGGATCGCGCCCGGAGGAATCGAGGATGCCGGCGGCGATGGGCTCGATGCCCGCGGCGCGCGCGGTCGCGACCAGAGTGCCGACACCCGAAGTCGCCAGGGCGGCCGCCGACTCCCTGAACACGGCAAGCCGCGCGCTCGCTCGAGCGAGCGGCAGCGGCTCGATCACGTGATACGGCTGCCTCGCGCCCGGAAGCGTCTCATCCGCGAGCTCCAGACGCTCGCGGGCCAGCACCAGGGGCTTGCCGGGCGTGCCGCCGATCGCGACGACCGCCGCCCAGCCCGAGTGCGGTGCGAACGCCAGTACGCAGGATCCGCGCGGGCGCTTCACGGCGACCTCGGGGCAACTCCCGCTTTAAGCGACTTCGGCCTTGAGAGGGCGGCTCATGAGCTCGCGCACCGCGTCTCGGGCCGGCAGCCGCTCGTAAAGCACCCGGTACACCATGTCGCAGAGCGGCATCTCGACGCCGGCGCGCGCGGCGACGGCGCGGATCGCGCGCGCCCCCGTGTAGCCTTCGACCGACTGGCCGATCTCAGCGAGCGCGGCCTCGGGAGTCGCGCCCGCGGCGAGTGCCAGGCCGAAGCGCCGGTTGCGGGACTGATCGTCGGTACAGGTGAGCACCAGGTCGCCGAGCCCCGCGAGTCCCATGAAGGTATGTGCGTCGGCGCCGAGCGCGACCCCTAAGCGCGTCATTTCCTTGAGTCCGCGCGTGATGAGCGCGACGCGCGTGTTGGCGCCGAAGCCGAGGCCGTCGGAGAGCCCGGCGCCGACCGCGAGGGCGTTCTTCACGGCGCCGCCGATCTCGACTCCCATGATGTCGGTCGAGGTGTAGGCGCGGAAGTTCGCCGAGGAGAGCTCGGTGGCGAGCGCCTCGGCGTAAGCGGCATCGGGCGAGGCGACGGTCATCGCCGTCGGCAGTCCCGCGCCGACCTCGCGTGCGAAGGTGGGTCCGGAGAGCACCGCGATGCGCCGCGCGGGACCCAAGACCTCGCGGGCCACCTGGTGCGGCAGCAGGCCGCTCGCGAGCTCGAATCCCTTGGTCGCCCACGCCACGTGCATCTCGGGCGCGAGCAGCGGTGCAAGCGTGCCCAGCACGCTGCGAAAGGCGGGACTCGGCACCACGATGAGCAGATCACGGGCGCCGGCGAGCGCGCGCGGCAGCTGCGGCTCGACCTCGAGGGCATCGGGAAACGGCACGCTCGGCAGATAGCGCTCGTTGCGGCGTGCGCGCGCCATCGCCGCCAGGCGCTCGCCGTCGCGTCCCCAGAGCCGCACGGCGCGCCCGGCGCGCGCGAACTGAATCGCGAGCGCCGTGCCCCACGAGCCCGCGCCGAGCACCGCGACCGAATCCTGCGGTGCGCGTGCCGTCATGGATGGGACCTAAGCCGCCCTCAGTTGGTCTGCGGCGGGGGCTGCTGCTGCCCCACGTTCGCCGCATACAGGGCATCGAAGTTCACCGGCGGCAGCAGGAACTGCGGGAAGCCGCCCTGGCTCACGAGCGATGAGACCACGCTGCGCGCGTACGGAAAGAGCACGCCCGGACAGACGGTGCTGATCGCGCGTTTCACGTCCGACTCGCCGAGGTTGCGGATCAGGAACAGGCCCGCCTGCTTCACCTCCACCAGGAACACCGTGACGTCGTTCTGCTTGGCCGATACCGTCACCGTGAGCACCACCTCGCGCAGGTCCGGCGACAGCAGCGCCGTGCCGGTCTGCAGGTCGAGGTTCACCTGGGGATTCCAGGCGCCGTCGACGCGCGGGCCATTGGGCGCCTCGTAGGAGCAGTCCTTCAAGTACACGGTCTGCAGCGCGAGCACCGGGGCGTCCGCGGGCACATCATTGGCGCTCGCAGCGCCGGCAGTCTCTTCAACCATTTCAGGCTCCGTTTTTCAACAAAGGTTCGAGGCGCCCGGCGGCATCGAGCGCGTGCAGCTCATCGCATCCGCCCACCGGCTTGCCGCCGATGAAGACCTGCGGGACGGTGTCGCCGCCGCCGCGCGCCGCCATCTCGGCGCGCGCTCCGGGAATCATGTCCACGTCGATCTCGGTGAAGGTGACGCCCTTCGACTCGAGCAGCGCGCGCGCCCGCCGGCAGTACCCACACCAGTCGGAGCTGTACATCTCGACTCGTGGTGCGCCCATCGTGAGCCTCAGGCCCGCGACAGCGGCAGGTTGTGCGCGCGCCATGCGGCGAGTCCGCCGCGCAGCGTGAAGGCCCGGGTGAAGCCCTGGGCGACGAGCTGGCGCACCGCCGCGCCGCTCAGCGTGCCCTTGTCGTCGTACACCACGACGGTCTTCTCTTTGTGCTTCTTCAGCGTATCGCCGGCGGTGAGCAGCGCCTCGCCCGACATCTGCCGGGCACCGGCCAAGTGGCCGGCCTGATACTGGTCCGCGGGACGCAGGTCGAGCAGCAGCGCCCCCTGGTTCATGAGGCGGATCAACTCCTGGGGCGAGACCGAAAATTGGCTTTCCGCGCGCGCCCGCATCTCGTATACAACTAGCAGCGCCGCCGCGACAGCGGTGGCGGTGCCTAACCAGGGGTGGTGGCTGAGGAATTCGAGCAGGCGATTCATGGGGCTGAGACACGGATCGGGGGCGAAAAAGGCCGCGCATTATAGCGTCACATGGCTCACGGCGGGGCTGGCCGCGGGACTTGCGCTGGCTGCGGCCCCGAAACCCGAGAAACCCGAGGCGGACGCCAAAAAGGCCGAAGCGGAGCTGCAGGCCGTGAAATCGGAGATCGAGCGCGTCACCCGCCAGGTGAGCGAAAGCCAGGTGGAGCGCGACCGCCTCACCCGGGACCTGAAGAGCGCCGAGCTCTCGGTGGGCCACGCGCGCGAAGCCTTGGGCGACCTCAGGCGCCAGCGGGCCGGGCACGCCGCCCGCCGCGCCCAGCTCGCCGCCGAGCAGCGCGAGCGCGAGGCGCAGCTTCAGAAGAATCGCGCCGATCTCGCCGGCCAGATCCGCGCCGCCTACACCATCGGCCGGCAGGAGCCGCTCAAGCTCCTCCTCAACCAGCAGGATCCGGCGCTCGCCGGGCGCATGTTCGTCTACTACGGCTACTTCGGCCGCGCGCGCGCCGGACAGATCAAGCTCATCGAGGACGACGTGCAGCGCCTCGCCGAGGTCGCCGCCGAGCTCGATGCCGAGGACGCCGAGCTCGCCCGCCTCGAGGAGCAGCAGCGCGCCGAGCTCAACCAGCTCGAGCACGCCCGTCAGCAGCGCTCGACCGTGCTCGCCGGGCTCGAGGCCGAATCGCGTACGCGCGCGCAGAACCTCGAGCGGCTGCGTGCCCAACAGGCCGGCCTCGAGCAGCTGCTGAAGGAGCTGCGTGCGGCGATGGAGCGCTTTCCGCTCGAGACCAACGAGGCCTTCGCGAAGCAGCGCGGCAAGCTCGCCTGGCCGGTGAGCGGCCGCCTGGTCGCGCGCTTCGGCGATGCGCGCGCGGGAGGAGTGCGCTGGGACGGAGTGCTGGTCGCGACCGAGCGGGGCGCGCCCGTAAGAGCGGTGTGCGGGGGCCGGGTGATCTATGCCGACTGGCTCCCGGGCTTGGGCCTCCTCGCCATCGTCGACCACGGCGACGGGTACCTGAGCCTCTACGGACACAACGAGCGGCTCTACAAGGCGGCCGGCGAGAACGTCGCTATCGGAGACACCATCGCCGCCGCCGGCGACAGCGGCGGCACGGGGCGCACGGAGCTCTACTTCGAGATCCGCAAGGGCGGCAAGCCGGTGGATCCGCGCCCCTGGTTCAGGGCCGCGGACCCCTGAAAAAAGCGCTGATCCGGCCGCGCGCGGACCCCTGCGGATGTGGCCGCTTTTGTGACCACCGTCAATCTTTTGCGCTCTGCCGGGGGACCTCAGGGCCCCATTTGCCAACTCGCGCAAGGAAAGAAGGACGACATAAGCGCGATCGTGTCGTCCGGCTCCGACAGAACCCCCTGGTATCCGACCGCGACCCATGAGCGCCCCTCCAGTGAGCGACCGGCAAGCCGAGCACTCCGCTGCCCGGTTCGAGCCCTACTTCCGCCTGGTGCGGTCGCTCCTGCCGCGCGCCTCGAGCCTCGCGGTTTTCTCCGTGGCCGGGGAGCTCGTCTGGTCCTCGGAGACCATGACTGGCCCGGACCTCATGAATGTAGTGGAAGACGCGCTCATCGCGGCGCGCTCGAGCGAGGGCGGCGCGGGGCAGCTGCGAACGCTGGCCGGCAACCTCCCGGTTTACCTGTGCTCGCTGCGCGACGAGGCGGGCGGGCTGCTCGCGATCGTGGCGGTGGTGTGCCGGCCGAACGAGGGTGGTGACCGCAAGCACCAGGACTTCTCCTTCGCCAACTCGCTGCTCGCGCCGGCGCTCGAGTGTCTGCGGCGCGAGTTCATCGCCCAGTCCAACATCGAGGAGCTGAACGGCACGCTCGCCGCGCTCAACCGCGATCTCGAGCTGGTGCTGTCGCACGGCGCGGCGGATGCCCCCGTACCCGATGGCGCCAATGATCTGCAGCTGCTGCTGCAGCAGACCATCGAGCACCTGCGCGCGAACACCGGGGCGCTGCTCGTGCCGGAGAAGAACCTGACGCTGCTGCGCTCGACCGGCGACAGCACGCCCGATGCGCGCTTCATGATGAAGGCGCACAGGAAGCTCATGACGCTCGCTCAGGCGCAGAGCGCGCCGCTGATCGTCAACGACATCGACGTCTCGCGCACCGAAACCTACCCCTACCGCGTGCTCGCCTGTGCGCTGCGCTCGCGCGCCGGGCGCGGCATCGGCATGCTGGCGCTGCTGCGCGACGAGAGCCAGGAGCCCTTCAGCCAGCGCGACGCACACCTCGCGCACATCATCGCCCGCAAGGCGCTCGAAATCGTCGAGTCGAGCTACGACGCGTTGAGCGGCCTGTACACCCGTCCCGCCTTCGAGCGGCGCCTGGCCGCGGTGGTGACCGACGGCAAGGGCAGCCAGCAGTGGAGCGCGCTGTATATCGACGTCGATCAGCTGCACGCCATCAACGAGAAGGCCGGCATGCACGTCGGCGACTCGGTGCTCGGGCAGCTCGGTGAGATGTTCCGCAAGCGCCTGCCGCCCGGGGCCTTCGGCGCGCGCATCTCCGGCGACCGCTTCACGGTGCTGCTGCCGGCCTCGGTCGAGGATGCCGAGAAATTCGCCCAGGCGCTGCGCGCCGGGGCGGAGCAGCTCGTGCCGGGACCCGGGGAGTCGCGTCCACCGGTCTCGATCAGCATCGGGGTGGCGCTGCTCGACCCGGAAGGCGGCGAGCTCGGCCACGTGCTGGCGGCCGCCGAGAGCGCCTGCAAGGCCGCCAAGGACCGCGGCCGCAACCGCGTCGAGGTCTACCAGTCGAGCGATACCTCGATCGTACGCCGCTTCGCCGACATCTCGGTCGCCGCGCAGCTGCGCGATGCCATCGACAACGACCGCATGCGGCTCGATGCGCAGCTGATACTGCCGTTCTCGGCCGCCGAGAGCGCCCGGCCGCATTACGAGCTGCTGCTGCGCATGGTCAACGACGACGGGCTCACCATGGGCCCCGACAGCTTCCTCGCCGCTGCCGCGCGCTACCAGCTGATGCCGGTCATCGACCGCTGGGTGGTCAATCACGTGATCGAGGCCCTCAAGCCGCGCGCCGGGGTGCTCGAGGGCAAGGCGCTCGGCTTTACCATCAATTTCTCCGGCCAATCGCTCGATGACGACAGCTTTGCCGACTTCCTCATCAAGTCGGTCGGCGAGAGCGGGCTCGATCCGGACCTGTTCTGCTTCGAGCTCACCGAGAACGCTACCGTCGCGCACCTGCCGCGCGCCGAGGAGCTGATGCGCCGCCTGCGCAAGCTCGGCTGCGGCGTGGCGCTCGATGACTTCGGCACCGGACTCTCGTCGCTGTCGTGCATCCGGCAGCTGCCAATCACCATGCTGAAGATCGACGGCAGCTTCGTCCGCGACGTCGTCAAGGACAAGCGCGCCGAGTCCATGGTGCGCGCCATCGCCGAGCTCGCCCGCAGCATGTCGATCATCACGGTGGCCGAGTACTGCGAGACCGAGGCCATCAGCACTCACGTGGCCGGGCTCGGCGTCGACTATGGCCAGGGTTTTGCGATCGGCAAGCCGATCGCGCTCGCGGAGCTCCTGAACGAGCTGCCGCTGCCGACCGATACGGCCGCGCAACGCGGGCCGAACGACATCATGTGGTACGCAGGAGCGACGCCGTGAAGGGAGTTACAGGCACGTGTCCAGCCGTTCTCGGACACTGATCGCGCTGATCGGCGGAGCCGTGTTCGGCTTCTGTGGCGCACTCACCAGTGGCGTTCTCGCCGAGCGCCCGAGCGAGCAGCGCGCTACCGCGCCGCACGCGACCCTCCCCTGGGAGGAGGCGAGCCTGTTCGCCGAAGTCTACGAGCGCATCAAGCGCGACTACGTCGAGGACGTCGACGACCACGTGCTGATGGAGCGCGCGGTGCGCGGCATGGTGAACGCGCTCGATCCGCACTCCGCCTACCTCGACAGCCAGGAGTTCGAGGAGATACGCCTCAGCACCATGGGTTCCTATCCCGGGGTCGGCATCGAGGTCGTGCCCGATGATGGCGCGGTCAAGGTGCTGCATCCGATCGAGGGGTCACCCGCGCAGCGCGCGGGCCTGAAGCCCGGCGATGCGATCGTGAGCATCGACGGCGTCGAGATCGGAGGGGATCTCGCCGCGGCGACCGCGCACATGCGCGGCGCCCCGGGGAGCACCGTGCGCCTCACCATTCGCCGCAAGGGGAACGCCGCGCTCCTCGAGTTCACGCTGCGCCGTGAGCAGGTCGAGGTGTCGAGCGTCGCCGAGCAGACCCTCGAGCCCGGCTACGGCTACATCCGGATCACGAGCTTCACCGGGACGACTGCCGAGGACGTGAGTCACGCTATATTGCATCTCAAAAGAGACAATAAGTCGGGAATTAAGGGATTAGTGCTCGATTTGAGAGACAATCCGGGTGGGGTGCTCGAGGCGGGCGTCGCGGTCGCGGATGACTTCCTCGACCAGGGCGTGATCGTGAGCGCCGACGGGCGTACACCCGAGGCGCGCTTCCGAATGGACGCCACCCATCACGGGGACCTCCTGAACGGTGCACCACTGGTGGTGCTCGTGAACGGCGGCACCGCGTCCGCTTCCGAGATCGTCGCGGGCGCGCTCAAGGATCACGGGCGGGCGCTGCTCATCGGGCGCAAGACCTACGGCAAGGGCTCGGTGCAGACCATCATGCCCTTGTCTCACGGCGGGGCCCTGAAGCTCACCACCTCGCGCTATTTCACTCCGTCGGGCGCCTCGATTCAGGGTAAGGGCATCGTGCCCGACATCGTCGAGAACGGACCGCAGGACCCGGACGACGTGGACTCAGTGCGCGGTCAGCCGCTCGCGCTTCGCGACCCCGACGTGCACACGGGACTCGCGACGCTCAAGACCCGCGGCACCCTCGCGGCGCGCGCCGGGCCCGAGCAGCCCGGAGCACACGACCTGATGCCTTGAGCCTGAGCCGCCCGGGCGCGCGCTGTTATCCTGCGCGCCATGCTGGCCTGGGCTCTCGATCTCGTTCTGCATCTCGACCGTCACCTGGTCGAGCTGCTCGCGGCGTATCACCTGTGGATCTATCCGATCCTGTTCGCCGTAATCTTCGCCGAGACGGGCCTCGTCGTGACTCCGTTCCTGCCGGGCGACTCGCTGCTGTTCGCAGTCGGGGCGCTGGCTGCCGTCGATACGAGCGCCACGCTCACGGCGCCCCTCGCGAGCGCCACGCTCGCGGCGGCGGCGGTGCTCGGCAACACCGTGAATTACAGCATCGGACGCGCCATCGGGCCGCCGGCCTTCTCGGGCCGCTACCGCCTGCTCAAGGTCGAGTACCTGCGGCGCACCGAGGTGTTCTTTCTCCGCCACGGCGGGCTCGCGATCTTCCTGTCGCGCTTCATACCCATCATCCGCACCTGCGCGCCGTTCGTCGCCGGCATCGGCCGCATGCCCTATGCGCGGTTCCTCGCCTGGAACCTCGCCGGCGGCTGCGTCTGGGTGCTGCTCTTCATCTGGGGCGGGTATCTGTTCGGTAACATCCCGCTGGTGAAGCAGCATTTCGGGCTGGTGACGATCGCGATTATCGGCGCCTCGCTCGTGCCACTCGCGGCCGGCTTCCTGCGGCGCGCTCAGCCGGACGGATAGCGGATCAGCGCCCACAACGCGCCGAGCAAGCCTCCGGCCAGCAGCGTCACGTTCGGGATGACGCTCAGCATGAAGCCGAAATGGCGCTCGCCGGCGGCGCGCACATAGCCCCGGAAGTAGAACGCTCGCCCGATGATGAACGTGAGGCCGAGCAGAGCCGCGAGCCAGGCGTTCACATAGCGGGCGAACAGCAGCAGCGAGGGCACGAAGATGATCAGCTGCTCGAGCGTATTCATCTGCACGCGGAAATAGCGTTCGAATACCTCGTGGCCGGTGGTGGCCGGCGCCGGCACGTTGTAGGTGTCCCGTGCCCGGGCGACCGCGAGCCCGAAGAGGAAAAACTCGAGGAGCGCAAGCGCGAGCACGATATGAACGTATGGCATGGATTCCCCCTCTGCCTAGCATAGCGAGCGGTGGCAGAATGCGCCCCATGGCCGAAAGAGTCCGTGGCTACGCTCATCGGGTCGACATCGCCGCCGACGCCGGCAAGGTCTGGCGCGCGATCACCGAGCCGCAGAGCCTCGCGCGCTGGTGCTCGCCCGAGGCGGAGCTGCAGCCGCGCCAGGGAGGCCTGTTCCGTGCCCGGGTGGACCGGGTGACCGAGCTCGAGGCGCATATCGATGTGTTCGAGGCGGGCCGGCGCGTGCGGCTCATCTACCTGCCGAACCGCTCGTTGCCCCGGGCCGAGTCGGTGCTCACGGACGATCTCATCGTCGAGGCCGTGCCGGGCGGCACGGTGGTGCGGCTCCTCGGCTCCGGCGTCCCGGGTGAGCCCGAATGGGATACCCAGTACTGGCGGCTGCGGACCGCGTGGCTGCAGGCGCTCAACCGGCTCAAAGTGCTGGTCGAGGCGCCGCCCGGAGCGGGAGCGGCGAAGTGACCGGATTCCTGCTGCGGGCGCTGCTGGCCGCCTGCGGGCTCTATCTCGCGACCCGCTGGGTGCACGGCGTGCGCATTGACGACATGACGACGCTGCTGCTCGCGGGGCTGCTGCTCGGCGTGGTGAACGCCGTCGTGCGGCCGATCGCCTTCATTCTCACGCTGCCGCTGACCATCGTGACGCTCGGCCTCTTTCTTCTGGTGCTGAACGCCGCCATGGTGGCGCTGGTCGCCTGGATCCTGCCGGGTTTTCACCTCGACGGGGGCTTCCGGGCGGCGCTGCTCACCTGGATCATCGTATGGCTCACGGGGTGGCTGGGCTCGGCCCTCATCGGTCATCACGGCTTCGAGCGCTACGATCGCCGCCGGAGTCCCTCGTAAAACCCGCCGGCTGCGTTACTTGAGCACCGACGTGTTCGTCTGAAGCCTCTCCGTCCAGCGGTACACCCACCAGATCACCACCAGGAAACCGATCCCGCCGAGGAGCTCAGAAGCGGTCTCGAATGAGTCTCCCACTACGCCGATCGGAAACGGGTTGTTGGTGAAGGCGACGAGGGCCGTGAAGATGACCGCCAGCACGCTCTCGCCGACGATGAGACCCGAGGCGAGCAGCACGCCGAGCTGCTTCGTCGCGTTGGGCTTCGCGGTCCGGTCGGCGCGCCGGTCGAACCACCAGCCGACCAGGGCCCCCACGGTCACCATCAGCGTCGATGCCGTCGGCAGGTAGATGCCGAGACCCACGGCGAGCGGCGGCAGACGGAGCGAGCGGGTGGTCTTCGAGAGCAGGAAGTCGGCCGCGATGATGCCGGCGCCGATCAGGCTGCCTAAGCCCATCAGTTGCCATTTCTCCGGATCGCTCTGGATCACCGCCTGGCCGAGGGCGGAGATCAGGCCCGCCTGCGGCGCAGGCAGGGCGTGGGCCCCCGCGCCGGGGGCGCCGGCAAAACCGTAGGCCTTGTTGACCAGGTCGAGCACCGGCGGGATGACGAGCGCGCTCGCGACGACGCCGATCACCAGCGCCCACTGCTGCTTCGAGGGCGTCGATTCGACCAGCTGGCCGGTCTTGAGGTCCTGGAGGTTGTTGTTCGCGATGGCCGCGACGTTGAACACCACGGCGGTCACGAAGAGCGCGTAGGCGACCAGCGCCTTGCCCATCTCCGGGGGGAGCGAGGACTTGACGGTGAGTACCAGGAACAGCGCCGTGGTGGCCACCACCAGGATGCCGATCCCCGAGAGCGGGCTGTTGGAGGCGCCGATCAGTCCCGCCATATAGCCGCAGACCGTCGACACGAGGAAGCCGAGGACCACCACGATGACGATGCCGCCGACGGTGAGCAGCAGCGCATGCTCGCCCAAGCCCGCGCCGGTGGCGAAATTCCACAGCAGCCAGCAGATCGGCAGGATGCACAGCAACGACACGAAGCCCACCTGATCCACGGGAATGTCGTGCTCGGTGCGCGCCAGCGTGTCGCCTTTGCCGGCCTTGCGTGCCCGCGAGGAAGCGATGGCGCCCTGCAGGCCGCCGATCACGGGCTTCACCAGCTTCATGAGCGTCCAGATGGCGGAGATGGCGATCGCGCCGGCGCCCACGTAGCGCACGTAATGGCTCCAGGTGGCATGCGCGAACTCGCCCGCATCACCGGCGGCCGGGTGCAGAGCGCTGAAGTGCGGCACGCCCCAGCCCCAGCCGATGATGGCGCCCACACACATCGCGATGCCGACGCTCGCGCCCACCAGGTGGCCGATGCCGAAGAGCGCGAGCGACAGCTGAAAATCGAAGCCGGTGACCGGCGCCTGCCGGTCGGCACCCAGGCGGAAACTGTGGGCCACGTCCCCGAGGAAGAGGCGCGACTGCACCATCACCAGGAAGAGCGCCGAGACCAGCGAGCCCACCAGCACCGCTTGCAGGCCCTTGCCGCCGGATTCGACCGAGTCATCGCTCGCCACGTCGCCGGTCCCGACCTTGATGACCTCGGCGCAGGCGGTGCCCTCCGGATAGGGGAGATCGGAGTCGGTCACCAGCGCGCGGCGCAGCGGGATCGAATACATGACGCCGAGAATGCCGCCGGTGGCGCAGATCGCCACCGACTGCCAGTAGGGAAAGCCGGTCCACCAGCCGATCATGATGAAGCCCGGGAGCACGAAGATGATCGAGGAGAGCGTGCCGGCGGTGGAGGCCACCGTCTGCACGATGTTGTTTTCCTGCGCGGTGGTGTTGCCGAGCCAGCGCAACAGCGCCATCGAGAGCACCACCGCCGGAATCGAGGTGGAGAAGGTGAGTCCGGCCTTGAGCCCGAAGTAGACGTTGGCCGCGGTGAACACCACGGTGAGCACCACGCCGAGAACAAGTCCGCGCAGCGTCAGCTCGGCGCGCGATTCGGTCTTCATGGCAGGAACCCCCGAAGGTTTGTTGCTGTTATGCGCGGCCTCGAGCGGTCATCTTAGCCTCGCCGTCCGGCCACGCGCTATGCTTGCCGCGGAGCGCGTACGTCCGCGGGGGTCGAAGGCCATGGTCAAGGTGCTGGTCGGGTTGCTGGTGGTCGTCGTGCTCGGCCTCGTCGGCTTCACCTGGATCACGCTCCACTGGTCGTACTCCGAGGGCGAGCGCGCCGGCTACGTGCAGAAGCTCTCGAAGAAGGGCTTCTTCTGCAAGACCTGGGAAGGCGAGATGGCGATGGTGACCATGCCGGGAACGGTGGCGGAGAAATTCCTGTTCACCGTGCCGAGCGATGCGATCGCCGCGCGGCTGAACGCCAGCGTCGGCAAGCGCGTGGCGCTGCACTACCAGCAGCACCAGTGGATTCCGACCTCGTGCTTCGGCGAGACCGAGTACTTCGTGACCGACGTGCGCGTCACGGAGTGAGCAGCCGCTTGGTGAGCGGCGTCACGAGCAGCATCACTACTCCGGCGATCACGCCGTACCAGAAAATCTTGAGGAACAGCGCCGGCAGCGATTCGAGGTGGCTCGCGTCGTACTGGCCGCTCAACTGACCGGCGAGCACCCCGCCGAGCGCGAGCGACAGGAACCACATGCCCATCGCCTGCCCGACGAAGCGTGGCGGGACGAGCTTGCTCATGTTGGAGAGCCCCACCGGGGAGATGCACATCTCGCCGCAGACGTGCAGGAAGTAGGCGCCAATGAGCCAGGTGGACAGCACCCGGTGGCCGGCGAGCACCCGCTCGCCGGCAAAGTACATCACCAGGAACCCAGCACCTAAGAGCAGCAGCGCCACGCCGAACTTGCCGGCCGCCGGGGGATCGCGATCGCGTCGGCCGAGGGCGAGCCAGAGCGCGGCAAACACCCCGGCGAGGATGATGACGAACAGCGAGTCCGCCCCCTGCAGCACGCCCGGCGGCGCGTTCCAGCCGAGGATGTGCATGTCGGTGTAGCGCGCGGCGAACAGGTTGAAGGATCCGCCCTGCTGAAAGTATCCGGCCCAGAAAGTCACCGAGGCGACGAACAGCGCCACCATCACCAGCACGCGCTTGCGCTCGGGGCTCGTGAGCCCGGCGAAGAACAGCAGGTAGGCGAAGTACGCCACCGCGAGGAGTGAGAACGCCCAGGACGCGAACGAGGCGAGCAGCGCCGCGTCGACGCGCACCGCGCCGCTCAACGCGAGCAGCACGGCGGCGGCGAGCAGGGTGAAGATCACCACGATCGGCGTCCAGGAGGCGCGCTGCCCGGGCGCGACCTCGAGCCCCGCGCCGCCGAGAAAGCGCCGCGTCAGAAGAAACTGGCCGACGCCGAGCACCATGCCGAGGGCCGTCAGCGCGAAGCCGAAGCGCCAGCCGAGGGCCGTGGCGATGAGCGGCACCAGCATCGGCCCGAGAAACCCGCCGGTGTTGATGCCCATGTAGAAGATCGAGAAGCCGGCGTCGCGCCGCGCACCGCCCTCGGGGTAAAGCGATGCCACCAACGCGCTCACGTTGGGCTTCAGCAGCCCCACCCCCATGGCGATCACCAGCAGCCCGAGGAAGAAGATCGACGTCGTGCCGAGGGCGAGCAGGGTGTTACCGATGGCGATCAGGATCCCGCCGGCGATCACCGCGCGCTGCGCGCCGGCCAGGCGGTCGGCGATCCAGCCGCCGAGGAGGCCGAGGAGATAGGTGCTGCCGACGTACAGGCCGTAGATCGAGCTCGAGGCGTGGTCATCGAGTCCCAGGCCCCCCTTGGCCGCCGGCGCCACCATGAAGAGGATGAGGAGCGACTGGATGCCGTAGTAGGTGAAGCGCTCCCAGAGCTCGGTGAGGAAGAGCGTCGCAAGCCCTAACGGCTGGCCGAGGATGGTGCGGGCGGGCGCGACTCCCGCGCCGGCCCCAGGCCCGGCGGCGGCGGAATGATTCACGTGTGGCCTCGCGCCATCGGGTAGCCCCCACGCGCTTTCTGTGGCGCGCGTTCAGTCGAGTCTGACGCAGGCCGAGGCGCAGGCGCAAATGGCGCGCGGCGCGGGGTCTTCCTGGTCCCGCTTCCTCAGCTCTCGCCGATCTTCTCGCCCGCTTCGGCGCTGCGGGCGCGCGAGAGGATGCGCGCCATGAGGATGCCGCCCTCGTAGAGCAGATACATCGGGATCGCGAGCGAGCACTGCGAGATCGCATCGGGCGGGGTGAGGAGCGCGGCCAGGATGAAGATGCCGATCAGCACGTAGCCGCGATGCTTCTTCAGGCTCTCGATGCGCACGATGCCCATCACCACCAGCAGCACCACCGCGACCGGCACCTCGAATGCGACCCCGAAGCAGAAGAACATGGTCAGCACGAAGTCGAGGTACTGGTTGATGTCGGTCATCATCGCCACGCCCTTCGGCGTCGTGGCGGCGAAGAACTGGAACATCACCGGAAAGACGAAGTAGTAGGCGAAGCCGATGCCGACGTAGAAGAGCAGGATCGAGGACAGCAGCAGCGGCACCGCGAAGCGCCGCTCGTTGCGGTATAGCCCCGGAGCGACGAATGCCCACAGCTGGTAGATCACGTAGGGCATCGCCGCGAGCAGCGCGACGAAGAACGACAGCTTGAAGGGAGTCGTGAACGGCGACATGACGCCGGTCGCGATCAGGTTGCTCCCCGGCGGGAGCTTCGCGAGCAGCGGCTGAGCCACGAAGGTGAAAATGTCGTTGGAGTAGTAGACGCAGGGAAGAAACGCGATCCCGACCGCCATCATCGCGCGCAGCAGCCGGTCCCGCAGCTCGAGCAGATGCGAGATCAGGCTCCCTTCGGCGAGCTTCTCAGGTTCCTCGCTCATCGGCGTGCGGTGTCGGGCTGGCCTCGGGCGTGCTCGCGGCGGTGGCCGGAGGCGTTGGCGGTGTTGGCGGCGGCGGTGGTGCAGGGGGCGTCGGCCCGTGGTAGGTGGAGGGCTCGACGGGCGGGGTCTGCTTCTCCGCGCGGCGCGCCTGCTCGAGCTGCACTTCCTCCTCGAGCTGCTCGCGGAACTGCCGCGCCATGGCGCGCGCACGTCCCACCCACCGGCCGAGCTCGGAGACGACGCGCGGCAGTTTCTCGGGTCCCAGCACGACGAGTGCCAGAACGAAGATGATCAGAACTTCGGAGAAGCGCCCCTCGAACAGGTCACACGCTCCGGTCGCTCTTGGTCTGAGTGGGCTGGGCGGCCTCGCTCTTGCGCACCTCGTCGAACTCCGCATCCGGCTTCTCGGAGCGGATCTGCTTCTGCTGCGCGCTCTGCTCGTCCTCGCCCTCGTTCATCGCCTTCTTGAACCCGCGCACCGCAGCTCCGAGGTCGGAGCCGACGGTCCGCAGCTTCTTGGCGCCGAATACGACGAGCACCACGAGCAGGATGATCAGCAGCTCGCGCATTCCTATACCCATACGTCAACACTCCGCTTGAGGCCCGCAATCGCGGCCGAAAGAAGGGAATCATAGGTCAAATGAGAGCGCCGGGGCCCGGAAGTTCGCCGAAATCCGCCAACCCCTTCACGCTCCGCCGGCAGGAGCCTCGAGCCAGAACGTCACCGGCCCGTCATTGATGAGCGACACCTGCATGTGGGCGCCAAATACGCCAGCGGAAACATGGGGATATGAGCCCCGGGCCTGCTCGAGAAGGTACCCGAAAAGACGCCGCGCCTCCTGCGGCTCCGCCGCGGTCGAGAACCCCGCGCGCGTTCCCTTTCTCGTGTCGGCGGCGAGGGTGAACTGCGGGACGAGCAGCAGCCCCCCGTCCACCTCGCGGAGCGCGAGATTCATGCGCCCGTCCGCGTCCGGGAAGATGCGATAGGAGAGCAGCCGCTCGAGCAGCCGCTCGGCACTGGCTGGCGTGTCATCGCGGCGCACCGCGACGAAGGCGAGCACGCCGCGGGAGATGGCGCCGACGACCCGACCCTCGACGCGGACTTCGGCGCTCTCGACACGCTGGATGAGACCGATCATCGGCTGCTCTCGCGGGCACTGCGGGGCCGCTATCATCCATCAGGTCCGCCGTGTTGTGGCATTTGGCCCGGTGAGTCCGTAAGATTCGGGGCCGTTTTTGAGCCGTTTCACCGGGCGGGGAGCAACCGAAATGGGGCGCGGGCGAGCCACTCACGTGCGTGCGGTTTCGATCGCGATGGTCGCCGCCGGCGCACTCACCCTGAGCGGCGCGCCGCAGGCGCAGCCGGCCGCCGCTGCTCCCGCACCGCAAGCTGCCGCGGCGCCGCCAGCGGCCGATCCCCAGCACGGCAAGGCGGTCTCCTATACCTGTCTCGGCTGTCACGGGATCGAGGGCTACAAGAACGCCTATCCGATGTACAGCGTGCCGGAGCTGCGCGGACAGAACGCGGAATACCTGGTGATCGCGCTGCACGGCTATCGTGACGGCGACCGCGCGCACATCACCATGCACTCGCAGACCGAGTCGCTCTCCGAGCAGGACATGAGGGACGTGGCCGCCTACCTCGCCGGCAAGCCGCTGGTCTCGAGCGGCAAGCCCGAGGGCACGGTGCCGCAGGCGGCGCAGCTGTGCGTCTCCTGCCACGGGCAGGATGGCGTCGCCATCGCGCCGATCTACCCCTCGCTCGCCGGGCAGCACGAGGACTACATCGTGCGCGCGCTCGAGGAGTACAGGCACGGCGGCCGCAAGAACCCGGTCATGAAGGGATTCGCAGCCAATCTCAAGGATGAGGACATTGCACAGATCGCGGCTTACTTCTCGAAGCTCACCCCCTCTCTCGGCACCGAGCCGCGCCCCTACACGCGCCTCGGCGAGTAGTTCCGGAACTTTTGGCTCTCCCCGGGCTTCCAAGTCCGGCGCCGCCTGCGTGCGTGCCGCGATATGAAGGGCCTTAAGACTCTGTTAAGACGCCCCGCCTATCGTGCGCCCATGGAGCAGTTTTCCCTTCTCGAGGAGCCGTCCATGTTCGTTTCCTTCATCCGCAAGCCGCTCGTCATCGCCATGCTCGGGGCGGCGACCGTCGCCGTGCCGGTTGGGGCACTGTATTTCTCGGGCGCCGCGCACGCCGCGCCCAGCACTGCGGCGCAGCTTGCCGCCGCCCCGGCGCCCGCACCCACGTCAGCCGCCGCCGTCAACCCGGGCGTGGCGCTGCCGGATTTCAGCGGCATGGTGCAGAGGTATGGTCCCGCCGTCGTCAACATCACCGTCACCACCAAGGTGTCGACCGCGTGGCAGGGTGAGGAGAACGGGGACAACGGCGACAGCGGCAACGGCAACGACGATCCCTTCGGGCCCAACAGCCCGTTCGCGCCGTTCTTCCGCAACTTCAGGTTCCCGAACCCGCACCCCGAGCCGATGCACGGCGAGGGCTCGGGTTTCATCATCCGCTCCGACGGCCTGATCATGACCAACGCGCACGTGGTGAAGGGCGCGAGCGAGGTGACGGTGCGCCTCACCGACCGCCGCGAGTACCCGGCGAAGGTGGTCGGCATCGACACGCGCTCCGACATCGCCCTGATCCGGATCAAGGCGAGCAATCTTCCCACGGTGAAGCTCGGCGACTCGCGCTCGCTCAAGGTGGGCGAGTGGGTGCTCGCGATCGGCGCGCCCTTCGGCTTCGATAACAGCGCCACCGCCGGCATCGTCAGCGCCAAGAACCGGCCGCTGGGCGGCGATGCGGTGCCCTTCATCCAGACCGACGTGCCGATCAATCCGGGCAACTCCGGTGGGCCGCTGTTCAACATGCGCGGCGAGGTGGTCGGGGTGAACTCGCAGATCTACAGCCGCAGCGGCGGCTACCAGGGCGTGTCGTTCTCGATCCCGATCGACGTCGCGATGAAGGTCGGCAACCAGCTCGAGACCTCGGGTCACGTCACCCGCGGCAAGCTCGGCGTGGTCATCCAGAACGTCACCCAGGATCTGTCCGACTCGTTCGGCCTGCCGCAGCCCGAAGGCGCGCTGGTGGCGAGCGTCGAGAAGGGCGGTCCGGCCGCCCGCGCCGGCATCGAGCCGGGAGACGTGGTCCTCAAGCTGAACGGCGAGCCGGTCGAGAGCACCACCGAGCTCTCGGAGAAGATCGCCGAGCTCGGCCCCGGTGCCACGGCTGATCTCGACATCTGGCGCAACCACGCCGCGCGCAGGGTGGACGTCAAGCTCGGTACCCTCGAGGACCAGCGCACCGCTGGCCGCGAGGAGCCGCAGCACGAGGGCGGCAAGCTCGGGCTCGCCGTGCGCCCGCTGACGGGCGAGGAGCAGCGCCAGGGGAACGTGCAGGGCGGACTGCTGGTCGAGCAGGCGTCGGGCCCGGCCGCCGATGCCGGCATCCAGCCCGGCGACATCGTGCTCTCGGCCAACGGCGCCCCGGTATCGAGCACTGCGGCGCTGAAGAGCGCGGTTGAGAGCTCCAAGGGCCACATTGCGCTGCTGATCCAGCGCGGCGACGCCCGCATCTTCGTGCCGGTACGCGTCGGCTAGGCCGAAGCGCTGGCGAGGCTCCTCGCTAGGCTCCGTTCGTCACCATGGCGGCGACGAACTCATTGACCGGCAGGGCATCGAGCCCTGCCGGTTTCGCAAACATCGCCTTGACCCGCTCGGCCTGCTTGGGCTGAAAGCGGGCGCCCACGGCGGCCTCGAACTTGCGCACCAGCACCGGCATGCCCTCGGCGCGGCGCTGGCGGTGACCGATCGGGAAATCCACCTGCACGCGCTCGCTCGAGCTGCCGTCGCGGAAGAACACCTGCACGGCGTTGCCGATGTAGCGCTTGTCGGCGGCGTAGTACTCCTCGGTGAACGTCGGGTTCTCGCGCACCTGCATCTTCGCGCGCAGCGCGTCGATGCGCGGATCGCCCGCGACCGCATCCTCGTAGTCCGCGGCGTTCAGCCGGCCGAAGATGAGCGGGATCGCCACCATGTACTGGATGCAGTGATCGCGGTCGGCGGGGTTCGCGAGCGGGCCGGTCTTGTCGATGATCCGCACGCCCGGCTCCTGGGTCTCGATGACGATGCGCTCGATGTCGTCGATGCGGTCCCGCACCGCCGGGTGGAGCGTCATCGCCGCCTCGACCGCGGTCTGCGCGTGAAACTCGGCCGGGTAGGAGATCTTGAAGAGCACGTTCTCCATCACGTAGCTGCCGAAGGGCCGCGGGAGCGAGAGCGGCTTGCCCTTGAACAGCACGTCGCTGAAGCCCCAGGTCTTCGCCGAGAGCGCCGACGGGTAGCCCATCTCGCCGGTGAGCGCGATGAGGGCGAGGCGCACCGCGCGGCTCGTGGCATCGCCCGCCGCCCAGCTCTTTCTCGAGCCGGTGTTGGGCGCATGGCGGTAGGTGCGCAGCGCGCCGCCGTCGATCCAGGCGTTGGAGACCGCGTTGACGACCTGCTCGAGGCTGCCGCCGAGCATCGCCGTCACCACGGCGGTGGACGCCACCCGCACCAGCAGCACGTGATCGAGGCCGACCCGATTGAAGCTGTTCTCGAGCGCCAGCACCCCCTGGATCTCGTGGGCCTTGATCATGGCGGTGAGCACGTCGCGCACCGTGGGCGGAGCTTCGCCGGACATGACCGCGAGCCGCGCACGGTAGTCGGCCACCGCGAGGATGCCGCCGAGGTTATCGGAGGGGTGCCCCCACTCGGCGGCCAGCCAGGTGTCGTTGAAGTCGAGCCAGCGGACCATGGCGCCGATGTTGAAAGCCGCCTGCACCGGGTCGAGCTCGAAGGAGGTGCCGGGCACGCGCGCCCCGCCCGGCATCGCCGCGCCAGGCACGACGGGACCCAAGAGCTTGCGGCACGCCGGGTACTTGAGCGCCAGGAACCCGCAGGCGAGCGTATCCATCAGGCAGTAGCGCGCCGTGTCGTAGGCGGTGCGGCTGGTGATGGTGAAATTCCGCGCGTACTCGCCGATGGCGGTGAGCGCGGGGTCGAAGGGCGGGCGCGCGGCGGCTTTCACGTCGTGAGCGGACATGGCCGGCGCGCTTACTTGCGTTGCTCGAGCGGCACGAACTTGAGGTTCTCGGGACCCACGTAGTTGGCGGCCGGCCGGATGATCTTGCCGTCGGCGCGCTGCTCGATCACGTGCGCCGACCAGCCGGTAGTGCGGGCGATCACGAACAGCGGGGTGAACATCTCGGTCGGGATCCCCATCTCGTGGTAGGAGACGGCCGAGAACCAGTCGAGATTGGCGAACATGCTCTTGGTCTCGCGCATCACCGCCTCGATGCGCTCGGCGATCTCGAAGCGGCACAGGTCGCCCGCCTGCTTCGACAGCTGCCGCGCGATCTCCTTGATCACCTCGTTGCGCGGATCGGCGATCGTGTACACCGGGTGGCCGAAGCCGATGATGACCTCCTTGTTGGCGACGCGCGTGCGGATATCGGCCTCGGCCTGGTCCGCCGTCTGGTAGCGCTGCTGGATGACGAGCGCGGTCTCATTCGCGCCGCCGTGCTTCGGTCCGCGCAGCGCGCCGATCGCCCCCGTGATGCAGGAGTAGAGGTCGGAGCCCGTGCCGGCGATGACCCGGGCGGCGAAGGTCGAGGCGTTGAACTCGTGCTCGGCGTACAGGATCAGCGAGGTGTGCATCGCGCGCACCCAGTCCGCGGGCGGCGGACGCCGGTGCAGCAGGTGCAGGAAGTGCCCGCCGATCGAGTCGTCGACGGTCTCGGTGTGGATGCGCTCGCCCGAGTGGCTGAAGTGGTACCAGTAAGTGAGCATCGAGCCGAGCGAGGCGATCAGCCGGTCCGCGATCTCGCGTGCGCCCGCGGCCAGGTGATCGTCCTTCTCCGGCAGCACGCACCCCAGTGCCGAGACGCCGGTGCGCAGTACGTCCATGGGATGCGCCGCGGCGGGCAGCGCCTCGAGCGCCGTGCGCACCGCCGCCGGCAGGCCGCGCAGCGAGCGCAGGCGGGTCTTGTAGGTGGCGAGCTCGGCGCGGTTCGGGAGCTTGCCGTGGATCAGCAGAAACGCGATCTCCTCGAACTCGCTGGTGTTGGCGATCTCGAGGATGTCGTAGCCGCGGTAGTGGAGGTCGTTGCCGGTGCGCCCGACGCTGCACAGCGCCGTGTTGCCGGCGGTCACGCCGGAGAGCGCCACCGATTTCTTCGGCTTCGGGGTGTCGTTCATGGGGCCTTCCCAAACAGCTCGTCGAGCTTCCTTTCGTACTCGTGATAGCCGAGCACCTCATAGAGCTCGGCGCGCGTCTGCATGTAGGGCAGGACGCTCTTCTGTGTGCCCTCGCGGCGGATCGCCCCGTACACCACCTCGTGAGCCTTGGCGGCGGCGCGGAACGCCGACAGCGGATAGAGCACCAGCCGCACCCCGGCGCCGGCGAGCTCGCTCACGGTGAAGAGCGGCGTCTGGCCGAACTCGGTGATGTTGGCGAGCACCGGCACGCCGGTGCGCGCGGCGAACAGCCGGTACTCATCGAGCGTCTTCAGGGCCTCGGCGAAGATCATGTCGGCGCCGGCGGCGACGTAGGCGGCCGCGCGCTCGAGCGCGGCGTCCAGCCCCTCGACGGAGAGCGCATCGGTGCGCGCCATGACGACGAAGGCCGGATCGGTGCGTGCATCGACGGCGGCCTTCAGGCGGTCGACCATCTCGCCCGCGGGGACCAGCGCCTTGCCGGGGCGATGGCCGCAGCGCTTGGCGGACACCTGGTCCTCGAGATGCATGCCGGCGGCCCCGGCGCGGATCAGGTCACGGCAGGTGCGGGCGATGTTGAAGGCGCTGCCGAAGCCGGTGTCGGCATCGACCAGCAGCGGCAGCTCGCACTTGCCCGTGATGCGCCGCACATCCTCGCAGACGTCGTTGAGCGTCGTGACCCCTAAGTCCGGCAGGCCGAAGGAGGCGTTGGCGACGCCGGCGCCCGAGAGATAGAGGGCACGAAAGCCGGCGCGTGCGGCCAGCAGCGCCGCGTAGGCGTTGATGGCTCCGACGACCTGCAGCGGGCGCTCCGCCTCGACGGCGGCCCGCAGGCGCGCTCCAGCGGTGGGTGCTCGATCCGGCATGGGCGACCTCGAAGGGGGACGGTCATTCTATACGCGCCGCGTGCACGCGGGGCAAGCGCGCGAACCTACTCGCGGGTAGGTATTTCAGCGTATCCGCACCAGGGTGCGGCCGGTGACGCGCCCGGCGAGATAGTCGGGGAAAGCCTGCGGCAGCTCCTCGAAGTCGATGGTGCGGGTGACGATGCGCGCGAGCTGGCGGGGCTTGAGGTCCGTTGCGATGCGCTGCCACACGGCGAGGCGCCACTCGCGGCGGGTCGCGGAGGAGTTGATGCCGAGCAGCGCCACCCCCCGGAGGATGAACGGCATCACGGTCGTCTTGAGGTCGGGCGAGCTCGCCAGCCCGATGCTGGCGATGTTGCCCCAGAAATCCACCGTGCGCGTGAGCCAGGTGAGCACCTCGCCGCCGAGATTGTCGATCGCGCCGGCGAAGCGCGCCGCCTCGAGCGGCCGCGACCCCAGGTCGAGGCTCCTGCGGTCGAGCACCTCGGAGGCGCCGAGCGCCTTGAGGTACTCCGCCGCCTCCGCCTTGCCGCTCACCGCGACCACCTGGTAGCCGCGGGTCGCGAGCATGTCGACGGCGATGCTGCCGACGCCCCCGCTGGCGCCGGTGACCGCGATCGGACCCTGGTGCGGGGTCTGGCCGTTCTGCTCCATGCGGTGAATGGCGAGCGCCGCGGTGAAGCCGGCGGTGCCGAGCGACATGGCGGTCCGGGCATCGAGGCCTGAGGGCATGGGGATCACCCAGTCGCCCGGAACGCGCGCGAACTGCGCGTAGCCGCCGTCGTGAGTCTCGGAGAGCCCGCAGCCGGTCACCAGCACGGCATCGCCCGGCTCGAAGCGCGCGTCGCTCGAGCTCTCGACCGCACCGGCGAGATCGATGCCGCCCACCAGCGGGTAGCGGCGCAGGATCTTGCCCGCGCCGGTGGCGGCGAGCGCGTCCTTGTAGTTGATGTCGGAGCAGGCGACGCGGATCACGACTTCGCCCGCGCCTAAGTCATCGAGCGTCAGATCCTCGAAGCGCGCGGCGATCTTGCCGCCCTCGGAATGAATGCGGAATGCCCTGAAGGGTTTCATGATTTTCGCTCCGCCGCGCGCTCGAGCCACGCGATGAGTCCCTGGGTGTTGAGCTCGAGGTCGTTCGCGAGCGCGCGCTCGAGCGCGCCCTCATCGAGCGTGCTGCCCTCACGCCTCGCCAGGGCGATCCACAGCGCCAGCATGTCGGCGCGGATCGCGGCCGCGCGCGCGGGGTCATGCGCATGCCGGCGCGCGATCGCGACCAGCTGCGGGATCTGCTCTTTCAGCAGCCCGGCGAGCCGCGGCACGCCGGTCACGCGGCTGAAGTGCATGAGATAGATCGACTCGGGGTGGTAGCTCACCATCCGGTCGATCGAGGCGAGATGCTGCTCGGGATCGAACTGCGTGGGTACCGTCGAGGGCGTGATGAAGCTGCCGCGCGCAGTCGCGAGCGGCGGATAGGAGATGCCGAAAGTGTCGCCGCTGAAGATGCTCGCGTGCGCGGCATCGACCACCGCGTAGTGATGCATGGCGTGGCCGGGCGTGTGGATGAGCTCGAGCGTGCGGTTGCCCAAGCGGACCCGCTCGCCGTCGGCGGCCAGGTGTACCCGCTCGCGCGGGATCGGGACGAGCTCGCCGTAGAGCTGCGCGAAGCGCTCCGCGCCATACACGGCCTTCGAGCCCGCAATCAGCCTCGAGGGATCGATCATGTGCGGCGCGCCGCGCGGGTGCAGCACGGCGCGCGCGTTGGGGAGCTCGCGCATCAGGGCTCCGGCGCCGCCGGCGTGATCGAGATGCACGTGCGTGAGCAGGAGATGATCGACCGACTCGCGCGCGATGCCGAGCTCGGCGAGCGCCGCGAGCAGGTAGGGCACCGAATCGTTGGTGCCGACGTCGACGAAGGCAGCGCGGCCTGAGTCGACGATCAGGTGTGCCGCGGCGTGCCCCGAATAGAGATACTCGGCATCGATCGCGTAGATGCCGTGCGGGTGGCGATAGATCTTCGGCTTCACGTGTACACATCGTAACCCGTAGGCTAGCTTAGACACATGAACCGGACGGGCAGTGCTTTCGGTTGCGTCCTGGCGGCCTGCGCAGCGGGCCTGGTGTTTGCCGCGGGCGCCGAGCCACCCGAGTCGATGCAGCCCGCGCCGCTGCAGCCCGCGCCCGCGCAACCTGCGGCGGTGCAGCCCGCCGCGGCGCCGCCGGTGTGGATGCCGCCGCTCCTGCCGCGGCGTGAGCGTGGCAACCTGCTGTACGACAACATCCCGCCGCCCGATCCCGCGCTCGCCGCGCGCCTGCAACGCTACCTCGAATCGCGCCAGGCGACGCTGCTCGACTGGCTGTCCGACGGCTCGCTGCTCATCGCGACCCGCTTCGGCGACACCGAGCAGGTACACCGGGTCGCCGCCCCCATGGCGGCGCGCGAGCAGCTCACCTTCTACGCCGAGCCCGTCAACGTCGCCCGGGCCGCGGACTCGGGCGGCTTCGTGTTCTTAAAGGACCAGGGCGGGAACGAGAACTCGCAGGTCTATTACCGCTCCGCCGACGGCAACATGCGCGAGCTGACCCACGGCGATTACATCCACGGAAATCCGGTGTGGGCCCACGACGGCAAGCGCGTCGCCTTCTACGGCACCGACCGCGATGGCGCCAGCTACGACGTGTATGTCACCGACGTGACCAGCGGCGCCGCGCCCCAGCTGGTGGTCGGCGGCAAGCAGGACGCCTGGTATCCGCTCGACTGGTCGGCGGACGATGCGCGGCTGCTCGTGTGGCGCTACGTCTCGATCACCGAGAGCTACCTCTATGTGGCGGATGTCGCGACCGGCACGCTGACGCCGCTCGATGCGAGCGGTCACAGGATCGGTATACGCGAGGCGAGATTCGCTCCCGGCGGCCGCGCGGTGTACGTGCTCTCCGACGAGGACGGCGAGTTCCTCGCATTGAGGCTCGTCGATCCGGTGACGCACCAGGCGCGCCGCATCACGCCCGAGCTCGGCTGGGACGTCGAGGAGTTCGACGTCAGTCCCGACGGGCGCTACATCGCCTACGTCGTGAACCAGGACGGGCGCAGCCGTCTGACACTGCTCGACACCCAGACCCACGCGGAAGTCTCGCCCGCCGGGCTCCCCGAGGGCGTGATCACGCGCGTGCTCTTCGATCGCGGCGGCCACCGGCTCGGCGTGTCGGTGGAATCCCCGGGGGCACCGCGCGATGTTTATTCCTGGGATCTCGAGCATGAGCGGCTCGAGCGCTGGACGCGCAGCGAGCCCGGGCCGCTCGAGAGCCGCACCCTGGTGGCTCCCGAGCTCATCCACTACCCCACCTGGGACCGCGTGGCCGGCCACCCGCGGCTGCTCTCCGCCTATGTCTACCGGCCGCGCAACGCCGTCCACTGTCCGGTCGTCATCGACATCCACGGCGGACCCGAGTCGCAGTTCCGGCCGGGCTGGGAGCCCTTCATCCAGTTCCTGGTGAACGAGCTTGGGATTGCGGTGGTCGCGCCCAACGTGCGCGGCTCATCGGGCTACGGCAAGAGCTTCCTCGCGCTCGACAACGGCGAGCTGCGCGAGGACGCGGTGCGCGACATCGGCTCGCTGCTGGTGTGGATCGGCGCGCAACCGGCCTTCGATCGCGAGCGCATCTCCGTCATGGGCGCTTCCTATGGCGGCTACATGGCGCTCGCCTCGCTCGTGGCCTACGGCGAGCGGCTGCGCGGCGGCATCGACGTCGTCGGCATCAGCAACTTCGTCACCTTCCTCACCCACACCTCGGCCTACCGGCGCGATCTGCGCCGCGCCGAATACGGCGACGAGCGCGATCCGCACATGCGCGTGTTTCTCGAGCGCATCTCGCCCTTGACCAACGCGAGCCGCATCAAGCGGCCGCTGCTCGTGGTCGAGGGTCAGAACGATCCGCGCGTCCCGGCGTCGGAGTCCGAGCAGCTCGTGTGGCGCGTGCGCGCCGCGGGCGGCGAGGTGTGGTACCTGACGGCCAAAGACGAGGGGCATGGCTTCCACAAGAAGGCCAACCGCGACGCCTACCTCGAGACGGCCGCGACTTTCCTGCAGAGGCTGAGCCGCTAGGCGTGATGGGTAAGGGAAGCCGAAGCGCGTGCGAGGATCCCTGGAAATGCTTTTTCGGCCGCATTGTTCGAAAGTCATCTAATTTCGCCCCTGGAACCCCCTATAGAGGGCCTTAAGGGGCCATGGTTAGACATTTTTCTAACTACTGCGGGGTTGAGTGATTTTCGGAGGGCCATCCTCGGCGGTAGTGGTCATGCTCGCCGGAAACGCCACGGTCACCTTGAGCCCGCGCCCGCCGGGACCTGCGCTGAGCGTGAGCGTGGCCCCGTGCGCATCCGCGATGGCCTTCACGATCGCGAGGCCGAGGCCGCTGCCGGTCGCGGCCGTGCCGGGGCGGCGATAGAAACGATCGAGCACCCGCGCGCGCTCCTCGGGCGGTATCCCGGGACCCGAATCGGTGACGGCGAGCTGAACGCACGGCGCGTCCGCGCTCCCGGCGGCCTCGATCGACACATCGACCCGGCCGCCGTCACCCCCGTAGCGCACCGCGTTGTCGACCAGATTCCGCAGCAGGGTACGGAGCGCGTCCGGGTCCCCGGACACCGTGAGCGGCTGGGCATCGCCGGCACCTAAGTCGATGCCGCGCGCGTCGGCGAGCGGCAGGAGCTCCCCGATGACCTCGCGCGCCAGCGGCTCGAGCGCCACCGATACCCGCGGCGGCGGAGTGCGCGGCTCCTCGCGCGCGAGCGACAGCATCTGCTCGACCAGGCGGATGGCACGCTGCACGCCCTCGGACAGATGCTCCATCGCGGCGCTGCGCTCGGCCTCACCCTCGGCGCGCGCGAGCCTGTCCATCTGCAGATGGAGCGCGGTGAGGGGCGTGCGCAGCTCGTGCGCGGCGTCCGCCATGAAGGCGCGCTCGCGCCCGAGCGCGGCCTGGAGGCGCGCGAGCAGCTCATTGAGCGCGCCGACCAGCGGCCGCACCTCCTCGGGGAGCTGCGCGTCGGTCAGCGGCTCGAGCGCGTTCACGCGCCGCGCTTTCACGAGGCCGGTGAGCCGCTCGAGCGGCCGCAGCGCCTGCCCGACCGCGAGCCAGATGAGAGCGGCGAGCAGGGGAAGCAGCAGTGCAAAGGGCTCGAGGGTGCTCAGGGCGAGCTGCGCCGCACGTCTCTCCCGGACACTCATCGGCTGGGCGACCTGGATCACCCGCGTGAGCGCCTGTACGCCGAAGACGCGCCAGCGTCCCTCGGAGGTGCTCACGGTGGAGAAGCCGAGGGTGGTGATCTCGGGCAGCACCGCGTGCGGGCGCGACAGGTACACCCGCACGCCATCGAGTGACCAGACCTGCACGACGAAATCGTACGAGGCGTCGGTGGGCGCGATCTGCTGCGGCAGCAGCATGTATTCGACCGGCTGGTCGCGCAGGATGAGCGCGGTCTGGCGCAGGTGGTAGTCGAAGAAGGCGTCCGCCTCGGCGAGCGCGTTGCGGTAGACGATCCAGCCGCCGGCCGCGCCGACGAACATGACGCCCCCGAGGAGCCACGCCAGCAGCCGCGCGCGCAGCGACCTCACCGCGCCGGCCTCACGCGGTAGCCGACCCCGCGCACCGTGAGAATGAACTGCGTGCCGAGCTTGCGCCGCAGGCCGTGAATGTGGACCTCGACCGCGTTGCTCTCGACCTCCTCGCCCCAGCCGTAGAGCCGCTCCTCGAGCTGGCCGCGCGAGAGGATCGCGCCCGGCCGCTCGAGCAGGAGCTCCAGCAGCGCGAATTCGCGCGGTGAAAGCGCCACGTCGGCGCCGTCGCGGGTTACCCGGTGCGTGGCCGGATCGAGCACCACGCCTGAGTGCTCGAGGCGCGGCTCGGTGCGTCCCGACTGGCGGCGCAGCAGTGCCCGGATGCGCGCCGCCAGCTCATCGAGGTCGAAGGGCTTGACGAGGTAGTCGTCGGCGCCCGCATCGAGACCGGCCACCCGGTCCGCCACCGCGTCGCGCGCCGTGATGATGAGCACCGGGAGCGGGGAGCCGCGTCCGCGCAGCGCCTTGAGGAGCGTGAGGCCGTCGCTGCCCGGGAGCCCGAGGTCGAGCAGCAGCAGGTCGAAGGGCTCGGACTCGAGGGCCGGTGCCGCGGATGCGGTATCACGCACCCAGTCGACCGCTAGCCCCAGGCGCTTCAACCCGGCGCGAATGGCCTCGCCGATCATGGAATCGTCCTCTACCAGAAGCAGTCGCATACGGTTCCGCGAGTATGATCAATCGCGCCACGAATCGTTCAAGGAGCACGCCCAGTTGACCCCGGAGTCGAGCCCGACCGAGCGTCTGACACACGCTGCCGGGCTTCTCGGAGTCAACCTCGCGCCCGCCGACGCGGGGCGGCTCCTCGCGTTGCTCGCTGAGCTCGAGCGCTGGAATCGCAGCTACAACCTCACCGCCATCGGCAGCCGGGAGGAGATGATGACGCACCACCTCCTCGACAGCCTGTCGATCAGCCCGGACCTCGCCGGTACGCGCATCGCCGATGTCGGCACGGGCGGCGGCTTCCCGGGGCTGCCGCTCGCCATCGCGAACCCCGGGCGGCAGTTCACGCTGATCGATTCGAGCGGCAAGAAGACGCGTTTCATCGCGCATGCGGCGCGCACGCTCGAGCTTCGCAACGTGACGGCGCTGCACGCGCGCGCCGAGACACTCCATCCGGAGGTGCCGTTCGACACCGTCACGGCACGTGCCCTTGCCCCGCTGCCCGAGCTCGTGGCGCTGCTGGGGCCGCTCTGCGGACCGCAAACCCGGGTACTCGCCATGAAGGGGCGCTGGCCGGCGGAGGAGCTCGAGAAGCTGCCCGCGCCCTGGCGCCTCATCGGCTCGCGCGCGATCAGTGTTCCGGGGCTTGATGCGGAGCGCTGTGTACTGACGTTGACTAAGGCAGATGCAAGGGCAGCGCCGTCGTCTCCTTGATGACCGCGAGCGCGATCGAGGAGTTGACCGACTGCACGCCCGGAAAACGCGACAGGTGGTCGAGGAAGAACGCCTCGTACGCCTTGATGTCGCGGCACACGATACGCAGCAGGAAGTCGGTCTCGCCCATCAGCGTGTAGCACTCGAGGATCTCGGGATGCGCGCGCACCGCCTGCTCGAACCTGAGCAGCGCATCCCGCCCATGGCCGGCGAGCTTCACGTGCGAGAACACCATGATGGAAAGCCCTACCTTCTCGCGCTCGAGCACCGCCACGCGGCGCTTGATGACGCCGAGCTCGGTGAGGCGGCTGATGCGCCGCCAGCAGGTGGAAGCGCTTATCGAAAGCCGCTCGCCGATCTCGGCCGCCGAGAGATCCCCGTGCTCCTGGATGAGATCGAGAATCCGCAGGTCGCTGCGGGTCAGCTCGGAGTGCAATATTGCTCTCACCTGAGACCGAAAACGTGACACATATATTTCACCAGAAGCGCTTCCAGAGCAACTTTTGTGGTAACTCATCCAGGCCCGCCGGGTACGATGAGAGCATGGAAGTTTTCGACATGCGGGAATTCGACGGCCACGAGCTGGTGCTCTTCGGGCACGACGCGCCGACCAGGCTGCGCGCCATCATCGCCATCCACTCGACCGCGCTCGGACCCGCCGCGGGCGGCTGCCGCATGTGGCCGTATGCGACCACCACCGAGGCGGTCGCGGACGTGCTGCGTCTCTCGCGCGGCATGAGCTACAAGAACGCCATGGCCGGGCTCCCCTTCGGCGGCGGCAAGGCCGTCATCATCGGGGACGCGCGCGCGGCCAAGACCCCGGAGCTCTTCGCCGCCTTCGGCCGGATGGTCGACTCGCTCCGCGGGCGCTATGTCACGGCCGAGGACGTGGGCACGACCACCGGCGACATGGCCCAGGTGGCCCGCGTGACCCGCTACGTATCGGGACTCGGCCGCTCGCCCGGCGAGGCCGGCGGCGATCCGGCCCCGAAGACCGCGCTCGGCGTCTTCCTCGGCATCAAGGCGGCGGTGAAGTTCCGGCTGGACCGCAGCGATCTCACGGGACTCACGGTCGCCGTGCAGGGTGCGGGCGGCGTCGGCTACCACCTGTGCGGCATGCTTTCGGCCGCCGGCGCGAAGCTCAGGGTCGCCGACGTGCTGCCGCTCGCCGTCGAGCGCGTATGCGACGAGTTCGGGGCGACGCCGGTCGCTCCCATCCACGTGCTCGAGAGCCAAGCCGACGTGCTGGCTCCCTGCGCGCTCGGCGCCATCCTCAACGCCCGCACGATCGCGCGGCTCAAGGCGCCGGTGGTCGCGGGCGCGGCGAACAACCAGCTCGCGAGGGATGCGGACGGCGAGGCGCTGCGCGCCGCCGGCATCCTCTACGCGCCGGATTACGTGATCAACGCCGGCGGGATCATCAGCGTGTCCCGCGAGTACTACGGCGGCACCGAGGCGCAGGTCGTCGAGGACATCCAGGGGATCCCCGCGCGCCTCACCGAGATCTTCGAGCGCGCCCGGCGCGAGAACCGGACCACCAACGAGATCGCCGACCAGATGGCGCGCGAGCGGCTGGGGCGCGGTTCCGCTCCTCAGCGGCTCGTGGCCTGACGGCGGCTTAAGCGCGCGGGCGGCGGTGAAGTACACTGTCGCCCCATGAATCGGGTCATTGCCATCGCGAACCAGAAGGGCGGCGTCGGCAAGACCACCACCGCGGTCAATCTCGCCGCCTCGCTCGCCGCCACCCGCCGGCGCGTGCTGCTCATCGACCTGGATCCGCAGGGCAACGCCACCATGGGCAGCGGGATCGACAAGTCCCAGCTCGAGCGCAGCGTCTGCGACGTGCTGCTCGGGGAGTCGGACATGAAGTCCGCGCTGGTCACGGTGAACGACGGCGGCTACACGCTGCTGCCGGCGAATCAGGAGCTGACGGCGGCGGAAGTGCGCCTGATGACGCTGCCCATCGGGCGCGAGACCAAGCTGCGCCACGCGCTGCAGCCGCAGCGCAACGCCTTCGACATCATCTTCATCGACTGCCCCCCGGCGCTCAACATGCTCACCGTCAACGCCCTGGTGGCCGCCGACAGCGTCCTGATTCCTATGCAGTGCGAGTATTACGCCCTCGAGGGGCTGACGGCGCTGCTCGCGACCGTGGAGCAGATCCGCGAGGCGGTGAATCCGGGCCTCGCCATCGAGGGCGTGCTGCGGACCCTCTTCGACCCGCGCAATAATCTCGCCAACGAGGTGAGCAGCCAGCTGATCGGCCACTTCGGCGAGAAGGTGTTCCGCACCGTGATCCCGCGCAACATCCGGCTGGCGGAAGCGCCGTCCTTTGGCAAGCCGGCGTTGTTTCACGACAAAGAATCGCGCGGGGCACTCGCGTATCTCGCGCTCGCAGGGGAGATGATCCGGCGTGAGGAAGAAGCAAACTCCGAAGCGCGTCCGGCCGCGCGCGCGCACGCGGCCGCCAACGGCGGCGGCGCGCCCGCGGAACCGGCGCCCGCGCCCGAGCGCGAGTCCGCCGACGAACCCGACGCCGCGCCCGGCGCCGCCGCTGTCGGCGGGGGAAAAGGCGCATGAGATCAACGTCACCGGAAACACCCGCATGAGAAAGCCGACGCTCGGCAGGGGGCTCGCGGATCTGCTCGGCCAGGCAGTCGCCCGCCCGACGGTCGCGCCCGGCCCCGGGGATGAGCTCGCCCGGCTGCCGCTCGATCTGTTGCAGCGTGGCCGCTATCAGCCGCGCACCGACATGCGCACCGACACGCTCACCGAGCTGGCCGACTCCATCAAGGCGCAGGGCGTGGTGCAGCCGATCGTGGTGCGGGCGCTCGAGCCCTCGGCGGGCGGCGCGCCCGGCTCACCGCAGCGCTACGAGATCATCGCCGGCGAGCGCCGCTGGCGCGCGGCGCAGATGGCCGGCCTCACGCAGATCCCGGCCGTCGTCCGCCGCATCCCGGACTCGGCCGCGATCGCCGTCGCCCTGATCGAGAACATCCAGCGCGAGAACTTGAATCCCCTCGAGGAGGCGCGTGCGCTCACCCGCCTGATCACCGAGTTCGGGCTGACGCACCAGGAGGCGGCCGACTCCGTCGGGCGCTCGCGCGCGGGGGTGAGCAATCTGCTGCGCCTCCTCGAGCTCCCCGCGGAGGTCTGCGAGCTCGTCGAGCACCGCTCGCTCGAGATGGGCCACGCCCGGGCGCTGCTCTCCCTCGGGGGCCGGCGCCAGCAGATCGAGGTGGGGGCGCTGGTCGCCAAGAAGGGACTCTCGGTGCGCGAGACCGAGGCGCTGGTGCGGCGCCTCGCCGCCCCGACCGTGCACGGCGCCGACGGCGACGGCGAGCCGCCCCGCGACCCGAACGTCCAGCGGCTCGAGCAGGAGCTGGCCGAGAAGCTCGGCGCCCGTGTTGCGATCCAGCATTCCGTCAAGGGCCGCGGCAAGCTCGTCGTGACCTTCAACAGCCTGGACGAGCTCGACGGGATCCTCGCGCATATCCACTAGCGACCCGCAGCCACAATAGGTAGTAGCGCTGTGGACTGCCGTCCACGCGCTCTCTATAATCCCGCGGCTTTTTCGCCGTCGTTGCGTAAGTGACTGAACGGCCGAGGTAAGTAAGCCGCTTGCGCGGTGCTCAAAGCGCAGGAACAGCGGCTCTTTTGAGCCCCTCGAGCGGGACTTATATAAGGTGTTGGCGATCGATCTGCCGCATGCGCGGCGGCTGGCCTTACGTCTGGTGTGGGGTCAGGCGGGCGTGACGGTGATCGCGGCGGGCGCGGCGCTGGGGCTGGCGGGCCGGGAGGCGGGGTGGTCCGCGCTCCTCGGTGGAGGGATCGCGACGGTGGGGAGCCTGGCGATGGTCGCCCTGGTGTTCGCGGGCGCCGCCGCCAACGCTCAGCGCATCGTGGCGGCGTTCTACACGGGGGAGGCCGTAAAGCTCGCCGTCGTGGTGGTGTTGTTCGTGGTCGTGCTGAGGACGGTCAGGGTGGTGCCGCTGGCGATACTCGCCGGTTTCGCCGCCACGTACCTGGTGTACTGGATTGCGCTGGTCGGCGCGCTGCCCGGGATGGGCGGCACGCGCCGGCGGAGCTAAGAGCGGTGGCTGGATTCATGACAATGATGGCGGCGGAAAAAGAAGGCGGCGGCGCGACCGACTATATCCTTCACCATCAGACCTTCCTCCATAACAAGTCGCCCCACGGCATCGTCGATTTCTCCGTCATCAACTACGACACCGTGTTCTTCTCGGTGCTGCTCGCCGTGGTCTTCTTCGGGGTTTTCTGGCTGGTGGCGCGCAAGGCGACCTCCGGGGTTCCCGGGAGACTGCAGAACTTCGTCGAGATGATCGTCAGTGTGGTCGATGCCCAGGTGCGCGACACCTTCCACGGCGAGAGCCGCCTGATCGCGCCGCTGGCGCTCACCATCTTCTGCTGGGTGTGGCTCTTTAACTTCATGGACCTGGTGCCGGTCGACTTCCTGCCCTGGGTGGGACGGGCCGTCGGCGTCGAGCACCTGAAGGTCGTGCCGAGCACCGACCTCAACGCGACCTTTGCGCTCTCGCTCACGGTGTTCGCTCTCATCATCTTCTACAGCCTGAAAATGAAGGGCGTCGTCGGCTTCGTGAGCGAGTTGACGCTGCAGCCCTTCAGGGCGAAGAACGTCGTGGTGCAGGCGCTGCTCGTGCCGGTGAACTTCATCCTCGAGTCGGTGACCTTTCTCGCGCGGCCCGTGTCGCTGTCGCTGCGTCTGTACGGCAACCTCTACGCCGGCGAGATGATCTTCCTGCTGATCGCGGTGCTCACGCTGTCGCACGGGCTCGGCTCGCTCGCCACCTTCGGCGGCTGGCTGGGCATCTTCGGGGAATTCATTCTGGGACTCGTCTGGACGGTGTTTCACATCCTGATCATCACCATCCAGGCCTTCATCTTTGCGGTGCTGACGGTCGTTTACCTGTCGATGGCTCACGAGCATCACTGAAGGCGCACGGCGGCACTGTCCAGGTTTTTCAGTTAGCGGTTTTTTCGAGGAGAGTTGAATGGAAAACGTTGCACACATCCAGGCCATGACCGTGCTGGCCGTCGGCATCATCTTCGGCATGGGCGCGCTCGGTACCGCCATCGGCTTCGGCATTCTCGGCGGCCGCTTCATCGAGGGCTCGGCGCGCCAGCCGGAGCTGCTGCCGGTGCTGCGCGTGCAGATGTTCCTGGTCGCGGGCCTGCTGGACGCGGTGGCGATGATCGGCATCGGCTTCGCGCTGTTCTTCACGTTCGCGAATCCGTTCCTGGGCGCGCTCACGGCACACTGAGTCGCGGCGAGCAAGTCCCAGGCAGGAGTTAGATCGTGAACATCAATCTCACGCTCGTCGTGCAGATGCTCGTGTTCGCTCTGCTGATCTTCGGCACCATGAAATGGATCTGGCCGCCGCTGCTGGATGCCATGCAGGCGCGCGAGCGCAGGATCGCCGAGGGTCTGGCCGCCGCCGAGGAAGGCGAGAAGGAGCTGTCGCAGGCGCGCGAGAAGGCCGACGGCATCATCCGCGAGGCGCGCGAGCGCGCCAGCCAGATCATCGATCACGCGCAGCACCGCGCCAACGAGCTGGTGGAGCAGGCCAGGACCACGGCGAGCGCCGAGGGCGCGCGCCTGGTGGCCGCCGCCGAGCAGCAGATCGAGCTCGAGACCAGCCACGCGCGCGAGAGCCTGCGGCGCGAGGTCGCCGGGATCGCGGTCGGCGCGGCCGCCAAGCTCCTCGGGCGCGAGATCGACGCCAGGAAGCACGCCGATCTCCTCGACCAGCTCGCCGCGGAGGTCTGAGCCGGGACATGGCCGACAAGAGCACCATCGCCAGACCCTACGCCCGCGCCGCCTTCGAGGAGGCGCGCGACACGAAGCGCCTCGAGCCCTGGTCGGAGGCGCTGCACCGGGCCGCCGCCGTGGTGGCCGATCCGCGCGTCGAAGCGCTGCTCGGCAACCCGCATGTGACGCCGGAGGAGCTGGCGCAGCTCGTGAGCGGCATCGCGGGGCCGAAGCTCGGCGAGGAGGGCGGCAACTTCGTGCGCACGCTCGCCGCCAACCGCCGGCTCGCGGTGCTGCCGCAGATCGCCGAGCGCTTCGATGAGCTCAAGGACGCCGCCGAGGGCGTGGCCGACGTCACGGTCACCTCCGCCGCGCCGCTCGCTGCCGGGCAGCAGCAGGCGCTGTCGGCGGCGCTCGCGAAGCGCCTGAAGCGCACGGTGCGCCTGCACTGCGCGACCGATCCCGCCCTCATCGGCGGCGCGGTCGTGAAGAGCGGGGATCTGGTGATCGACGGCTCGCTGCGCACGCGCCTCGAGCGCATCGCCTACGAGCTGACTGCCTGAACCGAATTCGACTGAGAGAGACGCAAATGGCCATCAAGGCATCCGAGATCTCCGATCTCATCAAGCAACGGATCGAGAACTTCAAGTCCGTCACCGAGGCGCGCAACGTCGGCACCATCATCTCGGTGACCGACGGCATCACCCGCATTCACGGGCTCGCCGATGCGCGCTACGGCGAGATGCTGGAATTCCCCGGCAACACCTTCGGCCTCGCGCTCAACCTCGAGCAGGACTCGGTGGGCGCGGTGGTGCTCGGCGAGTACAAGCACCTGAAGGAAGGCGATACCGTCAAGACCACGAATCGCATCCTCGAGGTGCCGGTGGGACCGGAGCTCCTCGGGCGCGTGGTCGATGCGTTAGGCAGCCCCTTGGACGGCAAGGGCCCGGTGAAGGCGACGCGCACCGCGCCGATCGAGCGCGTGGCCCCGGGCGTCATCTACCGAAAGTCCGTGAGCCAGCCGGTGCAGACCGGCTACAAGGCCGTCGACTCGATGGTGCCGATCGGCCGCGGCCAGCGCGAGCTCATCATCGGCGACCGCCAGACGGGCAAGACCGCGCTCGCGGTCGACACCATCATCAATCAGAAGAGCTCGGGGATTAAGTGCATCTACGTCGCGATCGGCCAGAAGCAGTCGACCATCGCCAACGTGGTGCGCAAGCTCGAGGAACACGGCGCGCTCGGCCACACCGTGGTGGTGGCGGCCTCGGCCTCGACTCCGGCCGCCATGCAGTACATCGCTGCCTACTCGGGCGTCACCATGGGCGAGTACTTCATGGACAACGGCGAGGACGCGCTCATCATCTATGACGACCTCTCCAAGCAGGCGGTCGCCTACCGGCAGATCTCGCTGCTGCTGCGCCGCCCGCCGGGGCGCGAGGCGTTTCCCGGCGACGTGTTCTACCTGCACTCGCGGCTGCTCGAGCGTTCGGCGCGCGTCAACGAGGAGTACGTCACCATGGCGAGCCAAGGGCGCGTCAAGGGCAGGACCGGCTCGCTCACGGGACTGCCGATCATCGAGACCCAGGCGGGCGACGTGACGGCGTTCGTGCCCACCAACGTCATCTCGATCACCGACGGGCAGATCTTCCTCGAGACCGACCTGTTCAACGCCGGCATCCGCCCGGCGATGAACGCCGGCATCTCGGTGTCGCGCGTCGGCGGCGCCGCCCAGACCGACATCATCAAGAAGCTCGGCGGCGGCATCCGCCTGGCGCTCGCCCAGTTCCGCGAGCTGGCGGCGTTCTCGCAATTCGCCTCCGATCTCGACGAGGCCACCCGCAAGCAGCTCGAGCGCGGCCAGCGCGTCACCGAGGTCATGAAGCAGAAGCAGTACTCGCCGATGTCGGTGGCGCAGATGGCGCTGTCCATCTACGCGGTCAACAACGGCTACATGGACAAGATCGATCTCAAGAAAGTGGTCGACTTCGAGGCGGCGCTGCAGGCCTTCGCGCAGAGCAACTACCAGTCGACCCTCGATGCCATCAACGCCAACCCGAAGCTCACCAAGGAGAACGAGGCGACGATGAAGAAGGTCATCGAGGACTTCGTGGCGACGGGGACCTATTAATCGACTGATACGTACCAACCAGCAGTAACCATCACTCCGAACGGACGTCAACGCAGTGCCCGGCACCAAGGAAATCCGCGCCAAGATCGCGAGTGTCAAGAGCACTCAGAAGATCACCAAGGCGATGCAGATGGTGGCGACCAGCAAGATGCGCCGCGCCCAGGAGCGCATGAAGCTCGCGCGCCCCTACGCCAAGCGCATGCTGGAAGTGATCGGGCACCTCACCGAGGCCAACCCCGATTACCGCCATCCGTTCCTGGTCACCCGCGAGCCGAAGGCGGTCGGCATCATCGTCATCTCGTCCGATCGCGGGCTCGCCGGGGCGCTGAACGCCAACGTGTTCCGTGAGACGCTCAAGCTGATCCGCGAGTGGCAGGGGAAGGGCGCGTCCGTGAGCCTGTGCCTGATCGGCACCAAGGCGCTCAACTTCTTCCGGCGCCTCTCCCTCCCGATCCTCGCCAACGTCACGCACCTGGGCGACAAGCCGCACGTCAAGGACCTGATCGGCACGGTGAAGGTGATGCTGGACGGCTACCGCAAAGGTGAGCTCGACCGGCTGCTGCTGGTGAATGCACAGTTCGTCAACACCATGACGCAGAAGCCCGTGACGCAGCAGCTGCTGCCGATCGAGGCGCTCGATACCGAAGGCCTGCAGGAGCACTGGGACTACATCTACGAGCCGGACGCCGCCGGGATTCTCGATGGGCTCCTGATGCGCTACATCGAGTCGCAGGTCTACCGTGCCGCGGTCGAGAACGTCGCCTCCGAGATGGCGGCGCGCATGGTGGCCATGAAGGCGGCCACCGACAACGCCGGCAAGCTCATCAACGAATTGCAATTGATCTACAACAAGGCCCGCCAGGCTGCGATCACGAAGGAGCTTTCGGAGATCGTGGGCGGCGCCGCAGCGGTTTGAGGACAAGCACCATGGCCACTCCCGGCGAGGGAAAGATTACCCAGATCATCGGCGCCGTCATCGACGTCGAGTTTCCGCGCGAGTCGATTCCGCGCATCTACGAGGCGCTCAAGCTCCGGGACGCGGACCTGACGCTCGAGGTGCAGCAGCAGCTCGGCGACGGCGTGGTGCGCACCATCGCCATGGGATCGTCCGAGGGCCTGAAGCGGGGACTGGCGGTCGAGGCCACCGGGGCGCCGATCTCGGTGCCGGTCGGCAAGGGTACGCTCGGGCGCATCATGGACGTGCTCGGCAGGCCCCAGGACAACCGCGGCCCGGTCGAGGCGCAGGAATACCTGCCGATCCACCGGCCGCCGCCGTCGTTCGAGCAGCAGGCCGGCGGGCGCGACCTGCTGGTCACCGGCATCAAGGTCATCGACCTGCTGGTGCCGTTCGCCAAGGGCGGCAAGATTGGCCTGTTCGGCGGCGCCGGCGTCGGCAAGACCGTCAACATGCTCGAGCTCATCAACAACATCGCCAAGCAGTATTCGGGCCTGTCGGTGTTCGCCGGCGTCGGCGAGCGCACCCGCGAGGGCAACGACTTCTATCACGAGATGATCGAGTCGGGCGTCATCGACAAGGACAACCTGTCGAACTCGAAGGTGGCGATGGTCTACGGCCAGATGAACGAGCCGCCGGGCAACCGCCTGCGCGTCGGCCTGACCGGCCTCACCATGGCCGAGTACTTCCGCGACGAGACGCGCGAGGACGGCGGCAAGGGCCGCGACGTGCTGTTCTTCGTCGACAACATCTACCGCTACACGCTCGCCGGCACCGAGGTGTCGGCGCTGCTCGGGCGCATGCCCTCGGCGGTCGGCTACCAGCCGACGCTCGCCGAGGAGATGGGCGTGCTGCAGGAGCGCATCACCTCCACCAAGACCGGCTCGATCACCTCGATCCAGGCGGTGTACGTGCCGGCCGACGACCTCACCGACCCCTCCCCTGCGACCACCTTCGCGCACCTCGATGCCACCGTGGTGCTGTCGCGCCAGATCGCCTCGCTCGGCATCTACCCGGCGGTCGATCCGCTCGACTCCACCAGCCGCCAGCTGGATCCGCTGGTGGTGGGCGAGGAGCACTACAACACCGCGCGCGGCGTGCAGGCGGTACTGCAGCGCTACAAGGAACTGCAGGACATCATCGCGATCTTAGGAATGGACGAGCTCTCGGAAGAGGACAAGCTCACCGTCTACCGCGCGCGCAAGGTGCAGCGCTTCCTGTCGCAGCCCTTCAACGTCGCCAAGGTGTTCACCGGCCAGGACGGCAAGATCGTGCCGCTCAAGGACACCATCCGCGGCTTCAAGGGCATCATCTCGGGCGAGTTCGACACCCTGCCCGAACAGGCTTTCTACATGGTCGGCGGTATCGAGGAGGCGGTCGCCAAGGCGAAGACGCTGCAGTAATGGCTGAAGGCTCCACCATTCACGTCGACATCGTCAGCGCCGAGGGCGAGCTGTTCTCGGGCGCCGCGGCGGTGGTGTTCGCGCCGGCGAAGGAAGGCGACCTCGGTATCTATCCGCGGCACGCGCCGCTGCTGACGCTGTTGAAGCCCGGCGAGGTGCGCGTGCAGACCCCCGACGGCGCCGAGCAGCACTTCTTCGTGGGCGGCGGGGCGCTCGAGGTGCAGCCGACGCGCGTCACGGTGCTCGCCGACACGGCGCTCCGTGCCAGGGACATCGACGAGGCGGCGGCGCTCGCCGCCAAGCAACGCGCAGAGGAGGCGCTCAAGGATCGTGCGGGACACATCACCCTGGCCGAAGCGCAGGCCGAGCTCGCGCGCGCGATCGCGCAGCTGAAGGTCATCCAGCGCCTGCGCAAGCTGCGAGGCTGAGCAGCTGGACCCCATGGCGGACCGCTCCGCTCCCCCGCCGGCGGCGCCCGAAGCGCCAGCGCCGGGCCTGATCGCAGGACTGCGGCAGAACCTGAGGGGCGGACTGGCGCTCGCCGCCCTGCGCCGCCGCTGGCCGCCGCGCTTCGCGGTGAGCTTCGATCAGCTCGGCGCGCTGCTCGCGGTGAATCTCGCGGTCTGGGCGGCGCTCGACAGGCTGCACGCGGAGCCGCACGCCGAGTTCGGGCCCGACGGGCTCTTCGGCCTGGCGTGCTACCTGCTGCTCGCCTTCATCGCCTGTGCCGTGGTGGCGCGGGTGCAGAGCCGCGCCGCGCCGACGCGCGCCCTGATCGTGACGGCGCTCTCCGCCGCGCCGTTCGTGCTGACGCTGCTGTGGCTCGGCAGCGATCTGCCGTGGCTCACCGCGCGCCCGCTGCTGACGACACTGCTCGCGCTCGCTTACCTCGTGCTGCTGGCGGTACGCGTGCTGGGCGCCGCCTTCGGCCCGCTGCGCCTCGCTCCTGCGCTCACCGCCGTCGCGCTGGTGCTCACGACACCCTGGGCGCTCAGCTGGCTCGATCTCGACACGCGCTTCTGGGTGCCGCCAGACACCGAAGAGGCGCAGGACGACGACGACCCGGCCGCGGCCGAGGCGCTGCTCTACGACCAGCCGGCCCGCATCGCCGCCGTGGTCGCGCGCGTCACGCCGTCGGAGCCCGGCGCGCCGCGCGCCTACTTCGTCGGGTTTGCGGGCGATGCCGACCCGGAAGTCTTCAGCCGCGAGGCGCAGTTCGCGCGGCAGGCGTTCGCGGCGCGCTTCGGCTCCGCCGACCGCTCGGTGCTGCTGGTCAACGACGCCGGCGACCGCGACTCCTGGCCGCTCGCGAGCCTCTCCGGGCTCGACCAGACGCTCAAGCTCCTCGCCACGCGCATGGATCCGGAGCAGGACGTGCTGGTGCTGTTCCTCACCTCGCACGGCTCGGAGGACGGCCTCGAGGTCCGCAACGGCTCCCTGCCGCTGGCGCAGATCGACCCCGAGGACCTGCGCCAGGCGCTCGATGAGTCCGGGATCCGCTGGCGGGTGGTGGTGGTGTCGGCCTGCTATGCCGGCGTATTCATCGACGCGCTGAAGAACGAGACCACGGCCGTGGTGACCGCCTCGGACGCCGCCCACAGCTCCTTCGGCTGCCGGCAGGACCGCGATCTCACCTGGTTCGGCGAAGCGTTCCTCAAGGACTCGCTCCCCGAGAGCGAGTCGCTCGAGGAGGCGTTCGCCCGGGCCGCGAGGCTCATCGCACAGCGCGAGGACCGCGAGCACGAGGCGCATTCCAACCCACAGCTCTACGTGGGCGCGCTCATGCGCCACAAGCTCGAGGAGCTGGAGGCCTCGCACCCCGCCGCCCGGGGCAGCCCGGTGATCGTCAGACGCTAAGGTACAATCTGCCGATGCCAGACACCGGTGCACCGCTCTCGGTGGTGATCCTCGCCGCGGGAGAGGGCAAGCGCATGAAGTCGGCGCAGCCCAAGGTGCTGCAGCCGCTCGCCGGCCGGCCGCTCCTGAAGCACGTCATCGATACGGCGCGCTCGCTCGATCCGGCTGCGGTCTACGTGGTGTACGGACACGGCGGCGAGCGCGTGCGCGCGGCGCTCGAGCGCGAGCCGGTCATCTGGACGCTGCAGGCCGAGCGCCGCGGCACCGGGCATGCGCTCCTGCAGGCCATGCCGCAGATCCCCGACGGCCACCGGGTGCTGGTGCTGTACGGCGACGTGCCCCTCATCCGCCGTGCGACGCTCGAGGAGCTGCTCCTGCCCGCAGCGCGGCCAGAGCTGCACCTGCTCACCGTGAGGCTCGACGACCCCACCGGCTACGGCCGCATCGTGCGCGCGCGCGGCAACGTGCGCCGCATCGTGGAGGAAAAGGACGCGAGCCGCGCGCAGCGCGCCATCCGCGAATGCAACACCGGGGTGCTGGCGGCGCCGGCGCGGATGCTGCGCAAGTGGCTCGCGCAGCTCAAGCCCGACAACTCCCAGGGCGAGTACTACCTGACCGACGTCGTCGCGCTCGCGGTCAAAGAGCGTGTCCCGGTCAGGCCGGTGGTGGCGGCGCGCCCGCTCGAGGTTTTGGGCGTCAACGACAAGGCGCAGCTCGCCGAGGTCGAGGCCGTCTGGCGCGCTGAGGCGGCGCGCGCGCTGATGCGCGGCGGAGTCACGGTTGCCGATCCCGCGCGGCTCGACGTGCGCGGCGCTGTCACCCATGGGACGGATGTGTTCCTCGACGTGAACGTGGTGCTCGAAGGGCGCGTGGTGCTCGGCGACGGTGTGCGCATCGGACCCGGCTGCCTCATCCGCAACAGCGAGATCGGCGCCGGCACCGAGCTGTTCGCGCACTGTGTCATCGACACGGCAGTGATCGGGCCCGCGTGCCACATCGGGCCGTTCGCGCGCCTGCGCCCGAGCTCGACGCTCGCGCGCGGCGTGCACATCGGCAACTTCGTCGAGGTGAAGAACTCAGCTCTGGGCGAGGGCTCCAAGGCCAATCATCTCGCTTACGTCGGCGACGCCGAGCTCGGCGCCCGGGTCAACATCGGCGCCGGCACCATCATCGCCAACTACGACGGCGCCAACAAACACCGCACCGTGATCGAGGACGACGTGCATACCGGCAGCAACAGCGTGCTGGTCGCGCCGATCGTGGTCGGGGCCGGCGCCACCATCGGCGCGGGCTCCACCGTCACCCGGGCGGTCCCCGGGGGCAAGCTCACGGTGGCGCGCGCCGGGCAGAAGACCGTCGAGGGCTGGCGCCGCCCCGTGAAGCAGAAGAACCAGGGCTGAAGGAACCAGGGCGCCTGCAACCTGTTTGCAGCACGGGTCCGCTACCTTTTGCGGCCTATGGCCGCATGGCTCGCGCCAGACGCCCCGATCACCGAATCCGCGACCGCGGTCACGCGTCTGCCACACCGCGTCAGCCTTTTGCCGGTGTTTCAGGCAAACTACCGGCCATGTGCGGAATCGTCGGAGGGGTCGCCGGACGCGACATTGTCCCGGTGCTGATGGAGGGGCTGCGGCGGCTCGAGTACCGCGGCTACGACTCCGCCGGCCTCGCGGTCCTGAACGGCACCAGCCACCTCACGCGGCTGCGCACCGTCGGCAAGGTGCGCATGCTCGATGAGGCACTCGCCCACCACCCGACTTCCGGCAAGATCGGCATCGCCCACACGCGCTGGGCGACCCACGGCGTCCCGAGCGAGCGCAACGCCCACCCGCACATCTCGCGCGATGGGATCGCGATCGTCCACAACGGCATCATCGAGAACCACGAGCAGCTGCGCGCCGACCTCGAGCGGCGCGGCTATGAGTTCACCTCCGAGACCGACACCGAGGTCATCGCGCACCGCGTGCACTATCACCTGCAGAGCGCGCACGACCTGTTCACGGCGGTGCGCGCCACTGTCGCCGAGCTCGAGGGCGCCTACGCGCTGGTGGTGGTGAGCGAGCACGATCCCGACCGGCTGATCCTCGCCCGCGAGGGTTGCCCGGTGGTGGTGGGGCTCGGCACGGACGAGAATTTCGTGGCCTCGGACGTCGCGGCGCTGCTGCCGGTGACGCGCCGCTTCATCTTCCTCGAGGAGGGGGACGTCGCCGAGGTGCGGCGCACCGCGGTGCGCGTCATCGACCGCGACGGCGCCCCGGTCGAGCGGGCGGTGCGCGAGAGCGAGCTGTCGGCGGACGCCGCCGAGAAGGGCCCGTTCGCGCACTACATGCTCAAGGAGATCCACGAGCAGCCGCGCGCGGTCGCCAACACGCTGCAGGAGCGGGTCGCCAACGGGCGCCTGCTCGAGGCGGCCTTCGGCCCGGCGGCCACCGCGGTGCTGAAGCGCACCCGCAACGTGCACATCGTCGCCTGCGGCACGAGCTACCACGCCGCCTGCGTGGCGCGCTACTTCATCGAGCAGATCGCCAAGGTCCCGTGCGCGGTCGACATCGCGAGCGAGTACCGCTACCGCAGTCCCCTGGTGCCGCCCGACTCGCTGTTCGTCACCATCTCGCAGTCGGGCGAGACCGCGGACACGCTGGCGGCGCTGCGGCTCGCGAAGCACTCCGGCTACCTCTCACAGCTCGCGATCTGCAACGTGCCGGAGAGCAGCCTGGTGCGCGAGTCCGAGCTCGTCATGCTGACGCGCGCGGGGCCGGAGATCGGCGTGGCCTCCACCAAGGCCTTCACCACCCAGCTCACCGCGCTCGGCATGCTGGTGGTGGCGCTCGCCCGCCACCACGGCGCCGACGCCGAGCGCGAGCGCGGGCTCGTGACCCGCCTCATCGAGCTGCCCGGGCTCATCGAGAAGACGCTGCAGCTCGATCCCGTGGTGCGCCGTCTCGCCGAGGAGCGTTTCGCGTCCAAGCACCATGCGCTGTTCCTCGGGCGCGGGGCGCTCTATCCGATCGCCATGGAGGGGGCGCTCAAGCTGAAGGAGATCTCCTACATCCACGCCGAGGCCTATCCGGCCGGCGAGCTCAAGCACGGACCGCTCGCGCTGGTGGACGCCGACATGCCGGTGGTGACGGTCGCGCCCAACAACGATCTGCTGGAGAAGCTGAAGTCGAACCTGATGGAAGTGCGGGCGCGCGGCGGCGAGCTGATCGTGTTCGCCGATCCCGAGGCAGGCATCAGCCCGAGCGATGGCGTCACGGTCATCGAGATGCCGAAGCACGTGACCTACGTGCAGGCGCCGGTGGTCTATACGATTCCGCTGCAGCTGCTCGCCTACCACGCGGCGATCCTGCGCGGCACCGACGTCGATCAGCCGCGTAACCTCGCCAAGAGCGTCACGGTCGAATAGTCGCGCGGGCTAGAAGCGGATGCGTACCGCAAGCTGGAGGCCGCCATTCTGCGTCTTCAGCATGAGGGACGCTTGCGGGCCGCGGGGCGGCGCGTTGGTCGGTGCGCCGCTCAAAGAGCGGTGGCCGGGAACGCAGCTGTCGGTGGAACCGTGGGTGGGGATGACCCCACCGTGGTTCATCAGCACATCCATCAGAAAGTCCACGAGCCCGTGGCGAGCCGGGCATTCATCGGAGGTGAGGCCGTCGAAAGCCGGCGGGGCGCTCTGAGCCATTGCGCTCGAGAGCAGCGCAATCGCCGTTGCGGCGCACGCCAGCCGGAAGCGAAAAGGTCCCGGTTTCAACGGGGCTCGTAGTACGCGGTGGCTGCGTGAGGCCGGCTGCGGTGGCGGGCGCCGCCCGCCCTGAGGCGCTTCATCAGCCGAGTCCCTGCGCAGAGGCATACATCCACGCAAACGCCTTCCGCCGGTCGAGCACCGCCCGCACGTAGCTTTGCGGCTGCCGGGCCGCCTCGGCGGTGAGAGCCACGGAGAGCTCATAGCCACACCAATCGGTGATGAAGCTCTTGAAGAGCTCGCAGATGCGGGCGTCCAGCGCGCGCCGCGCGCTCAGCTCGACGACCATGGTCGCACCATCAGTGCGAGCGGGTCTTGCCGCGCGGGACGCCGGGGAGCTGGCTGAGCCAGTTGCTCTCGCCGCCGGTGAACAGTACCGGCACGCGGCGGGCGCGGGTCGGGGCGGCTACGGAAATCAACCTCAGCTCGAGGTTGAGCCGCATCATCTCCTGCCAGTTTGCAGCGCGCTTGGTCACGGTGCGTCTCCTTCCTGGGGACATGGCCTGGGTTCCTTGCATACGAGGATGCGACTGCCGCCCCGCGCCTGTCCGTGATATCGACGCAGACCTGCGTCAAAGAATCCGTTTGATGCGGCGCATTGTCACCCGCCACGTGCGCCCTTGGTGTGACGGCGGCCTCATGACAGGATTGCCCGCAATGACCGCCACCCGCGCCGTTTCCGCCGCGGACCTGATCGCCGGCCTCTCGATCGCCGGCCTCCTGCTGCCCGAGGCGGTGGCCTATTCGCACCTGGCAGGCCTGCCGCCGCAGGCGGGCGTGATCGCGCTCTTCGCCGGGCTCGTCTGCTACGGCCTGATCGGCCGCAGCCGCTTCGCCATCGTCTCGGCGACCTCCTCCTCCGCGGCGGTGCTGGCTTCGGCGATGCTGGCGCTCGACGTCTCCGGGGCGGCACAGCGCGCCGCACTCGCTTCGCTCCTGGTCGTGGGCGCGGGCGTCGCGTTCCTGCTCTGCGCGGCGCTGCGGCTCGGAGCCATGTCGAACCTGATCGCGCGCCCGGTGCTGCGCGGCTATGCCTTCGGGCTCGCGCTCGTGATCGCCGTGCGGCAGTGGCCCGCGATCGCCGGCATGCAGACCACCAGCGTCGGCTTCTTCGCGCTGATCGCGGAGCTCGGGCGCGGCCTCGCCTCGTGGCAGGCGCCGACGCTCGGCTGCGGAATCGCCGCGCTCCTGGGGCTCTTCGTGCTCGAGCGGGTGCGCCGCGTGCCCGGCGCGCTGGTGGTGATCATCGCCGGCATCCTCGCCGCCCCCTGGCTCGGGGCCCACGGGGTCGCGCTCACCGGCCCGATCGACCTCACCCCGGCGCTGCCACAATTTGCGCTGCCGGAGGGCAACCGCTTACCCGGGCTCGCGGGGTTCTCGCTCGCCCTGATGTTCATCCTGTATGCCGAGTCCTACGGCTCGATCCGCACCTACGCCCTGAAGCACGACGACCCGGTGCAGCCGAACCGCGATCTGATCGCGCTCGGCGTGGCCAACGCGCTCGCGGGGCTGCTGCAGGGCACGCCGGTGGCGGCGGGCTACTCGGCGACGTCTGCCAACGAGGCCGCGGGCGCCGAATCGCGTTACGCGGGCCTGCTCGCAGTGGGGGCGCTCGCGCTGCTGGTGGCGCTGTTTCTGCGCTGGATCGAGCGCATCCCGGAGCCGGTGCTGGCGGCGATCGTGATCCATGCGGTCAGCAAGTCGCTGCGCTTCGGGGTGTTTGCCAACTACTTCCGCTGGCAGCGCGACCGGCAGGTGGCGCTCGCCGCCGTGCTGGCGGTGCTCTTGTTCGGCGTGCTGAACGGCCTGCTCGCGGCGATCGCCTTCAGCCTCGCGTGGCTTCTGAGATCGCTCGCGAGCCCGCGCATCGCCGTGCTCGGGCGCTCCGGTGAGCACGACTATGTGGATGTCGCGCGCTTTCCGCAGGCGGCGAGGACGGAGGGACTGCTGGTGCTGCGGCCCGAGGAGCCGATTTTCTTCGCCAACGCCGAGCCGCTCATGCTGCGCGCCCGCGAGCTCGTGCGTGCGGCGCCCGACACGCGGCGGGTGGTGGTGAGCTTCGAGGAGTCTCCCGATCTCGACAGCACCGCGATCGAGACGCTCGGGGAGCTCTGCGCCTGGCTCGCCGCGCGCGGCATCGAGCTGCGCGTCGCGCGGCTGCGGCACACGGTGCGCGATGCGCTGCTGCGCGCGCAGCTGCCGCAGCTGTCCGCCGCGGTCCTCGACTACTCGAGCGTCGATGACGCAGTGCGGGGCGAAGGCGTGACTCCCGCGGTGTAGCGGCACAACGTCAACCGCCGCTGACGCCGTGTTGACGGGATTCGTGCTAGTCTCGCGCTGCGCCGCGGTTCGCTGCGGCGCGCAACACCTCGAGAGGTTCAACAATGAAGAAACATTCCGTCTTCCTGCTGGCCGCGCTCGCGGCCGTGCTCCTGGCCGGTTGCAACACCCAGAAGGGGCCGGCCGAGCAGGCCGTGATGAGTGCGGGCGCAGCGCTCGATGCGGTGCGCGACGACGCGCAGAAGTACGCGCCGGAGAAACTCGGCGGCGTCGAGGCGCAGCTCAGCGACATGAAGGGCAGCTTCCAGAAGGGCGATTACGCCGGCGTGCTCAAGGCGGCGCCCGCCATGACCGAGGCGATCGCGAGCTTGAAGGATGCCGCCGCCGCCAAGAAGGTCGAGGCCGAGCAGGCGCTCGCCAAGGCGAAGGACGAGTGGGGCCCGGAGAGCGCCGCCGTGCCGAAGATGGTCGACGAGATCGCCAAGCGCGTCGAGACTCTGTCCAAGACCAAGCGGCTGCCCAAGGGTGTCACCAAGGACAGCCTGGCCGCCGCCAGGACCGGCCTCGACACGCTGAAGTCGACCTGGGCGGATGCCACCAACGCCTCGTCCTCGGGCGACTACACCACCGCGATGGCCAAGGCGCAGTCGGTGAAGGACAAGGCGGCGGAGATCATGAAGTCGCTCGACATGAAGCCGCCGGGCTGACCAGCACGGCGTCGAGGTCGTAGGCCGAGGAGCCTGCGATCTCGACGTCGGCGAAGTCCCCCACGCGGACGCCGCCAGCGCGCGCGATTCTCACCACGCCGTCGATCTCGGGCGCATCCGCCTCGCTGCGCGCGGTGGCACCGCCGTCCGCCACCGCGTCGACGAGCACCCGCATCCTGCGGCCGACCCGCGCCGCGAGGCGCCGCGCGCTAATGGCCGCGGCGCGCTCCATGAAGCGACCGTAGCGCTCCTCCTGCATCTGCGGCGGCACGTGCGGGCCAAGCGCGTTGGCGGCGGCGCCCTCCACGGGTGAGTACTTGAAGCAGCCGACGCGGTCGAGCGAGGCCTCCTCGAGCCACGTGAGCAGCTCCTCGAACTCGGCCTCGGTCTCGCCCGGGAAGCCGACGATGAAAGTGCTGCGCAGTGTCAGGTCCGGGCATTGCGCGCGCCAGCGGGCGATCCGCGCCAGTGTGTTCTCGGCGTGCGCGGGCCGGCGCATGCGCTTCAGGACCGTGGGGCTGCCATGCTGGAAGGGCACGTCGAGGTAGGGCAGCACGCGCCGCCCGGCCATGAGCGGGATCACCTCATCGACGTGCGGGTAGGGGTAGACGTAGTGCAGCCGCACCCACACCCCGAGCGAGCCGAGCGCGCGCGCGAGATCGATGAAGCGCGTCTGCCACTTCTCGTTGCGCCACTCGCCGCCCGCATAGCGCAGGTCCGCGCCATAGGCGCTCGTGTCCTGGGAAATGACCAGCAGCTCCTTCACGCCCGCGGCCACGAGCCGCTCGGCCTCGCGCAGCACCTCCACGATCGGGCGGCTCGCGAGCCGCCCGCGCATGGCGGGAATGACGCAGAAGCTGCAGCGGTTGTTGCAGCCTTCGGAGATCTTGAGATAGGCGTAGTGGCGCGGCGTCAGGCGCACGCCCTGCGGCGGCACCAGGCCTTCAAACGGATCGAGCCGGGGCGGCAGGTGCGTGTGCACCGCGCTCACCACTTCCTCGTAGCGCTGCGGGCCGGTCACCTCGAGCACGCGCGGGTGCCGCTCGAGAATGCGCTGCGGCTTCGCGCCGAGGCAGCCGGTGACGATCACGCGGCCGTTGTGCTCGAGCGCCTCGCCGATCGCATCGAGCGACTCATCGACCGCGGCGTCGATGAAGCCGCAGGTGTTGACCAGCACCAGGTCGGCGGACTCGTAGGTCGGAGAGACCTCGTAGCCCTCAGAGCGGAGCTTGGTGAGGATGCGCTCGGAATCGACCAGCGCCTTCGGGCATCCGAGGCTCACGAAGCCAACCCGCGGAGCGCGGGTACGCGCCGCGCGCGTGCCGCGCGGCCGGGTAACACGGGATGTCACGGGTGAGCCTAGCTGCGGTGCATGCGCAGCAGCGCGCAGAACACCAGCAACACGATCAGCGGCATGAGGATCCACGGCCAGATCGCCGGCCGCCGCTCGCGCGCGCCCGAAGCGTCGAGCCGTCCGTCAGCGGCCATAGAGTCCCATGAGCTCGGCCTTGCCGAGCGCGGCGGCGTTGACGTTGAAACCGATGAGCGCCGGGCTGGCATCGGCCGGCACGTCGAGCTTTGCGACCTTGAGCGCACACAGCCGCAGGTAGTAGCGATGCGGCTTGCCGGGCGGCGGACACGGACCGCCGTAGCCGACGCTGCCATAGTCGGTGCGGCCCTGAACCGCGCCGGCGGGCAACAGGCTCTTCTTCGGATCCCCCGCGCCGGCCGGGAGCGAGGTCACGCTCGCGGGAATGTCGTAGACCACCCAGTGCCACCAGCCGCTGCCGGTCGGCGCATCCGGGTCGTGCATCAGGAGCGCGAAGCTCTGGGTACCGGCGGGCGCGTTGCTCCAGGAGAGCGCCGGAGAGATGTTGCCGCCGGTGCAGCCGAACTGGTTGAAGACCTGCGCGGCGGCGATGGTCTTGCCTTCGGCGATGTCGGGGCTCGACAGGGTGAACTTACCGCCGCCGCCACCCTTGGGAGTCTGCGCCGCCGCCATGGTCAGCGCCGCGAGAAGCCAGCTGCCCGTAATCCACGCCGCGCTCATGGACGGCAGTGTGCAGCGGCCCGGCCCGCGAGGCAAATGCCTTCGCGGGCCGTCGCTGAGGCGCTCGCGCCGTCAGCGGCCGCCGCGCTCCCAGTGGCCCTCGCGGGCTCGCCAGCCGCCGCCGCCGCGCTCCCAGTGGCGCGGCACCCAGTGGTAGCCGACCCGCGGCGCGGACCAGTAGCCCGGGTGCCAGGCATAGCGCCCACCTTCCCAGAACCACCCGCCACCGATCCAGAAGTATCCGGGCCCGGGGGCGACGCCGACCGCTTCGTACTGCAGCGCCGGCGGCTCGGCGTAGACGGTCTCACCGTAATAGCCGGGCGCGGGCGCCACGACACAGGCCGAAAGAGCCGCGCTCAGCAGCGCGGCCGCGATGGTGACTTTCAGTGATTTGCCATGCATTAAACCGCCTCCTCCAACGTTATCAGGTACAACGCGCGCGACCCCTCAAAGCATACAAGCTTGCCTGTTCAGTCGGGATTCAGGGGCCCGGGCGACGCTCGCGGCGTCGAATGCTATCGTCTCCTCATGGGCGACGAGTCCGGCGAGCTCACAGGCTATAACCTCTTCACCAGCCATGCAGCGCTCACCGAGGCGCTCGCCCGCGAGGGCGACTGCGCCGACCACGAGCCGCTCGCGGCGCTGGGCGCGCGACTCGGCACCGTCGAGATGTTCGCGCTCGGCGCGACCGCCAACCGCAACCCGCCGGTGCTGCACGCGCTCGACCGTTTCGGCGCGCGGCGCGACGCGGTGGAGTTTCACCCCGCATGGCATGAGCTCATGCGCCGCCTGGTGGCCGAGGGACTGCACACCGGTCCCTGGGCGCAGCCGCGCCGCGGCGCGCACGTGGCGCGCGCCGCCGGCTACCTCATGTGGGCCGAGATCGAGAACGGCACCCAGTGCCCCGCCACCATGAGCTACGGCGCCGTGCCGGCGCTCGCCAGCCAGGGGCCACAGTTCGAGCGGTGGGTGCGCGCACTGCTGTCACGCGAATACGATCCACGCTTCATGCCCGCCGCCGCCAAGCGCGGCGTGCTGATGGGCATGGGCATGACGGAGCGCCAGGGCGGCTCGGACGTGCGCAGCAATACGACCCGCGCCGTGGCCGTCGCGGCCCGCGGACCCGGGTGCGAGTATCAGCTCACCGGGCACAAGTGGTTCTTCTCGGCGCCGATGTGCGATGCATTCCTGGTGCTGGCGCAGGCGCCGGACGGGCTGTCATGTTTCCTCGTGCCGCGCTTCCGGCCGGACGGTAGCGTGAACGGTCTCAGGCTTCAGCGCCTCAAGGACAAGCTCGGTAACCGCTCGAACGCCTCCAGCGAGGTCGAGTTCGACTCGGCTCTCGGCTGGCTCGTCGGAGATGAGGGTCGCGGTATCCCCGCGATCCTCGAGATGGGCGTGTACACGCGTCTCGACAACGCCGTCGCCACCGCCGGTCTCATGCACCAGTGCATCGCGCAGGCGATCCACCACGCACGCGGCCGGCGCGCCTTCGGACGGCTGCTGATCGAGCAGCCCCTGATGCGCAACGTGCTGGCGGATCTCTCGCTCGAGTGCGAGGCGGCGGTGATGCTGGTGATGCGCCTGGCACGCGCCTACGATGCGCAGCCCGACGAGAGCGCGGCGCGGCTGCGGCGCCTGCTGACCCCGGTGGCGAAATACTGGGTCTGCAAGCGCGCCCCCACGGTATGCGCCGAGGCGATGGAAGTGCTCGGCGGCAACGGCTACGTCGAGGACGGTCCGATCGCCCGCCGCCTGCGCGAGTCGCCGCTCAACTCCATCTGGGAAGGCTCCGGCAACATCATGTGTCTCGACGTGCTGCGCGCGCTCGCGCGTGAGCCGCACATGTCCGGGACGCTTCACCAGCTGCTCGCGCCGGCCCGCGGCCAGGACGCGCGCTACGACCGCTTCGTCGAGGCGCTCGAACGCGAGCTCGCCGATCCGGCCGACGGCGAGCTGCGTGCCCGCGATCTCACCCAGCGCCTCGCGCTCGCGGTGCAGGCGGCGCTGTTCCTGGTGCACGGACCGGCCGCCTCGTGCGAGGCATTCCTCGCCTCGCGTCTCGCCGCCGGCGCTCCGGCGGCCTTCGGCACCTTGCCGCGTACGGCCGACACCCAGGCGCTGATCGCCCGCGCTCTCCTCTAGTGCAGTTCGACCGCGCCTACTACCAGCGTTACTACTACGACTCGCGTACCGCGGTCGCGACACGCGCCGAGACGCGCGCCCGCGCCCGGCTGATCGCCGCGTTCGTCGGGCACGTCGGCCTGCCGGTACGGCGCATCCTCGAGGCCGGCTGCGGCACCGGGCTGCTGCGCGCCGAGCTCGTGAAGCTTCTGCCGCGCGCGCACTACACGGCGCTCGAGGCGAGTGACTACCTGTGCCGCCGCCACGGCTGGCGCCGGGGGCGCGTCGAGGAGCTGCGTGTGCGCGTCCCCTTCGATCTCGTCATCTGCTACGACGTGCTGCAGTACCTCGAGCGCGCGAGCGCCGAGCGCGCGCTGCGCAACTTCGCGCTTCTGTCGCGCGGCGCGCTCTACTTCTCGGCGCTCACGCGCGGCGACCTCGAGCGCAACGCCGACCGCGAGCGCACCGACGCCGCCGTCCACCTGCGCAGCGCGCGCTGGTACCGCACGCGCCTCAGGCGTCATTTCCGCGAGGCGGGCCTCGGCTTCTGGCTGCGGCGCGGCGCGCCGCTCACGCTGTGGGAGCTCGAGTCGGAGTGAGACGGCGGCGGCGGAACAGCGGGTAGAGCGGCAGCCCGAGCAGGATCAGCGCCAGTGCCGCCACCGATTCCACGGTCGCGGTGAGCAGTGCGCTGATCACGATGCCCACCATCACCAGGGCGAAGAGGAGCGGCACGAGCGGATAGCCCGGCACCCGGAAGGGCCGCGGGGCGTGGGGAAGCTTGCGGCGCAGCACGATGACCGCGAGCGACACCGGGATCCAGAAGATCGCGTACGACATGACGGCCATGTTGGTGAGCTGGTCGAAGGTTCCGGAAACGGCGAGCACCGCCCCCCAGACCGCGAGCAGTACCAGCGAGAAGACCGGCACGCGGCTCCCGGGATGCAGGCGGCCGAAGCTCGCGAAGAACAGTCCGTCGCGTGCCGCCGCGTACGGCACGCGCGCCGTGCTCAATATGACTCCGTTGAGCGAGCCGATCGTCGAGATGAGGAAGATGAGCGCGGCGAGCGGCGCGGCCCGACCACCGAGGAAGGTCTGCACGGCACGCGCCGCCACCGAGGGAGCGTCGGGGTAGGCGGTCGAGTTGGCGCTGGCGACCTGCCAGAAGGGCAGCGCATAGAGGTAAGCGGCATTCACGGCGAGGTACAGCCCGAGCACCAGCACCGTTCCGGCGACGATCGCGCGCGGCAGATTGTGCTGCGGCTCGCGCACCTCGCCGGCCGCCATCGGCAGGAACTGCCAGCCGCTGTAGGCCCAGAGCGCGGCGAACATCGCGCCGCCGAAGCCGGCGAGACCACCGCTGGCGCCGGTCGCGGCGGCGTGCAGGTTGGTCCAGTCACCGGTGTCGCTGAAGGCGAAAACCCCGCCCGCGACCAGCAGGATCGCCGCCACCTTGGTCACCGTCAGCACGGTCTGCACGCGCCCGCCCAGCATCACGCCGAGGCAGTTGATGGCCGCAAAGACCGCAATCACGCCGACCGCGATCAGCTGCCGCATGCCGAGCTCGAAGGTATGCGCGAAGCCGAACAGGTGCAGCGTGTGCTGGTACCAGCGCGCATCGAAGCGGTGGATGTCGGAGACGAAGATCGCGACCGCCACGCCGTAAGCGGCGACCGCGGCGCCATTGAGGACGAAGGCGTTGCAGGCGAACAGGAACCCGGGGATCTCGCCGTAGGCGGCACGCAGGTAGACGTACTCCCCGCCCGCGTGCGGCAGCAGTGCCCCGAGCTCGGCGAAACACAGCGCGCCGAGCATCGCGACCAGCCCGGCGGCGACCCACGCGGCCAGCACCAGGCCGGGCGTTCCCACCGCCTGCGCCATGCTCGCCGCCTTGAGAAAGATGCCGGTGCCGATGATGACGCCGACGACCAGCGAAGTCGCGTGGACGAGCGTCAGGTCGCGGCGCGGCTCGAGCTGCGGGCTGCTCACGGCCTTATCGTACAATCGCGGCGTCAGGCGCGTGGAGGAAAAGCAATGGCGGAGCACGAGTACCGGGCGCGTATCCACTGGGAACGCGGCGCGGCGGTGTTCACCGACAGGCGCTACAGCCGCGCTCACCGCTGGCAGTTCGACGGCGGCGTCGAGGTGCCGGCGTCCTCCTCACCGCACGTGGTGCGCGTGCCGTTTTCCGATGAGCGCGCCGTCGACCCGGAGGAGGCGCTGGTGGCGGCGCTCTCGAGCTGCCACATGCTGTTCTTCCTGGACTTCGCGGCAGCGAAGGGACTGCGGGTCGATGAGTACACCGACGAAGCGACCGGAATCATGGGGAAAAACTCTGCCGGCCGGATCGCCATGCTGAGTGTGACGCTGCACCCGCGCGTCAGCTTCTCCGCGGAGCGGACACCGATGCGCGCCGACGTCGAGGCACTGCACCACCGCTCGCACGAGGAATGCTTCATCGCGAACTCGGTGACCACCGAGGTGCGCTGCGAGCCGATCTGGGATGGCTGAGGAGGACGCCGCGACCGTGGCGCGATTCAAGGGCGCCGTGAGCTGCGCCCGCAGGTCCCGCGGGCCGCTCAGGTTGACGCTCACCGGACGCACCGCCGACCATCCGGACGAGGAGATCCAGCTCGCCTTCGCGGGTGCCGCCCCGGCCGATCTTCCCGACCGGCTCGAGGACGCGGTGGTCGAGCGCGGCAGGGCCGGCGAGTACCGCATTGCGAGTGCCATGCGTGCCTGGACGGTCGCGGCGCGCTCGGTGCACCTGCACCGCGAGGTGGCGGAGCGTTTCTACCGGGCGATTCCGCCTCGGCGCGCGCCGCTCATGCGCCGCCTGGCGTTTGGCGTGATGCTGAGGTTAGCCCGCAGCCGCGCCGGGATCGCGCTGATCAGGGCGCTGCGACGTTGAGCGCGCCTGCCTCGACCACCGGGCGGCGGGCGCCGATCAGGGCGGCGTAGGTGTCGATCTGCTGGCGGAAAGTCCGGTCCCAGGTGAATTGCTTCAGCACGTGCGCGCGTGCCGCGGCGCCGACCGCCGCAACGTCGCGCTCATAGAGCGCGGTGATGGCCGCCGCCATCCCCTCGGCGCTGTCGGGCTCGGCGAGCATGCCGACGCTCTCATCGACGAGCTCGGGGAAGGCGCCGGCGCGTGCGGCGATCACCGGGCGGCCGCAGGCCATGGCCTCGAGCACCACGAGCCCGAAGGTCTCCTTGGTCCCGGCGTGCACCAGCGCATCCGCCGAAGCGATCCAGGAGGCGAGCTCCGCGCTGTCGCGCCGGTAGGGCACCATGGTGACGTTGTGTGCGGGGCGCGCGCGCCGATGGCCGCCGATGAGCAACAGGTGATACGGGTCGCCGAGCCGCGCGAAGGCCTCGAGGAGCACCGGCAGGTTCTTTTCCCCCGCAAACCGGCCCGCGTAAGCCAGCAGGCGCGTGCCGGGGGAGAGATTGAGGCGCGCGCGCAGATCGAGCGTGCCGCGCCGCGGATGAAATATCTCCGCATCGACACCGAGCGGCTGGTGCAGCGTGTGATGTACGCCGAGCGCGCCCAGGTATTCGCACATGACGCGGCTCGGCGCCAACACGGCGTCGAAGCGCCCGTAGAGGCTGCGCAGATAGCGGCGCACCGGCCGCTCGATCGAGCGGAAACGCCGCCCGATGATCTGCGGCACGTTGGAGTGGTAGAAACCGACCACCGGGATCGCGCGGCGCCGCGCCACAGACGCGGCGCACCAGCCGGGATGAAAGGCGTCGCCCGCCTCGATGAGCGTCGGCTCGAGGCGGTCGAGCACGCGCTTCCAGCGGCGCACGCTGAGCGGCAGGCGGTAGTTGAAGGTGCCGGGCACGGTGAAGCCGGACAGGGTGCACAGGCCCCCGCGCTCGAAGCGGTTGCGCCGGCCGGGCACCACGATGGTGTGCTCCCAGTGGGTGTGTGTCGCCAGCCAGGCGTGCTTGGCGTTGAGGTAGCGCCGTACCCCGCCGCTGGTCGGCGAATAGAACAGGGTCGTATCGACCAGGTGCAGACCGTCCATCCCGGAGGATTGCACCCGTATGACGATTTGGTGTCAAGCCGGCCCGGCGGCGCGTCCGCTCGCCGCGACGGCGGCTGTCGGCGAACCACTTACGCGGGTTTGATGTTGGCGTTGAGCCGGAACAGGTTGGTCGGGTCGTACTGCTTCTTGAGCGCAGCGAGCCGCTGATAGTTGTCGCCATACACGGCGGACAGGGCGTTGTGGTCCTCGAGGCTCGTGATGTTGACGTAGCGGCCGTGGGTGAGCGGCTCGAGCTTCTGGAAGGTGTCGCGCACCCAGTCCTTGTTGCGCGCGACGGTGTCCTGGTCCGCGTCAGGCTTCCACAAGCCGTAGATGTGCATCGAATAGAGAGCGCCGCGGTTCCAGAAGGCGGTGTCGCGCGGCTTGACGCGCCCGATCACGCCGCCGATCTGCTGGAAGCCGAGTCCGAGCGTCTCGAGCTTGCCGCTCTCGAAGGAGCCGGCCGCGAGGTCGATGAACTCGGGCGTCATGTCTTTCACCAGCCCGCCCTTGAGATACATCGCGTGATGCGCGAACCCCGGGGCGTCGTCGCTCCCCTGGAGCTTCGTGTACGGCGCCATGGCGAGCGAATCCTCGTGCGCCTTGCCGAGCCTGCGCAGCGGTGCGACGACGCGCTCGGCGTCTTTTTGCGGGCCGTAATAGGTGACGTCGAGCTCGATCAGGCGCTGGCCGTGCGCATCAGTATCGAAATCCAGACCGACGTAGAGCTCATCGGGTGCGCTGGCGGTGAAGTCGGCGTAGTTCCTCAAGAGCCGCCGCGCCGTCGCATCCAGCGGGAAGCTCAGCGTGCCGCCGTAGAGCGGTCCTACCTCGTGCAGCGCGAACACGAACTCGGTGACCACGCCGAAGTTACCGGCGCCGCCCCTCAAGCCCCAGAGGAGGTCCGGGTTGTCCCTGGCGCTGACCTTCAGCCAGCGGCCGTCCGCCGTGATCACCTCGGCCCCGATCAGGTTGTCGCAGCTCAGGCCGAACTTGCGGCCGAGGCGGCCCATGCCGCCGCCGAGCGTGAGCCCGGCCACGCCAGTGTCGGCGACGACGCCGGCCGGCGTCGCGAGTCCGAAGGCCTGCGCCTCGCGGTCGAGGTTGGCGAGCAGTGCGCCGCCGCCGACGCGCGCCTGCCTCGTGGTCGGATCGACCTCGACGGCCCGCATCGGAGAAAGATCGATCACGAGGCCGCCGTCGCAGCCGGACTGGCCGCCGAAGCTGTGGCCGCCGCCGCGCACCGCGGTCAGGAGCCCGTGCGCTGCGGCGAAGCTCACCGCACGCTTGACGTCGGCGGCGCCCACACAGCGGGCGATGAGCGCGGGGTGGCGATCGAAGGCCGGATTCCACAGCCGCCGCGCCTGGTCGTAGCCCGCCTGCCCCGGCGCGATCAGCTCGCCGCGCAAAACGGTGCGCAGATCGTCGACGTCGGCGCCCTTGAGGACCACCGGCGCGCCTTCGAGTCCCACGGCGTTGAGGTCGGCGCCGGGCGTGGCGGCAAAGGCGCGGCGGTTGCGAAGTGAGGCGGCGCCGAGCGCGGCGAGACCCGCAGCGACGAAGGTTCTGCGTTTCATGTTGGTCCCCCCAAGGGCACGGCTCACGCCGGTTTGATGTTGGCGTTGAGACGGAAGAGGTTGTTCGGATCGTAGCGCTTCTTGAGCGCTGCGAGCCGCGGGTAGTTGTCGCCGTAGGCCGCATGTACGCGCGCTTCGCGGTCGTCGGTGGCGGCGAGGTTCACGTACTGGCCGCGGGTGAGCGGCTCGATCTGCGTCCATACCTTGCGCACCCAGTCGCTGTTGCGCGCGGCATCCTCGGCCGGCATCCTCCACAGGTTGGCCACGCCGATGTTGTGAGTTGCGCCGCGGTTGAAGTACGCGGTGGCGTGCGGCGCGATGCGGCTGATCGCCCCGCCCTGATGCTGCGTCCAGATGAGCACGCCTTCCGACGGCGCCGTCTCGACGGCTCCCACCATGTTGTCGATGAGCGCCGGCGTGATGCCGTAGACGAGGCCCCCTTTGCCATAAAAGCCGAGTGGACTCACCCCGCGCAGGTCGGCGCTGCCCTGCAGTTTCTCGTACGGCGTCACCGCCACCTCGTCCTTGAGCGGTTTGCCGAGCTTGCGCAGCGGTGCCACGGTCTGCTCGCCCTGCGCGGGCGGACCGCAGTAGCAGACGTTCAGCTGCAGCCAGCGGGCGCCCTGCGGCGCCGTGCCCACCGCGGCGTCCACGTACAGCTCATCCGAGGCGCCGGCGATGAAATCCGCGAAGCCGCGCAGCAGCTGCCGGCCGCCCTCCAGCGGGAAGGTGAGGTCGCCGCCGTACATCACGGGATTCACCTCGTGCAGCCGGAACCTGAACGTCGTGACCACGCCGAAGTTGCCACCGCCGCCGCGCAGTGCCCACAGGAGATCCGGGTTCTCACTGGCGCTGGTGCGCATCCAGTTGCCATCGGCGGTGATCACTTCCGCCCCGATCAGGTTGTCGCAGGTGAGCCCGTAGCGCCGGGCGATGCGGCCGACGCCGCCGCCGAGGGTGAGTCCCGCCACGCCGGTGTCGGCGACCGTGCCGACGGGGGTCGCGAGCCCGAACGCGAGCGACTCGCGATCGAGCTGTCCGAGGAGCGCGCCGCCCTCGACGCGCGCCGTCTTCGCGACCGGATCGACCTCGACCGAGCGCATGGGCGAGAGATCGACCATCAGCCCGCCATCGCAGGCCGACTGGCCCGAGAGGCTGTGGCCGCCGCCGCGCACCGCGGTGAGGAGCCCGTGCGCGGCGGCGAACTTCACCGCGCGGCGCACGTCCGCTGCGCCCAGGCAGCGCACGATGAGCGCGGGCTTCTTGTCGAACACCGGGTTCCAGAGCCTGCGGGCCGTGTCGTACGAGGACTGCTCCGCCGTGAGCACCTCGCCGCGCACGCTGGCGCGCAGGTCATCGATCTCCCCGCCCTTGAGGCTGACGGGCTTGCCGTCGAGGCCGAGCGCGGCCACCTCGGCGGTGCCGGCGGCGCGCGCGCGCCGGCCTGGAAGCGAAACGGCGGTGAATGCGGCGAGACCCGCCGCGACGAAGGCTCTTCTTTTCACTTTGATCCCCCGGTACGGATCCGTACGGATCGAGGGTGCTCCTCGGGACTTTCGCCCGTCAAGCGCGCGCCACACGCACCGCGTTATCATCCGTGCTGCTGCGCCGCAGGTGCCGGCGGGGCCGGGGCGCCCGACAAGACCAACGAGCGGCGTTCCCGCTGATCGGAAAAGCCATGCTGAGCCAACACCTGCGCCGCCTCGTCGTCCTTCAGCCCGGCGAGGCGCCGGCGCTGCTCGCCTCGTTCGCGACGCTCCTGTGCATGTTCTCGAGCTACACGATCCTGCGCCCGGTGCGCGATGCGCTCGGCATCACCTCCGGGCTCGACAAGATCCCGTACCTCTTCTGGGGCGTGTTCGTAGTCATGCTGGTGCTGCAGCCGGTGTACGGCTGGTTGACCTCGCGCTTCCCGCGCAGCGTGTTCCTGCCGTGGGTGTACGCCTTCTTCGCCGCCAACCTCGTCGCCTTCTACGTCTGGTTCCGTCTGCAGCAGGACCACACCTGGATCGCGCGCACCTACTTCGTGTGGGTGAGCGTCTTTAACCTCTTCGTGGTGGCGGCGTTCTGGAGCCTGATGGCGGACGTCTTCAACCGCGAGCAGGCGGGGCGCCTCTTCGGCTTCATCTGGGCGGGCGCCAGCACCGGCGGCCTGATCGGGCCGGCGATCGATAACCGCTTCGCCGTGCCGATCGGCGCGATCAACCTGCTGCCGGTCTCGGCGGGGCTGCTGCTGCTGTCGCTGGTGTTCATGACACAGGTGATCCGCTGGCAGCGACGCGCGGCCGCCGCGAGCGTGCCGGAGGCCGCCTCGACACCGGGGAGTGCGCGCGCGCGGCGCACCGAGGACGCGCTGGGGGGCGGCATCTGGGCCGCCTTCACGCAGGTGGTGCGCTCGCCGTACCTGCTCGGCATCGCAGCCTTCGTCATGCTCATGACCTGGGTGTCGACCTTCCTCTATCTCGAGCAGCAGGCATTCGTCGCCAGGGCCTTTCACAGCGCCGACGAGCGTGCCGCCTTCTTCGGCGGCATCGACTTCTGGGTGCAGGCGGCGTCCCTCATCATCCAGCTGCTGCTCTTCGGCCGGCTGTTCAAGTGGTTTGGTCTGCGCTCCGTCCTCGCCTTCGTGCCCATCATGATGACGGCGGGCTACGCGGTGTTTGCCGCCGCGCCGCGCTTCATGGTGCTGGTGGTGGTGTACGCGGTGCGCCGCGTCGGCGACTACGCCCTGACGCGCCCATGCCGCGACGCGCTCTTCACCGTGGTGAGCCGCGAGGAGAAGTACAAGGCCAAGAGCCTGATCGATACCTTCGTGTACCGCGGCGGCGATGCGCTTTCCGGCTCGCTCTACAAGGGGCTCACCGGAGGCTTGGGCGCCGGGCCTTCCGCCATCGGCTGGCTGGGAGCGGCGATCTCGGCGCTGTGGACCGTACTGGCGCTGGCGTTGGGGCGTGCGCAGGAGCGCGCCAGGCCGGGGAGTCTCTAAGCCAGGCTAACCCTTATTTCCCCGTCGCCAACATGCTCACGACGACGCCGTGCATCAAACTGATGAACGAGCCCCCGACGGCGAGCAGCAGATAGGCCCCTCGCGGGAGCCCCGAGCCGCCGATCATCGCCAGTGCGCCGAGGGCTTTGGGGATGAAGCCGCAGCGCAGCACGAGCAGCCCGAGCGGGAACAGCCACAGCCCCCGGAAGACGGTGGCGACCTCGAGCCCCTGGCCGTGGAGGCGCAGCAAGAGCAGAGCCAGCGCATCGCGCGCCGGCTGATCGATGGGGGCGAGGAAGACGTGCGCCGCCCGTGAGCGTCCGCGCTCCGATCTCACTGACGGCGTTCAGCAGGACGATCGGGATCGGAATCAGCCCGAGTACCGCCATCGGCGGTGTTGTCTGCTTTACTAGGCCGCGCTCGACTGTGGCTCCGCGATGGTCGACGCGAGGAGCCCGTCGGCGGCGTTGATGATCTCTGCGGCGGTCGCGAAGCGCTCATTGCGCGACTTGGCGACGAGCAGCGTGAGCAGCGGCTGATAGCGTGCCAGAGCCTCCGGCAGCTGCGGCGGCGGTGCGCTCACGTGCTGCTGCAGCACATCGAGAGCGGTGCCACCGGTGTAGGGCTTCTGTCCGGTCAGCATCTCGTAGAAGATGATGCCGAGGCTGTAGAAGTCGGAGCGGCCGTCGAGCTGATCGCCGAGCGCCTGCTCCGGACTCATGTAATAAGGAGAGCCACGCAGCACGCCCGTCTGGCCGGTCTGCAGGCTGGAGGTGCTGCCCTCGATCTGGCGCGCCAGCCCGAAGTCGATGAGCGCCACCGCGTCGTTCTCCCGCAGCATGACGTTGGGGGGCTTCAGGTCGCGGTGCACGAGGCCCGCCTGGTGCACGACCTGCAGCGCCTCGGAGATGTGCCGCAGATACTGCAGCGACTCGCGCTCGGAGACGCCGCGGGCAATGCGTGCCTTCAGATCCCCGCGCGGCAGGTACTCCATCGCGAGGTACTCGAACCCGGCGTGCACGCCGTAGTCGTAGATCTCCACCACCAGGGGGCTCTTGATGGCCTGCACGGCGGTGTACTCCCGCTCGAGGAACTGGCGGCCGGCAGCCTCGTCACGCAGCGTCTTGGATACCTTGAGCGCCACGTTGTGGCCGCGCACGGCGCTGGTGGCGAGATAGACGGCAGCCTTTTCCGACTCGCCGACCTTCACGCGCAGGGTGTAGCCGGGAATGAAGTCCTCGCCGGCAGGCGCGGTGAGCAGGGCCACGACGCCCGGGGGCTGCAGCGCCCCGGTCGCCGCGGCCGGCGCGTTGTCGGCGGCGGCAGGCGCGGCGCCCGGCGGCACGACGCCGGCGACGGTGTCGCCGACCCGGCCCGCGGTCTCCGCGGGCGGGCTTTTGGCGGCGTGCGCCACGCGATCGTGCTCGATGTGCGCCAGGCTCGCCAGGCGGCGTTGCACGCGCCGCTCCACGCGGCGCATTGCCACGCGCACCGCGGTGCTGAGGCGCTCGGGGCTCAGCAGCTTCTTCGGCAGGTAATCGAGGGCACCGAGCTGCATGGCCCGCACGGCCGTGAGCTCGTTGCCATCCTCGGCGATCGCGATCACGGCGGGGGCCAAGGGCTGATTCTGCAGGCGGCGCAGCAGCGTGAGCCCGGGAGAATTCGGATCCTCAGGGCTCGAGCCGAACCGGCAGCCGAGCAGCAGCAGGTCGCAGTCCCGTCCCGAGAAAGTCGTGCACCAGCGCTCGAACTCCGCCAGGTTGAGCATGCTGACGCTGGCGCGCGGACACAGCACGTCGAGGTGATGGCGCAGCCATTCCGCGTAGCGGACGTCGTCTTCGACGACCAGCATGCGAGCCGGCGGAGTGGGTCGGGCACTCATTTGCACACGATGACAAATCAGGCTGCCGGTGTCCCTCATAACAGACGGATTCTGTGAAGCCGATTCTGTGAACTGGGTCAAGGTGTGAAGCGGGTCCGCCAGGAGGGAGCCGCGCGGGGAGGGAGAGCGCGAGAGGTTCCCCTGAGCGATAGTTAGTAAGTCATCTAACTGTCGGTCGTAGAGGCCGCGAATCGAGCCTCCGGGAGCTCAAGTCAGATGGCTCCGGCAGGCCCGTCACTGCGTCAGCAGGAACTGCGACCCCTGGTAGGAAAGGACGGCACCCTCCGGGGTAATGCGGTCGACGCGCACGCCCTCGAGCGACTCGCCTTCGCGAAGCTTGTGCATGTTGACGAGCACCCAGCGGTCCTCGGGGCGCTCGGCGTAGGCATGCAGATCGAGGCGCAGCTGGGGGAGCTGCGTGCCGGGCGTGGCGATGAGCTGCTGGTAGAGCGGCACCCCGGCATCCGTACCGCGCTTCACCCGCCCGAGGCTCCCGGCCGGAGGCGGCTCGACAGCGGGCGCAAAGTCGTCGGGGCTCGAGGCCGGCTCGGCCGTGGCGTCGGCCGCGGCTGATTGGGCCGCCACGGGCGCCGGCGCGGGTGCGGTCACGGCGCTGCGCGGTGCCGCGGCCGCCGGGGACGGAGCAACCACCGCGGGCGAAGCAACCACCGTGGGCGAAGCGACCACCGCAGCGGGCGCGCTCGCCGCTGGAGCGGGCAGGGCCTGCGGCCCCGGCTCTGGCGCCGCGTGCGCCGGGGCGGCCGCATGCCGCAACAGGAACCAGGCCACGACGCCGAGATTGGCGACGAGCAGCACCGCGATCGCCACGGCCCACGGCGGGAGCGCGTGACGCGGCGGTGCGATCTTCACCTCGAAGAGCGCGGGACCGCCCTGGCGCTGGCGGTCGCTCTCAGATTTCTTCAACGCGTCGAGAATGAACGACATCGATCACCCGCCGTGAGTATTGGCCGCGGAGAGCAGCGGCACGTCCGGGCCGGCCACCGCGCCGGCGAGCGCGATCTGGGTCTCGCGGCCCGCGATGCCGTCGACCGAGAGCTGATGCTGGCGCTGGAACTCGCGCACCAGGCCGGTGAGCTCGGCATCGAACACGTCGCTCACCGGCGTGGTCGAGTCGGCGTGCGCCAGGTGCTGGAGGCTCTGACGCAGCCAGCGCACCTCCGCGCCGCGCATCCCGGCCGACAACGCCTTGACCGGCGAGCTCGCCGGGCGCCACAGCATGACGAAATCACCGAGCCAGTAGTGCGACAGCTCGCCGAGGCTCACCGCGTGCGTGCCGCCGAGGTCGATGCGCGCCTGCTCGTCGTCGAGTCCGGTGAGCACGACCTGGTGGCTGCTGCCGGCCGAGTCGCTCAGCATCAGGATCGCCGGATGGTTGTAGAGGCGCAGCTGGCCGTAGGAGCCGCGCGCGGCGAGGCACTCGAGGCGTGAGCGCGCTGCCTGAGTGCACGGGTCGGTGCCGTTGGCCTGGTATCTGGCGCCCCAGAGCGCGAACAGCTTGCCGAAGGCACCGTCGGTATCGGTCTCGGCGGCGTGTGCGCCCAGCAGCTGCGCGAGCGTCGGCGCCGGAGGTGCTGCGGTCGCAACGGCCAGCGCGCCCGCGCCGGGCGTGGCCGCCGCACCGGCCGCCACGACGGCAGCGGGCTTCACGGCGCCCGCGGCGCGCGCGCCCGGGGTCCACGGCCCGAGCGCCCAGAGCGAGGCGGTCACGAGCGCGAGCACCGCGGCGACGCCGGCGGCCGCCGCCCACGGCAGCCAGAACGCCGCGAAACCGCGGCCGAACACCTCGGCGGCGGCGCGCCGGACCAGGCGACCGGTGACCCGGTGGCGGTCGGTGGAATAGGCGCCGAGGAGCGCGCGGTCGCAGATCACGTTGATGACGCGCGGCACGCCGCGCGACAGGCGGTACACCTCGCGCAGCGCCCACGGGGTCAGGATGTCGGTGGTCGCGCCCGCGACCTGCAGGCGGTGGCGCACGTAGGCCGTGGTTTCCTCGCGCGAGAGGGGATCGAGGTGATAGCGGCCGGTAATGCGCTGCGCGAGCTGGCGCAGCTCGTTGCGCCCGAGCAGCTCGCGCAGCTCCTCCTGGCCGATGAGGATGATCTGCAGGAGCTTCTGTGTGTTGGTCTCGATGTTGGTGAGGAGGCGCACCTGCTCGAGCACGTCGGGCGAGAGATTCTGGGCCTCGTCCACCACCAGCACCACGCGCCTGACGCCGGCATGTGCCTCGAGCAGGTGGCGCGAGAGGACGTCGACCAGGTCCTTCAGGCTCTGGCGCGAGTCGCCGCGCACGTCGATGCCGAGCTCCTCGCAGATGGTCAGCAGGAATTCCGGCGCCGTCATCCTGGGGTTGAGGATGAGGGCGATGTCCGCGTCCTTAGGTGCGCGGGCGAGAAGCGAGCGCACGAGCGTGGTCTTGCCGGTGCCGACCTCGCCCGTGAGCTGCACGAAGCCGCCCGACTCGTTGATGCCGTACATGAGGTGCGCCAGCGCCTCGGCATGGCGCTCGCTCAGGTAGAGGTAGCGCGGATCCGGGGTGATCGCGAACGGCTTCTCGTTCAGGCCGAAGAACTTGAGATACATGGTGCCGGATGCTACTCGATGGTATTTCCGCGGCGCAGCGCCCGCTCGCCGAAGCGCGCCCGCGCCTCATCGAGCGTCGCATCGACCCGCCCGCCGCGGCGCAGATCCTCGAACAGCCCGAGCTGAGAAGCGGGCTTCAGCTCTGTCAGGACCACGCCGAGCAGGCGAAGTTTCGCACCGCGGTGCGCTCCTAACCAGCGCTCGAGCAGCTCGGCCGCTACCCCGGCGATGACCCGCCCGGCTGAGGTGGCTGGAGCGATGGCGCGCTGGCGGGTGAAGGTCGTGAAGTCGTGGCGTCGGATTTTCACGCCGACGCACGCGGTGACCAGCTCGCGGCGGCGGAGGCGCTGGCACGCCAGGTCGGCGAGGCGCGCCAGCTGTGTCTGCAGCGCAACCGGGTCGCCGATATCCTCCTCGAAGGTATCCTCGGCGGAGAGCGATTTCTCCTCGGCGTCCGGCACCACCGGCCGCTCGTCGACGCCGGAGGCGCGCTCGCGGACCCAGGTGGTGTAGCGGCCGAAGAGCGGCCACAGCACTGCATCCGGCGCGGTGCGCAGCTCCGCGAGCGTGTGGATGCCGGCCTCCTCGACGCGCGCGCCGGTCTTGCGCCCGAGGCCCGGGAGCCGCCGCACCGAAAGCGGGTCGAGCACCTCGCGCACCCGCGCCGACTCCACCACGGTGAGTCCGTCGGGCTTGCCGAGATCGGAGGCGATCTTGGCCACGAGCTTATTGGGCGCCACGCCCACGGAGGCGGTGAGCCCGGTGAGCTCGCGGATCCGCAGCTTGATGCGGCGCGCGATCTCGACCGCGCCGCCCAGGAGCTCCTGGCTCGCGGTGACGTCGAGGAATGCCTCATCGAGCGACAGGCCCTCGACCAGCGGCGTGACTTCGCGGAACGCAGCGAACACGGCGCGCGAGACCTCCTGGTAGCGCGCCATGCGCGGGCGCACGCAAACCACGTGCGGGCAGAGCTTGAGCGCGGTGCGCATCGGCATCGCCGAGCGCACCCCGTAGGGGCGCGCCTCGTAGCTGGCGGCGGTCACGACGCCGCGGCCTCCGGCCCAGCCGACGATCACCGGCAGCCCGGCGAGTGCCGGGTTGTCGTGCTGCTCGACGGACGCATAGAAGGCGTCCATGTCGACGTGCAGGACCGCGCGGCTCATGCGCCCCCGACTCACTTCTCCACGGTGATCGTGATCTTCTTCGAGATCACCGGCGGGTCGTGCGGGATGTGGTTCTGGTCGCCGAGGAGAAGCTGCAGGGTGTGCTTGCCCGGCGGGAGCGTCAGTGAGGTCTCGGTCTGGCCCTTGCCGAAGTGCCTGATGTGGTCGGTGGCCGGGAGCGGGGCGGCCATGTCGGCGGGCGCGTCAGTGTCGATGAGCAGGTGATGATGCCCGGTGTTCTCGAACTTCACGCCGGCCGGGGCGACCCCCATGACCGGCTTCAGGCCAAACTGGACCAGCACCGGGCTCTTCACCTTGGCGCCGTTCCTCGGGCTGATGATGTAGACCTCGGCCCCGGGAGGCGAGGGCGTACGCGTGGCAGGCACCGCGGGCGCCGCGGGCATCTGGGCCCGGCTTACGGGCACGGTGGCGAGCGAGGCCGCGAGGGCCAGTGCAGCAACGGTGAGAGTACGCATCGTGATCTCCTTTATAGCGTGAGAGCGCTGTAGGCGACGGCGAGCGCCATCATGAGGGAGCCGCTCACCAGGTAGAAGAAACTCAGCACCCCGAGCTTGGCGAGCGTCAGCCAGCGGCCCTGCCCGTATACGCCCCGCATGGAGCGATATACGTACCAGGGGATGTACAGACAGATCGCGAAGCGTACCCAGGGTGCGCCGATGGGCAGCAGCATCGATGCCAGCGAGGCGAGCAGCAGCAGCAGGAAGGCGAAGGCATGGTTGTGCACGAACAGCAGCAGGTGCTCGACGTAGTAGTGCCGCGGCCACCAGTACATGAGCATCATGGCGGCCGCGAGCAGCGGCAGGAACAGGAACATGGCCCGTGGCACGTTGTGCAGGAACGCCTCGGTCATCGAGTGCCCGTTATCGAGCACGATGATGCGGCAGGCACGCTGCACCCGCGGCGCAATCCATTCCTGACCGGGACCCTCGTAGTTGCTTCTCGGGCACTGGCGATCGGCCCGCTGCTGCGGGGACTCGCCGGGCTCTGCCTGCGCCAACGGGCCAAACTCGCGCCGCCCCGGAACGGGCGCGGCAGCGCTCGCGACGCTGCTCGGCGCATCGAGCTGCACGACCTGCAGCTTCTGGTGCGTGGCGCTGAACCACAGGAAGAACACGACCGACAGCACCAGGTAGAGCCGCACCGGCGGCAGATAGCGGACGCGGCGGCCCGCAAGGAATTCGTGCGTGAGGAGGCCCGGCTTGAAGAGCAGCGCCCAGAGCGTGCGCCACAGCCGCGAGTCGGCGTGCGTCACGTCCTCCATCGCCACCGTGAGGAAGTGCCACAGCGAGTGCACCGGCGGCTCGAGGCGCTGGCCGCAGTTGCCGCAGTACCGGCCCGGAACGCTCGCGCCGCAGTTGTCGCAGCGCGGCGCTGCCGGCTTGGCAGCGGGGTGCTCGGGCGGGGCCTGAGCGGCGGCGGGCGCAGCGACGACCGGCGGGGCGTCGGCGGCCACGACCGCCGGTGCCGCGGCAGCCGCCGGGGTGCTCATGCGACGAACGGCCGCGACTGGCCGGCGGCCGGCTCCACCTCGAGCGGCTGCGCCTGGGTGCCGAGCTCCTCCGAGGCGAAGTCGTCGACGTTGATCAAGTCCATGGTCTTGCGGTCGTACTCGCGCAGCGCCGCCGCCTCGGTCTCCGAGACGATGCCGGCGGCCTGCGCCTGTTGGATCTGGCCCGGAAGATCGAGCGCGGTGACCTTGCCGGTCTTGACGCCCTCGACACGGATGCGCTTCAGGAGCGGCTCGAGCTGCCCGGCGAGCAGCATGGCTTCCTGCAGCAGCCCGAGCGGGTTGTGCGGCTCGAGCGTCCAGTAGATGCCATGGCAGAGCCACTCGCGCGCCTCGGTCGGCGCAGTGACCAGCGCCGCTACGCGGTGGGCGAGCCCGTCACCCGGGGCCGAATAGATGAGGCCGCGCGGGAAGATGAGCGCGCGCATCACGCCGGCGAGCGCGCGGTTCGGGAAGTTGCGCAGGAAGCCGTGCAGCTGCTCCTGTGCCTGGTAGAGAAGATTGCGGCAGGCCCACTCGACGATCGGCAGATCCTCGGCGCGCCGCCCCTGGTTCTCGTGATGCTTGAGTACCATCGAGGCGAGATACATCGCGGACAGCACGTCGCCGAGCCGTGCCGACAGGCCTTCCTTCTTCTTGAGATAACCGCCGAGCGTCAGCATCGCCACGTCGACCGCGAAGGCGAACGAGGCGCTGAAGCGCACGATGTGCTGGTAGTAGCGTGCCGTGCCGCCCTCGACCGGCACGCGGGTGAAGCGCGCGTGGGTGAGCGCCATGATGAAGGAGCGCACCGCGTTCGAGATGGTGAAGCCGACGTGGCCGAACAGTGCGCGATCGAAGGCGTCGACGCCGGCCGCGCGGTCGGGATTGCGCGCCGCGTTCATCTCGCGCAGCACGAACGGGTGGCAGCGGATGGCACCCTGGCCGAAGATGATGAGATTGCGGGTGAGGAGGTTCGCGCCCTCGACGGTGATCGCGACCGGCGTGACCTCGTAGCCGCGCGCGAGATAGTTCTTCGGCCCCAGCATGATGCCCTTGCCGCCGTGCACGTCCATGGCGTCGTTGCCCACCTGGCGGCCCATCTCGGTGATGTGGTACTTGAGCATGGCGGAGGGGACCGACGGCTTCTCGCCGCCGTCGATCGCGCCCGCGGTCACCGAGCGTCCCGCGTCCATGGTGTAGGTGAGGCCGACCATGCGGGCGATGACCGCCTCGACTCCCTCGAATTTGCCGACCGGCGTATTGAACTGGTTGCGGATGCGCGCGTAGGCGCCGGTGGCCCACACCGCCGCCTTGGACGCCCCGGTAGTGTTGGAGGGCAGTGAGATGCAGCGCCCTACGGAGAGCTGCTCGACCAGCATGCGCCAGCCGCTGCCTGCCATGGCCGGACCGCCGATGATGAAGTCGAGCGGTACGAACACATCGCGCCCCTGGATGGGGCCGTTCTGGAACGGCACGTTGAGCGGAAAGTGCCGCCGCCCGATGGCGATGCCCGGCGTGTTGCGCGGGATGAGCGCGCAGGTGATGCCGATGTCGGTCCTGCCGCCCAGGAGCCGGTCCGGATCGAACATGCGGAAGGCGAGTCCGATGACGGTCGCGACCGGGGCGAGCGTGATGTAGCGCTTGGAGAAGTTGAGTCTGAGGCCGACGATCTCCGATCCCTGCCAGATGCCGCGGGACACGATGCCGGTGTCGGGGATGGAGGCGGCATCGGAGCCGGCGCGGGGACCGGTGAGCGCGAAGCACGGCACTTCGTCGCCGCGCGCCAGGCGCGGCAGGTAGTAATTCTTCTGCGCGTCGGTGCCGTAGTGGTTGAGGAGCTCCGCGGGACCGAGCGAATTGGGCACCGCGGCGTTGGCGGCGGCGGTGGGACTCCTGCTCGAGATCTTGGCGAGCACGCACGAGTGCGCATAGGCGGAGAACTCGAGTCCGCCGTACTTCTTCGGGATGATCATCGCGAAGAAGCCGCGGGTTTTCAGCATCTCCCAGGCTTCCGGGGGCAGGTCGCCGCGCTCGTGAGTGATGTGCCACTCATCGAGCATCCGGCAGAGCTCCTCGCAGGGACCGTCGAGGAACGCCTGCTCCTCCTGCGAGAGCTGCGGCGGCTTCGCGGCGAGCAGCTTCTTCCAGTCGGGCGCTCCGGTGAACAGCTCCCCGTCCCACCATACCGTTCCGGCCTCGAGCGCTTCCTTCTCGGTCTGCGACATCGACGGCAGGAGCTTGAGGTAGGCGGCCATGAAGGGGCGGGTGATGAGCGCCTTGCGCAGCGGCCGCAGGTTGAGCAGCCACAGCCCCGCGAGCAGCACCCACAAGAGACCCTTCCAGATGCCGGCCGGTGCGCCCGCGGCGGTGTAGAGCGCGAGCAGCACCGTGAAGGTGACAGTGAAGGCGAGCAGCGACAGCCGGCGGTAGGCGAGGAACAGCACCGCGCCGACGAACACCAGCGTGATGAGGCCGCCGACCTGCGTGACCGCGTAGGCGACGGCCAGCACCACCAGCAGCGAGACAATCGCGCCTAACATCTCTCTCCTCCTTGTCAGCCGAGCAGGTTCCTGACTCCGTCGCGCTCCTCGCGAAGCTCGCCGTAGGTGGCGTCCATGCGCTTGCGGCTGAAGTCATCGATGGCGAGGCTCGGCACGATGCGGTACTCGCCGTTGGCGATGGTGACCGGATAGGAATAGATGACGCCGGCCTCGATGCCGTAGCTGCCGTCGGCGGGGACCGCCATGCTCACCCAGTCATCGTTGGCCGTCCCGTGCACCCAGGTGTGCACGTGATCGATCGCGGCCGAGGCCGCCGAGGCGGCCGAGGAGGCGCCGCGCGCCTTGATGACGGCGGCGCCGCGCTGCTGCACGGTCGGAATGAAGGTCTGCTCGATCCACTCGCGGCCGACGAGCGCGGGCGCGCTCTTGCCGCCAACGAGCGCGTGCGTCAGGTCCGGGTACTGCGTGGCGGAGTGATTGCCCCAGATCGTCATGCGGCGGATGTCGGTGACGTGCGCGCCGGTCTTCTGTGCGAGCTGCGACAGCGCGCGGTTGTGGTCGAGGCGCGTCATGGCGGTGAAATTGCGCGGGTTGAGATCACGCGCGTTGGCCTGCGCGATGAGCGCGTTGGTGTTGGCGGGATTGCCGACCACCAGCACGCGCACGTTGCGGTCGGCGACCGCGTTCAGCGCCTTGCCCTGCGCGGAGAAGATCTGTGCATTGGCGAGCAGCAGGTCCTTGCGCTCCATGCCGGGGCCGCGCGGGCGCGCGCCGACGAGCAGCGCGATCTGACAGTCGCGAAACGCGACGTTCGCATCGTCGCTGGCGCTCGCATTCTCGAGCGTCGGGAAGGCGCAGTCATCGAGCTCCATCAGCACGCCCTGGAGTGCGGGCAGCGCTGCGGTGATCTCGAGCAGGCGCAGCTTCACGCGGGTATCGGGTCCTAACAGCGCGCCGGAGGCGACGCGGAAGGCGAGCGCATAGCCGATCTGTCCGGCGGCGCCGGTGATCGCGACAGTCACAGCGGGTTTCATGGGGGATTTCTTCGCGACGAGGGAAAGAGGGCCGGAAATTCTAGCGTGTGCGCTCGCGGCACCGCGAAAAACGCCGTTTGCCGCCCCCTGCCGGTCCGCCGCCGCATCTCATCCCGGCCTCCTGAGGGCTCGGATTGCCCCCTCGGGGGCCCATGACCCCCATTTTCAGGGCCTTAACGGGTCTGGTGAGATGGCTTGACACATGAGTAGTGTTCTAGTAGAGTACAACACCAAGGAAGGCGACCTGAGTGAAAAACAGGAAGCCGGACGAAGCAAGACCTGAAGACCGAAGTGAAAAAGGAGAGACTCATGAACGCTTTCGCAACTGCCTATCGCAACCTGACCTGCGCCGCCGCCGCCCTCGTGATCTGCACGGTGTGCAGCATGGCGTTCGTCGATTCCACCGCGACCGTTCGCGGTACCGAGACCCAGGTGACGACGATCGCGCACGCCGCGGCGCCCTCCTGGTTTGGCCAGCCGCAGCCGGCGATTTTGGTAGATTAATCGGCTGACCGTCCGTAATCGAAGGACGCCGCGAAAATCATGGATCCGCAGTGGGACAACAGCCAGCCGATCTACCGGCAACTCCGGGACCGGGTGGTTGCCATGATTCTCGAGGGTGTGCTCAAGGAAGGCGACCCGCTGCCATCGGTGCGCAACGTCGCCGCGGACTTTCGTCTGAACCCGCTGACGGTGCTCAAGAGCTACCAGCAGCTGGTCGACGAGCAGCTGGTCGAGAAGCGCCGCGGGCTCGGCATGTTCGTGAGCCCTGGCGCACGCAAGGCGCTGATGAAGGACGAGCGGCAGCGCTTCCTCGAGGACGAGTGGCCGAAGGTCTACGCGACCATTCAGCGCCTCGGACTCTCGAGCGAGGAGCTGCTCAAGGCCGGCCAGGCGGCACCCGCCGCGCCTTACCCGGCAACGCCTGGCAAAGGGGAGAGCGATGACCGCGGTAATTGAAGCGCGTGGCCTCACCAAGTCCTACGGCGCCACGCGCGCGCTGGATGGCGTCAACTTCACCGTCCAGCCCGGCCGGATCGTCGGCCTGATCGGCCCCAACGGCGCCGGCAAGACCAGCGCCCTCAAGGCGATTCTCGGACTGACCTCCTTCGGCGGCGAGCTGCGCGTGCTCGGACTCGATCCGCGCTCGCAGCGTGATGCGCTGATGCGCGAGGTATGCTTCATGGCCGACGTGGCGGTACTGCCGCGCTGGCTGCGGGTGTCGCAGGCGCTTGACTACGTCGCGCACGTGCATCCGCGCTTCGACCGCAGCATCGCTGAGGCCTTTCTCGCCAAGACCGACATCCAGCGCTCGAGCCGCGTGCGCCAGCTCTCCAAGGGCATGGTCACGCAGCTGCACCTGGCGCTGATTCTGGCGATCGACGCCAAGCTGCTGGTTCTCGATGAGCCGACCCTGGGGCTGGATCTGCTGTACCGCCGGCAGTTCTACGACACCTTGCTCAACGACTATTTCGACAAGGAGCGCACCATCGTGCTCACCACCCACCAGGTGGAGGAGGTGGAGCAGCTCTTCACGGACGTCATCTTCATCCGCCACGGACAGCTGACGCTCGATGCCGCCGTCGAGGATCTCGGCGCCCGCTACCAGCAGCTGACGGTCAGCGCCGAGCAGGCGCCCCGCGCACGCGAGCTGCATCCGTTCTACGAGCGCGAGGTGTTCGGCCGGGTGGCGATGTTCTTCGAAGGCCGCCCGGCGGCCGAGCTCGCACCGCTCGGCGAGCTGCGCACGCCCTCGATCGCCGACCTGTTCGTCGCCAAGATGCAGGGCGGGAGCGCCTCATGAGCGCCGCCTTCGCAGGCCCGGGTCTCCTCAACGGCGGCGGCACCCGCCGGGCCGCGCGGGCCCGGGCCGCGCGCCGCGGCGCCTTGGCGCGCTTCGCGCCCTGGATGGCGCCGCTCCTGACCGCGGGCCTGCTCGCGGGATGCACCTATCTCATGTTCGCCAGCCACGGGGCCTCACTCATATGAACGCCAACGCCGCAGAAGCCGCGCCGGTGAGCGCGCCGTCGAGCCGCGCCGGCACTCTGGAGACACTCTTGTGGCTGGC
>DATIXU010000040.1:0-22743 GCA_035518275.1 Steroidobacteraceae bacterium
CGGCGGGGGTATCGTGGGCGCCTCGATCGCGCTGCACCTGGCGCGATCGGGCGCTGCGGTGTGGCTGTTCGAGAAAGTCGCACCCGCGCAGGGTGCGACGCGGAACTCCTTTGCCTGGGTCAATGCGTTCGCCGATGAGCCGCATTACCGTGCTCTGCGGCTGGAGAGCATCGCGGCGTACCACGCGCTCGATCGGGCACTCTCGCTCGGGATGGTTTGGGGCGGATATCTCGACTGGGCAAGCGATGTGACGGAGGCTGCCGCCGTGCGCGCCACCGCGCTCCAGCTCGACGGCTCGGCCTACCCGGCGCAGACGGTCGTAGCGCGACAGATCGCGCAACTTGATCCGCACCTCGTGACCGGACCGCTGAGCACGGCTATCTACTCCTCGATCGATGCGCACCTGGACCCGATTGAGGTAACGCGGCGCTTTCTCGCAGCCGCCACCGCGACGGGGGCCCACGTGTTCTACCCCTGCGAGCTGACGGCGCTCGACCTCGAGGGCGGTCGGCTGCGCGGCGTGCGCACCACGCAGGGGAGCTTCGCGCTCGATCGACTCGTGGTGGCCGCAGGAGTTGACACGCCGCGCCTCCTGGCGATGGCGGGGTTTGCGCTCGCGCTCCGCCATGCCCCGGGCATTCTCGCCCACAGCGCGAGTGTCGCGCCGCTTACCCGCCTGGTGCACGACGCACCGGGTGGCCTCGAATTCAAACAGATGGCCAACGGATCTGTGGTGGGCACCGACGCACCGAATCCCCCGGACATTCCGGCGCACCATGAGATCCGCACCCACGCGGTGGATTTCCCGACCGAGGAGCTGCGACGATGGCACGGCGAGCGGATCATCGGCAAGATCGCCAGGTTCCTGCCCGGGATCCAAGGCGTGCCGCTCGAGCGCCTGACACTCGGATTCCGGCCGATGCCGGGCGACGGGCTACCCGTCATGGGCTCGCTGCCCACGTGCCCCACGATTCACGTTGCGGTCACGCATAGCGGCGTGACACTCGCCCCGATCGTCGGACGCCTCACCGCTCAGGAAGTCCTGAGCGGCTCACCGGCGGAGCTGTTCGCGCCATATCGTCCGGAACGATTCGCCGGCCACTTGCCGGCCACGGATTCCGGTGGGACGGTGCTCGGAGGTCAACCGGCGGGCTTGTCTGGTGAGTCACGATGAGCAAGCCAGGCTATCCCCGCACCGACTCTCGATTTGTGGGGGTCGACGTGTTGCGGGGGCTCGCCATCGTCATGATGCTCGCCTATCACTTCTGTTATGACCTCGCGTATTTCGGATTTGTGTCCTGGAGGCCGGTCGACATGTTGATCGATTGGGGCTGGATCGCATGGCGCAACCTGATCGTCGCCAGCTTCCTGGTTCTGGTCGGCTTATCGCGGACTCTGGGCGCAGTGTTCAAGCCGTCCCCGTCGGATTTCTGGCTGCGCTGGGCGCAGATTGCCGGCGGCGCCGCCCTGGTCAGCCTGGCCAGCTTTGGATTCGCCGGGCAGCGCTGGATTTACTTCGGCATTCTGCATTTCATCGCCGTCGCCCTGTTGCTTTGTCGACTCGTGTTGTCTCGCGCGAAGTCCGTTGCATGGATCGCCGTTACGGCCGGCATGGCGCTCGCGGCCGGCCTGCTTTTCTCGACCCCATCCATGGACTCGCCCCCGCTGAACATCGTCGGTTTCGCGGCGCATAAGCCGCCTACGGAGGACTACGTCCCGCTGTTCCCCTGGATCGGAGTTGTCTTCATCGGCCTGGCAGGCGGTCTTCTCTGGAGGTCACGTGACTTTGTGCCGGTTCCGACGCTGAGCCACCTGCGTGCGGTCATTCCGGTGTCGGTTCAGCGGACCCTCGCAGGAATGGGGCGCTGGAGCTTGAGCATCTATCTCGTGCATCAACCGGTCTTGATGGGCATATTCACGCTGGTGGCAAGCGTAGCCCGGTCGCGAACCCACCTCGCATGAGATACGAGAGTTACCGCGGCCGCTGCCGCTCTTTCTCCACCTCGCGCAGGTAGCCCGCGCCGCCGAGCTCGCGCATCTGCTCGAGAATCCAGTCGCGCCGCTCGAGCACGTAAGCGGAAGGCCGGTCGGCGTGCAGGCGCAGGGGATTAGGCAGCACCGCCGCGAGCAGTGCGGCCTCTTCGGAGGTGAGGCGCCGCGCCGGGGTGCGCCAGAAGCGCTCACCCGCCGCCTGGACGCCGTAGATCCCGTCGCCGAACTGCGCGATGTTGAGGTACATCTCGAGGATCCGCTCCTTGGGCCACAGTGCCTCGATCAGCACCGTGAAGTAGGCCTCGAAGGCCTTGCGCACGAAGCTGTGTCCCGGCCACAGAAAGAGATTCTTGGCGACCTGCTGCGAGATGGTGCTCGCGCCGCGCAGCCGCCTGCCGCGCTCACTCGCCCGTACCGCGTCCCGGATCGAGTCGAAGTCGAAGCCGGCGTGGAAGGGGAACTGCTGATCCTCGGAGGCGATTACCGCGATGGCGGCCTGGGGCGAGATGTGCTCGAGGTCGACCCACCGGTAATCGGTCGGATAGCGGTGCTGGCCGGCCAGCGCCGCCTCGAGTTGCGCTTCGAGCATGAAGGCGCTGGTGAGCGGGTGCAGCCAGCGCAGCACCAGCACCGGGGTGGAGGTGAGGAGCACCCAGGCGAGCAGCGCTGCACCCAGAGTCTGCAGCAGCCGGCGCGCGAACCTGCCGCGTTGCCGGGCCACCCGAGCCGCCGCGCTCCTAGGTCTCGAGGCGGCGCGCCGAGACGATCACGACGTCCTCGAGCGGCGCGTCCTGGTATCCCTTGCGCGTGCCGGTGCCGAGCGCCGCGATCTTGTCGATGACGTCCATGCCGTCGGTCACCCGGCCGAACACCGCGTAGCCGTAGTCGCGCGGACCGTGATCGAGGAAACCGTTGTCCTTCAGGTTGACGAAGAACTGCGAGGTGGCGCTGTTGATATCGCTGGTGCGTGCCATGGAGAGCGAGCCGCGGCTGTTCTTCAGGCCGTTCCTGGCCTCGTTGCGGATCGGCGCACGGGTCTTCTTGTTGGCGAAGTCCGCCGTCAGCCCGCCGCCCTGGATGACGAACCCAGGCACGATGCGGTGGAAGATGGTGCCGTCGAAGAAGCCGTCGTCGACGTACTTGAGGAAATTCTCGACCGTGACGGGCGCTTCCTTCGGGAACAGCTCCACCGTGAAGGCGCCATGCGAAGTTTCGAATCTGATCATCGTTGCCCTTCCGTCATGCGCTCGTGTCCGGCGAGATCGCGGTGGGAGCGTACGTGAGCGAAGCCGGCGGCGACAAGCTCGGCGCGCACCTCGTGCCCCTGGGTTGCGCCGTGCTCGAGCAGCAGCCAGCCGCCGGGCGCCAGGTGCGCCGGGGCGCCGCGCGCCAGCACACGCAATGAGGCGAGGGCGTCGCCTCCGGGCGGCGTGAGCGCGAGCGGGGGCTCGAAGGCGAGAGCGGGGCTCGCCAGGGCCGGATCGTCCGCCGCGACGTACGGCGGGTTGCTCACGATCAGGTCGAAGCGCGCCGGTCCGAGTGGCTCGAACCAGCTGCCGGACAGGAACTCGACCTGACTCAAGGCGAGCGCGGCGGCGTTGGCGCGCGCCACGGCGAGCGCGGGCGCCGACACGTCGGTGGCGACGATCCGCCAGCCGGGGCGCTCCCGCGCCAGAGCGAGCGCCACGGCTCCGCAACCCGTGCCGAGGTCCGCCGCGCGCAATGGCTCGGTGGCCGATCCAACGGCGAGGGCACGCTCCACCAGCAGCTCGGTCTCCGGCCGCGGGATCAGCACCTCCGGCGTGACCGCGAGGTCGAGCGACCAGAACTCCCGCCGGCCGGTGAGGTAGGCGAGGGGCTCGCCTGCGGCTCGCCGCCCGAGGAGCGCGAGGAAGCGCTCGGCCGCCGTCGGCTCCACCGGCGCCTCCGGATGCGACTTCAGGCGGGCGCGCGGGACGGCGAGGGCGTGCGCCAGGAGCAGCTCGACCTCCAGGCCGGCGGCCGCGCCGGTCTCCGGTTCCGCGGCGCTCAAGCGCTGCCGTCCCCGATTGAGCAGGGCCTCGACGGTCATATTCGCTAATATGCACCAATGGCCACCAACCTGTACCCGCCGCCGCGGCCGCTGTCGGTCGGGGAGACCATCGATCTCGCATTCCGCATCTTCCGCGCGACGCTGCTCACCTGCCTGTTGTTTGCCGGGCTCGCCGTGATCGCGAGCGAGATGGCCACGCTCTACAAGCTCGCCACCCACCGCGCTCTCGTGAGCCTGGTGCACGAGCGCGACCCGATTTTCTGGCTGCTCTACCTGATTGGCTGGCTGCTTGCCATCCTGCTCTACAGCGCAATGCTGCTGCGCCAATTCGCGGTGGTCAGCAGCCCCACACCGGCCGTGGGCACCGAGGTCGGGACCGCCGCGCGGCGCCTGCCGGGGCTGGTGCTGCTGTGGATTCTGCTCGGCGTGGCCAGCGCCGTCTGGTTCATCCCGGCGCTGGCGTTCCGCAATTCGGACATCCTTACGCTGATGCTGGTGGTCGTCGTGCTGTCGATCCCGGCCACCTGGGTCGCGATCACTCTATCGGCCTCGTGGCCGGTATTTCTCCTGACAGGGAGGGACGCCGTGTCGAGCCTGGCGCAAAGCCGGCGGCTGGTATCCGGCAGCTGGTGGCGGCTGGCGGTGATCTACACCGTAGCGCTCGTGCTGTTGTTCATCCTCTATACGATCGCCGGGGTGATCGCCGTCATGGTGGCGGTGCCGCTCGCCGGCGGCGACGTGGCGGTCGCGGCGACGCTCGCCTCGGTCATCGCGGTGATCCTGGCCGCGATCGTCGCGCCTTTCATGACGGCGCTGGTGCTGGCCGTCTACGGCGACCTGTCGGTGCGCAGGGAGGGCGCCGACCTCGCCCAGAGAATCTCCGCCGCCGGGTAGCTCATGCGTCGCGCGCTTCCGGCGCTCCTGCTCGCGCTCTCGGCAGCGCCGGCGCTCGCGCGCGATGCCGCGGGCGCGCTCGACGCCTGCATCGCTCAGCTCCCACCGGGCCTCGAGGCCGGCTACGAGAGGATCGCCGCCCACTGTCCCGAGCTGGCACCGGCGCTCGCGCAGAGCCCGTGGGCGGCCTGGCTGCCGCGCGACTGGGACCAGGAGGGGAACAACCTGTCGGCCGCGGGCTTGAGGGAGCTCCGCGCGCTCATCGCGCGTGAGTCACGGCGCGGTCCCGGCGCCGATGTGCCACAGCCGGCGCACCTGGCCGCGGTGCTCGCCGCGCTCGCGACGGCGCCCCACGTTCAGCGCGGCTGGTGGGAGCGCTTCAAGGGTTGGCTGCACGAGATGCTGAGCGGGCGCGAATCCTCCGCCGGCACCGGATGGCTCGCGCGTGTGCTCGATGCGTTCAGGACCCGCACCGCCTTCGCCCGGATCCTGTCGCTCGGCGCGCTGGCGCTGCTCGCGCTGCTCGCGGGCACGATGGTGGTGAGCGAGCTGCGTGCGGCGGGGTGGCTGCGCCCCGGTCCGCGGCCGAGGACCGCGGGCGGTGGCGGCGCGAGTGCCGCCAGAGCCGCCGACCTGGGCCTCATCGAGGCTGCCTCGCTCGCCGATCGACCCCGCCTGCTGCTCGAGCTGATCGCCGCGCGCCTCGCCGAGCTCGAGCGCTTACCGCCGGCGCGGGCGCTCACGGTGCGTGAGCTGCTGCTCGCGGCCCAGCTTGCGGACGCGAGCGATCGCGCGCGACTCGCCGATCTCGCACAGGTCGCGGAGCAGCTGCGCTTCTCGGGGCGGGCGCTGCCGGCCGAGACGCTCGCCGGGGCGCTCGCACGCGGCCACGAGCTGCTCGCCGGCCTCAGCGGCGCGCCCGCATGAAGGAGCGGCTGATCACACTCGCCTGCGCGCTCGGCGCGCTGCTGCTGTTCATCACGCTGTTTGTCCACGTCGGCGGGGCGGAGCGACCCGATGTGACGCTGCCGACCACCGTCGAGCGCGGCGACAACGGCCTCGCCGCCGCGAGCACCTGGCTCGCCGGCGAGCACGTGCCGACGCGCGCGGTGCGCGCGCGCTTCGACACCGCGTTGGGCGCGGCGGATCTCACCCTGAGCGGCAACCTGCTGGTCGTCAGCCTGCCGGTGGCGACGCCGTTCGGGGCCGGGGAGCTGCAATCCCTCGATAAATGGCTGCAGGCCGGCAACACGCTGCTGGTGCTGGCGGCGCTCGAGGACCGGCCCGACTGGACCACCGGCCGCATCGGCTTCGACGCCGATCTGGCCGACCTCACCGGCCTCGGCCGCGAGACGCCGCGTGCGAGCGCCCGCACGGCGCCGCCCGCGCGCCGCAGTGCACGCCAGGCCACCGATCTCAGTGCGGCAGTGGCTTACGCGTCCCGGCGGCTCGGGCAGTCGCAGCGCAGCACCCTGGTGCCGAATCGCGCCCACGTGTTTCTCGACGGCGTGGCGACTGCGGTGGCGCTCTCCGATTATCCGCGCCGCGCGCCTGCCTCGCAGGCGGGGACGCTGGGCCTGCCGCAGAACGGATTCATGTTGTGCCTGGCGCGGACGCGCGAGACCGGCGCCGGAGCACTGTGGGTGCGGCCGCATGCCGGCGGCACGCTCATCGTGAGCGGCTTTGGCTCGCTGTTCAGCAATCGCGCGCTCGGCCTCGCCGACAACGCGCGGCTGCTCGCCAACATCGTCGGCGCCAGCCTCGGGCCCGGCGGCACGGTGCTCTTCGACGACGAGCACCAGGGGCTGTCCGACGCCTATGACCCGGAGAGGTTCTGGCGGGATCCGCGCCTCTACGCCACGCTCGGCGTGCTCGCGGCGCTGTGGCTCACGTGGGTGCTGGGCGGCACGCGGCTGAGAGTGCCGGTGAGCCGCAGCGCCGCGCCGCGCGAGGCGCAGCTGGTGCGCACCACCGGCATGTTCCTGGCGCGCGCACTGAGCGCGCCGGCGGCGGCACGGTGCATGTACGCGCACTTCTTCCGGCGGCTGCGCCGGCACGCGCCCCGCGCGCTGGAATCCGCCGGCCCGCCCTGGCAGCTGCTCGAGCGCCACCCGCGCATCGCGCGCTCCGACCTCGAGCAGTTGCGCGAGTGGTATGCCGCCGCGCACTCGGCCGGCCGCGTGCCGCTCACTCGCCTGCACAATCTCATGATCCGCATCGAAAGGCAGCTCGCCGCATGAGTGCATCGATCATCGAACTCGAGAGCCGGCTCGCGCGCGAGCTCGGACGTGCGGTGATCGGCGCGCAGTCCGCCGCGCGCGCGCTCACCATCGCCCTGGTGGCGCGCGGCCACGTACTGGTCCAGGGCGTGCCGGGCCTCGGCAAGACGCTGCTGGCGAAGGCGCTGGCGCGTACGCTCGGCGGGGAGTTCAAGCGCATCCAGGGCACTCCCGACCTGATGCCGAGTGACATCATCGGCGTGCACGTGTTCGATGAGGCGCGCAGCGCGTTCGTGTTCCGCCCGGGCCCGCTGTTCGCCGACGTGGTGCTGGTGGACGAGATCAACCGCGCCGGTCCCAAGACCCAGTCGGCGCTGCTCGAGGCGATGGAAGAGCGCCAGGTGAGCATCGAGCGCGAGGCGCTGCCGCTGCCCGGGGACTTCCTGGTGCTCGCCACCCAGAATCCGCGCGAGTTCGAAGGCACCTACCCGCTGCCGGAGTCGCAGCTCGACCGCTTCATGCTGCGCATCGAGGTTGATTACCCGGCGCGCGAGGCCGAGGCCGAGATTCTCCGCCGCTACGGCGGCATGCTGGCCGTCGCCCAGGCCACCCTCGCCGAGGTCGCCTCACTGCCTGCGGCGCTGCTCGGCGAGGCGCGCGCCGCCGCGGAAGCCATGCACGTCGAGGCGGCGCTGATCGCCTACGTGCTCGATCTGGCGCAAGCTTCGCGGGCGCACCCGCGGCTGTCGCTCGGGCTGTCGACCCGCGGCGCACTCGCGCTCCTCAAGGCGGCACGCATCACCGCGGGACTGCGCAGCGCCGACTTCGTGACGCCCGATGACGTCAAGGAAGCCGCGGTGTGGGTGATGGCGCACCGCCTGGTGCTGACGCCGGAGGCGGCCCTCGAGGGCACCACCGACGTCGACGTCGTGACGAGCCTGCTGGCAGAGACGCCGGTGCCGCGCTGATGCATCTCGCCCGCCGCGCTTACCTCCTGGTGTTCCTCGCCGCCGTGCTCGCGATCAGCGCGATCTGGTCGGAGGAGGCGGGCCTCACCGGGCTATGGCGCATTCCACTCGCGCTGCTGCTCACCGGGCTCACGATCGAGGCGCTCTGGCTGCGCCGCGTCCGTCTCGCGGCGCACCTCGCCACCGCACCGCGTGCCTTCCTCGGCCGCGTGCAGCCGGCAGCGCTGGTGCTCGCCAACGCGGCGGCGCGGCCGCTCACCGTCGAGTACGCGCCGGCGGTGCCGCCGGGTCTGGAGCCGCTCGGCGCGGTGCGCCGCCTGACGGCCCCGGCGCACGGCACGGCCAGCGATCCGTTCACGCTCACGCCCGTGCGGCTCGGGCCCCAGCGCTGGCCGAAGCTCCCGGCGCGGGTGCTCGGGCCGCTGCGTCTCGGCTGGTGGACGCGCGCTCTCGAGCCCGCGGAGCGCGTGCGCGTGGCTCCCGACACGCTGCGCCACGCTTTGCGGCCGCGCGGGCTCCCCGGCGGCACCCGCACGCGGCGCGTCGCCGGTGCAGGCGCCGAGCTCCATCAGCTGCGCGCCTATGCGCCGGGTGACCCCCTCTCGCGCATCGACTGGAAGGCCACCGCGCGCAGCCGCACGCTGGTGACGCGCGAGTTCAGCGAGGATCAGCACCTCGACATCCTGGTCGCCGTGGACGCCGGCCGCTTCAGCCGCGTGGGCGCCGGCCGCCTCGATCGCTTCGGCCTCTATGCCAACATCGCGGCGCGCTTCGCCGAGATCACCACCCGCAACGACGACCGCATCGGGCTGATCGTGTATGCGGACCGGGTGCTGGCGGCCTGCGCGCCGGCGCGCGGGCTCGCCGGCATGATGCGCGTGCGGCGCTCGCTCGAGGAGCTCGCGGTGCAGGCGGCGGAATCCGATCCCACCGCGGCCGCGATCCGCATCCGCACGCTCCTCAAGCACCGCAGTCTCGTGGTGCTGCTCACCGACCTCGACGATGCCAGCATCGCCAGCCAGCTGACGCGTGCGGTGCGGCTGCTGTCTCCGCCGCACCTCACGGTGGTCGCCGGAGTGCGCAGCAGCGAGATCGAGGCGCTCACCGAGCGCGAGGCGCGCGCCTGGGACGATCCGTGGATCGCTCTGGCCGCCGGCGAGCACGAGGTGCGGGCCGCCGCGCAGCGCGCGCTGCTCGTGCGCCTCGGTGCACCGGTGGTGGCCGCTCCCGCCGAGGTCCTCGAGGCGGCGGTGTTCGCCGAGTACGAGGCGCTGCGGCGCTCGCGGCGGGTATGAGCGCGGCGAGACCGCGCCCTCAGCGCGCGTGCGGCCGCGGCAACAGCCGGCCGGACAGCAGCGCCAGCATCAGGGCCCAGTAGCCGACGCCGATCAGGATCCGGCTCCAGAGCGGAAAGCGCGGGTCCGGCGAGACGAACCCCTCGATCAGCCCCGCGCCGACCAGCAGCACCGCGCACGCGGCGAGCAGCTTTCCCGAGCTGAGCGCTGCCACGCGGAACGATTCGATGCGGGTGGCGTGGCCGGGACGGACCAGGGCCTCGCCTACCGCCGCTCCTGCCGCTCCCGACAGGCACATCACCGAGAGCTCGACGCAGCCGTGCGGCACGATGAAGGCGGCGAGCTGCCCGGCGAGGGCGTGGCGGCTGACGAAGGCGAACACCGCGCCGAGCATCAGGCCGTTCAGGCCGAGTATATAAAGAGTGCCCAGTCCGAAGAAAAAGCCGGCGCAGTAGGCGATGAGGCTCACGACGATGTTGTTCGCGAGGATCTGCACCGACAGCACCGAGGACGGCACGACGTTCAGCAGGCCCGCCGTCCACAGCCGGCCGTGCTCGACGCTCGCGATCAGGTCGGGCGAGGCGAACAGCGCGATCAGCTCGGGGTAGCGGTGCACGAGCGCGTAGCCTGCGGCGACCGTGAGTACGAAGATCGCGGTCGACCAGACGATGTAGGGCATGAGCGCGGCGACCACCCCGGGCAGCTCGTCGCGGAACAGCGTAAGCAGCGCGCTGCCGGCGCGCCAGGCGCCGTGATGCAGCGTCGCGTGCGCGCGGGCGTAGGCCGCCTCGAGATACTCGCGCGCGCGGCTCTCGGGCAGCAGGGTGCGCACGCGCGCCAGATCGTGCGCGAGCAGCCGGTAGTCGTCGGCCATGCGCGTCGCATCCCCGGCATCATCGGTGCGTCCGCGCGCGAGCCGCCGCGCGCGCGCATCGGCGTCCCGCCAGAGAGCGGCGCGCTTCATCAGGTTGCCGGTCAGCGCGCGCTCGCGTGCGGCGCCGTTGCTGCGCACGCTCACGCGCCTACCAGCCGCGCGAGCCGCCGCCGCAGCGCCTCGCCGTCGCCGGCGGCGCCGGCCCCATCGCCCGCTTCCCCCGCCTCGCCCGGCGCGTAGCGCGAGAGCACGCGCCGCGCGAGCCCGGCGCGTGCCTCGGGCTCGAGCGCCTCCCAGCGTGCGAGCAGCTCCTGGACGATCTCCATGCCGGTGGCGTCGAGCTTGCCGTGGCTCACGAACTCGGCGGGCGCCGCCGCCGCCGTCCGCTCGTAGACCAGCAGCGTGCCGGCTGCCATGTCGCCGATGCGCAGGTGCTCGCGCGTCACCGCCACCGCCACCAGCCCGACGCCGTAGCAGATCGGCAGGCAGTCGACGAGGCGAAAGACATTGCGCGTGAGGAGCGCGCCCGCTCCCGGGGCGCCGCCGTCGCGCGTCACGATGTGCACCCCCGCGACGCGCTTGCCCGGCGTGCGCCCGCGCATGGCGAGCTCGAGCACGTAGTGATAGAGGAAATAGATCGCCGCCGCGGGCAGCAGCACCAGCACGAACCAGCGGCCGCTCGGGGTGGCGGGCACCGCCAGGCTCAGGCGCCCATTAAAGAGGAGTGCGCCGCAGGCGTACCAGGCGAAGGCCAGGATGAGCCGGATGTGCCAGTCGATGAGGAACGCGTAGGAGCGCGCGCCCGGGCCGGCCACCGCCAGCGACACGTCGATGCCCGTGACACTGTCGACCGTCAGGTCCGGAGCGCCCGGGCTCATGCCTCTTCCGCGAGCAGCTCCGCCTGGTGCTCCTGCTGCAACGCCTGGATCAGCTCGTCGAGCTGCCCGTCCATCACCTGCGCGAGCTTGTAGAGCGTCAGCTCGATACGGTGATCGGTGACGCGCCCCTGCGGGAAGTTGTAGGTGCGGATGCGCTCGGAGCGATCGCCGCTGCCGACCTGCAGGCGCCGCGACTGGGCCTGGGCACTCTGCTGCTGCTCCTCGGCGGCGGCCAGCAGCCGCGCCTTGAGCAGCGCCATGGCGCGCGCGCGGTTCTTGTGCTGCGAGCGCTCGTCCTGGCACTCCACCACGATGCCGCTCGGCAGATGCGTGATACGCACCGCCGAGTCGGTCTTGTTGACGTGCTGCCCGCCGGCACCCGAGGAGCGGTAGGTGTCGATGCGCAGATCCGCCGGCTTGATCTCGATCTCGCCGACTTCGTCGGGCTCGGGCAGGATCGCCACGGTGACCGCCGAGGTGTGGATGCGCCCCTGCGCCTCGGTCGCCGGCACGCGCTGCACGCGGTGTGTTCCGGACTCGAACTTCAGCAGCGAGAACGCGCCCTTGCCGGCAATGCGGCTGATGATCTCCTTGTAGCCGCCGTGCTCGCCCGGGCTCTCACTCAACACTTCGACCGTGAGGCCCTTCGATTCGGCGTAGCGGGCGTACATGCGGTACAGGTCGCCGGCGAAGATCGCGGCCTCATCGCCGCCGGTACCGGCGCGCACCTCGAGGAAGATGTTCTTCTCGTCGCGCGGATCCTTCGGCAGCAGCAACTGCCGCAGCTCGTCCTCCGCGGCGCCGATCTGCCCCCTGACGCGCACCACCTCCTCGGCGCCGAGCGCGCGCATGCCGGGGTCCGCATCGCTTTCCATGTCGGCGGCGGCCTTGAGATCGCGCTCGAGTCCCCGGTACGCGCGGTAGCGCTCGGCGAGCGGGGCGAGGCGCGCGTACTCCATCGACAGGTCGCGAAACTGCGACGAGCCGCCGGCGACCTCATCGGTGGCGAGGAGCCGGCCGACCTCCTCGAAACGATCGGCGAGCTTCTCGAGCCTTTGTCGGATGGATTCTTTCAAGCGCGCGGCATTCTCCGGGATGTCCGCAGTTTGTGACAAGTTGCGCAATGCGCGACCCCGGCGAAGGCTCTATAGTGGTCTCAATGGACACAATCAACCGTCTCAAGCTGGCACGGACGCTGTGCCTGATGCTTCCGGCGCTGCTCGTGGGCTGCGCCGGCCTCAAGTCCCACCCCGCGGCGCCGGCGCCGGCCGCGGGCGATCCGACGGCTCTCACCCTCACCGCCGAGATCGCCTTGAAGCGCGGGGATTGCCGCACCGCCGCCGAGGACTACGCCCAGGCAGCCAGCGCCGGGGACGCGCGCCTCGCCCGCCACGCCACCGAGGTGGCGCTCGCCTGCGAGCATCTGCCGGCAGCCTGGTCCTCGGCGACCCGCTGGCGCACCCTCGCCCCCGAGGATCGCGACGCGAACGCGCTCTACGCGCTGGTGGCGCTCAAGCTCTACCGCACGGCTGATGCGCGCGCTGCCGTCCGCGATTACTGTCGCGCCGCCGTGCTGGTCGAGAGCGCCCCCGAGAGCTCACCGGCCAACGGACCGCGCCGCCCGCGGCCGGGGAACGACCAGGGTGTGCGTGCCCTCACGGACCTGATCTCACTGCTCCTCGAGGAGACCGATGCCTCGGCGGTGCTCGCCGCAATGAGCGGCGTTCCGGAGCCGACCGCGAGCCAGCCGCAGGCGCTGGCGCTGTTCGGCGAGCTCGCGCTGGCCGCCTACGACGGCAAGCGCGCCGAGGGCTTTGCGCAGCAGGCGCTCGCCCATGATCCGAAGGACTTTGCGGCCCTGCGGGTGCTGGCGCGCGCACAGGTGCTGCGCGGCGACGGCACGCGGGCGATCGCCACCGCGCGCTCCGCCGCCGCCGTGGACGAGGTGCGCGGCGGGCTCGAGGTCGCCGAGATTCTCGCCTCCCTCGATCGGATCGAGGAGGCCCACCAGCAGCTCGAGAGCCTGCGCGCCAACTCCGGGATTCCCGCCGCCGAGATCGACCGGCGGCTCGCGATGCTCGCGTACCAGTCGGGGGACCTGCAGGAGGCGCAGCAGCGCTTCGCTGCCCTGCTCGCGGGCGGCGAGGGCGGCGACGAGATTCAGCTCTATCTGGCCGACATCGCCGCGCGCGACGGCGATCCGGAGCGCGCCATCGCCGAATACCGCCGGCTGTACGATTCCTCGGTCGCGCTGCGGGCACGCTCGCGTGCCGCGGCGCTGCTGTTCGAGCGCGCCACCCGCGCCGACAGCGCGCGCACCGAGGCGCTGACGCTGCTCGATGACTATGCCGCCGAGCATCCGGACGAAGAGCTGCAGCTCACCCTCGCCAAAGCCCACCTGCTGGCCGATCACGGTGAGGCGGATGCGGGCCTGAAGCTCCTCGCTACGGCGCTCGAGCGCCATCCGCACCACCCTTCGATCGAATACGATCGCGCGGTCATCCTCGACCAGGCGGGCCACGTGCACGAATCGGTGAGCGCGCTCGAGCAGCTGCTCGCGCAGCGGCCCGAGGATCCCTCACTGCAGAATGCGCTCGGCTACACGCTCGCCGATCACTCGCTCGAGCTGCCGCGCGCCGAAGGACTCATCCGCCGCGCGCTCACCGTGATGCCGGACAATCCGGCGGCGCTCGACAGTCTCGGCTGGGTGCATTTCCGCCGCGGCGACCCGCGCAGCGCCGCCGGCACGCTCGAGCGTGCCTACTCGATCGATCACGATGCGGAGATCGCCGCGCACTGGGGCGAGGCCCTGTGGGCGAGCGGTGAGCAGGGCGAGGCGCGCAAGGTCTGGGCGGCGGCGCTCGCCCGGGAGCCCGAGTCCAAACCGTTGAAGGCGACGCTCGAGCGGTTCCTACCCGATGCGAAATAGCCTGGCGTGGGGTGCGGCGGCGGCAGCGCTCCTGACGCTGACCGGCTGCCGCACGGCGCCGGTGCTCGCGCCGGCCGCGCCGCCCTGGGACACGCGCCGCCCCGAGCTGCAGGCGCGCGCGCACTTCGAGCTGAAGGGTCGCGTGGCGGTCGCCGCGGGAAGTCAGGGCTTCGACGCGCGGTTGCGCTGGGCGCAGGACGGCAGCCGCGCACGCCTCGCGCTCGAGGGGCCGCTCGGCGCGGGCGCGGTGCACATCGATGCCGCGGGGAACGATCTCGAGGTCCTCACGGCGAGCGGCGCGCGCCTGACGAGCGATGCGGCGCACGCCGAGCTCAACGCGCGCTTGGGGTTCGACCCGCCGCTCACGAGCCTGCGCTACTGGATTCTTGGCGTACCCGATCCCGCGAGTCCCGCGGACGAGACACTCGATCCCGCTCATCAACACCTCGCCCGCCTCGAGCAGGATGGCTGGCGGATCGACTACGCCCGCTACGTCGTGGTGGGGAGCGAGTGGCTGCCGGCACGCCTGACACTCGAGCGCGCCGACGTGAGAGTGAAGCTGCTGGTGGACGACTGGCAGTCGTGAAGCGCGCGCCGAGAGCGCACGAGAGCTGCTGGCCCGCGCCGGCGAAGCTGAATCTCTTTCTCCACGTCACCGGCCGCCGCGCCGACGGGTACCACGAGCTGCAGACGCTCTTTCAGCTCATCGACCTCACCGACACGATCGCGATCCGCGTGCGCGAAGACGGCGCGATCTCGCGGTGCGAGGGCCCGGCGGACGTACCCGCGGAATCGGATCTCGCGGTGCGGGCGGCGCGCTCGCTCAAGGCCGCGAGCGGCACGCCGCTCGGGGCCGATTTACGGGTGCTGAAGCGCATCCCTCAGGGAGGGGGCCTCGGTGGGGGGAGCTCCGATGCGGCGACGACGCTCCTTGCCCTGAACGAGCTCTGGAGCTGCGGCCTCGCCTCGGGGGACCTCGCCGCCCTGGCGCTGCCCCTGGGTGCGGATGTACCTGTTTTCATTGGAGGTTTCTCAGCTATCGGGGAGGGGATCGGCGAGCGGCTGACCCCCGTCGAGCTCCCCGAGCGGTGGTATCTGATCATTCACCCGGGCTGCGCGGTGAGCACCCGTCAGGTGTTCCAGGACCCTGAATTGACACGAAATTCCCCCCTCATCACAATACGCGCCCTTTTTGAGTCGGGGGAGCGCAACGATTGCGAGCCGGTGGTCCGGCGGCTATGCCCTGAGGTGGGCGAGGCGCTCGACTGGCTCGGCCGGTTCGCGCCGGCGAGGCTTACGGGCACCGGCTCGTGCGTGTTCGCGGCCTTTGGGAGCGCCATCGAGGCGGACCGCCTCGCGGCACGCGTTCCGGACCGCTGGAAGAGCACGGTGGCGCGCGGATTGAACGCCTCGCCGGTGCTCGAGCGGCTGCGGCAGGGGCGGGGGCCGTCCGGCAAGCTGTAAGATTGCCCGCCACGTTTGCGCGACGCGGATCATGCTGGGGTGTCGCCAAGTGGTAAGGCAGCGGGTTTTGATCCCGCCATTCGGAGGTTCGAATCCTTCCACCCCAGCCAGTTTTTAGGGCGCATGGAGTATGAGTACCAGCGACACACTGGCGCTGTTCGCCGGCAACGCCATCCCGGCGCTGGCGCACGACATCGCGCGGAGCCTGCAGACTCCGCTCGGGCGCGCCTATGTGGGGCGTTTCAGCGACGGCGAGATCAACGTCGAGCTGATGGAGAACGTGCGCGGGCGCGACGTGTTCATCGTGCAGTCGACCTGCCCGCCGGCGAACGACAGCCTGATGGAGCTGCTGGTGATGGTGGACGCGGCGCGGCGTGCCTCGGCCGCACGCATCACCGCGGTGGTGCCTTATTTCGGCTACTCGCGCCAGGACCGGCGGCCGCGCGCCACGCGCTCGGCGATTACCGCCAAGCTGGTGGCGAACATGCTCTCGAGCGCCGGGGTGAATCGGCTGCTGACGATCGATCTGCACTCGGACCAGATTCAGGGATTTTTCGACATCCCGGTGGACAACGTGTACGCCTCGCCGGTGCTGCTCGGCGATGCCTGGAAGCAGGCGTACCGCAACGTGATCATCGTGTCGCCGGACGTGGGCGGCGTGGCACGCGCCCGGGCCTTCGCCAAGCGGCTCGATGATGCGGATCTCGCCATCATCGACAAGCGCCGTCCGCGGCCGAACGAGTCGAAGGTGATGAACATCATCGGCGAGGTCGAAGGCAAGACCTGCATCCTGATCGATGACATGGTCGATACCGCGGGCACGCTGTGCCAGGCGGCGCAGGCGCTGAAGGACGAGGGCGCCGCGAAGGTGGTCGCCTACATCACCCATCCGGTGCTCTCGGGCGGGGCGGTGGAGAAGATCTCGAAATCGGCGCTCGACCAGCTGGTGGTGACCGACACGATTCCGCTGTCCGCCGAGGCGAAGAAGGCCGAGCGCATCCGGCAGCTGTCGGTCGCGGAGCTGCTGGCGGAGACGATCCGCCGCATCCTCGATGAGGGCTCGGTGAGCTCGTTGTATGTGGATTGAAAGGTTTCCTGGGTGTGCCGCCTGGTCGCGGGCCGGCACCGTTTGATCAACTAACGGAGAGTTATCGTCATGCGTATTTCATTCACCGTCGGCGCGGAAGTCCGCGAGGCGCAAGGCAAAGGTGCGAGCCGCCGCCTGCGTCACGTGGGCAAGGTTCCCGCCATTCTCTACGGCGCCCACCAGGACGCTCAGGCGCTGGTGCTCGATCAGCAGAGCCTGCTCACCATGATCGCCGATGAGCGCTTCTATTCCTCGATCGTGCAGCTGAAGATCGGCGAGCGCTCGCAGGAGGCCATCATCAAGGACGTGCAGATGCACCCGGCGAAGAACCTGGTGGTGCACGTCGACCTGCAGCGCGTGATGGCGAACGAGAAGATCCGCATCCGCCTGCCGATTCACTTCAAGGGCGAGAGCATCGCGCCCGGCGTGAAGAACGAGGGCGGCGTGGTCTCGCACATGCGTGCCGACGTCGAGGTCAGCTGCCTGCCGAAGGACCTGCCGGAGTTCCTCGAGCTCGATCTCTCGGGCATGAGCCTGAACGACACCAGGTTCCTCGGCGACATTCCGCTGCCGCCCGGGGTCACGATCCCCGAGCTGACCCAGCGCAATGCGCCGGTGGTGTCGATCCACGCGCCGCGCGCCGAGGAGCCGGAGCCGGTGGCCGCCGAGGCCGCTGCCGCGGTACCCGCCGAGGGCGCAGCGCCCGCCGCGGGCGCCGCAGGTGCGGGAGCCCCCGGAGCTCCGGGCGCGGCGCCTGCCGCTGCCGGTGCGCCGGGTGCCCCGGCCGCCGCCGCCGACGCCAAGAAGGGCGAGGAGAAGAAGGAAGCTGCCGGCAAGAAGGAGGGCGGCAAGAAGTAGCCGCCGCAGTCACGCAGTGCGAACCACCGGCCGCCGCGGAGCCTGAACGGCTCTTCGGCGGCCGGCGGCTTTTGCGGTGGTGGTGAATCCCATGGCAGGTGAACCGCTCAAGTTGATCGTGGGGCTCGGTAATCCGGGCATCGAGTACGCGCGCACCCGGCACAACGCCGGCTTCCAGTTCGCCGACGAGCTCGCCAGCCGCCACGGCGCCACCTTCCGCAGCGAGCCGCGCCACCGCGGCGAGCTGGCCCGCGCGCGCATCGGCGCTCAGGACCTGTGGCTGTTGAAGCCGATGAACTACATGAATCACAGCGGCGATGCGGTGCAGAGCATCGCCTCCTTTTATAAGGTGCCGGTGGAGCAGATCCTGGTGGCCTACGACGAGCTCGATTTCCCCGCCGGCGTCGTGCGGCTCAAACAGGGCGGCGGCGCCGCCGGACATAACGGGCTGCGTGACGTGATCGCGCAGATGGGCGACGGCTTCTGGCGGCTGCGCCTCGGCATCGGGCATCCGGGCGACCGCTCGCAGGTGCTGGATTACGTGCTCGGCCGTCCGAGCGCCGAGGACGCGGACTTGATCCGCGCTGCGATCCTCGCCGCTGCGGACATCGTCCCGGTGCTGCTCGAGGAAGGCGCGCAGGTCGCGATGAACCTGCTCCACAGCCGCGAGCCGCCCGGCGGCCCCGCGGACCGGAGCTGACTCATGCCGATCCGCTGCGGCATCGTCGGGCTGCCGAACGTCGGCAAGTCGACGCTCTTCAACGCGCTGACACGCGCGCAGATCGCCGCCGAGAACTATCCCTTCTGCACTATCGACCCCAACGTCGGCGTGGTCCCGGTGCCCGATCCGCGCCTCGAGCAGCTCGCCGCGATCGCCCGGCCGGAGAAGATCGTGCCGACGACGGTGGAATTCGTCGATATCGCCGGACTGGTCGCCGGCGCCTCGCAGGGCGAGGGGCTCGGCAACCAGTTCCTCTCCCACATTCGCGAGGTGGACGCCATCGCGCACGTGGTGCGCTGCTTCGAGAGCGGCGACATCATTCACGTCGCCGGCCGGGTCGATCCGGTCTCGGACGTGGAGACGGTCGACACCGAGCTCGCGCTGGCCGACCTCGCGACGCTCGAGAAGGGATTTGAGCGCGCCACCAAGGGAGCCAAGAGCGGCGACAAGGATGCGCTCCGGCGGCGGGATCTGTTCGAGCGCGTCAGGGCCCAGCTCGACGCCGGCAAGGCGGTGCGGGCGCTCGCGCTCACCGAGGAGGAGCGCCGCGAGCTGCGCGAGCTGCAGCTCCTCACCGCCAAGCCGGTCATGTACGTCGCCAACGTGGCCGAGAACGGCTTCCACGACAACCCGCTGCTGGCAGCGCTCGAGGCGCGCGCGGCCGCCGAGGGCGCGGTGGTGGTACCGGTGTGCGCAGCCATCGAGGCGGAGATCGCCCAGCTCGCCGAATCCGAGCGCGCCGAGTTTCTCGCGGAGCTGGGTTTGAAGGAGCCGGGGCTCGATCGGGTGATCCGCGCCGCCTACGCGCTGCTGGGACTGCAGACCTTCTTCACCGCCGGCCCCAAGGAAGTGCGCGCCTGGACCGTGCGCGCCGGCGCCTCGGCGCCGCAGGCCGCGGGCGTGATCCACACCGACTTCGAGCGCGGCTTCATCCGCGCCGAAGTCATCGCCTTCGCCGACTACCTCGCGGGCAAGGGCGAGGCGGGCGCCCGCGATGCGGGCAAGCTGCGTCTCGAGGGCAAGGACTACCTGGTGCGGGAAGGCGACGTCATGCACTTCCGCTTCAACGTGTAGCCGCGGCCACCAGCACTTCATTCGCGTCCACCGAAACCCGGTTGCGGCCGGCGCGCTTGGCGGCGTAGAGCGCCGCGTCGGCCCGCGCCAGCAGGCTCTCGAGCGTGTCATCGCTCCCGCCCGCCGCCACGCCGATCGACAGCGTCACCGAGCCCGGCTGGTCCTTGCTGTCGGCGCGGCGGATGCGTCCGGCCGCGACCGCGGTGCGGATCTGCTCGGCGAGCGCGCGCGCGCCGGCGAGCGGGGTCTGCTGCAGCAGCACGGCGAACTCATCGCCCCCCGGGCGCGCCGCGATGTCGCGTCCCTTGATGTTCGACTGCAGCGTCTGGCCGATCGCCCGCAGGATCTTGTCGCCGAGCAGATGACCGTGCCTGTCGTTGATCTGCTTGAAGTGATCGATGTCGGCGAGCACCAGCGCGGAGCCCTTGAACGCGCTGCCGGAGGTGGCGAGCTCCTTCACCGCCAGCTCGAAGCCGCGCCGGTTCTTCAGTCCCGTGAGCGGATCGAGCAGCGCCTCGCTCTTGGCCTGCTCCAGCTGCCGGGTGAGCAGCTCGACCTCGCGTGCCCGCGTCTCGAGTTTCTGGTGCACGGCCTCGGTCGCCGAGTGCATGCGGGTCGTCTCGCGCGCCAGCTCGGAGATGATTGCGTGCACGCTCTCGAGGTTCGAGGCCCCGGTGAGCCTCGAGCGGGTGTCGCGCAGCGCCGCCTCGAACTGCCCGCTGTCCTCGAGCGCGGCGGCTGCGGTCTGCGCCGCTTCCTCGAGCACGTCGCGGAGCTTGCGCTGCAGGCGGTCCAGCACCTCCATGTCGCGCGCGACAATGTAACGCGCGTGCAGGTCGTACACGTCGTCCTCGCCGAGCGGCAGCTTGGCCGCAAGGCTCGCTTCCAGCACGTTGCTGAGCGGGGGGTTGATGCCGGCGACGTGCTCATACCACAGCGTGTAGCTGATCGGGTGCAGCGCCGCCGACTGGCGCGCCATGAGCGGCAGCGCGAGGCGCAGCAGCTCGGCACTCTGGTCCTTGTCTTCTTTATAACGCATGGCTCTTGCTTCTCTATTGGGCCGGCGCGGGCGGCGCAAGGCTCTCCGGCTCCGCCTCGGTCTTCAGCGCATCCTGCTCCGCCTGCCGTGTCATGACGATGATGCTGATGCGGCGGTTGACCGGAGCGCGCGGATCCTCCTTGTTGAACAGCACCGAGGAGGAGAGCCCGACGACGCGCGCGGTCTTGTCGCTGGCGAGCCCCGCGGCCTCGAGCGCGCGGCGCGCGGCATTGGCGCGGTCCGCCGACAGATCCCAGTTGGTGCGTCCGCTGCCGTCCGCATAGGGCGTGGCGTCAGTGTGGCCCGTGACGCTCAGTCGATTCGGCACGGTGTTGAGGTAGTGCGCGAGCTCGGTGAGGATCGCGGCCGTGTAGGGTTTCAGGCGCGTGCTGCCGATGTCGAACATCGGACGGTTCTGCTTGTCGACGATCTGGATGCGCAGGCCCTCGGGAGTGATGTCGAGCAGCAGCTGGTCCTTGAAGGGCTCGAGCGCCTGGCTCTCGTCGATGGCCTTCTTGAGCTCGTCCATGAGCGACTCGAGCTGCTGCTTCTCGGCCGCCTGCACTGCCTTGCGCGCGGTCTCGAGATCGTCCTGCTCCTTCTGCGCGGCGTGCGGCGGCTCGAGGGTCGGATTGCTGAGCTGCGTCTTGGGCGGCACGAGCGGCGCCACCGGCGCGCCTATCCCTGCGCTCGGGCTCTGCATCATGCGCGGCGCGTCGAGCCCGCCGTGCATGTTGATCGGGCTGGTGCTCGCGCCGCCCGGGCCCGCCATGCCGGGCGCGGCCTTGACGCTCTTGCCCTGCTCCATGCTCGGATTCTTGAAGTAATCGAAGATGGCCGCGCGCTGCTCGCGCGACACGGCGGTCACCAGCCACATCACCAGGAAGAACGCCATCATCGCCGTCACGAAGTCGGCGTAGGCGACCTTCCAGGCGCCGCCGTGATGGCCAGCCTCGCCGCGCTTGTAGCGCTTGACGATGACGATGGCGCGCTTGCTGGATCCGGCGGACACAAGCGCGCTCACTTGCCCGCGGCGGCCGCCGCGGCGGCCGGTCTGGCGGAGGGCGCCCCGGCCGCCCCGGGCTTGCCCTTGCCCCGCAGGTGCGCCTCGAGATCGGCGAAGGTCGGGCGCACTTCGCTGAACAGGAGCTTGCGCGCGAATTCCACCGCGACCGGCGGCGCGTAGCCGCGCACGCTCGCCACCAGCGCCATCTTCACCACCTCGAAGGCTTTGGCCTCTTCCCGCGCGATGTGCTCCATCGCGGCGGCGATCGGGCCGACGAAGCCGTAGGAGACCAGGATGCCGAGGAAGGTGCCGACCAGCGCCGCGCCCACCTTGTGTCCGATCGTCGCAGTGTCCGCGCCCTCGAGCGAGGCCATGGTGTTCACGATACCGAGCACCGCGGCAACGATGCCGAAGCCTGGGAGCGCGTCGGCCACCTTTTGCACGGCGTGCGCCGGCTCATGCGCTTCCTTGTGGTGCGTCTCGAGCTCGTACTCGAGCAGCGTCTCGAGCTCCTGCGGATCGAGGTTGCCGCCGACGATCAGGCGCAGGCAGTCGGTGATGAACTCCGTCATGTGGTGGTCGGCCAGCACGTGCGGGTATTTCTTGAAGAGCGTGCTCTGCTGCGGTGACTCGACGTCGCGCTCGATCGCCATCACGCCTTCCTTGCGGATCTTGACCAGGATGTCGTAGAGCAGCTGCAGGAGCGTGACGTAGTCCTGGCGCTTGTAGCGCGGCCCCTTGGGGAGCGCGAGCGCGCCGGTGAACGCCGCCCTGACGACCTTCATCGGGTTGCTGATGAGGAACGCGCCGATCGCCGAGCCGACGATGATGACGACCTCGAACGGATGCCACAGCGCGAGGATGTGCCCGCCCTCGGCCACGAACCCGCCGAGGATGCATCCGACCACGACCACGGAGCCGATGATTTGCAGCATATGACTTAACGCTTCAGGCAACACGGCGCCCGGCCGCCGGGGTCCGTGCCTGTATCGACCCCAGGTTGCTGTTTCTTAAAGGCCGGCGCGCGAATTCGCGTGCTCTGCCGCACATTCGCCGCGCATTGACAAAGCGGGGACCTGACGTCACTGTGCCGCCGTCGGTTGCGCTGGGTGAGGGATGCGGGCGAAAGGTACGGGTCTCGCCGGGGTCTTCGGCTGGCTGCGGAGCCTCACCGGCGGTAGTCCGGCCGGGAATGCCGAGACGGTCACAGGGGACGTGCCGGCAGCGGGTGGCCGGCCCGCAGGCCCCGAGCCGCCCTGGGCGCAGGCCGCTCTTCACAGCTCTCACGGCATGGCCATCATCGACCCGGCGAGCGCCACGCTGCGCGCCGTCAACCCCGCCTACGCGCAGCTGGTCGGCCGCACGCCGGGGCAGCTCGAGGGACAATCGTCCAACGCCGTCTATCCGGCCAGC
>DATIXU010000041.1:0-45388 GCA_035518275.1 Steroidobacteraceae bacterium
CAGATCCTGGAGATGGCCCAGGCCATGCAGGCCGAATACGTCGAGCTGGCCAACACGCAGTACTACGGCTGGGCCTTCCACAATCGCGAACAGCTGCTCCCCAGCCGCGCCCAGCTGCAGCGCGCCGAGGCGGTGACGCAGCGCTTCCGCGAGCGGCCCCTGCAGAAGATGAAGATCTTCTTCGTCGTGCCCGACTACTTCGAGCGGCGGCCCAAGCCCTGCATGAACGGCCTGGGATCGGTGTTCCTGACCGTGACGCCGGACGGCACGGCCCTGCCCTGTCACGCCGCCCGCATGCTGCCGGGGCTCTCTTTTCCCAACGTGCGCGAGTCGGGCGTCGAATGGATCTGGCGCGAGTCGCCGGGCTTCAATCACTTCCGCGGCGATGCCTGGATGAAGGAGCCGTGCCGCAGCTGCCCGGAGAAGAGCCGCGACTTCGGCGGCTGCCGCTGCCAGGCCTATCTGCTGACCGGCGATCCCGCCAACACGGACCCGGTGTGCGATCTCTCCCCCTACCATCACCTCGTGACCGAGGCGGTGGCGAGGGCGGACCAGCCTCGGCCGGTGGGCAAGCCGCCGGTGGAGAAGCCGCTCGTCTTCCGCGACCGCCGCAATTCACTCGCGCTCTCCGAACGCTAGAACGCCCGGGTCCGCCCGAGAACCGGACCTGTGCCTCAAAGGCGTCAAATACGGGTGCGAGTCTTGTTGAACCGGGGGCCGCCCGGATATAGCGTGCTCACATGGGCCGCTTACTCACGCGCACTCCCCTCGAGGAGGAACTCCCGCCTCCCGCAGCGGGCGGGGGCGGCGCGCCGCCCCTCGAGCCCCGGCGGCTGCTGACAGCCTTCTGCCTGACGCCGTTGCTCGCGGGCTTCTATCCGGCGATCTTCCTGGCGGAGCCCACGCTGATGCCGCTGGGACTCATCGTGGCTTACATCTCAACGGTCGCGTTCGGTGTGCCGCTGGTGCTGCTGTTCGGCAGACGGCTCTGGCGCAGCTGGTGGCAGTACTGCATCGGTGGAGCGGTCTGCGCGGTGCCGGCACTGCTCGTATATGCCTTCGCCCGCACTCCCGATCACGTCCAGGCGTTCGGTCTCATGCCCGCGCTGGCCGTTCTGGCCTGGGGCGCCTCTTCGGGCTTCGTCTTCTGGATGCTGGGCGTGGCCGGCGACTCTCCCGTCAGCATCGCCACCCTGCTCGATCCAAACCGGCCACGCAAGTAGAAACCCGCAAAGCCCGGTCGCGCCATGCCCCCCAGCCCCCTGCCACAGGGTGTGCCCCGCCGCCGCAGGTGGCGGGATCCAGCGCCTATCTGATCAGCCGCGCGCACAGGTCCAGCAGCGGGCCTGGCAGCACTCCCAGCACGAGCACCGCGGCGGCATTGAGGCCGAGCGCCATGCGCACGCCGGTTGAATGCTGCGGCGGCGGATACTCCGCCGGCGGCGCATCGAAGTACATCAGCTTGATGACGCGCAGATAGTAGAACGCGCCGACCACGGACATGGCGGCTGCGACGACCACCAGCCAGAAGTGGTTCGTCTCCCACAGCGCCTGGAAGATTCTCAGCTTCGCCCAGAAGCCCACGAACGGCGGTACGCCCGCGGTCGAGAACATGAGCATCATCATCACCAGCGCGAGCAGCGGATCGCGCTTGTAAAGTCCCTTGTAGTGATCCAGATGGTCCGCCTCGAATCCCTTGCGGCTGGCGATCAGGATCACGCCGAAGGAGCCGAGCGCGACCAGGATGTAGATGAGCGTGTAGTACAGCGCCGCCGTGTATCCGCCCGGTGTGCCCGCCGTGAAGCCCAGAACGATGAATCCCACGTTGGAGATCGTCGAGTAGGCCAGCATGCGCTTGAGGTTGGTCTGCACGATGGCGACGAGATTTCCGACGATGAGCGTCAGCACGGCCAGCGCCCCCAGCATCTGCGACCATTCGAGCGAGGCGCCACCCAGACCGTGCGCAAGCAGCCGCAGTGTCAGCGCAAAGTAGGCGATCTTGGGCGCCGTGCCGATGAACAGCGTGACGCTGGTCGGCGTGCCCTGATACACGTCCGGCAGCCACATGTGGAACGGCACCGCGCCGAGCTTGAAGGCCACCCCGACGACGATGAACGTGAGCCCGAGGATCACCCCGGGAGCGGGGGGTCCCTGCAGCCGCACGGCGAGCTCGCTCAGGCTCAGCGTGCCGGTGAGGCCGTAGATGAGCGACATGCCGTAGAGCAGCGCCCCCGAGGCGATCGCCCCCAGCACGAAGTACTTCATGGCCGACTCGGCCGAGACGCCCGAGTCGCGGTCGAAGGCCACCATCGAGTACACCGAGAGCGCGAGCAGCTCGACGCCGATGTACACCGTCAGCAGGCTGTTGGCCGACACCAGCACGAAGATGCCGAGCAGCGCGGTGAGCGAGAGCACGTAGTACTCGCCGCGCAGGATGCTGCGGTTCTCGAGATAGCTGCGCGAATAGAGCAGCGCCAGCGCCACGATCAGGAAACCCGCGAGCTTCAGCGCCCAGGCGAGCTCGTCCGCCACGTACAGCCCGTCGAACAGCAGCGTGCGCCCCGCGACCTCGCCGTACTGCACGGTCAGCGCGGCGCCGAGCGCCAGCGCCAGCAGCGTGATCGTCGGAGTGAGCCCGCGGCGGCGCTCGCCGGCGAACACATCCACCAGCAGCACGATGCAGATCGCGGTGACCAGCCAGATCTCGGGGATCGCCGCTGCCAGGCTCTGGAGGCTCATCGGGTTCGCGGGCATGAACGGCTCACAGCTTGGTGGCGATCGCCTGAGTGAGGAGATGGTGGATCGTGGGCTGCATCACCTTGAGGAGCGGCGCCGGCCAGATGCCGACCACGAGCACCGCGATCGCCAGCGCCCCGAGCACCACGAGCTCGCGCGGGTTCAGGTCCTCGAGCGCGGCGACCTTTGGATTGGCGACCGCGCCGAACACCACGCGCTTCACCAGCCAGAGCGTGTAGCAGGCGCCGAGAATCAGGGTGAGCGCGGCGAGCGCGGCATACCAGAAGCTCGCGCGGAAGCTCGCGATGATCACCAGGAACTCGCCGACGAAGCCGGAGGTGCCGGGGAGCCCGGTGTTGGCGAGCGCGAACAGCACCATGAAGGTGGCGAACACCGGCATGGTGTTGACCACGCCGCCGTAGTCGGCGATCTGGCGGCTGTGCACGCGGTCGTAGAGCACGCCGACGCACAGGAACAGCGCCCCGGAGATGAGGCCGTGCGAGATCATCTGCACCATCGCGCCGTCGAGCCCCATGCCGGCGCCGTGGCTCGAGCCGGTGGCGCGCACGATCTCGTAGATCACGAAGGCGCCGAGCGTCACGAAACCCATGTGGGCGATCGAGGAGTAGGCGATCAGCTTCTTCATGTCCTGCTGCACCAGCGCGACGAAGCCGATGTAGATCACCGCGATCAGCGACAGCGCGATCACCAGCAGGTCCAGCTCGCGGCTCGCATCCGGAGCGACGGGGAGCGAGAAGCGCAGGAAGCCGTAGCCGCCCATTTTCAGCATGATGGCCGCCAGGATCACCGAGCCGCCGGTGGGCGCCTCGACGTGCGCGTCGGGGAGCCAGGTATGCACCGGGAACATCGGCACCTTGACCGCGAAGGCCAGCATGAACGCCAGGAAGATCCAGCGCTGCTCGAGGAGCGTGAGCGGCAGCCCCTGCAGGCTCGCGATCGAGTAGTCGCCCGCCTTGACGTACATGTAGATCAGCGCGGCCAGCATGAAGACCGAGCCGAGGAAGGTATAGAGAAAGAACTTGATGGTGGCGTAGACGCGGCGCGGACCGCCCCAGATGCCGATGATCAGGAACATCGGGATCAGCATCGCTTCCCAGAAGAAGTAGAACAGCAGTGCATCGCTCGCCGAGAACACCCCGATCATGAGTCCTTCCATGATGAGGAACGCGGCGTAGTACTGCGCCGGACGGGTCGCGATCACCGTCCAGCCGGCGATCACCACCGGCACGGTCATGAAGGCGGTGAGCGCGATGAGCGGCAGCGAGATGCCGTCGATGCCGAGGGCGTAGTACGCCTGGAAGCGCGGAATCCACGGCAGCTTCTCAGGGAACTGCAGGGCCGCGGTCGCCGTGTCGAAGTGAGCCCAGAGCGGCACGACGAGGGCGAGCGTCGCGAGCGAGGCGACGAGCGCCAGCCAGCGGCCCGCGGCGATGTTGCGCTCGCCGAGCGCGAGGATGCCGAGCCCCGCGGCGATCGGCAGCCAGATGAGGATCGAGAGCAGATGCGGCATGGACGGCGCTCTTTACGGGTGTGTCAGGTACCAGCCGAGCAGCACCACGAGGCCGATGACCATCCAGAACGCATAGGAGTAGAGATAGCCGCTCTGCACGCGGCGCAGCACGCCTCCGAGCCAGCCGACGCCTTCCGCGCTGCCGTTGACCATGGCGCCGTCGATCAGCCCCTGGTCACCGCCCTTCCAGAGTCCCACGCCGACGCCACGCGCGATGGGCGCCAGCACCTTCTCGTTGAGCCAGTCGAAGTAGTACTTCTCGCTGAGGATCCGGTAGGTCAGGCGGAAGCGCCGCTGGGCCTCATCCGCGAGCTCGGGGCGCTTCAGGAAGAAGAGCCACGCAGTGGCCACTCCGGCGGCCGCGAACCAGAAGGGCGGCTTGAGCAGGCCGTGGAGCGCAAACGACACGGCGCCGCCGAAGTCCTCGCCGACCTTGCCGAGCACGTCGTTCGCCGGCAGCACGAAGATCGAGTGGCCGAAGTAGCTGCCGAACAGCACCGGCGCCACGGTGAAGGCGCCGATCAGGACCGAGGGAATCGCGAGTGCGATCAAGGGCACCGTGACCACCCACGGGCTCTCCTGGGGATCGCCGCCGTGTCCGTGGCGGTCGTGAGCATGCTGGTCGTCCTTCCCGCCCTCATGGTCGTCGTCGTCCGCACCATGAGCGGTGGCCTCGCGAAAGCGCTCGGGCCCGTGGAAGGTCATGAACAGCAGCCGGAACGTGTAGAGCGCGGTCACGAACACCCCGAGCAGCACGCACAGGTAAGCGAAGCCGCTGCCGAGGCGATGCGACTCGCCGACCGCCTCGATGATCGCGTCCTTGGAGTAGAAGCCGGCGAAGAACGGCGTGCCGATGAGCGCCAGGCCGCCGATCCAGCAGGTGACGGCGGTGATCGGCATGTATTTCGCGAGCCCGCCCATGCGGCGCATGTCCTGCTCGTGATGCATGGCGATGATGACCGAGCCCGCGGCGAGGAACAGCAGCGCCTTGAAGAAGGCATGGGTCATGAGATGGAAGATCGCCGCGCCGTAGGCGGAGACCCCGAGCGCCACCGTCATATAGCCGAGCTGCGAGAGCGTCGAGTAGGCGATCACGCGCTTGATGTCGTTGTTCACCACCCCGAGCAGTCCCATGAAGAACGCGGTGATGGCGCCCACCACCATCACCACCGAGAGCGCGGTGTCGGAGTACTCGAACAGCGGCGACATGCGCGCCACCATGAAGATGCCCGCGGTCACCATGGTGGCGGCGTGGATCAGGGCGGAGATCGGCGTCGGGCCTTCCATCGAGTCGGGCAGCCAGACGTGCAGCGGCACCTGCGCGGATTTGCCCATCGCGCCCACGAACAGGCAGATGCAGATGAGCGTCAGCGCGTTGACGCTGCTCGCGCCGGTGAGCGGCAGCAGCGCCGCGGCGATGTGCGGCGCGGCGGCGAAGGCGTCGCGATAGTCGAGCGAGTAGGTGTAATAAGCCACGCCGGCGATACCGAGCACGAAGCCGAAGTCGCCCACGCGGTTGACGATGAAGGCCTTGAGATTGGCGAAGATCGCGCTCGGGCGGGTGTACCAGAAGCCGATCAGGAGGTAGGAAACGAGCCCCACCGCTTCCCAGCCGAAGAACAACTGCATGAAGTTGTTCGACATGACCAGCATCAGCATCGAGAAGGTGAACAGCGAGATGTAGGCGAAGAAGCGCTGGTAGCCCGGATCGTCCGCCATGTAGCCGATGGTGTAGACGTGTACGCACAGCGACACGAAGGTGACCACCGTGATCATGAGCGCGGTGAGCCGGTCGATTAGGAACCCGACCTGCATGTGCATCGAATCGCTCACCAGCCAGGTGTAGACCGTCGTGTCACAGGTCGGCACGCCGTCCCACCACATCTGCTTCAGCACCATCACCGACAGCACACAGGATGCGCCCACCGCGAGGCAGGTGACGGTGTGCGCGCCAGCGCGTCCGATCAGGCGCCCGCCGAGGCCGGCGATGATCGCGGCGGCCAGCGGCAGCAGCGGAATGGCGAGCAGCACGTTGGGATTCACGGGGTGCGCCTTCAGCCTTTCAGGGTGTTCAGGTCTTCGACGTTGATGCTGCGCCGCTCGCGGAACAGCACCACCAGGATCGCGAGCCCGATGGCCGACTCGGCCGCCGCCACCGTGAGGATGAAGAACACGAACACCTGGCCGTTGATGTCGTTGAGATAGCGCGAGAAGGCGATGAAGTTGAAGTTGGCGGCGAGCAGCAGCAGCTCGACGCACATCAGGAGCAGGATGACGTTCTTGCGGTTGAGGAAGATGCCGGCCACGGCCAGCGAGAACAGCACGCCCGAGAGCGTCAGCAGCTGCGCCAGAGTGATCACGGGCGCTTCTCCGCATCCATCTTGACGAGGCGCACGCGGTCCTCGCGCCGCACCGCCACCTGGCGGCTGATGTCCTGGTGCTTGAGCCCGGCGCGGTGGCGCATGGTGAGGGAGATGGCGGCGACGATCGCCACCAGCAGCAGCACCGCGGCGAGCTCGAGCGGATACGCGTAGCGGGTGTAGAGCACGCTCCCAAGCGCGAGCGTGTTGCTGTAGCCGGCCGGCTCCGGCGCCGGGCCGCGGCTGACATCCAGCCCAAGTCCGCCGCGCGCCCAGACCACGCCGACGATCTCGACGATCACCGCCAGCGCCGTCAGCCAGCCGAGCCAGGCGAAGCGGGTGAAGCCCTGGCGCAGCTCCGCGAGGTTGATGTCGAGCATCATCACGACGAACAGGAACAGCACCATCACCGCGCCCACGTACACCAGCACCAGCACCACGGCGAGGAACTCCGCCTCGATCAGCAGCCAGATCGCCGCCGAGGTGATGAAGCACAGCACCAGCGCGAGCGCCGAGTACACCGGGTTGCGCGCGCTGATCACCCCGAGCGCGGCCAGGATCAGGATGGCGGCGAATATGTGGAACAGCACCTGGATCAGCATGCGGGGCCTGCGCTCATCGGTACGGGGCGTCCGCAGCCTTGTCGGCGGCGATCATGGCCTCGTAGCGCTCGCCCACGGCGAGCAGCTTGTCCTTGCTCATGATGTTCTCGCCGCGCCGCTCCATGTGGTACTCGTGAATGCGGGTCAGCACGATCGCATCCACCGGGCAGGCTTCCTCGCAGAAGCCGCAGTAGATGCACTTGAACAGATCGATGTCGTAGCGGCTGGTGCGCCGCGTGCCGTCGGGTGACACGTCCGAGTCGATGGTGATGCACACCGCCGGACACACCGCCTCGCACAGCTTGCAGGCGATGCAGCGCTCCTGGCCGTTCGGATAGCGCCGCAGCGCATGCAGCCCGCGGAAGCGCGGCGACTGTGGCGTCTTCTCCTCCGGGTAGTTGAGGGTGTACTTCGGTTGCACCAAGGTGCGCGCCGTGACCATCAGCCCCTTGATGAGCTCCGGCAGCAGGAAGGTCTTGAGCGGATTGACGGCCATTGATCAGTCCCTAGTGGTACCAGGGCCGCGCCCACGGCCCGATCCGGCAGAGCGCCAGCACCATCTCCACTCCGATCCACACCAGCGTCACGGGAATCAGCGCCTTCCAGCCGAGCCGCATGATCTGGTCATAGCGGTAGCGCGGGAAGGTGGCGCGGAACCAGAGGAACAGGAACAGGAATGCGAAGATCTTGAGCCCGAACCAGAAGAAGCTCGGCTGCCCGAGGAAGGTGGCGCCGATCCCGGGGTAGCCCTGGAAGGGAGCCTGCCAGCCGCCGAAGAAGAACACCGCGGTGAGCGCCGAGATCAGGATCATGTTGGCGTACTCGGCGAGGAAGAACAGCGCGAAGGCGATCCCCGAGTATTCGACGTGAAAGCCCGCGACGATCTCCGACTCGCCCTCGGCCACGTCGAAGGGCGCGCGGTTGGTCTCGGCGACGCCCGAGATGAAGTACACCGCCAGCAGCGGCGCCAGCCAGAACCAGTTCCAGGAGAGCGGACCGCCGGCCTGCGTCACAACGATGGTGCCGAGGTTCATGCTGCCGGTCGCCATGAGCACGCCGACCAGCGCAAACCCCATGGCGATCTCGTAGGCGACCATCTGCGCCGCGGAGCGCATCGCGCCGAGGAAGGCGTACTTGGAGTTGGCCGCCCAGCCGGCGACGATGACGCCGTAGACGCCCATCGAGGTGAGCGACAGGAGATAAAGGAGTCCGGCGTCCGCCTTCGACACCACCACCTCGGGTGACAGCGGGATCACCGCCCAGGCGGCGAAGGCCGGAATGAGCGCGATCATCGGCGCCAGGCGGAACAGGAGCTTATTGGCATTGGCCGGAATCACCACTTCCTTGAGGAGCAGCTTCACCACGTCCGCGAACGGCTGCCCGAGTCCCGGCAGCAGGCCGAAGATGCGCACCCGGTTGGGTCCGCGGCGCAGCTGCATCCAGCCGATCACCTTGCGCTCCCACAAGGTCAGCAGCGCCACGCTGGTGATGAGCACCACGGTGATCACGATGATCCATACGGTGGAGCGCCCGTAGTCGGGCAGCGCGAGCCAGAGGTTGGTGAGGTTCCGCACCGTGCTCCCTCAGTAAGTCGCCGGCCCGGTGCGGCCTTCGCGGGTCTTCTGCAGCGACGGTGCGCGGCGCACCAGCGCGTCGGTCTGATACATCGGCACGTCGATGACCCGCACTTCGCCGGCAGCCACCGCGGCGCTCGCCGCACCCGCCGGAGTCACGGCGTGCGCGCCGCGATAGTCGGACGAGGCGCCAGCCGTGCACTGCGCACGCAGCTCCTCACGCACGTCCTCGGAGGACTGGTACTCGAAGCCCGGGAGGTTCAGGAGATTGCCGAGCACGCGCAGCACCTTCCACCCCGGACGCGACTCGCCGAGCGGCGCCGCCGCGCCCGTCTGGCTCTGCCACAGCCCCTCGCAATTCACGTAGGTCCCGGAGGTCTCGGCGAAGGTGCCGATCGGCAGCATCACGTGGGCGATGCGCCGCAGCTCCTCGCTCACGAACGGCGTGATCGCAACCGTGAGCTCGGTGCGGGCGAACACGCTCACGCTGTCCGGGTCGAGCGCGTCGATCGAGGGCTCGACGCCGCCGAACAGCACGCAAGCCTTGAGGGGCCTCTGCAGCATGTCGCGCGCCGTCAGGCCCGGCTGCGCCACCGCCTTAGCTCCCGCCTCGCGGTGCGGCACGGCCCCGGCGAGATAGGCGCCGGCGCCGTTCGCGCCTTCGGCCAGCACGCCGAAGGAAGCGCCGGCGAGTGAGCTGAGTGCGGCGGCAAGCGAGCGCAGGTCGGCGTACTGCGGATGGCGCGTGGCGAGCGCCCCCAGCCATACCGCGCGCTTCTCGCCACTGACGAGCGAGCGCGCGACGGCGCGATGCTCCTCGCCGACCCGGGCCGCTGCCGTGGCGGCGGCGAGATGCGGCGGTACCGGCTTGCCGGCGACTTCAGCGGCCGCGGCGAGGATCGCGGCGAGATCGCCCAGCAGCGTGCGCGGCGCCGAGGAGAGATAGGCCTCGACCGGAAACTGGTAAGCGAAGCGCACCGGATTCACGAAGGCAACCTGGGCGCCGCGCCGCGCCGCCTTGCGCACCCGGTGCGCGAGTATCGGCACCTCGCGCCGCAGGTTCGAGCCGATGACGAGCAGCGCATCGAGCGCATCGACCTCGGCGATTCTCATCCCGAGCCCGGGCACCGCCGGGTCGGCCGCCTGATCACGGAAATCGCGCTGCCGCAGGCGGTGATCGATATTGTGAGTGCCGAGGCCGCGGGCGATGCGCCCGGCGAGGTACAGCTCTTCCAGCGTCGCCGAGGGGCTGACCAGGAAGCCGCATGCGCCGGTGCGGGCCTTGAGGCCCTGCGCGAGGAGCTCGAGGGCCGTCTCCCAGTCGCTCTCGACCCACTCGGCGCCGCGCCGGACCATCGGATGCTCGAGGCGCTCCGGACTGTAGACACCCTCATAGCTGAAGCGATCACGGTCGGCGATCCAGGTCTCGTTGATCGCCTCGTTCTCGCGCGGCACGACCCGCATCAGCCGCCCGCGCAGCACGTGGCCGTAGAGATTGGTGCCGACCGGATCGTGGGGCGAGACGAGCGGCGTCGCGGCCATCTCCCAGGCGCGGGCGCTGAAGCGGTAGGGCTTGGAGACCAGCGCGCCGACCGGGCAGAGGTCGATCACGTTGCCCACCAGCTCGTGGTTCACCGCACTCTCTATATAGGTGCGCACCTTCATGTGCTCGCCGCGGCCGATCATGCCGAGCTCCTGGATGCCGGCGATTTCCTCGGTGAAGCGGATGCAGCGCGTGCAGTGAATGCAGCGCGTCATGTCGGTGGCGATCAGAGGACCCAGGTTCTCGTCCAGCACCGAGCGCTTGCGTTCCTGGTAGCGCGAGGCGTCGCGGCCGAAGCCGACCGCCAGGTCCTGCAGCTCGCACTCCCCGCCCTGATCGCAGATCGGGCAGTCGAGCGGATGGTTGATCAGCAGGAACTCCATGGTGGCGCGCTGCGCGCCGATCGCGCGCGGCGACCTGGTGAAGACCTTCATGCCCTCCATGACCGGGGTGGCGCACGCCGGCATGGGCTTGGGCGCCTTCTCGACCTCAACCAGGCACATGCGGCAGTTGGCAGCGATCGAGAGCTTCTCGTGGTAACAGAAGCGCGGCACGTAGGCGCCATGCGCGTCGGTGACGCGGATGATCATCTCGCCCTTGCGCGCCTTGACCGGCACGCCGTCGATCTCGATATTGACCAGGTCGTCCGCCATAGCCTTAAGCCGCCCGCGCGCCGAGCCTGTCGGTCACCAGGCTCCGCCCGCCGTGATCGATGACGTACTCGAACTCATGGCGGTAGTGCCTGAGGAAGCTCTGCACCGGCCAGGCGGCGGCGTCGCCGAAGGCGCAGATGGTATGTCCCTCGATGCGGTTGGCGACGTCGAGCAGTAGTCCCAGCTCCTCGCGCCGCGCCTCGCCCGCCAGCATCCGCTTCAGCAGCCGGTTCATCCACCCGGTGCCTTCGCGGCACGGCGTGCACTGGCCGCAGGACTCCGACATGTAGAAGCGCGATACGCGCTCCAGCACCCGCACCATGCAGGTGGTCTCGTCCATGATGATGGCGGCGCCGGTGCCGAGCGCCGAGCCCGCCGCCTTCACCGAATCGTAGTCCATGTTGGTTTTCATCATGATCTCGCCCGGCACCACCGGCACCGAGACGCCGCCGGGGATCACGGCCTTGAGCTTGCGGCCGCCGCGCATGCCGCCGTTGAGCTCGAGGAGATCCGCGAACGGCGTGCCGAGCGGCAGCTCGAGGTTGCGAGGACTCGCGACGTGCCCGGAGAAGGAAAAGATCAGCGTGCCGCCCGAGTTGGCAGGCCCGAGAGCTGCGAACCACGCCGGCCCCTTGCGCAGGATGGTCGGCACGGAGGCGAAGCTCAGGGTGTTGTTGATGGTGGTGGGCGCGCCGTACAGGCCGTAGTTCGCCGGGAACGGCGGCTTGAAGCGCGGCTTGCCCGGCTTGCCCTCGAGCGACTCGAGGAGTCCGGTCTCCTCGCCGCAGATGTAGGCGCCGGCGCCAATGAAGGCATACAGGTCGAAGTCGACGCCCGAGCCCTGGATGTTCTTGCCGAGCAGGCCCGCCTCGTAGGCTTCCCTGAGCGCCGCCTCGAAGCGCGGCGCCGGCTCGCCGAGGAATTCGCCGCGGATGTAGTTGTAGGCGACGGTGGAATTCGTGGCGTAGCCCGCGATCGCCAGCCCCTCGACGAGCGCGTGCGGGTTGAAGCGCAGGATGTCGCGGTCGTGGCAGGTGCCGGGCTCGCTCTCGTCCGAGTTGCACACCAGGTACTTCTGCACCGGGGAGTTGCGCGGCATGAAGCTCCACTTGGTGCCGGTGGGGAAGCCGGCACCGCCGCGGCCGCGCAACCCCGAGGCCTTGACCTGGTCGATGATCGAGCCGCGGTCGGGCTTCTCCTTCAGGATCCGCTCCCACACCTCATAGCCGCCGATCGAGCGGTAGGTGGGCAGCGTCCACGAGCGCTCGAGCTTCAGCGGCTCGAACGCCACCAGGTTCATCTTGTCGGCGTATTTGCTCTCGAGGTCGTTCACTTCAGCTCATCCAGGACCTGATCGAGCTTCTCGGGCGTCAGGTTCTCGTGGAATACGTGATCGACCATCATCATCGGCGCGCCGTTGCAGGCCGCGAGGCACTCCTCCTCGCGCTTGAGGAAGATGCGGCCGTCGGCCGTGCTCTCGTTCAATTTGATGCCGAGCTTCTTCTCGGCATGCGCGAGGAGCGCCTCGGCGCCGTTCAGCATGCAGGAGATGTTGGTGCAGATGCTGACGTGATGGCGTCCGCAGGGATGAGTCTCGAACATCGAGTAGAAGCTCGCGACCTCGTACACCTGGATGGGCGGGAGCTGCAGGTATTCGGCGACCGCATCCATGAGGTCGGGCGTCAGGTGGCCGCGGTTCTGCTCCTGCGCCGCGCGCAGCGCCGCGATGCACGCCGAGCGCTGCCGCCCGGGCGGGAACTTCGCTACCCAGTGGTCGATCTCGGCGCGCGTCTCCCCGGAGAGCAGCGACAGCTTGCTGACCAGCGCGGTGCCGGCGATGCCGACGTTGCTGCGCTCGTTGCTCACCGGTCGATCTCCCCGAAGACGATGTCCTGTGTACCGATCACCGCCACCACGTCCGCCAGCATGTGCCCCTGGCACATCTCCTCGAGCGCCGCCAGGTGGGCGAAGCCGGGCGCGCGGCACTTGAGGCGATAGGGCTTGTTGGCGCCGTCGGAGATCAGGTAGACGCCGAACTCGCCCTTGGGCGCCTCGACCGCGGCGTAGGTCTCGCCCTCGGGAACCTCGTAGCCTTCGGTGAAGAACTTGAAGTGATGGATCAGGGACTCCATGTCCTCTTTCATGCGCTCGCGCGGCGGCGGGCGCACCTTGCTGTCGTCGATCATCACCGCGCCGGGATGGGCGCGCAGCCACTCGACGCACTGGCGGATGATGCGGTTCGACTGGCGCATCTCCTCGATGCGCACCAGGTAGCGGTCGTAGCAGTCGCCGTTGACGCCCACCGGCACGTCGAAGTCCATCCGGTCGTAGACCGCGTAAGGCTGCTTCTTGCGCAGGTCCCAGGCGATGCCGGAGCCGCGCAGCATCGGGCCGGAGAAGCCGAGCTGCATGGCGCGCTCGGGAGTCACGACGCCGATGTTGACGGTGCGCTGCTTCCAGATGCGGTTGTCGGTGAGCAACGCCTCATAGTCGTCGACGGCGGCGGGGAACTGCTCGGTGAACGCCTGGATGAAATCCAGCATGGTGCCGCTGCGCGCCGCGTTCATGCGCGCGACGTCCTTCGCCGAGTGCCACCTGGTGACCTGGTATTTCGGCATCGAGTCGGGCAGGTCGCGGTAGACGCCGCCCGGGCGGTAGTAGGTGGCGTGCATGCGCGTGCCCGACACCGCCTCGTAGACGTCCATGAGCTCCTCGCGCTGCTTGAAGGCGAGCAGGAACACCGTCATCGCGCCGATGTCGAGGCCGTGCGAGCCGAGCCACAGGTGGTGGTTCAGGATGCGCGTGATCTCGTCGAACATGACGCGGATGTACTGCGCGCGCTCCGGCGGCTCGATGCCGAGCAGCCGCTCGATCGCGAGCACGTAGGCATGCTCGCTGCACATCATCGACACGTAGTCCAGCCGGTCCATGTAGCCGATCGACTGGTTGAAGGGCTTGAATTCGGCGAGCTTCTCGGTGCCGCGGTGCAGCAGCCCGATGTGCGGATCGGCCTTGCGGATGACCTCGCCGTCCATCTCCAGCACCAGGCGCAGCACGCCGTGCGCGGCCGGGTGCTGCGGCCCGAAATTCATCGTGTAGTTACGGATCTCGTTGAGCGGAGTCGCGGCCATCAGCGCGGCACCTGCGGGTCGCCGAGCGCGGGCTCGTAGCGGTGGTCGTGGCGGATCACCTTCGGCACCAGCACCCTTGGGGTGATGCTCACCGGGCGGTAGACGACGCGCTGCTTTTCGGGGTCGTACTGCACCTCGACGTTGCCGATGAGCGGGAAATCCTTGCGGAACGGATGCCCGATGAAGCCGTAGTCGGTGAGGATGCGGCGCAGATCCGGGTGGCCGCGGAAGATGATGCCGAAGAGATCGAAGGCTTCGCGCTCGAACCAGTTGGCGCCCGCCCATACGTCGATCACCGAGTCGACCGCGGGCTCGGCCGTATCCGGGCACTTGACCCTCAGGCGCAGCCGCTGGTTGTTCGCGATCGAGAGCAGCTGGTAGACGACGGCGAAGCGCCCGGGCGCGCCCGGGTCGGGCGGACCCTCCTGCGCGAGGCGCGCACGGCTGAAGCCCGAGCGCGTGGCGCTCTCGGTCTCCCAGTCATCGCGCCCGTAATGGAGATAATCGACCCCCGCCAGATCCATGAGCATCTGGAAGCGCAGCTCCTGGGCATCGCGCAGGGTGTGGCAGACGGACAGGAGCGAGGCGGCGTCGGTCTGGTAGGCGAGCTCCGAGCCAAGCGCGGGCACGCGCCGCACGCTGCCCTTCAGCAGCGCGTCGACCTTCCCCGCGAGCGCCTCGATCGGCTCGCTCTTGCCGTCGTTCCCCGTCATTGCGCTTATCTCGCGATCGTGCTGGTGCGCGCGATCTTCTTCTGCAGCTGTACGATGCCGTAGATCAATGCTTCGGCCGTCGGCGGGCAGCCGGGCACGTACACGTCGACCGGTACGATGCGGTCGCAGCCGCGCACCACCGAGTAGGAGTAGTGGTAGTAACCGCCGCCGTTGGCGCACGAGCCCATCGAGATCACCCAGCGCGGCTCGGCCATCTGGTCGTAGACCTTGCGCAGCGCCGGCGCCATCTTGTTGACCAGCGTGCCGGCCACGATCATGACGTCCGACTGGCGCGGACTCGGCCGGAAGACCACCCCGAAGCGGTCGAGGTCGTAGCGCGAAGCGCCGGCGTGCATCATCTCGACGGCGCAGCAGGCGAGCCCGAAGGTCATCGGCCAAAGCGACCCGGTGCGCGCCCAGTTGACCAGCTCATCGAGCCGCGTGGTGATGAAGCCGCGCTGCGCGAAGGACTCCGGGCCCTCGGCGACCGCTAGTCCCACTCGAGCGCCCCCTTCCGCCACTCGTAGATGAAGCCCACCACCAGGATCGCGAGGAAGATGCCCATGGCGAGGAGGCCCGCGACCCCGATCTTGCCGAGGGCCACCGCCCACGGAAACAGGAAGGCGATCTCGAGGTCGAAGACGATGAAGAGGATCGCCACCAGGTAGTAGCGCACGTCGAACTTCATGCGGCTGTCCTCGAAGGCCTCGAAGCCGCACTCGTAGGGCGAGAGCTTGGCGCGGTCGCCGTGGAAGCGCGCAAAGTAGCGTCCGAGGCCGGTGCCGAGCGTCAGCAGCACCGCGGCGAGCGCCGTGGCGACCACCAGGAAGATGAGAATCGGCAGGTAATTCAGCAGCATGCGGATCAGCCGTAAAAAAGGCAGATCGCTCCGACCTGCCCCCGACAAGAGTCCGGGCATTGTAGCAGCGCGATCGGGATTTTGGTGCCGACGGGGAGATTCGAACTCCCACACCTTGCGGCGCTAGCCCCTCAAGCTAGTGTGTCTACCAATTCCACCACGTCGGCAAGATCAAAAAAGCTCGCTGCGCGCGAGGATTCGCGTTACTTCGGCGCGGGCGTGGGCGCCGGCGGCGAAACCGGTGCCGCGCCGGGCGCGGCCGTCGGCGCCTGGGCCGGCGCACTCGCCGGCGCTGAGGTGCCAGTGGCCGGTGCCGCCTTGCCGCTCTCCGCGGCCTCCTCGAGGATCGTCTTCTGCCGCTCCCTGGTCGTGGCCGTGCCGATGTACGCGAGCGCGAGACTGTTGATCATGAAGATCGCGGCAAAGATCGCCGTGGCACGCGACAGTGCCGTAGTCGCACCGCGCGCGCCGAATACGGTTCCCGACGCGCCCGCGCCGAACCCCGCGCCCGCCTCGGCTCCCTTGCCGCGCTGAAGCAGCACGAGGCCGATGATGGCCAGCGAGGAGAACACCTGAACCGCGGTCAGTAACATTCGTAACATCGGTATATCCACTCAGCCCGGCCGCGCGGCGGCCAGGATTGTCAGAAACTCATCGGCCTTGAGCGAGGCGCCGCCGATCAGGCCGCCGTCGACGTCCGGCATGCTGAACAGCTCCGCCGCGTTGCCGGCCTTGACACTGCCGCCGTAGAGAATGCGCGTGCCGGCGGCAATTTTAGCATCCCGGGCCGCGATCCGGCCGCGGATGAAGGCGTGCACCTCCTGGGCCTGGTCGGGCGTGGCATTGCGCCCGGTGCCGATCGCCCACACCGGCTCGTAGGCGATCACGCCGCGCTCCAGCGTTCCGGCGCCGCACAGCTCGAGCACCACGTCGAGCTGCCGCGCCACGATCTCGCGCGTGCGGCCGGCCTCGCGATCGGCGAGCTGCTCGCCGACGCACAGGATGGGGACCAGGCCCTTCGAATGCGCCGCGGAGAACTTGCGCGCCACCAGCTGATCCGACTCCCGGTAGAGCAGGCGCCGCTCGGAGTGGCCCACGATCACGTACTGGCAGCCGATGTCCTTGAGCATGGCCGCCGAGACCTCGCCGGTGAACGCCCCCTGGGCGTCGGCGCACACGTCCTGGGCTCCGAGGATGAAAAGCGAGTCGCGCAGCAGCCGTCCGACCTCCTGCAGATACACCAGCGGCGGACACACGATGCAGTCGGCCGCGGCCGAGGCCGGCGCTGCGGCAAGCAGCTCCTCGGCCAGCCGCGCGTTCTCGGCGCGCGAGCCGTGCATCTTCCAGTTCCCGGCAACGAGCGGACGGCGCGCGGAATTCAAGGCTTGGACTCGCTCTCAAACGGGGGGCTAACCCCCAAAGGGGCGCGCGATGATAGCGATCGAGGGAGGGTGGCGCAACGCGCCCCGGTTCAAGGCCGTGCGCAGCCGTTTCGGCCCATCAACCAGCGGCCGCCTTGACGACGTCGGCAAGCTCGGTGGCCGCGGCGCGGGTCACGCCCTCATCGCGCCCCTCGACCATCACGCGGATCACGGACTCGGTGCCCGAGGGACGCAGCACCACGCGCCCCTCGCTTCCCATGGTCCGCTCGATGCGCGCCATGACCTCCTGCACCGCGGGCACGCCCGCGGGGTCGAAGCGCCTCGCCACCTTGACGTTGAGGAGCACCTGCGGGTACTTCTGCATGCCCGAGGCGAGCTCGGCCAGCGGCCGGCCGGTCTGCTGCATCACCGCCAGCACCTGCAGCGCGCACACCAGCCCGTCCCCGGTGGTGGTCTTGTCGAGACACAGGATGTGTCCCGAGGTCTCGCCGCCGAGGACACCCTGCAGCTCGCGCAGCATGGCGAGCACGTAGCGGTCACCGACCGCGGCGCGCCGGAACTCGATGCCGCTGGCGCGCAGCCCCAACTCGAGCCCGAGATTGCTCATCACCGTGCCGACCACGGGTCCGCGCAGCGTCCCCGCCTGCTTGAGCGCGCGCGCGATCACGTACAGCAGCTGATCGCCGTCGACGATGCGCCCCAGGTGATCGACCATGACCAGGCGGTCGCCGTCGCCGTCGAGCGCGATGCCGACGTTGGCGCGCACCCCGGGTACGGTGAGCTGCAGCAGATCGGGTACGGTCGAGCCGCAGCCGTCGTTGATGTTGCGGCCGTTGGGCGAGCAGCCGATCGGCACGATCTCGGCGCCGAGATCGGCGAGGATCCGCGGCGCCACCTTGTAGGCGGCGCCGTTGGCGCAGTCGACCACGATCTTGAGGCCCGAGAGATCGACGCCCGCCGGCAGGGTCGAGGCGCAGAACTCCTGATAAACCGTGCGCGAGCGATCGACGCGTGTGGCGCGGCCGAGGCTGCGCGAGGTGCGCGTGAGCGGCGGCTGCGCCAGCTCGGCCTCGATCGCCTCCTCGAGCTCGTCGGAGAGCTTCGCCCCCGAGCCGTCGAAGAACTTGATGCCGTTGTCGTCGTAGAGGTTATGCGAGGCGCTGATCACCACGCCGAAGTCGCAGTCGAAGCGCGTCGTGAGATAAGCGATGCCGGGTGTCGGCAGCGGCCCGATGAGCATGACGTCCACCCCGGCGGCGACGAACCCGGCTTCCAGCGCCGACTCGAACATATAGCCCGAGAGCCGCGTGTCCTTGCCGATGAGTACGGTGCCGCCTTCGGGGGCGAGCACGCGCGCGGCGGCGCTGGCGAGATGCAGCGCGAAGTCGACCGTCATCGGGTGGTCGCCCACCTTGCCCCTGACGCCGTCAGTTCCGAAATAGCGCCGCCCCATCTAGCTCTCTCTCACGGCCGCCACGAGCCTCAGCGCCTCGACCGTCGAGGCGACGTCGTGTGCGCGCACGATGCTTGCTCCCTCGAGCGCCGCCAGCACCGCCAGTACCACGCTGCCCAGCAGCCGCTCGCCCTCGGGACGCCCGGTGAGTTTGCCCACCATGGACTTGCGCGACAAGCCGACCATCACCGGCAAGGCGCCCTCCCCGAGCTCGCGCAGGTGGCGCAGCAGCGTCAGATTGTGCTCCAGAGTCTTGCCGAAGCCGAATCCGGGATCGAGGACCAGGCGATCGGCGGAGAAGCCCGCCGCGCGGCAGGCCCGGGCGCGCTCCTCCAGAAAGGCCCGGACTTCGCCGACGACGTCCCGGTAGGCGGGTGCAGCCTGCATGGTGCGGGGCTCGCCCTGCATGTGCATGAGGCACACGGCACAGCCGCTCGACTGCGCCGCCTCGAGCGCTCCCGGCGCGCGCAGCGCCCGCACGTCGTTGATCAGACCGGCGCCGGCCGCGGCCGCGGCCCGCATGACCTCGGGCTTGCTGGTGTCGACGGAGATCACGGCGCTCACGGCTCCCTGCAGCCGCTCGATGACGGGAATGACGCGGCGCAGCTCCTCTGCCACTCCGACCGGGTCCGCGCCCGGCCGGGTCGACTCCCCGCCCACGTCGAGGAAGGCCGCGCCGGCGTGCGCCAGCGCCAGGCCGTGGCGGACTGCGGTCTCGGTGTCGAAGAAGCGGCCGCCGTCGGAGAAGGAATCCGGCGTCACATTGATTACGCCCATCACGCGCGGATGGGTCAGGTCGACCGACTTATCCCGACAGCGAAGCAATACGGTCAGTGTTGACCTGCGGGTATCGCGCTGCTCGGAGGCTCCGCCTTGGGCGGCTTGTTCGGCAGCGTGTCGTCCCAGCCGGCCGGCGGCTTCGGCGTGCGGCCCGCCATGACGTCCTTCAACTGCTCCTCGTCGATGGTCTCGTACTTGATGAGCGCATCCGCCATCAGGTGGAGCTTGTCGAGCGCACCGGTGAGGATGTCGCGCGCGCGGACATAGTTCGCCTCGACCACGCGCCGCACTTCCTCGTCGATCGCATGGGCGGTGACGTCCGAGACCTGCTTGTGCTGGGTGACGCTGCGCCCGAGGAACACCTCGCCGGTCTCCTCGGAATACGTGAGGGGACCCAGCTTGTCCGACAGGCCCCACTTCGTGACCATGTTGCGTGCCAGCTCGGTAGCGCGCTCGATGTCGTTGGAGGCGCCGGTGGTCACCGACTCGGGGCCGAAGATCAGCTCCTCGGCGACGCGCCCGCCGAACAGCGTCGCGATCGAGCTCTCGATGCGCCGCTTGGAGAGGCTGTAGCGATCCTGCTCCGGCAGGAACTGCGTGACGCCGAGCGCCCGGCCGCGCGGGATGATGGTCACCTTGTATACGGGGTCGTGCTCCGGCACCGTCATGCCGACGATGGCGTGACCGGCCTCGTGATAGGCCGTCATCTTCTTCTCATCCTCGCTCATCACCATCGAGCGCCGCTCGGCGCCCATCATGATCTTGTCCTTGGCCTTCTCGAACTCGTCCATGCCGACGATGCGCTTGTTGGCGCGCGCGGCGAACAGCGCCGCCTCGTTGACCAGGTTGGCGAGATCGGCGCCCGAGAAGCCGGGGGTGCCGCGCGCGATCAGCGCGGGCTTCACGTCGTCGGCGAGCGGCACGCGGCGCATGTGCACGCGCAGGATCTGCTCGCGGCCGCGCACGTCCGGCAGCGGCACGACCACCTGGCGGTCGAAGCGGCCCGGGCGCAGCAGCGCCGGGTCGAGCACGTCCGGACGGTTGGTGGCGGCGATGACGATGATGCCTTCGTTGCCCTCGAAGCCGTCCATCTCGACCAGCAGCTGATTCAGCGTCTGCTCGCGCTCGTCGTGCCCGCCGCCGAGGCCCGCGCCGCGGTGACGGCCGACGGCGTCGATCTCGTCGATGAAGATGATGCAGGGTGCGTGCTTCTTCGCCTGCTCGAACATGTCGCGCACGCGCGAGGCGCCGACGCCGACGAACATCTCGACGAAGTCGGAGCCGGAGATGGTGAAGAACGGCACCTTGGCCTCGCCGGCGATGGCGCGCGCCAGCAGTGTCTTGCCGGTGCCGGGCGAGCCCACCATCAGGACGCCCTTGGGGATCTTGCCGCCGAGCTTCTGGAACTTGCCGGGGTCCTTGAGGAAGTCGACGATCTCGCCGACCTCCTGCTTCGCCTCGTCGACACCGGCGACGTCGGCGAAGGTGACGCTCACCTGGTCCTCGCCGAGGAGCCGCGCACGGCTCTTGCCGAAGGACATCGCCCCGCGGCCGCCGGATGCGCCCTGCATCTGGCGCAGCATGTACACGAACACCACGATCAGCAGCAGCGCCGGCGCGAGCTGCAGCAGCAGCTGGCCCATGTAGTTCGGCGGCTTCGGCGGCTGGCCCTCGATCTTCACGTCGGCCTTCATCAGCGTGCCGATGAGGGCGGTGTAATCGGTCTCGGGGTTGAAGGTCTTGAAGGTGCTCTTGTCCTTGTGCTCCCCGTAGATCATGTCGCCCTGAATCACGACCGAGTCGACGCGGTTCTCCTTCACGTCGTCCAGGAACGTGGAATAGGCGATCTGCTGGGGCTGCCCCGCGGTCGGCATGTACCGGCTGAAGACGAGCAGCAGCACGATCACGATCACGACCCAGAGCAGGATGTTCTTTGTCAAGTCGTTCAAAGGCTTCCGTCCTTAGGTCCGAACCTACACCAAGCGAAACTGCAAGGCCAGCATGTACATCTCAGGGCTGCGCGCGCGGGAGGCCTCTGGTTTGACCAGCTTGATCCGGCCGAATTCGCGGCGCGCACCCCTCACCAGGTCCTCGAAGCCGGATCCCTGAAAGACCTTGATCAGGGCGTTCCCTCCCGGCTTCAAGACACGCCGGGCCATGTCGAGGGCCAGCTCGGCGAGGTGCATGGAACGCGCCTGGTCGGTCACGTCGACCCCGCTCATCGCCGGGGCCATGTCCGAGAGCACCACGTCCACCCGACCCTGCGGCAGAAGCGACAGCACCTTCTCGAAGACCTCCTCCTCGCGGAAATCTCCCTGCACGAACTCGACCCCGGTCAGGCCTTCCATCGGCAGGATGTCGGTGGCCACCACCCGGCCCTGGGGCCCCACCCTGCCGCGGGCGTACTGGCTCCAGGCGCCCGGCGCGGCTCCCAGGTCGAGGCAGACGGCGCCCGGTTTCAGGAGCTTCTCGCGCCGGTCGATCTCCTCGAGCTTGAACACCGCCCGCGAGCGCCAGCCGCCGCTCTGGGCGCGCTGCACGTAAGTGTCGCGGAAGTGCTCCTTCAGCCACCGATCGCTGCTTTTCGACCGCCGAGCCATCGACGCTGAATCTACCTCTACAATGACTCCATGAAGAAAGCCACGCCCCGAAAGGCAGAGCCGGCTGCCGGCACCGCCGCGGCGGCGCCCGGCACACCGCCCCAGGCGCCCGAGCTCTCCGAGCGGCAGCGCCGGCACCTGCGGGGGCTCGCGCATCCCCTGAAGCCGGTCGTGCGCTTAGGCAATGCCGGCTTCACCGAGGCCGTAGCCCGCGAGACCGAGCGCGCGCTTATTCGTCACGAGCTCATCAAGGTGAAAGCGCCCGGCGGCGACCGCGAGGCACGCGATGCGCTCTTCGAAGCGCTCGCCGCGCGCACCGCGAGCGCTCTCGTGCACCGCATCGGCAACGTCGCGGTGCTCTATCGCCCTCACCCGCAGCTGCCGCGCATCCTCATCCCTGATTAGGGAGAGCTCATCCCAAGCGCACTGCGACGATCTCGTAGGAGCGCACCCCGCCGGGCGCTGCGACGTCGACGACGTCGCCCTCGCACTTGCCGATGAGCGCGCGTGCGATCGGCGAGGTGACCGAGATGCGCCCGGCGCGGATGTCGGCCTCGTCTTCACCCGCGATCTGATAGACGACGCGCGCGCCCCCGGCGCGGTCCTCGAGCTCCACGGTGGCGCCGAACACGACTTTTCCGGTGTTCGGCAATGTCGCCGGATCGATGACCTCGGCGTTGCCGAGCTTGCGCTCGATCTCGGTGATGCGGCCCTCGATGAATCCCTGCTGCTCGCGTGCCGCGTGATACTCGGCGTTCTCGGAGAGATCGCCGTGACCGCGGGCCTCGGCGATCTGCCTGATGATCGCCGGCCGCGCCTCGGACTTGAGGCGCTTCAACTCCGCGCGCAGCACCTCCGCGCCCCGCAGCGTCATGGGATGGCGCTTCATGTGCCGGAGGCCTCGAGGTGCAGGTCCTGGAGGCGGTTGACCTCGACTTCGTCCATGTGGTCGAGCGCTTCCAGCGTCGCGAGCCCGGCGGCGAGCGTCGTGTAATAGGTGACGCGCCGGTGCACGGCCTCGCGCCGGATCGAGTTCGACTCGCGGATGGCGAGCTTGCCCTCGGTGGTGTTGACGATGAGGTCGATCTCGTCGTTCTTGATCATGTCGACGACGTGCGGCCGGCCCTCGCGCACCTTGTTGACCCGACGGCAGACCACGCCCGCCTCGGTGAGCGCGCGCGCCGTGCCCTCGGTCGCGACCATCTCGAAGCCGCGCTCGACCAGCTTCTTCGCGAGCTCCACCGCTCCCTGCTTGTCGCGGTCGCGCACGCTGATGAAGCACACGCCCTTGCGCGGCAGTGTCACGCCCGAGGCGCTCTGCGCCTTGGCGTAGGCCTCGCCGAAGGTGCGCCCCGTGCCCATGACCTCGCCGGTCGATTTCATCTCGGGGCCGAGGATCGGGTCGGCCTCCGGGAATTTGTTGAACGGGAATACCGCCTCCTTCACGGAGAAGTAATGCGGTATGCGCTCGACCGCGCCCACCAGCTGCTTGAGCTTCCTCCCCGTCATGACGCGCGCGGCGATCTTGGCGAGCGGCATCCCGGTCGCCTTGGAGACGAACGGCACGGTGCGCGAGGCGCGCGGGTTGACCTCGAGCACGTAGATGACGCCCGCCTGGATCGCGTACTGCACGTTCATCAGGCCGATGACATTCAGCGCGCGCGCGAGCTTGCGCGTCTGCTCGCGCAGCTCCGACTGGGTCTCGCGCGTGAGGCTCACGGGAGGGAGCGAGCAGCCCGAGTCGCCCGAGTGCACCCCGGCCTGCTCGACGTGCTCCATGATCCCGCCGATCATCACGTCCTCGCCGTCGCACACCGCATCGACGTCCACCTCGATGGCGACGTCGAGGAAGCGGTCGAGGAGCACCGGACTGTCGTTCGAGACCTGGACCGCGTTGCCCATGTAGGCGCGCAGGTCCTCCTCGTTGAAGACGATCTCCATGGCGCGCCCGCCGAGCACGTAGGAGGGCCGCACCACCAGCGGAAAGCCGACCTCGCGCGCCAGCACCACCGCCTGCTCCTCGGCACGCGCGGTGGCATTGGCCGGCTGCTTGAGTGCGAGCTTCTTCACCAGCGCCTGGAAGCGCTCGCGGTCCTCGGCGATGTCGATCGAGTCGGGCGAGGTGCCGATGATCGGGGCGCCCGCGGCCTCGAGCGCGCGCGAGAGCTTGAGCGGCGTCTGCCCGCCGAACTGCACGATGACTCCTTCGGGCTTCTCCACCGCCAGGATCTCGAGCACGTCCTCGAGCGTCAGGGGCTCGAAATAGAGCCGATCGGAGGTGTCGTAGTCCGTCGAGACGGTCTCCGGATTGCAGTTGACCATGATGGTCTCGAAGCCGTCCTCGCGCAGCTGCAGCGCCGCGTGCACGCAGCAGTAGTCGAACTCGATCCCCTGGCCGATGCGATTCGGGCCGCCGCCGAGGATCATGATCTTGCGGCGGTCGGTGGGCTGCGCCTCGCACTCCTCCTCGTAAGTCGAGTAGAGGTAGGCGGTCGAGGTGGCGAACTCGGCCGCGCAGGTATCGACGCGCTTGTACACCGGCGCGACCTTGAGGTCGTGGCGCTTGTCGCGGATCGCCTTCTCCGGCATGTCGAGCAGCTTCGCCAGGCGGCTGTCGGAAAAACCGCGCCGCTTGAGCGAGCGCAGCCGCTCGGCGGTGAGGGCGCCCAGGCCGTGGGTCGAGACCTCGGTCTCCTGGCGCACCAGCTCCTCGACCTGCGCGAGGAACCAGGGGTCGATGTGGGTGAGCTCCGCGACCCGCGCGGACGTCCAGCCGGCGCGCAGGGCGTCCGCGACGTAGAGCAGCCGGTTCGGCCCCGGCGCGCGCAGCTCGTGCGCGAGCTTCGCCTGGGTCTCGTCGGTGAGCGGCAGTGCGAGCTGCGGCGTGAGCCCGTCGAGGCCGGTCTCGAGTCCCCGCAGCGCCTTCTGCAGCGACTCCTGGAAGGTGCGGCCGATCGCCATCACCTCGCCGACGGACTTCATCTGGGTCGTCAGGCGGTCGTTGGCCGTGGGGAATTTCTCGAAGGTGAAGCGCGGGATCTTCACCACCACGTAGTCGATGCTCGGCTCGAAGGAGGCCGGGGTGGCACCTCCCGTGATGTCGTTCTTCAGCTCATCGAGCGTGTAGCCGACGGCGAGCTTGGCGGCGATCTTGGCGATCGGAAAGCCGGTCGCCTTGGAGGCGAGCGCCGAGGAGCGCGACACACGCGGATTCATCTCGATGATGAGGAGCCTGCCGTCCTTGGGGCTCACGGCGAACTGGACGTTCGAGCCGCCGGTGTCGACCCCGATCTTGCGCAGCACCGCGACCGAGGCGTCGCGCATGCGCTGGTATTCCTTGTCGGTGAGCGTGAGCGCCGGGGCGACCGTGATCGAGTCGCCGGTGTGCACCCCCATGGGATCGAGGTTCTCGATCGAGCAGATGATGATGCAGTTGTCGCGGTGGTCGCGGACCACCTCCATCTCGAACTCTTTCCAGCCGATCACCGACTCTTCCAGCAGCACCTCGCCGGTCGGCGAGGCATCGAGGCCGCGCGCCACGATGTCCTCGAGCTCCTCGCGGTTGTAGCCGATGCCGCCGCCCGAGCCGCCGAGGGTGAACGACGGCCGCACCACCACCGGGTAGCCGATCTCGCCGGCGATGGCGAGCGCCTCATCGAGGCTGCGGGCGATCTGCGAGCGCGGCGTCTCGAGGCCGATCTCGCGCATGGCGTTGCGAAACAGCTCGCGGTCCTCGGCCATGTCGATGGCGGCGCGCGAGGCCGCGATCAGCTCGACCTCGTACTTCTCCAGCACCCCCTCGCGCACCAGGTCGAGCGCGGTGTTGAGCGCGGTCTGCCCGCCCATGGTCGGCAGCAGCGCATCGGGGCGCTCCTTCTCGATGATGCGCGCCACGGTGCGCGCGTTGACCGGCTCGATATAGATGGCGTCCGCCATCTCCGGGTCGGTCATGATGGTCGCGGGGTTGGAGTTCACCAGGATCACCCGGTAACCCTCCTCGCGCAGCGCCTTGCAGGCCTGGGCGCCGGAATAATCGAACTCGCACGCCTGGCCGATGATGATCGGGCCGGCGCCGATGATCAGGATGCTCTCGATGTCGGTGCGCTTCGGCATCTACTTCACCGGCGGGTCATCGGGCCGTCCCGGCTTGCTGTCGGCGCAGGGTGTCCTCGGCGAGCTTCAGCTGCGCCTGCAGGCGCCGCAGCATGAGGTGATTGAAGCGCTCGAACAGCGCCCGCATGTCGTGCGGTCCCGGGCTCGCCTCGGGGTGGCCCTGGAAACCGAAGGCCGGGCGGTCGGTGAAGGTCAGCCCCTGGAGCGAGCCGTCGAACAGCGACCGATGTGTCGCCTTCACGGTCGCGGGCAGTGTCGACTCATCGACCGCGAAGCCGTGATTCTGGCTGGTGATGAAGACCCGCCCCGACTCGAGATCCTGCACCGGATGATTCGCGCCGTGATGGCCGAATTTCATCTTCACCGTGCGCGCGCCGGCGGCGAGCCCGAGGATCTGGTGCCCGAGGCAGATGCCGAACACCGGCGTGTCGGTCTCGAGGAACTTGCGGGTCGCCGTGATCGCGTAGCTGCAGGGCTCGGGGTCGCCGGGACCGTTGGAGAGGAAGATGCCGTCGGGCTCGAGGGCGAGCACTTCCTCGGCCTTGGTCTGCGCCGGCACCACCGTCATGCGGCAGCCGAAGTCGGCGAGGAGCCTGAGGATGTTGCGCTTGATGCCGAAGTCGTACGCCACGACGTGCAGGCGCTGTTGCGCGCGGATCGGCGCACGCGCCGGGTCGGGCCAGACGGTGCCGTCGTTCCACTGGAAGGCACGCTTGGTGCTCACGACCTTGGCGAGATCCATCCCCTTGAGGCCCGGGAACTTGCGCGCGAGCTTGATGGCGGCCGCTTCGTCGGCCTTCTCGCCGGTCATGATGCAGCCGGCCTGCGCGCCCTTCTCTCTCAAGAGGCGCGTCAGCTTGCGTGTGTCGAGGCCGGCGATCGCGACCAGGCGGCCGCGCTCGAGAAACTCCGGTAGCGACTCATTCGAGCGCCAGTTGCTCGCGACGCTCGGCAGATCACGGATGATGAGGCCCGCCGGATAGATCTGCGACGCCTCGAGATCCTCGGGCGTCGTGCCGGTGTTGCCGATGTGGGGACAGGTCAGCGTGACGATCTGTCGCGCGTAGGAAGGGTCGGTGAGAATTTCCTGATAGCCCGTGAGGGCGGTGTTGAAAACGACTTCGCCGGTGGTGTTGCCTTTGGCTCCGATCGACTGTCCGCGGAAGATCGTTCCGTCGGCCAGTGCGAGCACCGCAGGTATGCTCACCTTTTCACTTCCCCTTGACGCACATATACAAAGCGGGAGGAGTTCTCATCGAACATCCTCCCGCCTTGCATGGACTAACCCGTACACGGATTAGGCAGAAATTTTACGGGTTTGGGCCCGCGTGTGTCCATGGAAATTCCCCGCCGCAGCGTGTCCTGGAAGCTAAAGGCACGTCGTGAATTGAATCCTAAGACTATGTTTTATAACCAATAAAATCACGCATGCTATAACGTCCCGGTGGCCGAGACATGAGCCAGAGCGCTGCCGTCAGGGCGCCGCGGGCAAAGATCTCCCGATCGCTCGCCCGATGGGTCAGGGAGAGCTGCTCCCCGGGGCCGGAAAAGAGCACGGTGTGCTCGCCGACGATGTCCCCGGCGCGCAGGCTGGTAACCACGACCTCTCCCTCGGGGCGTCCCTGAGCGGCGCCGCTGCCCGCGGGCGGCGTGACGCCGGGAGGCAGCGGCACCCCACGCGCACTCGCGGCGGCCCTTCCCAGGGCGAGGGCGGTGCCCGAGGGCGCATCGCGCTTCCCCCGATGGTGAAGCTCGAGGACGTCGATATCGAACGCGGCGGGGAGCCTGGCCGCGCTCTGGCGCACGAGCTCGGTGAGAAGCGCGACCGCGACGCTGGTGTTCGGCGCCACCATGAGGGCGATGTCGCCGGAGGCGGCGCTGATCGCCGGCTCGAGGGCGGCGTCGAGGCCGGTGGTGCCGATGAGGAGCGGCTTCCTCGCCGCCCGGCAGGCGGCGAGGTTCGCGGCCGTGGCGCCGGCCCGGCTGAAGTCGAGCGCCACATCCGCATCGGCGAGCGCGCGCGCAAGATCACTCGTGACGGTGAGGTTGGCGGGCGGAAGGCCCGCGACTTCGCCGGCGTCGCGGCCGAGCGCGAGGCTCGTGCTCGAGGCGACCGCGCCGGTGATCAGAAGCTGTGGGAAGCCCGGAGCGGCCTTGAGCAACGCCGTGCCCATGCGGCCGGTGACGCCGATCACCACGATGCGCACGAGTGGCGCCCTGCGTGGATCGGAAGTCATTTGCTGTCGGCTCCGAAGAAGCGCTTCACGCCCTCGAGAAAGCCCTTCTCGCGCGGCGCATGCCGGTCCGGGTGCGCCTGCAGGGACTTCTCGAGCGAGCGGATGAGCTCACGCTGCTCCGCGGAGAGATGCACCGGCGTCTCGACGACCACCCGGCAGAAGAGATCACCGCGCGCGCCGCCGCGCACCGGCTTCACGCCCTTGTCACGCAGGCGGAAGACGCGCCCCGACTGTGTCTCCGTGGGAATCTTCAGCACCACGTCGCCGTCGAGTGTCGGCACCGCGACCGAGCCGCCGAGGGCCGCGGTCGCAAAGCTCACCGGCACCTCGCAGGAGAGATGCTCGCCGTCGCGCTCGAAGATCGGGTGCTCGCGCACGTGGATCTCGACGTACAGATCGCCGGGCGGACCACCGTTGCGGCCGGCCTCGCCCTCGCCGGAGAGGCGCACGCGATCCTGATTGTCGACGCCGGCCGGGACTTTCACCGAGAGCTTGCGGGTGCGGCGCACGCGCCCCTGGCCGAGGCAGGTGTCGCAGGGATTTCGGATGACGGTGCCCGAGCCGCGGCAGCGCGGACAGGTCTGCTGCAGCTGGAAGAACCCCTGGCTGATGCGCACCTGGCCGGCCCCCCCGCAGCTTTCACAGGTGACGGGCTGGCTGCCCTTGGCGGCGCCCGAGCCGTGGCAGGTATCGCATTCGGCGAGCTTCGCCACCTCGATCTCGGCGGTCGTGCCGAACACGGCCTCATTGAGATCCAGCTCGAGCTCGTAGCGCAGATCCGCGCCGCGGAACACCTGGGAGCGCCCACCGCGGCGCGCGCCGCCGAAGATATCGCCGAAGACATCGCCGAAGATGTCGCTGAAGGCATCGCCGGCGCCGAAGGGGCCGCGGCCGCCGCCGCGCGCCGCCGCCTCGATGCCGGCGTGGCCGTGCTGATCGTAGACCGCGCGCTTGTGCGCGTCGGTCAGCACCTCATAGGCCTCCTTGGCCTCCTTGAAGCGCTCCTCGGCGTCCCGGTCGCTCGGGTTGCGGTCCGGGTGATATTTCATCGCCAGCCGCCGGTACGCCTGCTTGACCTGCGCCTCGGTGGCGCTGCGCGGTACGTCCAGTACCTTGTAGTAATCGCGCTTGGACATCTAATGTCTGCCGGAATCGCCGCAGGCGATTCCGGCCAATGAACTAGGACGCCTTACGGCCCTTGTCCTTCACCTCTTCGAACTCCGCGTCTACTACGTCGTCCTTGCCCGCGCCGCCGCCGCCACCGGCGGCACCGGCACCCGCTGCGCCCGCCGCGGCCTCAGGTCCCGCCGCCCCGCCCTGCTGCCCGGCGTAGGCGCGCTGGGCAATCGCGGCCGAGGCCTGCGCGAGCGCCTCGGTCTTCTTCTCGATGGCGCCGCGGTCATCGCCCTTGAGCACCGTACGCAGATCCGACACGGCGGATTCCACCTTGGCGCGCTCGGCCCCGTCGACCTTGTCGCCGAGGCTCGCGAGCGACTTCTCCACGGCGTGGATCAGGCCATCGGCCTTGTTGCGCGTCTCGACCAGCTCCTTGAAGCGCTTGTCCTCCTCGGCGTGCGCCTCGGCGTCGCGCACCATGCGCTTGATCTCTTCCTCGTTGAGGCCGCTCGAGGCCTTGATGACGATCTTCTGCTCCTTGCCGGTGGCCTTATCCTTGGCCGACACGTTGAGGATGCCATTGGCGTCAATGTCGAAGGACACCTCGATCTGCGGCATGCCGCGCGGCGCCGGCGGAATGTCCGACAGGTCGAACTTGCCGAGCGACTTGTTGTCGGCCGCGCGCTCACGCTCGCCCTGCAGCACGTGAATGGTCACGGCCGTCTGGTTGTCGTCCGCCGTCGAGAAGGTGTTCGATGCCTTGGTCGGGATCGTGGTGTTCTTCTCGATCAGCTTGGTCATGATGCCGCCGAGCGTCTCGATGCCGAGCGACAGCGGCGTCACATCGAGCAGCAGCACGTCCTTCACCTCGCCGGCGAGCACGCCCGCCTGGATCGCGGCTCCCACGGCCACCGCCTCGTCGGGGTTGACGTCCTTGCGCGGCTCCTTGCCGAACAGATCCTTCACGTACTTCTGCACCAGCGGCATGCGGGTCTGGCCGCCGACCAGGATCACCTCGGCGACGTCGGACGTGGAGACGCCCGCGTCCTTGAGCGCGGTCTTGCACGGCGCGACGGTCTTCTGCACCAGGTCCTCCACCAGCGACTCGAGCTTGGCGCGTGTCAGCTTGATGTTGAGGTGCTTCGGTCCCGAGGCATCCGCGGTGATGTACGGCAGGTTGATGTCGGTCTGCTGCGTCGAGGACAGCTCGATCTTGCCCTTCTCGGCCGCCTCCTTGAGGCGCTGCATGGCGAGCGGGTCCTTGCGCACGTCGACGCCGGACTCCTTCTCGAACTGCTCGGCCAGGAAGTTGATGATGCGCAGGTCGAAGTCCTCGCCACCGAGGAAGGTGTCGCCGTTGGTCGAGAGCACCTCGAACTGGCGCTCGCCGTCGACCTCGGCGATCTCGATGATCGAGATGTCGAAGGTGCCGCCGCCCAGGTCGTAGACGGCGATCTTGCGATCGCCCCCCTGCTTGTCGAGGCCATAGGCGAGCGCGCCCGCGGTCGGCTCGTTGATGATGCGCTTCACCTCGAGGCCGGCGATGCGGCCGGCGTCCTTGGTGGCCTGGCGCTGCGAATCGTTGAAGTAGGCCGGCACCGTGATGACCGCCTCGGTCACCGGCTCGCCGAGATAGTCCTCGGCGGTCTTCTTCATCTTCATGAGCACGCGCGCCGAGATCTCGGGCGGGGCCATTTTCTTGCCCTGCACCTCCACCCAGGCGTCGCCGTTGTCGGCCTTGACGATCTTGTAAGGCACCATCTTGATGTCGCGCTGCACCACCTCGTCCTCGAACTTGCGGCCGATGAGGCGCTTGATCGCGAACAGGGTGTTCTGCGGATTGGTGACGGCCTGGCGCTTGGCGGGCTGGCCGACGATCACCTCGTTGTCCTTGGTGAAGGCCACGATCGAGGGGGTGGTACGGTCGCCCTCGCTGTTCTCGATCACCCGGGGCTTGCCGCCCTCCATGATGGCCACGCACGAATTGGTGGTGCCGAGGTCGATGCCGATTACCTTTGCCATGGGGTCACTCCGACGGGAATCTCTAAAGAGGGATGCTCCAGGGCCACTTCTTAGGGGTGGCCGGCTGGTCTTTCAAGGCGCCCGGGCCACGATCACCCGCGCCGGGCGCAGGAGCCGTCCGTTGAGCTCATAGCCCGGCTGCACGACCTTGAGCACGGAGTTGGGCTCGGCGGTGGCCGAGGCCTGCATCATCATGGCCTCGTGGCGGGCCGGGTCGAAGGGCTCACCCTGGGGGTCGATCACCGCTACCCCGAGCTTCTCCAGCGCCTTGCTGAGGAGCTTGAGGGTCGCTTCCTGGCCCTGGGCGAGGCTCCGGGCGTCCGCCGTGCCGGCGTTCTGCACGGCGAGCTCGAGGCTGTCGCGGACCGGCAGCAGCTCCTCGACGAACTTCTCGAGTCCATAGCGGTTGGCCGCCTCGACGTCGCGCGCGGCGCGCTTGCGGACGTTCTCGAGATCGGCCACCGCACGCAGGTACTGATCCCAGTGGCTGCGGGCGCGCTCTTCGGAGTCGGCGAGTGCCTGCTGAAGTCTCTCGAGCTCGACCAGCTGGGCCGCCGTCTCCGGCAGCACGGTGGTGGGCTCGGAGGCGGCCCCTCCCGGGGCGTCCCGTCGGGACTCGTTCGTTGTCATGGCGGCAGCGTGGGGCTCAGCGCCGCGAATTCAAGGCGGCGCCGAGCAGTTTGGCGGTCATGTCGACGATCGGGATCACCCGCTCGTAGGCCATGCGGGTCGGCCCGATCACACCGAGCACCCCGACCACCGAGTCCCCGTCCGCGTAGGGAGCGGTGACCACGCTCACGTCATCGAGGATCTGGTAGCCGGATTCGTGGCCGATGAAGATCTGCACCCCCTCGGCCTTCAGGCTGTTGTCGAGCAGGTGCAGGAAGTCGCGCTTCTCGTTGAACGCCTCGAACAGGCGCCGCAGCTTCTCGACGCTGGTGAGCTCGGCGACGCCCATCAGGTTCGTCTCGCCCTTGATGACATATTCGAGGCGCCCCTCCCCGCCGCCCTCGAACACCTGCTGCGCGACGGAGATCGCCTCCAGCATGATCTGATTCATGTGCGCGTGGGTCTCGGAGAGCTGCCTGAGGATCTCCTGGCGCACCTCGCGCAGCGTTCGGCCGCGGAACTGCTCGTTGAGATAGCTCGAGGCGCGCTTGAGCTCATCCGGCGAGTAGCGGCGCTCGAGCTGGATGATGCGGTTCTGCACCTCGCGGTCGTTGAAGACCAGCACCACCAGCACGCGGTTCTCAGAGAGTCCCACGAACTCGATCTGGGTGATCGAGGCCGCGCGGGTACGCGGCAGGGTGACCACGCCGGCGAGCTGGGTCGCGCTCGAGAGCAGCTGCGACACGGCTGCGATCAGCTCCGTGGAGCTGTCGCGGCTCGCCTCGACCTGGCGGCGGATCTCGGCGGTCGCCGCCTCATCGAGCGGCCGCAGCTGCAGCAGCGTATCGACGAAGAAGCGGTAACCCTTATCCGTCGGGACCCGCCCGGCGGAGGTATGGGGCGAGGCCACGAAGCCGAGCTCCTCGAGATCGGCCATGACGTTGCGGATGGTGGCCGAGGACAGCTGCAGCCCCGACTCGCGCGACAGCGCGCGCGAGCCGACGGGCTGGCCTTCCCGGATGTAGGTCTCGATGAGGATCCGCAGCAGATGCTGCGCCCGCTCGCCTAGGGCCTCATCCCGAGCTTCGTGAGCCATAGGCCCCCATGATGCACAGCCAGCGCGGGAATGCCAGTCACGAATGTGATCTGCGGCATTGGCCCGAGGCCGCACCACCATGTTACAAAGGCGCCGCCTCGCGCTCGGGCGAGGCGTTTTATCAAGGCGTGACCCGATGGCCTTCCCCGTTCGCAGCTGCGCGCTGGTCGGCAGATTCACCGACGCGCGCGTGGCCGAGACCGTCAACGCCCTGGTGCCGCACTTGAAGGAGCGCGGCGTGCAGGTCCTGGTGAGCGACGCGGCGCCCGGTATTGACGCCGCCGATGTGGTGCGCGTCTCCGAAACGGCCATCGGCGAGCGCGCCGACCTCGTGATCGCCGTGGGAGGCGACGGCACGCTGCTGTACGCGGCGCGCCTCGTGGCCCGCCACGGCGTGCCGCTGCTCGGTGTCAACCGCGGCCGCCTCGGCTTCCTCACCGACATCATGCCCCAGGACATGACGCCCTCGGTCGATGCGGCGCTGCGCGGCGAGCTGCAGGCGGACGAGCGCCCCCTGCTGGCGGCACAGCTGCATCTGGCGGCCGGGGGTCTGGCGCAATCCCTGGCGCTCAACGACGTCGTCATGCAGAAGCACGACACCGGCCGCACGCTCGACTTCGAGACACGCATCGATCAGCGCTTCGTCAACACGCACGACGGCGACGGCATCATCGTGGCGAGCGCCACCGGCTCGACCGCCTATGCGCTCTCCTGCGGCGGCCCGATCATCGAGCCGCATCTCGAGGCGCTGGTGATCGCGCCGATCTGCGCCCACACCCTCTCCGACCGTCCGATCGTCGTGTCCTCGCGCTCGGTCATCGAGGTCGTGCTGCTCGAGCGCCCCGACACCCAGGCGAACGTCTCCTGCGACGGCATGCGGCTCGGAGCGCTCCAGCCCGGCGACCGGCTCGAGGTGCGCACGGCGCGCGAGCGGGTGACGCTGCTGCACCCGGTGGGCCACGACTACTACAAGCTGCTGCGCTCCAAGCTCCACTGGGGCCGCGGCAGCTTCGAGCGCTGAAGGGGCGCCGGATGCTCACTCACCTGCAGATCCGTGACTTCGCCATCATCGACGCGGTGGAGCTCGAGCTGCGCGTCGGACTCACGGTCCTCACCGGGGAGACCGGAGCCGGCAAGTCGATCATCGTCGATGCGCTGCAGCTGCTCGCCGGCGGCCGCGCCGGCGCCGAAGTGGTGCGCCATGGCGCCGAGCGCGCCGAGGTCTCGGGCACCTTCGATCTCACGCAGGCGCCGCGCGAGCTCAAGCAATGGCTCGAGGAGCAGTCGGTCGGCGCCGGCACCGAGCTCATCATGCGCCGCGTGGTCGGGAGCGATGGCCGCTCGCGCGCCTATCTCAACGGACAATCGGTGCCGGTGCAGTCGCTGCGCGACGCCGGCAACATCCTCATCGATATTCACGGCCAGCACGAGTTCCAGTCGCTGACGCGCAGCGCTTCGCAACGCGAGCTGCTCGACGGTTACGGCTCGCTCACCGCGCTCGCCAGCCAGGTCGGGATCGCGCACCGCGTGTGGCTCGGGCTCCTCAACCGCACGCTCGACCTCGAGAGCAAGGCGCGCGATCGCGATGCCAGGCTCGACCTGCTGCGCTACCAGGTGCAGGAGCTCGATGGCCTGCAGCTCAGGGAAGGCGAGCTCACCAGCCTCAGCGAGGAAAGTGCGCGGCTCGCCAACCGCGGGCGCCTGGCGGCGGGCGCCCAGCTGGCCCTCGGCGAGCTCTACGAGAACGACGCGGCGAGCGCGCACGCCGGGGTGAGCCGGGCGCTCACGGCGCTGCGCCCGCTGGTGGCGCTCGACGTCAAGCTCAGCAACGTGCTGCCACTGCTGGAAGAAGCCGCGGTGGCGATCCGCGAGGGGGCCCGCGAGCTCGAGCGCTACGGCGAGACGCTCGACGTGGACGCGGCGCGCCAGGACGAGGTCGAGCGGCGCCTGGCGGCGATCGAGGAGCTCTCGCGCAAGCACCGCATCGCGCCGGCCCAGCTTCCCGAGCGCAGCGCACAGCTGCGCGCCGAATTCGAGGAGCTCGAGCACGCCGAGCTCGACCTCGCGCAGCTGCGCAAGGAGCTCGCCGCCGCCCTCGAGGGCTACCGCACTCAGGCGCTCGATCTCTCCGGCAAGCGGCAGAAGGCGGCGCGCGCCCTGGCCAAGGACATCACGGCCCGCATGCAGACGCTCGGCATGGCGGGCGGGCGCTTCGAGGCCGATGTCACGCAGGAAGGCAAGGCCGAGCCCAGCGAGCACGGCATCGACCAGATCGAGTTCCGCGTCAGCGCCAATCCGGGCCAGCCGCCGCGTGCGCTGGCCAAGGTGGCCTCGGGCGGCGAGCTGGCGCGACTCTCGCTCGCGGTACAGGTGTCCTGCGCGGCGCAGGAGATGCGCTGCATGGTGTTCGACGAGGTCGATGCCGGCATCGGCGGCGCGGTCGCGGAGATCGTCGGGCGCGAGCTGCGCAAGCTCGGCGAGCGCGGCCAGGTGCTGTGCGTGACGCACCTGCCGCAGGTCGCCTGCCAGTCGCACCACCATCTGCGGGTCACCAAACTCACCGACGGGCGCACCACCCGCACCACGCTCAACGAGCTCACCCCGGCGGAGCGCGTCGAGGAGCTGGCCCGCATGCTCGGTGGCATCGAGGTCACCGACAAGGCGCGCGAGCACGCGCGCGAGATGTTGAACGCCGCCGAGCGCGGCATCGCCGCGCCGGCCGCGGAGACCGAGCCTGCAGGCGGTACCGTGAGGATTCCGCGGCCGCCGGCGACGGGGCGCCGCTGATTAACCGGCTTGGTGCTTGCGGTGCGGGCAGTTCGGGCGCTGGCAGTGCCCGTAGAGAATCAGCGAGTGATCGCTGATCGTGAAGCCGAGCTTCTGGGCGACGGCGGTCTGGCGCGCCTCGATCCCTGAATCCACGAACTCCTCGACGCGCCCGCAGTCGAGACAGACGATGTGGTCGTGGTGCGTGCCCTGATTGAGCTCGAACACCGCCATGCCGTCCTCGAAGTGGTGGCGCGTGACCAGTCCCGCGGCCTCGAACTGCGTCAGCACCCGGTACACCGTGGCAAGCCCGATGTCCTCGTGGGACTCGAGCAGGATGCGATAAATATCCTCGGCCGAGAGATGCCGCGTGGTGCTGCCTTCGAGGATCTCGAGGATCTTCAGGCGAGGCAGCGTCACCTTCAGGCCGGCTTTGCGAAGGTCCTTGCCTTCCACGGGAATTCTCCCCAAATCGGGTATCATCGCTCCCCCGGAATTATCCTCCATCGGACCCGCATGCGCCTACCCTCGATCGCTCTGACCGGCTTGGCTCTCGCCACGCTGCCGCTCGGCGGCTGCATCTACCGCATGAACATCCAGCAGGGCAACTACCTCGAGGGTAAGACCGTGGCTCAGCTGCAGGTCGGCATGACGCGCGCCCAGGTGCGCTATCTGCTCGGCACGCCGATGGTCCCGGATATCTTCGACAAGGATCGCTGGGACTACCTCTACTACTTCAAGAGCGGCCACCTCCAGCGGCCCGAGCAGCGCCACCTCGTCGTGCTCTTCAAGGAGGACAAAGTCGCGAGCTTCAAGCGCGACAACATTCCGGACAGCGCGCCGCGCGCCCCGGATAACGACATCTCGATCCAGAAGTTCCCGAGGATCTAGCGCCTGGATCCCGTGCGGCGCTCGCGCCGCACGCACTCGCGGCGGCGCGCGCGCGGATCGGCGCGCAGCGGCCGGTAGAGCTCGATCCGATCGCCATCCTGGATGAGCGCATCACGCGTGCGCGGCTCGCCGAACACCCCGACCGGCGCGGCCTCCCACAGCGAGGGCTCGAGGCCCGCGGATTCGCGCTCGGCGATGCTGCGTGCGGCCGCGAGCGCCTCGGCGATGGTCGCACGCGAGGGCAGCTCGACGCTCCACAGGTACTGCCGCGCGCGCGTCGCATAGGCGACCAGGCAGCGCATCAGCCGCTCCCCCGCGCCCGCGCGACGAAGGCATCGACCAGCGAGCCCACGGTCTCGGCGAATTTCGCCTCGAAGAGCAGGCCCGTGAGCGCATGCCGGAACGCGAAGCGCATGGTGAGGTCGACGCGGCACCCGGCCTCGACCGGCGTCAGCAGCCACCGGCCCTCGAGCGTGCGGAACGGCCCGCTGACGAGCCGCATCTGCACACTGCGGTCGGCCTCCAGGGTGTTGCGCGTGGTGAACTCGCCATGCAGCACCCCCTGGCGCACGCCGATGGTTGCGACGATCTCCTGCGACGTGCACGACTCGACCCGCGCGTGCGTGCACCAGGGGAGAAACCGGGGGTAGCTCTCGACGTCGTTGATGAGCGCGTAGAGCCTCGCCGGCGACTGATTGACGAGCGCCGAGCGCTTGACCTCCCGCATGGGGGCATTGTCCCATTAGCGCCAGCCGATGACCAAAGCCGAGAGCTCACCCCGACTGATCGCCGAGAACCGCAAGGCGCGCTTCGACTATTTCATCGAGGAGCGCTACGAGGCGGGGCTTGCGCTCGCGGGGTGGGAGGTCAAGGCGATGCGCGCCGGCCGCGCGCAGCTCAAGGAAGCCTACGTGTATCTGCGCGGCGGCGAGGCCTTCCTGATCGGCGCACATCTCTCGCCGCTGCCCTCGACGTCGACGCACGTGACACCTGACCCGGTGCGCACCAGGAAGCTCCTGCTCCATCGCAGCCAGCTCCAGGGCCTGATTGGCGCGGTGGAGCGGCGCGGCTACACCCTGGTGCCGCTCGAGCTCTACTGGAAAGACGGCCGCGCCAAACTGCTGCTGGGGCTCGCCAAGGGCAAGAAGCAGCACGACAAGCGCGCGGTGGAGAAGGAGCGCGACTGGCAGCGCGATAAGGCGCGGATCCTGCGGGGCCGCTGAGCCCAGCCGCGGCGGCGTGCGCGGGGTTGAGGTATGCTGCCGGGTACCTTGAAGGGGGCGACCGGTTTCGACGTGGGTCACGAACCTTCAGGGGCGTACCGAGGCGCAGTGCCCTCGTTAAAAATGCTGCAACTCATAGTTGCCAACGACGACAACTACGCTCTGGCTGCCTAACCGCAGCTGACCTCCGAACGGCTCGTGCCTGTGCGACCGTCTCGGGGGACGCGCTCACAGGATCGCGCTCCGGCGTTGCGAGCAGGCCGGTGCGTTAAGAGTCACTGATCGCTGGCGTGGCGTCTTCCCTGCTCCTCGGGTAGCGCTGCGCGAGAACTAAAGAGAGAGCTACGTGCGTAGATCCTGAAGTCTAGGGCTTACGGACGGGGGTTCGATCGAGGGTCGCACCGGTCCGCGAGGATCGGGTGAAAACGGAGCTCACATCGGCGAAACCTGACGGCGCCCTTCCAGGGGTGGCATGGCAACGCCGAGGGGTAGGAAGAGGGCCAACTTCAGGCCTGCCCTGTAGAGACTCATAGATCCGCCGACGGCAATTTGCCCGGGCGGACACTAGGATCCAGCGGGACCGCACCGCCGGATAACACGCTCCGCATCCGCGCTGCATCGGCAGGCTCGGATGAAGGCATAGTCCGGCCCGCGGCGAAAGCTGCGGATGTGCTGTCCCCCCGCCTCCACCATTGGGGGATCCCGGCCGCAAGGCCGGGATCCCTGGCAGCGCGCGCGAGAGGTCTCCCGGGGTGATGGTCAGGCACTCACCTAACTATCCCTGCCTGGACCCCTCTACAGGGGCTCCCGCACCCTCACTTAGACGAATTTCTACCTATCCCGCCTGGCGGCCATCCAGCGAGGCCAGCGTTCCGTAGAGATCCGGCCGCCGGTCGCGGAACACGAACCAGTTGTCGCGCAGCTCCCGCGTCGCCTCGAGGTCGAACGTATGCACCAGCACCGCATCCCCCTCCTCCGGCGCCTCCGCGACCTTGGCGCCCATCGCGTCCGCGATGAAGGAGGAGCCGTAGAAGCGGATGTACAGTCCCTCGGGGTCCTGCAGCGAGCGCTCGAGGCCGTAGCGGTTCGACGCAACGAGCGGCGTGAGATTCGCGGCCGCATGTCCCTGCTGGGCGCGCTGCCAGTGCTCGCGTGAGTTCACCGGGACGGCGGGCGGCGGCTCGGTCCCGATCGCAGTGGGGAAGAAGAACAGCTCCGCGCCGAGCAGTGCCATGACGCGCGCGGTCTCCGGAAACCACTGGTCCCAGCAGATGCCCACCCCGATGCGCGCAAAGCGCGTGTTCCACACCCGAAAACCGGTGTCGCCCGGCGAGAAGTAATTCTTCTCCTGGTACCCGGGGCCGTTCGGGATGTGGCTCTTGCGGTAGACGCCGAGGTTGGTGCCGTCGGCGTCGAGAATCGCAATGGAATTGAAGTACGCCGGCCCCGCACGCTCGAAGAAGCTGATCGGCAGCACCACGCCGAGCTCGCGCGCCACGGCGCTGAAGTGGCGCACGGCCGGGTCGTCGGCGACGTTGTGCGCGAGGCCGAGGTGCCGCGCATCCTGCTCGATGCAGAAGTACGGCGTCTCGAACAGCTCGGGCAGCAGGATGATCTGCGCCCCCTGCGCGGCCGCCTTGCGCACCAGCTGCTCGGCGCGCGCGAGGTTGCCGCGGCTGTCCCAGTCGCAGGCCATCTGCAGCGCAGCGACCGTCACCGGCCGCGGCGGCCTCGAGAAATGCTCAGGGTCCCTCGACATCGCTCACCTGCCAACCAGAATACGCAGGCAGCGATTCTACTAGCTCGCCGGGCTCAGCCAGCCGAGCACGGACAGTGCGATCAGGACCATTCGGGCGGCGCCGCCGCCCACATCCCAGATGACCCCTCGCGAACTCAGGCTTGAGCCTTGCGGCGGGCGGCGAGCGACTCGTTAACCTGCGCGGTTATGCGCATCGCGGTCTCGAGCGCGGTGAGTCCGGCCTCACCCGGCACCACCGGCGGACGGCCGGTGCGGATGCAGTCGAGAAAGGAGTCGATCTCCGCCTTGAGCGCGTCTCCCTGCTCGAGGCTCTGCTCCTCGATGCTGACCGGCAGCTCCCCCGGCACCCCGCTGGTCGCGCGCTTGCGGATGTGCGTGACAATCTTCTGCTGCAGATCGAGCGAGAGATAGGCGTCGTCCTCGAAGATACGGAGCTTGCGCTCGGTCTTGAGGCTGACGCGCGAGGCCGTGGCGTTGGCGACGCAGCCGTTCTCGAAACGGATGCGGGCGTTGGCGATGTCGATCTCGTCCGAGAACACCGGCGTACCGACCGCATCGATGGTGCTGATCGGTCCGCCGACGATCGTCTGCACGATGTCGATGTCGTGGATCATGAGATCGAGCACCACGTTCACGTCGGTGCCGCGCTCGCGGTAGGGCGCGAGCCGATGGCACTCGACGAAGCGCGGCGCGGTGAGATAGGGCATAGCGGCGAGAATGGCCGCGTTGAAGCGTTCCAGATGCCCCACCTGAAGAATCCGGCGCTCGCGCGCCGCGACGCCGATCAGCTCGCGCGCCTGGCTGGCGGTCTCGGTGATCGGCTTTTCGACCAGCACGTGCGCGCCGCGCTCGAGAAACTCGCGCGCGATGGCGAAATGCGCCGGCGTCGGGGTCACGACGCTCACCGCATCGACCTGGCCGAGCAGCTCGCGGTAATCGCCCAGGGGGCGCGTCTTCAGCTCGGCCGCGACCTGCTCGCGCGCGTCCTGTCGCGGATCGACGACCGCCGCGAGCTCGCAGCCGGCCGCCTGCGCGTACTTCTGGGCGTGGAATCTGCCGAGGTAGCCGACCCCGATGACGGCGGCTCTGATTTTCTGCATGGGAACGTTATTATGCCCGCCCGCATGGCCAGCACACCCCTTGAGCACCTGGAACGCGCCCGGCAGTCACTCGGGCGGCTGTCGCGCGCGCAGCGCGAGCTGATCGTCGCCGGCGTGGGCCTTGCGGTGGGGCTGCTCGTGATGCCCTTCATCATCTGGGCCGCCGGCAATCGCGTCCTGGGCCCGTACACCCACGGGGACGATCCCAAGGCGGGCCCTTGGGCGCTGTTCGCCGATTATGTCGTGGGCCTCGCCCACGGCTCAGCCGTGTTCTGGGTGGTGGCGCTGGGTCCGCTGGCGCTCTTTACGCTGATCCGGGCCTTCCTCGTGCTTCTGCGGCGCGTTCCGCTCCTGCGGCGCTATTGAGGCCAGTAGAGCCACACCGCCAGGGCGAAGACCGCGAGCGTCGCCCCGTGCGCCGCCCCGCGCCAGCGCCGCTCGCGCAGCTGCGCGTAGAAGCTCGTGCCCGCAACCGCCGCGAACAGCGCGAAAACCAGGATGGCGCGCACCAGGTGGCTGTGCTCCGGGGCGAAGCGCTGTTCCTGCTCGGGGAGCAGCAGGATGACGATCCAGGTCATGATCAATCCGATGGCCAGGGCCACCGCCGACCCCGCCAGAATCGCAAGCAACGCTGCCAAAGGCTTCATGCTGTGAGGACCGCACTTGCTAAAGGCGAACGGTACGCTCTAGCCTTGCTCTAAGATTCTACCGGACCTGTGAGCTGAACCGAATGACCGAGTCCCTGCGCCGTTCCTCTGGCTGGATTACCGCGTGCCTGGTGGCACTGGCGGCGCTCGCGCTCGCCGGCTCAGTGCAGGCGCCCGCCAGCCCTTCGCTCCTGCCGCCCGGAGCGATCGCCCCGACCGACGCACAGCGCGCGACCGCGCGCAAGATCGGCCGCATCCTCGAGGAGGCGCATTACAGCCACGCGCCGATCGACCGCAAGATGTCGGAGACCGTCTTCCAGCGCTATCTGGAGTTCCTCGATCCGCAGCGCAGCTACCTGCTCGCCGCCGACATCAACGAGTTCTCCGCGTACCGCGACCAGTTCGACGAGATGATCCGCACCGGCAACATCGACCCGGCATACCTCATGTTCGCGCGCTTCCAGCAGCGCAATCGCGAGCGCATGCAGTACGCGCTCGAGCAGCTGAAGACTGAGCCCGACTGGACCGTCGACGAGTCGTTCGAGTTCGACCGCACGCACGCGCCCTGGCCGGCCGACCAGGCGACGATCGATGACCTGTGGAGAAAGCGCGTCAAGAACGACGCGCTCTCGCTGCTCCTGACCGGCAAGCAGTGGCCGGAGGCGGCCGACATCCTGCACAAGCGCTACGAGCGGGTGCTGAAGCGCATCGACCAGGTGACGAACGAGGACGTGTTCGAGAACCTGATGAACGCCTACGCGCGCGCCTTCGACCCGCATTCGAGCTATTTCTCGCCGCGCAGCTCCGAGGAATACCGCATCCAGATGAGCCTGAACTACGACGGCATCGGCGCCTCGCTGCAGGTCGTCGACGACTACGTCACCATCATGAACGTCATCGAGGGCGGCCCGGCGGCCGTGGCCGGCACGCTCAAGACCAACGACCGCATCACCGCCGTCGGCCAGGGACACGAGGGCGCGCTCACCGACGTCATCGGCTGGCGGCTCGACGACGTCGTGCAGCTGATCCGCGGCAAGGCGGGCACCAGCGTGCGGCTGCAGATCCTCCCCGGCGGCGCGGCTCCCGGGAGCCCGGAGAAGACGCTCGAGTTCACGCGCAACAAGATCACGCTCGAGGCCCAGGCGGCGCACAAGGACGTCAAGACGGTGGCGCGCAACGGCCGCACCTTCCGCATCGGCGTCATCACGGTGCCGGGCTTCTATCAGGACATCGCCGCGCAGAACGCCGGCGATGAGGACTACCGCAGCACCACCCGCGACGTGGCCAAGCTCCTGCGCGAGCTCAAGACCGAGAACATCGACGGCCTGGTGCTCGACCTGCGTGGCGACGGCGGCGGCTACCTGCCGGAGGCGACCGCGCTCACCGGCCTGTTCATCAACCACGGACCGGTGGTGCAGCTGCGCGATACCTCCGGGCGGCTCGAAGTGCTCGACGACCCGGAAAGCGCGCCGGCCTACGACGGCCCACTCGCCGTGCTGGTCGACCGCATGAGCGCCTCGGCTTCCGAGATCTTCGCGGGCGCGATCCAGGACTATCACCGCGGGCTCATCATCGGCCAGACGACCTTCGGCAAGGGCACCGTGCAGAACCTGGTGCCGCTCGATCGCTGGTCGCGGGAGCCGGTGAACGGCCAGCTCACGGTGACGATCGGCAAGTTCTACCGCATCACGGGCGAAAGCACCCAGCATCGCGGCGTCGAGCCCGACATCCCGCTCGCCTCGGTGCTCGACACCAAGGAGATCGGCGAGAGCGCGCTCGAGTCCTCCCTCCCCTGGGACCGCATCGCCGGCGTGCCCTTCAGGTCCAGCGCCGTGGCGGCCACCGAGCCGTCGGTGGCGATGCTCGCTTCCGCCGAGGATGTGCGTGCGCAGCATGATCCCGACTACCGCTGGCTGGTGTCCGACATCGCCGCCATCGACACTCTGCGCGCGGAGAAGAGCGTGTCGCTCAATCTCAAGGTGAGGCGCGAGGAGCGTGCGCGCGAGGACAAGGAGCGGCTCGAGCGTGAGAACAGCCGCCGCGTGGCCAAGAACCTGCCGCCGCTCAAGACCGTGGCGGAGCTCGACAAGGCCAAGGACGAGCTGCCCGACGTGATGCTCGATCAGGCCGCGCAGATCATGACCGACGTGGTGACCGGGGTGCGCTCCGGCCCGGTGCAGAAGACCGCGCGCGCCGGGTAGTCTTACCGGACCAGCTGGTCCCTACCGCAATAAAACGCGGAACAGATCCCAGGTATCTTCGGCGAGCACGTTCGGCACGTGCGGGTCGAGGCTGCCCGGCGCGGCGACGATCGAGTCGCTGGTCGGGCAGGTGTCGGCGGGGCCGCGATAGCTCGCGAGCGGCTGCAGCCTCTCGGTGTGCGCGCGGATCTCCTCGGCGAGCGCTTCGCGGCTCGCGAGCAGCCGCTGCGCGCGGCCGATCTGCCCCATCAGCAGTACACACTCCTTCGGATTGCCGTAGACATCCGCCGCCGCGCGCCGCCCGGTCGCCTCGCGTGCCATCTCGAGCAGCGGCTTCTCGATCACCTTGAGGCGCTCGCACAGCACCTCGGCGTAGGCAATCGCCGCGAGATTGATGGCCCGGCGCGTATCGAGCGACAGGCCCGGAAACTCCGGCGGCGTTTCCTGGCTGACCATATCGAGCTCCGCCTGCGCCTGCGTAAGTGCGGCACTCGCAGCCGCGGCGCCGGTAACCGCGCCGTGGATGCGGTGCACCAGCGCCTTGCGCTTGAAGTAGTGCCAGAAGCGCGTGAGCCTGGCGAGCTCGCTGCCGAGCTGCGTGACCAGCGTGGTGGCTTGCTCGCTCAGGCCGCGCGCCGCGGCGACGTTGGCCTCGGCGGCCTGCCGGCGCGCGAATTGCTCGCGGTTGTGCTGCGCGAGATGGAGCTTCCGCTCGCGCTCATCCTGCTGCCGTGTGAGGTCGGCGACGAACTGCTGGATCAGCTCGCGCCCGTCCTGCCACAGGCGGCGCAGCTGATAGAAGGCGAGCGTCGAATAGGCGGTCTCGTTGCTGCTCAAGCGGGCCTCGAGCTCGTTCAGCATGTCCTGGACGCGCTGCGTGGCCGCCTCCTGCTGCTTGACGAGGTCCCTGAGGCGGTAGGTCTCCTCCTGCAGCCCGCCGTATTGCTTCTTGAGCTCGGCGCGGTTGCGGAAAAGCTCGATGACCCGATGCTCTTCAGCATCGGGGCTGTGCTCGGGGCGCAAGTTGAGCTTGAGAAATCCGAGTTGCCGCAAAGCGTTCATGAGAAATTGGGCGGGCGACCGCCCCTTCTCATGCGCCGGCGGTGAGCCTTGTGCGGGATGAGAAGCGATGACCTCGCTCCACGCAGTATTCCAGCCACTTGTTTAACATCACGTTGCGCGCCCAGCGCTGATCCAGTTCACGCTCCGCGCGGCTGCGCAGCGCCCTGAGCAGCGGCTGCGTGTGAACCGCGGCCCATTGCTGGGCTTCGACCAGGTGCGCGTCGTGGTAGATGCGCAGCCGCATGTCCGGATAACGGCTGGCGCCCTCGGGCTCGGGCAGCAGGTAGCTGAGCGCCACCGTGCTCGTATAGGGCGAGCGCTCGGTCACGGTGAGAAGGAGATCACAGTCTCCCTCGACCGCGGAGCGATGGCTGCCCGCGAGCGCACCGAGGGCCCCGGCGAGCCAGCCGAGGCGGATGAAGTTGCTCTCGTAGAGCCCCATCAGCGCGACGAAGCTGCGCGGCCGGGCACGCCAGGAGACGCGAGTCAGTGTGTCGGTTGCGAGCACGCAGCGACTATAACGCTTAAGGCCCGCTGCGCAAGCGGACGAGTGCGCGTTTTATCGCGGAGCGGCGACCGAAGGTCGCTTGCAAATTTCGTGCGACCCGCGCGCTCGCGTCACTTAAGGG
>DATIXU010000042.1:0-1383 GCA_035518275.1 Steroidobacteraceae bacterium
CCGCTTGTGCACCTCGCCGAGCAAGGCGACATCAGTCCAGCCGGTCTCTTCGGCAAGCTCACGCAGTGCAGCCGCCGGGTAGTCCTCGCCCTCGTCCAGTCCCCCGCCCGGAGTGGACCAGTGGCTTCCGTTCGGCGGGCCATCGTCGTAGCGCATCAGCAGGACACGCCCCGCGGGATCCAGCAGAATGACGCGGGCCGCACGCCGCAGGGGAAGCGCGGACTGCTCGGGCCTGCCCGAGCCGGGTCCGGGCGCAGGTTCAGGCACTGCCATGTTCCTCATTGTGGCAGGCGGGCATCGCGCTCCGGGAGCGCCAGGTTGCCGGCCGGTGGCTAGCCTGCCTGCCCGCAGGCACGAGGAACCCGCCGCGCCGGCGAACTGCTCCGGCGTGCCGTCAGCCAGTCCGCCATTCCCGGGCCGGCTCGCATCGGCTGGCCAGATCAGAAAACTGCTCGTCGCAACCTCGGGACGCGATACATTACGTCAGCGCTGCGTGACAACTAGTTATTTCTGTTCAACAGGGGCTCATCGTGTGCTGCGCTGTCCCTTCGGGGATCGCGTTATCCCGCACGCGACGCCTCCGGGGGGTTTGCTCGCATGACAGAAGACGGCCGCGTTCCGCCGCTGTCCCGCCGCGTGCCCGGAGCGGCGGACGGGCCAAGCCCGATGCTGCCGGTCGCGCTGCCGGAACTGCCGGAATCCTTGCTGCGGCGGATGCGCGCCGCCGTTGATGCGGCCCATGCGGAAGCAGGAAAGCACCAGGAGCATGCGGCGCGGCGAGAACGGCTAGAGCCGGCTGGGCATCCCTGGCGGTCGGCTTCCGTGCGTCAGCTGACGCCGGGCAGCGCCAGCCGGCCAGGGCTGTCGGCGCGTGTGCTGCGGCGCGTGCTGCCCAGGGCGGCGACGTGGATTCGGGGCCGCCCACGCAGCCGATCCCGGTGATCTCAGCGCCCGTGGTCAGCGCCCGTGGTAGCGGCGAGATGCAACCACCGCGACCTGACGAGAGCACCCCCGATCTCTCCCTGGATCAGGTTCAGATAGGTGACCACCATTTAAAGCAGAGCAGTGCTCTTTCAGATGATTGATGCTCTCGTCTATGGCAGGCTTGCCACCATGACAGCTACGCAGACGGCCCGCGCCCGGGCACGAGCCGAGCTCACGAGGGAGATCAAGTCGCAGGCTCGGCGCCAGCTTGCGGCCGAGGGCGCGCAGCGGCTTTCGCTGCGCGCGGTTGCCCGCGACCTCGGCATGGCCTCATCGGCGCTGTACCGCTACTTCGCCAGCAGGGACGATCTGCTGACCGCGCTGATCATCGACGCTTACGGGGCGATCGGGGAAAGCGCCGAGCGCGCGGTCGCCGCGCTCCCGCGCCCCGACATCCGC
>DATIXU010000043.1:0-38725 GCA_035518275.1 Steroidobacteraceae bacterium
GAGCTGCCGCCCGACGATCAGGCCCGTGCGGGTCTGCTCGAACGCCTGCCACTGCGCCTCCGGCATCTTCCACTCGGGATAGACGTCGTGATAGCGCTGCGGGTCGAGGGCGAACATGATGAGCGGAGTGTTGGTCTGCCACACGCCGCCGAACCACTGCTGGTAGGCGACGCGTACCACCCCGGGAATGGCTTCGAGCTTCGGCACCATGCTCACCGGCAGCGCCGTGGTGAACGACACCCGCGCCTGGACGAACAGCCGCGTCGCGCCCACGAAGTCAGCGCCCGAGCTGAAGATGGTGTTGACCGACTGCAGCAGGCCGAACAGCAGGAACGCCATGATCACCGACAGCAGCGTCAGGATGGTGCGCACGCGCTTGCGCAAGAGATTCGCGACGATGAAACCGGTACGGGTCACGTAACTAGGCCGCCTGCTCGAGCAGCTGGCCCTTCTCGAGGTGCAGCGTGCGGCTGGCGAACTCGGCGGCCTTGGGATCGTGGGTGACGATCACGATGGTCTTGCCGTGCTCGCGGTTGAGCACCTGCAGCAGCCCCAGGATCTCGTCGGCGGTCTTGCGGTCGAGGTCGCCGGTCGGCTCGTCGCACACCAGCAGCTGCGGGTCCGACACCAGCGCGCGTGCGATCGCCACGCGCTGCTCCTGACCGCCCGACAGCTCCCGCGGCTTGTGCTTGGCGCGGTCCGCCAGCCCCACCACCTCGAGCGCCACGGCGACGTTCTTCTTGCGCTGCGCGCCCGACAGCTTGGTGAGCAGCAGCGGCAGCTCGACGTTGCCCTCGGCGCTGAGCACCGGCATCAGGTTGTAGAACTGGAACACGAAGCCGACGTTGTGGGCGCGCCAGTTGGCGAGCTGGCCGCTGCCGAGCTGGTCGATGCGCTTGCCGCCCACGGTGATCTCGCCCGAGGTCGGCTTGTCGAGGCCGCCGATGAGATTGAGCAGCGTCGTCTTGCCGGAGCCGGAGGGGCCCATGAGCGCGACGAAGTCGCCCTTGGGTATGTCGAGCGTGAGGCCGTGCAGCACCTCGATCTTCTGCTTGCCGCGCTCGTAGACCTTGGTGACGTTGTGTACCTGGACCATGGGCTCTGACATGGTGTTCCTCTCGCTCATTGTTTGATTTCGGTGACCGCGGCGTCGTCACGGATGCCGGCCGGTGCATCGACGATGACGCTTTCGCCGGGGCTGAGGCCCCCGAGCACCACGCGCGAGTCGCCGCTCCCGGCTCCCAGGGTCACGGCGCGGCGCTGCGCGCGGCGGTCCTTGAGCACATACACGACGTCCTCGCTGCCGTCCTTGCGCAGCGCCCCGGCCGGCACCAGCACGCCGCGCGGCCGCTGCTGCGCGGCGGCGCCTGCGGCCGCCTTCTCCTCGAACGACACGCGCACTCCCATGTCGGGCACGATGCGCGCATCCTTCAGGTCGAAGCCGATGCGCACCTTGACGGTCGCCTTGGAGCGGTCGGCGGTCGGAATGATCGCGATGACGTGCGAGGGGATGCGCCAGTCGGGGTAGGCGTTCAGCACCGATTCGACCGGCTGCCCCGGCGCGACTCGATTGATATAGGCCTCGTTGACGTCGACCTCGATCTCGAGCGAATCCATGTCCACCAGGGTGCCGATGCCGGTACGCGTGAAGCCGCCGCCGGCGGAGAGCGGGGAGACGATCTCGCCGACCTGGGCGGCCTTGGCGATCACCACGCCGCTGAACGGCGCGCGCACGGTGCAGTAATCCAGCTGCACCTGGGCGGCGCGCACGTTGGCCGCCGCCAGCTCGATCTGCTTGTGTTGCGATTGCACCAGCGCGGTCCCGGTTTCGACCAGCGTGCGCGCCTGCTCGGTCTCCTGCTGCGAGACCAGGTGGCGCTGGACGAGGTCATCGTCGCGCGCCACGTCGCGCCTGCTCTGCGCGAGCTGCGCCTCGTCCTGCGTGAGCACCGCCTGCGCCGACTGCAGCTGCGCCTGCGCCTGCGCCAGTGCCGCTTTCTGCGCCGTGTCGTCGAGGCGCGCGATGACCTGACCCTCCTTCACGCGGTCGCCCTCGTCGAACAGGACTTCGGTCACCTTGCCCGTGATCTGCGCCGACACGGTCGCCTCGCGCCGCGCGGTGACATAGCCGGTGGCATCGAGCACGGAGGCTCCTGCGCCGCCGCCACCGAGTGATTGCGCGACCGCCGTGTGCACCGGCAGGGCGCCGCGGGCCGACAACGCAAGCCATGCGCCGCCTCCCAGCAGCACGATGAGTGCCACCACGCCGCCGATGATCCAGGTGCGGCGTCCGGGCGCGGGGCCGCTCGGCTCCGCGCCGCGCTCGATGCGCAGCTGTCCCAACAGTGCTTTCTTGTCCGGCTCCGCGCTCATTCCGCGAACGATAGCATCAGCCACCGTGCCGCTGCATGCGCACGAGACCTGTGCCGGACGGCATGGAGCGCGGCTGCCGTTTCAGCCGCCGACGATCCTGGCCATCAGGCGCCGTGCCTGTGTGTACTCGGGCGCTATGAGGAGCGCATGCTCGAGCGCGTCGCGTGCCCCGACCGGATCGGCGTGATCGAGCAGGTCGCGGGCCAGCAGCAGGTACGCCTCGGCGGCGCCCCAGCCCGGCAGCCGCTCGAGTCCCGCGCGCTCGGCCTCGAAGGCGGCGACCGCGAGGCGCAGCTTCGGCAGCGCGCGCTCCTTGCCGCCGCCGCCCGCGGATGCGAGCTGATAGTCGTTCATCGCATCGACCAGCAGCACGCGCGGATCGTGCGGCGAGGACTTGAGCGCGTGCTCGATGTCCTTGCGGGCGCGATGCGTCGAGATGGTGCCGCCGCCGGCGTTGAGCGGCGTGGCGAGGCATGCCGCCCGCAGCGCCAGGGCGTCGGTGAACGCGGCCTGCGACTCGAGCAGATTGTCCGCCTCGGTGACACAGCGCTCGGCGAGATCGCCCGCCCGCTCGCCGCGCGAGGCAGGCACTCCCCGTGCGGCGAGCTGCGCCTCCCGCCAGGCGAGCAGCGCCGCGTAGTAGCCGTGCAGCCTGTCATGGGACTCATCGGCCGCGATCAGGCCCCGGAGACTGCGCAGAGCCGCGGCGTCCTCGGTGTAATAGCCGTACTGAATGCGGCTCTCGATGTCGCGCCAGGAGGTTTCCGCGCCGGGCGTGGCGCCGCTCGCCGCGAGGAGGACCGCGGCGGCCGGCAGTAGAATATTCGCGCGCATGCAAAACCATAGCACAGGGGTGCCGCCCGCGGCGCTCATCGACATCGGCATCAACCTCGGCCACGACAGCTACGACGGCGACCGCGACTCGGTGCTCGCCCGTGCACGTGCGGCCGGCGTGGTGCAGATGCTGGTCACCGGGGCGACGCTGTCGGGAACCCGCGGCGCGCTTGCACTCGCCCGGCAGCATCCCGGGACGTTGTTTGCCACGGCGGGCGTGCACCCGCATCATGCGAGCGAGCTCACGACGGCGCGCCTCTCCGAGCTCGAGGAGCTCGCGCGCGCTCCCGAAGTCGCGGCAGTCGGTGAATGCGGCCTCGATTATTTTCGTGATTTCTCTCCGCGCGAAATGCAGCAGCAGGCCTTTCACCGCCAGCTCGAGCTCGCCGCGCGGCTCGGCAAGCCCGTGTTCCTGCATCAGCGCGACGCCCATGCGGACTTCGTCGCCATCCTGCGCGAGCACGGCGCCCGGCACGCGGGGGTGGCGCATTGCTTCACCGGCGGGCCCGAAGAGCTCGACGCCTACCTCGCGCTCGGGCTCTCGATCGGCATCACCGGCTGGATCTGCGATGAGCGCCGCGGCGCACACCTCAAGCCCCTCATGCGGGGCATACCTGCCGCAAAACTGCTGCTCGAGACCGACGGTCCTTACCTCCTGCCGCGCGATCTCATCCCGAGGCCCGCCTCGCGCCGCAACGAGCCGGCGTATCTTCCCCATATCGCGGCAGTGGTGGCCGCGGCGCGCAGCGAGCCGCTCGAGGCGCTCGCACGCTCGAGCACGGCGGGCGCGCGAGAATTGTTTCGCCTGCCCGTCGCATAGGGCGCGACTGGCGGACCTTGATAGTCCCTTTTCACGATAGTTAGGCGACCACCTAACCATTGCGAAAAGGAGGTATACATACGCTCTCCGAGGCCACTCCGACCGCTACTACCTGTTCGATATATCACCTTCAGTATCAATGGTAATCGACTGATATTGCAACAATAAACTCACAGGAAACCTTCATGGACCTCAAGCGGCTCAACACCTTCGTCGCCAACACCTGGGACACGTCGATCGTCGAGCGCCTGACCGCCTACGTGCGCATCCCCAACAAGTCCCCGGATTTCGACCCCGAGTGGGAGAGTCACGGACACATGGAAGCAGCCGTGCAGCTCATGGCCGAGTGGTGCCGGCTGCAGCCGCTGCCGGGCCTCAAGGTCGAGATACGGCGCCAGCCGGGCCGGACTCCGCTGCTCCTGATCGACATTCCCGGGGAGCTGCCGGGCTGTGCCCTCCTCTACGGCCACCTCGACAAGCAGCCCGAGTTCACGGGCTGGCTGCCGGGCTTAGGTCCCTGGGAGCCGGTCATCCGCGACGGCAAGCTCTACGGGCGAGGCGCGGCCGACGACGGCTACGCGGTGTTCAGCTCCCTCACCGCCATCGCGGCGCTCAAGGAGCAGCAGGTACGGCTGCCGCGCTGCGTCGTGCTGATCGAAGCCTGCGAGGAGAGCGGCAGCGATGATCTCCCGGCGCATCTCGCGGCGCTCGGCTCCGCCATTCCGGAGCCTTCGCTCGTCGTATGCCTCGACGCCGAGTGCGGCAACTACGACCAGGTCTGGTGCACGACCTCGCTGCGCGGGAATCTCATCGGCATGCTGACCGTGCGGGTGCTCACCGAGGGCGTGCACTCAGGCATGGCCACCGGCATTGCCCCGACCCCGTTCCGGATCCTGGAGCAGCTGCTCGCGCGCATCGAGAACCCGGTGACCGGCGACCTGCTGCTCGATGATCTTCACGTCACGCTGCCGGCTGACCGGCGTGCCCAGGCGGTGGTGGCCGCCAGCGTGCTGGGAGGCTCGGTCGCCGGAAAACTTCCCTGGGCGAAGGGCGTCCAGCCGGTGTCGAACGATCCCGCCGAGCTCATCATCAACAGCACCTGGCGGGCGACGCTCGCCGTCACGGGAGCGGACGGCCTGCCGCCGACCGCCGCCGCGGGGAACGTGCTCTTGCCGCAGCTCACCGTGAAGATCTCGCTGCGCACGCCGCCGACCTGTGATGCCCCGCGGGCGGCGCAGGCGGTGCGCGAGGCGCTCGAGCGCGACCCGCCCTACGGCGCCGAGGTGCGGTTCGAGCCGGGCGGGGCCAGCACCGGCTGGAATGCGCCGGCCTTTGCGCCGTGGCTCGAGCAGTCGATCGGGCGCGCCAGTCAGGCGATCTACGGCCGCGACGCCGTGCACATGGGCTGCGGCGGCACGATCCCGTTCATGGGGATGCTGGGTGAACGCTTTCCACGCACGCAGTTCTTCATCACGGGAGTGCTCGGGCCGCACGCCAACGCGCACGGGCCGAACGAGTTCCTGCACATCGAGTACGCGAAGAAGCTCACCGCCTGCGTCTCGCTGGTGCTCGCGGATCACGCGCGGACGGTGTCCTGAAGCCTTCCTACCGCATATCGGCCATATAGCTCGGCTTGACGGCGTCCTTGAGCCGCCGCCAGCCTTCGCTCAAGGGCGCGGTGGCCTCGGCGTGCGACTGGTACTCGACCGGTGGGAATTCGGCCCGCAGCGCATCCACCATGAGCGTCCACTTCGGCAGGCCCTTGGGGAACTTGCCGCGGCGGGTGAAGACGATGCGCCCTTCGACCGGCACGTCCCCGGCGACCGCCTTCACCGCGGCGATCCGGTCGTAGAGGGCACTCTGCGGATTGGTGAAGGTGAAGCGCCGCGCCCCGTCCATCACGGTCCACTCGGCCATCTGATCGCCTCCGAAGATGTTGCCGCGGACGTCGCGCAGATCGATCACCACGACGCCACGCATGGTAAGCAGCAGGAAGTCGACGTGGAATCCGCCCCCCATGCCGTCCGGCACCAGTGCATCGGCCAGATGATCGGCCGCTCCGCCGGTGACCGCGGCGCGCAGCGCGCGGCGGGCACGGTGGAAGCCGTACCAGCGCCAGGCCCACCACGACACGACCAACAGTGCCGCCGCCCCGAGCGCCAGAGCCCAGACGGTGGGCGGCAGCTTACTCAACTCGTCCAAGACCCCCCCTTAAGACCCAAGCGCCGTCCGCAGCGCTCCGAGCGTGGCGTCGATTTCAGCACACTGGACCGGTCGCGCAAACAGCTGCGCGAGGCTCTCCGGCATCGGCACACTGCGGCCGATCAACGGCTCGACGATCTCGCGGAACTTGGCCGGATGGGCGGTCGACACCAGCACCCAGCGTCCCTGCGCACGCTGCTGCGGGGACAATCGCTCCCAGGCTTCGGCTGCGGTCGCCGTGTGCGGGCACCAGATCTGCCCGTAAGTGCGGTAACCGGCGCGGATGCGCTCGCGGATCTCTTGGTCGTTCACGCTGACGGCGCTCACGGCCTGCCGCAATTGCGCCAGTTCCGGATAGAGCGCGCGCAGCCGCTCCATGTTGCTGGGGTTGCCGACGTCCATGGCGGAGGCCAGCGTCGCCACGCTCGGCCGCGGGCGCCACTCCCCGCTCGCGAGGTAATCGGGGACGGTGCGATTGGCATTGTGCGCCAGCACCACCGCCCCGATCGGCAGTCCCGCCTGCCGTGCCCAGAGGCACGCGAGCGAGTTGCCGAGGTTGCCACTCGGTATCACGAAGGAGGCGCGCTCGCCGTGCGCACGCCAGACCGCGAGGCTCGTGGCCGCGTAATAGACCGCCTGCGGCAGCAGACGCCCGAGGTTGATGCTGTTGGCGGATGACAGTGCGCCGCGCGCGCGCAGCTCGCCGTCGAGGAACGCCTCCTTGACGAGCCGCTGGCAGTCGTCGAACGTGCCGCGCACGGCCAGCGAGCGCACGTTGCCGCCCCAGCAGGTGAGCTGCCGCTCCTGCGTCGGCGATACCAGCCCCTTGGGAAAGAGCACCGCCACTTCGATCCCGGGACGGCGGTGAAACGCTGCGGCCACCGCGCCTCCCGTGTCGCCGGAGGTTGCCACGAGGATCGTGAGGGGCCGCGCCCCGGCGCCAAGCAGGCGCGCAAAGCAGGCCGCGAGGAAACGCGCGCCGAAATCCTTGAACGCCGCCGTCGGCCCATGGAAGAGCTCGAGCACCGACAGCCGGCCTTCCGCGTCGAGCGGCACGAGCGGCGCCGGAAAAGTCAGAGCCTCGCGCGCCAGCGCCGCCAGCTCGGGCGCGAGCCGGTCACCGGCGAGGAACGGCGTGAGCAGCCGCTGCGCCACCTCGGGAAGGCTGACCGCGCCCGCAAAGTCCTCGACCGCGAGCCCTGGCCAGGCGGCCGGCACGTACAGGCCGCCGTCCGGCGCCAGCCCCTGCAGGAGCGCCGCGCTGAAACTCATCCGGACGCTGGCATCTCGCGAGCTGGTGAACGCGAACGCCCCGCTCATCGCGGCATCGCCCGCCCGCTCATGCAATCACCCGGGCGCCGGCGCGGCGCATATCGACGATCCAGCCGTTGCTCTCGAGTCCTCGCACCTGGAATTCGTGCCCCATGGCCGCGAGCACCGCCGGGGCGCTCGCCTCGAGCACCCAGGCGAACATCGCCGGTCCCGCCCCCGAGATCGAGCACCCGAGCGCACCGGCGCGCAGGGCGGCAGCGCGCACCTCCTGGAATCCCGGAATCAGCGCCTGGCGCTGCGGCTCGATGACGACGTCCTCGAACGAGGTGCGGATCAGGTCGAGATCGTCGGTGTAGCACCCGGAGATGAAGCCGGCGAGATGCGCCGTCTGCCAGACGAAATCCGACAGCTCGACGCTGCTCTTCAGGATCGCGCGCGCCCTGGCGGTGGCGAGAAACATGTGCGGGTGGACGACGACGGCGCGGATGCCGGCCGGCACCGGAATCTGCTTCACGCGCGGCTCATCGATCCCCACGGTGAGAACCAGGCCCCCGTAGAGCGAGGGCGCGATGTTATCGACGTGCCGGGAGCCGCTCGCCACCGCCTCCCCCGCCAGGGCGAATTTCAGCAGCTGCTCCTGGCTGCAGGGTGAGGGCAGCAGCGCGTTGGCCGCGACCACCGCCCCGACCGCCGAGGCGGCCGAGCCCCCGAGACCGGAGGCGAGCGGGATGCCCTTGTCGATCTCGAGCACGAAGCCAAAGCCCGGCTGCACCGCCTCGTACAGCGCCAGCAGCGCCCGCCCGGCGGTGTTGTCGCGCGGCTCGCGCGGCAGCACCCCGGCGATGCCGCGGACCGCGCCGATGGCGACGCCGGCTTCGCCGCGGCGCGCGACGCTCACGCGGTCGCCGAGCGCCTCCACCGAGAAGCCGAGGATGTCGAAGCCGATCGCAACGTTGCCAACCGAAGCCGGAGCGAAGGCGGTTGCGCGCTCCCTCCCGGTGGTCACAGCCGCGCCCCGAGGTAGGCCGCGAGGCGCAGCAGGTCGGCGAATACGCCGCCCGCGGTCACCTCGGGCCCGGCCCCCGGCCCCTGCACGATCAGCGGGTTCTCACAGTAACGCCGCGTCGCGAAGCGCACCACGTTGTCGGTGAGGGCGATGTTCGCAAAGGCATCGCTTTGCGGCAGCTCGGCAAGACCGACGCTCGCCTCGCCCGCGGCCGTCAGGCGGCCGATGTAGCGCAGTACCTTACCGCGCGCGCGCGCGCTGTCGAGCCGGCCGCGCATCAGCGAGTCGAAGCGCGGCAGCTGCTGCATGAATTCGTCGATCGAGCCGCCGCGCAGCTCCGGCGGCACCAGGCTCTCGACCTTGACGTCCGCGAGCTCGAGGCCGAGTCCCATCTCGCGGCCCAGAATGGTGATCTTGCGCGCCACGTCGGTGCCCGAGAGGTCGTCGCGCGGGTCGGGCTCGGTGTAGCCGCGCTGGCGCGCGGCGCGCACGATGTCGGAAAAGCTCGCGCTGCCGTCGTAGACGTTGAAGAGATAGGCGAGCGTGCCGGAGAGGATGCCCTCGATGCTCACCACCTCGTCACCGGTCTCGCACAGGTCGCGCAGCGTGTGCACCACCGGCAGGCCCGCTCCGACGGTCGCCTCGTAGAGATAATGCGAGCCACCGGCGCGCCGCGCCTCACGCAGCCGCCGGTAGTACGCCAGGTCGCCGCTGTTAGCGCGCTTGTTCGGCGTCACGATGTGGATGCCGGCGGCCAGCCAGTCGGCGTAGCGCGCAGCGATCGCCGCGCTCGCGGTGCAATCGACCAGCACCGTGTGCGGCAGATAATCGACCCGCACGTGCTCGAGGAAACGCTCGATGTCGGCCGGAGTGGCGCTGTGCTGGTATTGCTCGCGCCAGCTGGCCGGCGTCATGCCCGGCTCCGCCAGCAGCATGCGCTTCGAGCCCATCACGCCGCGCAGGCGCAGGTCGAGCCGCGCCTGCTCGCGCAGCCGCTCGCTCTGCGAGGCCAGCTGCTCGAGGAACGCCCGGCCGACGCTCCCGGGGCCGATGACGCCGACCGAGAGCGTGTGCGGTGAGAGATACAGTCCCGCGTGCACCGCGCGCAGCGCGCGCGTGGTGTTGCGCCCCTCAACCACCACCGAGATGTTGCGCTCGGAAGCGCCCTGCGCGATGGCGCGCACGTTGACGCCCGAAGCGCCGAGCGAGTTGAACACCTTGGCCGCCACGCCCGGCGTACCCGCCATGCCGTCGCCCACCACTGCGAGAATCGCCAGGTCCGGGTCGATGTCGACGCTCTGAATCTGGCCCCCGGCGAGCTCGGCCGCGAACGCCTGGCGCAGCACCGCGACGGCGCGCTCGGCCTGCTCCTGCGGAAGGGCGCAGCAGATCGAGTGCTCCGAGCTCCCCTGGGAGATCAGGATGACCGAGATGCGCTCCTCGCGCAGTGCGCCGAACAGGCGGTGCGCGGTCCCTGGTACGCCGATCATGCCCGTGCCTTCCAGGTTGATCAGTGCGACGCGTTCGATGCTGGTGATCCCCTTGACCGGCAGCGTCGAGGTGGGGTGCGCGCAGATGAGCGTGCCGGGCTTCTCCGGGGCGAAGGTGTTGCGGATCCAGACGGGGATGCCGTCAGCCACTGCAGGCGCCATGGTCTGCGGATGGATCACTTTGGCGCCGAAATAGGCGAGCTCCATCGCCTCGTTGTAGGAGAGCGAGTCGATGACGCGCGCATCCGGCACGCGGCGCGGGTCGGCCGACAGCACGCCGTCGACGTCGGTCCAGATGTGAATCTCGCCCGCCGCCAGCAGCTTGCCGAAGATCGATGCCGAGAAGTCGCTGCCGTTGCGGCCGATGGTGGTCTGGACGCCGCGCCGGTCGGAGGCGATGTATCCGGTGATGACCAGCGTGCCGCGGAAGTCCCTGGGCACGAGGGCATTCAGGTTGGCCTGCGACTCCGCCCACTGGATGCCCGGGCCGAGCGGCCCCCACTCGACGATCACGACCCGCCGTGCATCGATCCATTGCACGGCACCCGGACGGTGCGCGCGCTCCGCAAGGAAGCGCTGGAACAGCTGGGTCGACCACAGCTCGCCATAGCCGGCGACCAGGTCGGTGACGTTGTGGGCCGCCGCCCGCGTCAGCGTGACCGCGTGCAGCACCGCCTGCAGGTCGCGGCAGTCACGATCGAAGCCTTCGAGATAGCTCCAGGCGGAGGCGGGCTCGAGCAGCTCGGCGGCGATCGCGCCGTGACGTGCACGCAGCTCGGCGATCTCGCCGCGGAAACTCTCGTCCTGGCGCTCGGCGAGCGCCACCAGGCGCAGCAGCGCGTCCGTCACGCCGCGGCACGCGGACAGCACGACGCCGGCCCGGGCCGAGGGCAACGCTTCAATGATGGCCGCCACCCGCCGGAAGCAGTCGGCGTCAGCGACGCTCGACCCCCCGAACTTGTGCACGACCCAGGGATCGGTCTTGCTCATCGCGTTGGGATTCTCGAGGCGAAATGCAAAAGGCCGTTGGACTCTACTGAAGGGCTACGGGTGCACGCAACGGCTCAGCGGGCGGGCGCGCCGATGCGGCGCGCGCCGTCGCAAGGCTGGCATAATCGCAGCGTCGCCGCACCCTTCGCGGACGAGTGGTTGCCGCCTGATCTCAGATACTATTATACGCATTATCAATTACTTACGTCGAATATATCCAGTAATTTCGTGCACGTCCATGAACGAGATCGAGCTGCTGCGCAATCAGCTTGCCATCGAGCGCCGCCACGCGCGGGAGGTTGCGAGCGCCTGTGCCGCGGCGCACGCCGGCCCGCCGGCGCCCTCAGGCCATGCCGCGCTCGAGGCATTGTGCGCAGCGAGCGGCGAGTACCTCGCCCTCGTGCTCGACTGGTTCGACCGGCGCGATCAGCGCCTCGGCGAGCTCTACGCGCGCCGCCCTCCGACGGATTCGGGCCGCATCGCGCTCGCGGCGGTGGGCCCGGGGGGCCACGGGCACGAGGCGCTCGGGATGCTGAAGCAAGCCGGTCCGGCGCTCGAGACCTGGCAGGCGATGGCTAAGTTCATCAACGGGCCCTGGGACGCCCGGCGCGGCGCCATCGAGGTGCTGCTCGCCTCGAATCCCCGTGTCTCCGACTGGAGAGCGTTCGGCGGGATCGACGCTGATTCGGTCTCGCAGGAGCGCGCGCTGCATGCGCGCGTTCGCGCGGCAGGCTCAGGCGCGTAGCTTGCCCGTAGCCTCACCCGCAGGCAGAACCGGCGACCGGCTCTATGCGATCGTGCTGGCGGGCGGCGCGTCCACGCGCTTCGGCTCGCCCAAGCAGTTGGTGCGCATCGCCGGACGCCCGTTGCTGCACGCGGTCGTGACACGTACCGCGGAGGTCACCGGCAACGCGCTGCTCGTCGTCCTGGGCGCCGGCGCGGCTGAGCTCGCGCCGCTCCTCAAGCATTGTCCCGGAGCGGTGGTCGTCAACCGCCATTGGCGCGAGGGGCTCGCGAGCTCGATCCGCGCGGGAGTCGCGCGGCTGCCGTCGACCTGTGCCGGCGTGATGCTGGTGCTGGCCGATCAGGCGGCGGTCACCTCGGATGATCTCAGGCGCCTCGCCGGCACCTGGCGCCGCCGTCCGCAATCCATCGTCGCCGCGCTCTACGCCGGCACGACCGGCGCGCCCGCGATCTTCCCCCGCAGCGCCTTCACTGAGCTGGCGGCGCTGCGCGGCGACGCCGGAGCGCGCTCGGTCCTGCGGCGCAGCGCCGATCGTGTGATCCGCGTGCCCATGCCGGCCGCGGAGCTCGACCTCGACACCCCGGAGGATCTGCTGCAGCTCGCGCCGCCGGACTCAGCCGTTCCCTGACGACATCGCCCTCACCCGCTCTTGCCGTGCGCGCCGCCGGCGGCGAGCACGCGCCGCGCCTGCAGCAGATGCGGCCGATCGATCATCTGCCCGTCGAGGCTCGCGACTCCCGCGCTGCCCGCGGCCGCGAAGGCCGCGACCACGCGCCTTGCGTGCTGGCGCTCCGCCTCGGTGGGAGTGAACGCGGCGTTGATCGGCGCGACCTGGTCGGGGTGGATCGCGAGCTTTCCCGAGAAGCCGTCGCGGCGCGCCTCGGCGAGGGAGCGCTCGAGGCCCGCCGCATCGCGAAAGTCGACGTGCACGCCGTCGATCGCCTGCACGCCAAGTGCGGCCGCCGCGAGCAGACAGGTGGTACGCGCCAGCGCGAAGGTAAAGGTCAGGGCTCCCGAGGAGTCGTGACGGGCACTCGCTCCGAGCGCGGCGCCCAGGTCCTCCGCCCCCCAGGTGAGTCCCGCGAGCCGCACGGCCGCGGCCCGCGCGGCGCCGAGCACCGCCGGGTACTGCGGCAGCGACAAGAGCCCCCGCGGAGTCTCGGTCGCGATGACGAGCAATCCGGTAGCACCGCGGCTCATGCCGCGGTCGGTCTCGAGAGTCGTGAGGTGATCGGCAACCTCGACGATCTCCGCGGCGGTCGAGACCTTCGGCAGGACGATGCCATCCGGCCCTGAACGCGCGTCGTTGCCCTTGGCTTTGGCGGCCGCGCCGAACAGCGCCGCGAGATCCTGACGCCAGATCGCGCCCTGCGGGGGGTTGATGCGGACCCAGAGCTGCGGGGCCGAGCCCTCCGGGTGGGCCCCCAGCAGCTCGCGCACGCGCGCGCGCGCCGCGGGCAGCTGGGCCGGATCCACCGAGTCCTCGAGATCGAGGATCAGCGCGTCGGCTCCGGTGCCGAGCGCCTTCGCCTGCTTGCGCTCGCTGTCGCCCGGCACGAACAGCCACGAGCGCAGCGCACCCGGCGGACGCCCTGAGCTCACGCCGGCCTCTTCAGCATGAGCGCCGCGCGGCGGCAGGAGGCGACCTCCTCGTTGCGTTGGTTGAAGGCACGATGCTCGAACACCACGATGCCGGAATCCTGGCGCGACTGGCTCGCGCGCTTGGACACCACCGAGGTGGTGGCTCGCAGCGTGTCGCCGGGCAGCACCGGCTTCGGGAAGCGCACCTCCTCGAAGCCCAGGTTGCCGATCGTGGTGCCGAGGGTCGTGTCGTATACCGACAGCCCGATCAGCAGTCCCAGCGTAAACAGGCTGTTGACGATGCGCTCGCCGAAGACCGTGCTCTTTGAGTACTCGGCGTCCAGGTGGATGGCGGCCGGGTTCATGGTGAGCGTGCTGAAGAGCACGTTGTCGGCTTCGGTCACGGTACGGCGCACCGCATGCTCGAAGCGCTGTCCCGGTTCGAACTCGTCGAAGTAGAGTCCCGCCACGGCTCACGTCCCCCGAAGATCCGCGGCGTTCCCGCCGCGCCCGCGTGCCTAGTGTTGCACACGCTCATAACCCCAGAAAGAGGCGCACCCAACCACACGGTATTTAGGCAGTGCGCCGCGCCCGAATATAGTCGCAGCGGCATGTACCGCTACGATGAGCTCGACCAGGCCTTCGTCGAGGAGCGGGTCGCGGAGTTCCGCGACCAGACGCGCCGGCATCTCGCGGGCGAGCTCTCCGAGGACGAGTTCCGGCCGCTGCGGCTGCGCAACGGCCTCTACATCCAGCGGCACGCTCCGATGCTGCGCATCGCGATCCCTTACGGGCTGCTGCGCGCGGCGCAGCTGCGCAAGCTCGCCGCCCTGGCGCGCCGCTACGATCGCGGCTACGGGCACTTCACCACCCGGCAGAACCTGCAGCTCAACTGGCCCGCGCTCGCCGACGTGCCGGACATCCTCGCCGAGCTCGCCACGGTCCAGATGCACGCGATCCAGACGAGCGGCAACTGCGTGCGCAACGTCACCGCCGATCATATGGCCGGCATCGCCCTCGAGGAGATCGACGATCCCCGCCCCTACTGCGAGATCGTGCGCCAATGGGCCACGCTGCACCCGGAATTCACCTATCTGCCGCGCAAGTTCAAGATCGCGATCACCGGCTCGCCCGAGGACCGGGCCGCCTCCGAGGTCCATGACATCGGCCTGCACCTCAAGCGCTCCGCCGGCGGCGAGCTCGGCTTCGCGGTGCTGGTGGGTGGCGGGCTCGGACGCGCGCCGCTCGTCGGCGCCCTGATCCGCGACTTTCTGCCGCTCGCGGATCTGCTCGGCTATCTCGAGGCGATCCTGCGCGTCTACAACCGGCACGGCCGGCGCGACAACATCCACAAGGCGCGCATCAAGGTGCTGGTCAAGTCACTGGGCGCGGCCGGCTTCCGCGACCAGGTCGAGGCCGAGTGGCAGGCGGGGCGCGCGAGCGCGCCGGTTTTGACGGCCGCCGACGTCGAGCGCATGCGTGGCTTCTTCCGCCCGCCGTCCTATGAGGCGCTCGCCGACCGGGACGTCACGGCCGGACGCGAGCCGCGCTTCGCCGCCTGGTACCGCTACAACACCCGCGCGCACCGCGTGCCGGGCTACCGCGCGGTGTTCGTGTCGTTGAAGGCGCACGGCGGCAACCCCGGAGACGCGAGCGCGGCGCAGATGGAGGCGGTCGCGGACCTCGCCGAGCGCGTGAGCTTCGGCCTGATCCGTACCACCCACAGCCAGAATCTGCTGCTCGCCGACGTGCCGCAGGACCGGCTCTACGAGGTGTGGCGCGAGCTCGAGAGCCAGGGGCTCGCGATGCCCAACATCGGCACGCTGACCGACCTCATCGCCTGCCCGGGACTCGACTTCTGCTCGCTCGCCAACGCCGGCACGCTCGGCGTCGCGCACGACATCCAGCGGCACTTCGACGATCTCGACTACCTCTACGATCTCGGCAACATCGAGATCAAGATGTCCGGCTGCATGAACGCCTGCGGCCACCACCACGTCGGCCACATCGGCATCCTCGGCGTCGACAAGCACGGCGAGGAGTGGTACCAGATCAGCCTCGGAGGCTCGGCCAACGGCTACACGGCGCTCGGCGAGGTGATCGGTCCCTCGGTACCGAAGCACGAGGTCGCAGCGACCATCGGCCGCATCGTCGAGGTGTATCGGGCGCTGCGCGCCGAGGACGAGCCATTCATCGAGACCCTGAACCGTGTGGGGCTCGCCCCCTTCCGCGTGGGCGCCTATGCGCAACATCCTCAGGCGGCGTGAGATCGTCGCCGACGACTGGCGCCATCTCGGCGAGGAGCTCGCCGCAGGGGCCTCGGTCATCCTCCCCCTGGCGGAGCTGCGCGCCGGCGCTGCACGCTGGTCCGCATGGCGCGGGCGGCTCGGCGTGCGCCTGACGCCGGCCGACGCCCCCGAGGATCTCGCGGCGGACCTGCCGCGGCTCAATCTGGTGGCGGTCGAGTTTCCCAACGCCGGCGACGGCCGCGGCTATTCCCAGGGCCGGCTGCTGCGCACGCGCCTCGGATTCTGGGGCGAGCTGCGCGCCGTGGGAGCCGGAGTGAAGCAGGATCAGGTGTTCCTGCTCGCGCGCTGTGGGTTCGATGCGATGGAGCTCGCCCCGGGTGAGGATCTCGAGGCCGCGCGCCGCGCTCTCACCCGCTACAGCGTCGCCTATCAGCCCGGCGCGGTGGATGCCAATCCCGGGCGCCAGCGATTCTTCGCGCTTTAGCGCTCCGGTAGGGCGATTTCGCTGAACAGCTGGGCGACCTCTTCGGCGGAGGCGGCCCGATGCGCCCGCTCGACCAGCCGCCGGTCGAGGTGCGGGGCGAGGAGCTGCGCGAAGTCGTACATGTATTTCCGCAGCAGGGTCCCGCGCCGGAATCCGAGCCAGGTGGTGTGGGCGGCGAACAGGTGGCTGGCATCGATCGCCACCAGATCGGGGTCTTCCGGGTCGATCGCCATGTGCGCCACGATGCCGACGCCGAGCCCGAGCCGCACGTAGGTCTGGATCACGTCGGCATCGCGCGCGGTGATGGCGACGTTCGGGATCAGCGACGCCCTGGCGAACGCCTCGTGGAGCGAGGATGGGCCCGTGAAACTGAAGGTGTAGGTGATCAGCGGGTACGCCGCCAGTGCGCGCAGCGTGAGCTTGCCGCCGTTCGCGAGCGCGTGCCCCCTGGGAACGATCACCGTGCGATGCCAGCGGTAGCAGGGCAGCAGCGTCAGGTCCGCGAACAGCGCCTCGGAGCCGGTGGCGACTGCGCAGTCGATCCGGTCGTCCGCGACCATCTCGGCGATCTGCTCGGAGGTTCCCTGGTGGAGGTTGAGACGCACCTGCGGGTAGCGGCCACGGAACCCGCGGATCACGTCCGGCAGCACGTAGCGGGCCTGGGTGTGCGTCGTGCCGATCGAGAGACTTCCCTTGCCTTCGTCGCGCAACTCGGTCGACAGGTCACGGATGCTCTGCGCCTCCTGCAGGATGCGCAGTGCCCGCTCGATCACCTGTTGGCCTGCGGGCGTGATACGGGTGAGATTGCGGCCCTCGCGCACGAAGATCTGAAAGCCGAGCTCGTCCTCCAGCAGCTTGATCTGCTTGCTGACGCCGGGCTGCGAGGTGTGCAGCTTGTGCGCCGCCGCCGTGATGTTGAGACCGCTCTGGGCGACAGCGGCCAGGTAACGCAGTTGATGGAGCTTCATGCCAAGCTCAAGGCTACCGCCCCGTGACAGGCCTGTCACCGCTCCATAACCGCCGCGCAGCCCCTAAGAAGCAATGCTTCGTACGGTTCGCCGACGCACCGCGGCTATAGTCGGGTGGCCATGGACTATCTCCCGGTGTTCCTCCGCCTGGCGGGTGTTGCCGCCGTCGTCGTCGGCGGCGGCCACGTGGCGGCGCGCAAGGCCGACTGGCTGCTCAGGAGCGGCGCGCGCGTCACCGTGCTGGCGCCGGAGCTCGGGCCGCAACTCGCGCTGCGCGTGGCGCGCGGCGAGCTCACGCACCTCGCAGAAGCCTTCGCGCCCGAGCGGCTCGCGGGCGCCGCGGCGGTCATCGCCGCGAGCGACGACCGCGCGGTGAATGCCGCGGTATCGCGGGCGGCGCGTGCGCGCCGCATTCCCGTCAACGTCGTCGACTCTCCCGAGCTCTCGAGCTTCATCTTCCCGGCCATCATCGACCGCTCACCGATCGTGGTCGCGGTGAGCTCAGCGGGCGCGAGTCCGGTACTCGCCCGGCGCGTGCGCGCGCAGATCGAGGCCCTGCTGCCCGCACGGCTCGGCGCGCTCGCCCGCTTCCTCGGCGCCCGGCGCGCAGCGGTCAACCGGGCGCTCGCGCCCGCGGCGCGGCGTCCCTTCTGGGAACGGTTGCTCGATGGGCGTGCCGGCGTTGAGGTCCTGAGCGGTGATGAGTCCGCCGCCGCGCGCAGCTTCGCCCGCGAGCTGCGCGGCTCCAGCGACGGTCCCGGCGAGGTCTATCTCATCGGCGCAGGCCCCGGCGACCCGGACCTGCTCACGCTGCGCGCCCTGCAGCTCCTGCAGGAGGCCGACGTGATCCTCTACGACCGGCTGGTGCCCGATGCGATCCTCGAGCGTGCGCGGCGCGACGCCGAGCGTATCTTCGTCGGCAAGGAGACCGGCGATCATGCCGGGCAGTCGCGCATCAACCAGCTGCTGGTGAGCCTGGCGCGCGCAGGTCGGCGGGTTGCGCGCCTCAAAGGCGGCGACAGCTATGTGTTCGGGCGCGGCGGCGAGGAGATCGAGGTGCTCGCGCGCGCGGGCATCCCCTATCGCGTCGTTCCCGGGATCACGGCGGCGCTCGGCGCCGCCGCCGCCGCCGACATTCCGCTCACGCACCGCCGGCTCGCGCACAGTGTGACCCTGGTGAGCGGCCATGCCGCGGCGGATGACTCGCTCGACTGGCGCGCGCTGGCCCGCCCGCATCAGACCATCGTGTTCTACATGGCGGTCGCGCAGCTGCCCCGGATCGTCGCACGGCTGCGGGCTGCGGGAGCCGCGGCAGATCTGCCCGCGGCCATCGTCGAGCAAGCGACGCTGCCTGCGCAGCGCGTACTGCGCGCGCCGCTCGCCTCGCTGGCCGCGCTCGCGGCGCGCGCGCAGGTCGCGGCCCCCGCGCTGCTCATCGTGGGGGAGGTCACGGCACTGGCCGCAAGCGCGGGCCGCGCGCCCCTGCCTGACCGGGCACCGCTGCAGCCTGCGGACTGCGTTACTATCGCCCTGGCATGAGCAGCGTCGCGGGTTTCACCGGAGCCGTGGGCAACACGCCCCTCATTCGCCTTCGCCGGGTGAGTGAGGAGAGCCGCTGCGAGATTCTCGGCAAGGCCGAGTTCATGAACCCCGGCGGCTCGGTCAAGGACCGCGCCGCCGCCGCCATCATCGCCGACGCCGAGCGGCGCGGGCAGCTCGAGGCCGGTGGCACCGTCGTCGAGGGCACGGCCGGTAACACCGGCATCGGACTCGCGCACGTCTGCAACGCGCGCGGCTACCGCTGCATCATCGTCATGCCCGACAACCAGTCGCCGGAGAAGTACCGGCTGCTCGAGATGCTGGGTGCCGAGGTTCACAAGGTCCCGGTCGTCCCCTACAGCAATCCCAACCAGTATCAGAAGGTGGCCCAGCGCCTCGCCGCTTCCCTTCCCAACGCGATCTGGTCCAACCAGTTCGACAACACCGCCAATCGCGACACGCACGTCGCCACCACCGGTCCCGAGATCTGGGCGCAGACCGGCGGGCGGATCGATGCCTTCGTGGCGGCGACCGGCACGGGCGGCACGCTCGCCGGGGTCGCGAAGTTCCTCAAGTCGAAGAGCCGCGCCGTGCGCTGCGTGCTCGCCGACCCGCCCGGCAGCAGCCTGTACGAATACTTCCGCAGCGGCACGCTGCAGGCGACCGGCAGCGGGTCGATCACGGAAGGCATCGGCATCGGTCGTATCACGGCCAATCTCAAGGACGCGCCGATCGACGGCGCGGTGCACGTTCCCGACACCGAGACGGTTCGCTGCGTCTACCGGCTGCTCCACGAGGAGGGACTCTTCCTCGGCAGCACCAGCGGCGTCAATGTCGCGGGCGCGCTCCAGGTCGCGCGCCAGCTCGGACCCGGACATACTATCGTCACCGTGCTTTGCGACGGCGGAGCCAAGTACCAGTCGCGGCTCTTCAACCGTGCCTGGCTCGAGGAGAAGGGCTTGGCGGCTTACGCCCCGACGCCGGCTCCCGGACCGCCCGTCAGCCTGTCGCAAACGCTCGTGGCCTGAGGTGTTGGCCGCCCGCGCCCCTCGCGCGTGAGCCTCACTCTGACACGGCGCGCTGGTGCTGGCCGCCGGCCGACCGATCGTGAGAGAGTTCCGAGTGATGGAACCTGTTGGCTCGGCGGAGCTGGATGCACTGCGGCTCTCCCTGGAAGTCGCCACGCGCAGTGTTGCCTTCAGCCTGCCGCTCGCGGTGCTGGTCGCCTGGATCCTGACCCGCGCCCGCTTCCCGGGACGCACCCTGTTCGATGCCTTCGTGCACCTGCCGCTGGTGCTGCCTCCGGTCGCGGTCGGCTACGTGCTGCTGCTGCTCCTCGGGGCCCGGGCGCCGCTCGGCCGCTGGCTGCAGGTGCATTTCGGCATCCAGCTGCCGTTCACCACCGCGGGCGCGGCGCTCGCGACCGCGGTCATGACCTTTCCGCTCATGGTGCGCGCCATCCGCCTGTCCCTCGAGAACGTCGACCGCGGACTCGAGGCCGCCGCGCGCACACTCGGAGCCCGCCCGCTGGATCGGTTCCTCACCATCACGCTGCCGCTGATGCTGCCCGGCATCCTCGCCGGCGCGGTGACCGCGTTCGCCGCCGGTCTCGGCGAGTTCGGCGCCGTCATCACCTTCGCCGCCAATATCCCCGGCGTGACCCGGACCTTGCCGCTGGCGCTCTACACCGCGATGCAATCGCCCGACGGCGATCCGCTCGCCCTGCGCCTGGCGATCCTCTCCTTCGTCTTAGGGCTGGCCGGCCTGCTCGCCGCCGAGGTCCTCGTGCGGCGCGTGCGCCGGCTGCTGGGGCGTTAGCGGCATGCTGCGCGTCTCGCTGCTCAAGCGCCGCCCGGAATTCACGCTCGCCGCCTCGTTCGCGGCTCCGACGCCCGGCGTGATCGCGCTGTTTGGCCGCTCCGGCAGCGGCAAGAGCACGCTGGTCGACATGCTCGCCGGGCTCCTGCCCCCCGATGAGGGCGAGGTGCAGCTGGCCGGCACCGTACTGACCGACACGCGCGCAGGTATCGCCGTGACGCCCGAGCGGCGGCGCATCGGTTATGTGTTCCAGGATGCGCGCCTGTTCCCGCACCTCACCGCGGCGGGGAATCTGCGCTACGGCGAGAAGCGCGCCCGCTCGGTTCCCCACTCCATCCGCTTCGAGGAGGTGGTCGATCTCCTCGGCCTCGCGGCGCTGCTCGCGCGGCGCCCGCACCAGCTCTCCGGCGGCGAGCGCCAGCGCGTCGCGCTCGGCCGGGCGCTGCTGTCACAGCCGCAGCTGCTGCTGCTGGACGAGCCGCTGGCCGCGCTCGATGTGGCGCGGCGCGAGGAAGTCCTTCCCTACCTCGAGAGGCTGCGCGACTGGCTGGCGATCCCCATGGTGTACGTGAGCCACCAGTTCGAAGAGGTGTTGCGGCTCGCGACCTACATCGTGCTGCTCGAGGAAGGACGGGTGCTCGCGGCCGGGGCGGTCGGAGAGATCAGTCTGCGCCCCGAGCTGCGCAGCATCGTCGCTCCCGACCTGGTCGGTGCGGTGCTCGACGGGCTGGTGACCGGGGTCGATGCGGCCGGCGACGTGGCGGAGCTCGCCATCGGCTCGGGGAAGCTGCAGGTGAGTCTTCGGGAGGTACCGATCGGGGCGCGCGTACGGGTGCAGCTCCTGGCGCGTGACATCATCCTCGCGATCCAGCCCATCGAGGGCCTGAGCGTGCGCAACGCTCTGCTCGGCACCGTCACCGAGGTCACCCCCGAGATGCATGCGAGCGTGCTCGTGAAGGTGGACGTGGGCGGCCCGATCGTGCTGGCCCGCATCACCGAGGCCGCTCGAGCGGCGCTCAGGCTCGCGCCCGGGGATGCAGTCTGGGCGCTCGTCAAGGCGGTCTCGACGCGCGGGCATGCCTTCCGCCTCTTCGGCGCTCCGGTGCGGCGCGCCTGAGCGCACGCCTTCAGGCGTCGGGAATTGCCTTCTCGCTCACCATCGTCAGCACGTCGTAGTTGGCGACCGCTTCGCCGTTCTGATTGCTGATCGCCGTGTCCCAGCGCACCTCGCCGTAACCCGCGCCGGCCCGCAGCGATTTCTCCTTGCAGGTGAGGCGCACGCGGATGCGGTCGCCGGGCTTCACCGGCTTCACGAAGCGCAGGCTGTCCAGCCCATAGTTGGCGAGCACCGGTCCGTAAGGCGCATCGACGAACAGTCCCGCGGCGGCCGCCACCAGAAAATAGCCGTGCGCCACGCGCCCGCCGAAGAGCGGATTGCGCTTCGCCTCCGCCTCGTCCATGTGTGCGTAGAAGCGATCGCCCGAGAGCGCCGCGAAGCGCTCGATGTCATCGACCGTGACCTCGCGCTCGGCGGAGTGGAAGGTGTCGCCGATCCGGAGCGAGCCGAAGGGCTTGCGGAAAGGGTGCATCCCGGGATCGAGCTCGCGGGCCCCTCGTGTCCAGCGTCCGCTCGCCGCCGTGATGACATCCGGTGTGCCCTGGATCGCCGTGCGCTGCAGGTAGTGCATCACGCCGCGAATGCCGCCCATCTCCTCGCCACCGCCGGCGCGGCCCGGGCCGCCGTGCACTAGGTGCGGGAGCGGCGAGCCGTGGCCGGTCGATTCCTTTGCGCAGTGGCGATTCACCACCACGATGCGGCCGTGGTACGGCGCGAGTCCGAGAACCAGCTGGGCGGCGGTCGCATCGTCCGCCGTGAACACCGAGCCCGCCAGGCTGCCGCCGCTGCGGCGCGCGAGCGCGATCGCCTCGTCCGTGTCCCGGTACGCGACCACGGTGCACACGGGACCGAAGGCCTCCACCGAGTGGATGGCACGCGCCCGCCCGGCGTCCCGGCAATAGAGCAGCGTCGGGGCGATGAAGGCGCCGCGCTCGGGGTCTGCGCCGACGGGCTCGGGCTTGCCATCTCCACCGGCAACCACTTCCGCTTCCTGCTTGAGCTTGCCAAGCTGCTCGGTCACCTCGCGCCGCTGGCTCAGGGATGCGACCGGGCCCATGCGCACCTGCTCGAGGCGCGGGTCACCCAGCACCACTTTCGCGAGCGCGGCGCGCAGGCCCTCGATGACCTCGCCGGCACATGCCTGCGGCACGATCGCCTTGCGGATGGCGGTGCACTTCTGACCGGCCTTGACCGTCATCTCGCGCACCACCTCGCGCACGTAGAGATCGAGCTCGGGCGAGCCGCGTCCGGCATCGGGGCCTAGGATCGAGGAGTTGAGCGAGTCGGTCTCCGCCGTGAAGCGCACGGAGTTGGCCATCACCGTGGGGTGCTGGCGGAGCTTGAGCGCGGTGCTCGCCGAGCCGGTGAAAGACACGACATCCTGACAGGTGAGGTGCTCGAACAGGTCCCCTACCCCGCCGCAGATGAGCTGCAGCGCTCCCTCGGGCAGGATTCCCGACTCGAGAATCCGCCGGCAGACCCGTTCGGTCAGGTAGCAGGTCTGGGTCGCGGGCTTCACGATCGCCGGCACACCCGCGAGCAGCGTCGGCGCCAGCTTCTCCAGCATCCCCCATACCGGGAAGTTGAAGGCGTTGATGTGGACCGCCGCGCCCTCGAGCGGCACACACAGATGCTGTCCGACGAAGGTTCCGGTCTTCGACAGTGCCTCGACGGCGCCGTCCAGGTAGACGCGGCTGTTGGGGAGCTCCCGGGTGCCCTTGCTCGCGTAGACGAACAGCGTGCTGATGCCGCCGTCGATGTCGATCCAGGAGTCGCCACGGGTGGCGCCGGTCGCGAAGGAGACCGGGTAGTACTCGTCCTTATGCTCGCTGAGATCCCTGGCGACCGCCTTGAGGAGCGCGGCGCGCTCGTGGAAGGTGAGCCGGCGCAGATTCGGGCCGCCCACCTCGCGCGCCCAGGCGAGCATCGCCGCCGCGTCCAGCCCCGCGGCGCTCGCGTGCGTGATCACCTCGCCGGTGGTGGCATCGCGCAACGCCGCACCGGCGCCGGTGCCGGCGCGCCACTTGCCCGCGGCGTAGCTCTCGAGCTGCATGGCCTCACTCCTCGATGGTCGTGACCTGTCCGTCGATCCGGTACGAGCGTCCGCGGAACAGCGCCACGCGCTCACCACGCTGATTCGTCACCTTGATCTCGTAGATGCCGTTGCGCTTCGTACGCCACAGCTCGCTCGCCTCGGCGGTGAGCTGGTCGCCGGCGCGCGCCGCCGCGAGGAAGTCGATCGCGCCGGCAGCGGCCACCGTGCTCTCGTTGTAGGAATTGCACGCGAAGGCGAAAGCGCTGTCGGCGAGGGCGAACACGATGCCGCCATGACAGACGTCATGGCCGTTCAGCATGTCCGGCCGCACCGTCATGACGACGCGCGCCCGGCCGGGCCGCACCTCGACCAGGCGCATGCCGAGAGCCTGCGAGGCGCGGTCGCGCTCGAACAGCACCTGCGCCGACCGCTCGGCGATGCGCTGCGCGCGCTCCAGGACGCCGGACTTGCTCATGTCAGTTCCCATTCATCGTCCCGAGAATCGCGGCGTGCGCTTCTCCGTGAAGGCGGCCACCCCCTCGGCGTAGTCGGCGGTACGCCCGAGCTCCCCCTGATAGTCGCGCTCGATGTCGAGCTGCTCGGCGAGCGTGCGTCCCCAGCTCTCGTAAATCGCCTGCTTGGTGCGCGCCAGCCCGCGCGTGGGAGCGCCGGCAAACTGCCGCGCCAGCTCATCGACCACGCTGCCGAGCTCCGCGTCGTCGACGCAGCGCCAGATGAGCCCCCAGGCGGCGGCCTGTTCGGCCGGGAGCTTCTCGCCGAGGAACGCGAGGCCGAGCGCGCGCGCGGTACCCACCGTGCGCGGCAGGAACCAGCTGCCGCCCGAGTCGGGCACCAGCCCGAGCCTGGCAAATGCCTGCACGAAGGCGGCCGAGCGCGCCGCGACGACCAAGTCGCAGGCGAGTGCGATGTTGGCGCCGGCCCCGGCGGCGACCCCGTTCACCGCCGCAATCACCGGCAGCGGCAGTGCCCGCAGGGCGAGGACCATGGGCTTGTAGTTCTTCTCGATCGACTCGCCGAGATCCGCCGCCTGGCCGCCCGGGCTCACCGCCCGGTCGTTGAGGTCCTGCCCCGCGCAGAAGCCACGGCCGGCGCCCGTAATCACCAGCACGCGCGCTTCCCGGGCGCGCACCTCGGCGAGCGCGCTGCGCACCTCGGCGTGCATCGCGGTCGTGAAGCTGTTGAGGCGCTCCGGCCGATTGAGGGTGAGGCGTGCAATGCCGCCGCTCTGCTCGAAGAGGATGGTCTGGTAGCTCACCGTGTACTCACTTCTCGTCGTAGTCGAGCTCGAGCGTCTCGCTCTTGACACGCGACTGGCACGCCAGCACGTAGCCCTGCTCGAGCTCCCAGTCCTCGAGAGCGTAGTTCTGCGCCATCTCGACCTCGCCGCGCACTACCTTGGTACGGCACGTCGAGCAGACCCCCGCGCGGCATGAGAAGGGCAGCTCGATGCCGGCACGCGCCGCGGCATCCAGCACGGTCTCGGCGTTCATCTGCATCGTGAAGACGCGGCGCCGCCCGTCCATCACGATGGTGACTTCGGCCTGCGTCCTGGCGGGCGCCGCGGCCGGCGGCCTGGGAGCGGCCACGGCAACCTCCGCGGCGGGGGCAGCGCGTCCGGCGCCCTCGCCCGCCGTCGCCACGCTGAAGTGCTCGGCGTGAATGCGCGCACCCTCGACACCCAGCGCGCGCAGGCTCCCGCCCACCTGCTCGATCATGTCGCCGGGCCCGCACACGAAGTACTCGGCGATCTCGCCCGGCCGGAACAGGGCCGCAGCAAACTCCCGCACCCGCTCGCCATCGATCCGGCCGTTGTAGAGCGCGACCTCCTGCGGCTCGCGGCTCATTACGAAGTGCAGCGAGAGCCGCTCGAGATAGCGGTCCTTGAGCGCGAGCAGCTCCTCGAGACACATCGTGCGCGCACTGCCGCTGTTGCCATAGAAGAGTATGACGCGCTTCTCCGGCAGCGCGAGCAGCGCGCGCGCCACCGAGAGCACCGGTGTGATGCCGCAGCCGGCGGCGAAGGCGACGTAGCTGCCGCCCCGTTGCGCGGCGGTGCGCGGCGTGAAGCTGCCGTTGGGAGGCAGTACCTCGAGCGGATCGCCGGCGCGCAGCTGCTCGGCGAGATAGCGCGACATCTTCCCCGCCGTGTGCACGCGCGGCACGATCACGAGCGGCCACTCGCCCGGTGCGTTCACCGGCGAGTAGGTGCGCCGCACTTCCTCGCCATCGATCTCGGCGCGCACTACGAGGTGCTGCCCGGCGGCGCCGAGGTACTCAGCGCGCAGCTCCGCAGGCACCTCGAGCGCGATCGCCACGGCGTCTTCCGCATCCGGGCTGATGGCGCTGACCGTGAGCGAATGGAAGCGCAGCATCTCAGATGCACTTGAAGTGATCGAATGGCTCGCGGCAGGCACTGCAGACGTAATGCGCCTTGCAGGGGGTGGAGCCGAATTCGCTGATCCGCTCGGTCGCGAGGCTCCCGCACCGCGGGCAGCGCACCGGCTGGGACATCCGGCCCTGGACTGTCGCGGCCGGCGGGGAGATGCCAAAGGCTTCGAGCTTGGCGCGCCCCTCGGGGGTCACCCAGTCGCTGGTCCACGGGGGCGAGAGAACCTCCTCGAGCAGCGCGTCGCCGTGGCCAGCCTCATCGAGCGCGGCGCGGGTCGCGCTGCGGATCGCGGCGGTCGCCGGGCAGCCGGTGTAGGTCGGGGTGATGCCGACGTGCAGCCGTCCGTCTGCGGCGCGGTGCACGTAGCGCACGATGCCTAAGTCGACGATGCTGAGCACCGGTATCTCGGGATCGGGCACGCGCGCGAGGACACGCCACACCTCGCCCTCGGCCGCGCTGGACTGCGCCGCTCTCACCAGCGGACCCCCGGATAGCTGCGCTGCAGATGCTGCATCTCGCCGAGCAGGTGGCCGAGATGCTCGGTATGCACACCGCGCTTGCCGTGCCAGGGGTACGGCTGATGCGCCGGGCGCGCCAGCGTCGCCTGGTTGAGATCCTCCGCCACGCGCCTTGCGAAGCGCTCGGCGGCCGCGGCGAGCTGCGGTGCGATCCCCGCCGCGGCCATGCGCTCGTCGATCTCGTCGGCAGTGAACAGCTCCCCGGTGAAGCGCCACAGGGAGTCGACGGCCTGCTGCGCGCGCGCCTGGCTCTCCGCGGTGCCGTCGCCGAGACGCGCCAGCCAGCCGCTGCTGAAGCGATAGTGGTAGCGCGTCTCCTTGAGCGCCTTGGCGGCGATCGCCGCGAGCCGCGTATCCGCGGATCCGGCGAGGCCCTCGTAGACCTCGATCTGCCAGGCATCGATCAGCCACTGGCGCACGATGGTGTGGGCGAAGTCGCCGTTCGGCTGCTCGGCGAGCGTGAGATTCAGGAACTCGGGCGCATCGCGCAGGAACGCGAGCGCGTCCTCGTCACGCCCCTGGCCTTCGATCTCCCCGGCGTAGGTGAGCAGCAGCCGCGCCTGGCCGATGAGGTCGAGCGCGAGGTTGGCGAGGCCGAGGTCCTCCTCGAGCGCCGGCGCGTGGCCGATCCACTCTCCGAGGCGCTGCCCGAGCACCAGGCTGGTGTCGGCGAGGCGCAGCACGTAGCGGAACAGCGCCTCGTTCAGCGCCCGGTCGCGCCGCGCGGGCGCTGCGGCCGCCGTGCTCACAGATTCTTCACCTCATCGGGAATCGCATAAAACGTCGGATGCCGGTACACCTTGTCGCGCGCCGGCTCGAACAACGCCTCCGACTCGCCCGGGTCCGAGGCGACGATGTCGGCCGAGCGCACCACCCAGATGCTCACGCCTTCCTGGCGCCGGGTATACACGTCGCGCGCGTGCTCGATCGCCATGCGCGCGTCCGCAGCGTGCACGCTGCCGACGTGCTTGTGCTCGAGCCCGGAGCGCGAGCGGATGAACACCTCGAACAGCGGCCAGTCGGCCGTTGACGGATCCGGGGCCGGACTGCTCATGCCTGCCTCCTGGCCTGCGCCTGCTCGCGTGCCGCCTGCCTGGCGGCATGCGCCGCCGCCGCCTCGCGCACCCAGGCCCCGGCCCGGTAGGCCTCGCGGCGCGCCTCGAGCCGCTCGCGGTTGCACGGGCCGTTGCCCTTCAGCACGGCGTGGAACTCATTCCAGTCGATCGGCCCGATGACGAAATGCTGCGTGGCCTCGTCCCAGCGCAGTGCGGGGTCGGGGATCGTCAGCTCGAGGAACTGCGCCTGCGGCACGGTGATGTCGATGAATCTCTGCCGCAGCTCGTCGTTGGTGAAGCGCTTGATCTTCCAGCGCATCGACTGAGCTGTGTGCTTCGAGTCTGCGTCCGACGGACCGAACATCATGATCGACGGCCACCACCAGCGATTCAGCGCATCCTGCGCCATGGCGCGCTGCGCCTCGCTCCCCTGCGCCAGCGTCAGCATGATCTCGAAGCCCTGACGTTGGTGGAAGCTTTCCTCCTTGCAGATGCGCACCATGGCGCGCGCGTACGGCCCGTAGGAGCAGCGGCAGATCGGGATCTGGTTCATGATCGCCGCGCCGTCGACCAGCCAGCCGATCGCGCCCACGTCCGCCCAGGTGAGCGTCGGGTAATTGAAGATGCTCGAGTACTTCGCCGCGCCCGACAGCAGCTGCTCGAACATCTCGGCGCGCGAGATGCCGAGCGTCTCAGCGGCGCTGTAGAGGTACATGCCGTGGCCGCCCTCGTCCTGCACCTTGGCCATCAGCACCGCCTTGCGGCGCAGGCTGGGCGCGCGCGTGATCCAGTTGCCCTCGGGAAGCATGCCGACGATCTCGGAGTGCGCATGCTGGGAGATCTGCCGGATGAGCGTTTGACGGTAGGCATCCGGCATCCAGTCCTTGGGCTCGATCTTCTCATCGGCGTCTATGCGCGCCTCAAAGCGCGCCGCCGCGGCCTTGGCATCCGCGGCCGGCGCCGCTACCGGCTCCCGCCCGTGGACGTCGAGCGCCTGCGTGTACATGCGTGTTACCCCAGGGGGCCGTACGGTCCCCTTGCCTCGATGCGGCACAAGGCTAGCACAACGAAAACCGGGGATATTCCCATCGACACCAGGCACAGGGATGTGCCCGCCGCCGCAGGTGGCGGGCGTCGAGCAAAAACGACGCTTTTTGCTCGACGCCGCGCTGGGCCGGGCAGGACGCCCGGCTCCAGCGCTTCATACTAGTCGCTCAGCACCACCGCCATGAAGCTCACCGACTGCACGCCGGTGCTCATGTCATAGGGTCCCTCGGAGTCGACCCGCAGCAGCTGCGTGGTCCCGTCGAGGTCCGCGGCGAGCGCCGTGATGAAGTCGCTGAAGGTCGAATACACCTGGAACTGCCAGCTCATGCGGTGCCCGATCGCAAACAGCATGGGGGACGAGGCGGTGTTCGGCACGAAGGAAAGCCCGGCGCTCACGCTGCCCGGATCCTCCCTCACCGGGCCGATGAACGCCACGTGCTCCGCCGCGCTCTGCACGGTCGCCTGAGTCATCATCACGCTGGCGGCGCTCAGGGGCGAGACGAAGGGCGCGGTCGGCCCGGGCGTCATCCACTCGAGGTGCAGCCGGGCATTCGCGGTCGCGAAGTTCACCAGCGTCTCCGCGGCGAAATCCGGCGGCGCCGACCCGAACGGCGTCACGAAGCCGTCGAACGCGATCGGGAATCCGGTGCTGAGCGTCGGCAGCGGCAGCGCCGCGGGAACGCCCACGGTGTAGGCGCTCGCCGTGGCGTCCATGCCGGTCATGCCGGTGCCGGCGAAGTTGAAGGCCGCCGGCGGCAGGCCATCGAGTGCCTGCAGGTTCATGGTCACCACGCCGCTCGTCGCGGAGGTGAACTGCCCCCAGGCGCGCGTCACCATCAGCCGCACGCTCCCGGAGCTCGCATCGAGGGTCCGGTTGCCGCTCGAGTCGCTGCCGGCCTTGCCGAACGCCTGCAGATGCTGGCCGACGGAGATGTCCTGCGGCCCGAAGGTTCCGGACTGACCGTCCTCGGTGACCATGGTGCCGGAAGCCACCGTGACCATGACCTGGCCGAAGAAGCCGAAGTCGTTCGCGCCCATGTTGGTGCCCATGGCGCTGTCATTGGTGCCCGAGGCGGCGCTCATGACTACTCCACCCTGGACACCGCCGCCCCCCTGCGGCTCGAAGAACGCATGGCGCACGGTCAGCACGTCCCCGCTGCGCCCGACCACGGTGCCTTCGACGCTGTCGAGGCCGGCGCCCGGGACGCTGGTGCCGGCGAACACCTGCGTGGCCGTGAAGGTCTTGGTAGTGGTATCGAACGTCCCGAGGGCGAGGGTCATCGCTCCGGTCGGCACCGCCGCGAGCGCAGTCAGGCCCGCATTACCGGTGTAAGCGGTGCCATTGATGGTGAACGCAGTGGTCGCGGTCGTGTAGACCACGACCTGACCCATGCCGTCATCCGCGTGGGTGAAGAACGGCCACACCTGGACCGTGTACGAAGTCTGGCTCGAGGTGTTGGTGACGCTCACCAGCGGCCCGCGCACGCGGATCGGCCTGGTGACATCGGGCGTGAGGCTCGCCACCAGCACCGGGTTGACCGTCACCATGACGGCGCTAGCCGCGGTCGAGGAGGTGATGGTCGACGGCGCCACGGTATTCGAGGCGCTCAGGTTGAAGTCGAGCGCCAGATGCGAGACCGTGCCGTTGGTGATGAGGAGCGGCGACCCGGACGGCAGCTGCAGCGTCACCGTTATCTGACTGTTCGGCGAGACCAATGGGTTGTTGGTCGTGCCGTTGATGATGTTCGCGGCCGGCACCGTGATGCCGCCGGCGCCGTTGTCGATGACGATGGTCGCGCTGCTGTAGTCGAGCGTCAGAGCAACGCCGGTATACTGGCCGCTGGGAACCTGCTGGGCACTGATCACCTCCGACAGGTCGACCAGCTGTGCGAAGTCAACCGTGGTGGTGACCGGCACCGTCTCGACCGTGGTGCCGTCGGCGCGTGTCAGCTGCAGCGACACGACGTTGACCATGTAGCTGAGGAAATCCCCGGGCATGTCCGTCAGGGTCACCATCGCGGTGCCGGTGTTGGCCGGTGGCGATGAGTTCATGCTCGTCGATGCGCCGCCGCCGCAGGCGTTGACCAGCAACGCACCGGTGAGTCCGGCGACGGCGAGCAGATGCAGCGAATGTCGGCGCGCCGCGTTCCAGCAGCGCTTGGCGAGTGCGTTCATGCGGGTGACTCCCCGAAGATCACGTAGTCCTGATAGTCCTGCCTGCGCCGTCCGGAGCATGCCGGGAGTCGCAGATCCCCGCGCGTTTTCTAGCGCTGTGTCAGGTGCAGCACAAACTGTCTCCTGCCCCCGACAGGCGTCGGGGATTACATAACTTTATACATTTTGTAACCAGCGGGGCTTACAGGTCAGGCAGGCGCTCAGCGCGGCTCGCGGCGGTCGATGACGCGCTGCGCCTTACCCGCCGAACGCTCGATCGATCCGGGATCGCCGACGCGCACCCGGACCGAGATCCCGACCAGGGCCTTGATGCTGGCTTCGAGCTCGTGCTGCAGGCTGGCGCGCGACCCGGCAGGAATGCCCTCCAGGCATTCCACCTTGACCGCGAGCTGGTCCAGATGTCCCTCGCGTGTCAGCTCGAGCTGATAGTGCGGCGCCAGGCGCCTGATTCGCAGCACCAGCTCCTCGATCTGGCCCGGGAACACGTTCACTCCGCGCACGATCAGCATGTCATCCGAGCGGGCGCTGATGCGCGCGATGCGGCGCATCGAGCGCGCGGTCGGCGGCAGGAGCGCGGTCAGATCACGTGTACGGTAGCGGATCATCGGCAGCGCCTGCTTGGTGAGCGAGGTGAACACCAGCTCGCCGGCGGAGCCCTCGGGCAGCACCGCGCCCGTCGCCGGATCGATGATCTCGGGATAGAAGTGGTCCTCCCAGATCACGGGCCCATCCTTGGTCTCGATGCATTCGCACGCGACGCCCGGTCCCATCACTTCCGAGAGGCCGTAGATGTCGAGTGCGTCGAGCCCGGCGCGCGACTCGATCTCGGCGCGCAGCGCTTCGGTCCAGGGCTCGGCGCCGAAGATCCCGATACGAAGCGAGCTCGCCGCGGGATCGATCCCCTGGCGCTGGAACTCCTCGACCAGCGCCAACATGTAAGAAGGAGTCACCATGATGACGTCGGGCCTCAGGTCGCAGATCAGCTGTACCTGCTTCTGTGACTGGCCGCCGGACATCGGCACCACGGTGCAGCCGAGACGCTCGGCGCCGTAGTGGGCCCCGAGCCCGCCGGTGAACAGGCCGTAGCCGTAGGCGATGTGCACGATATCTCCGGGGCGTGCACCGGCGGCGCGCAGCGAGCGCGCCACGAGGGCCGCCCAGGTGTCGATGTCCTCGCGGCTGTAGCCGACCACGGTCGGCTTGCCGGTGGTGCCGCTCGAGGCATGCAGACGCACCACCTCGGCGCGCGGCACCGCGAACATCCCGAAGGGATAGTGGGCGCGCAGATCGTCCTTCACCGTGAAGGGGAAGCGCGCCAGGTCGGCGAGCGTCTTCAGGTCATCGGGATGCGCACCGGCCAGCTGGCACTTGGCGCGATAGGGCGCAACGTTCTCGTAGGCATGGCGCACGGACCATTTGAGCCGCGTGAGCTGCAGCGCGCGCAGCTCGTCCTCGCCGGCGCGCTCGATGGGCTCGAGCTCGAGAGCGCCACGCCGCGCCGACACCAGCGCTCCGCGCAGGCTTCAGGCCGACCAGCCGGCGAGCGTGCCGACGAAGGTCTGCATGAAGCGGTTCGCCTGGTGGCCGTCCATGACGCGGTGATCGAGCGTGAGGGTGGCGTAGCAGCGCGGCCGGACCACGATCTTCTGCTCGTCCCCCTCCTCGACCACCACCGGTCGCTGCTCGAGCTTGCCTATCCCGAGAATCGCCGACTGCGGCTGGTTGATGATGATCGGGGCCGCGAGCAGGCTGCCGCTCACTCCATGGTTCGAGATGGTGAAGGTGCCGCCGCGCACGTCCGCCGGCGCGAGTTTGCCGGCACGTGCCCGGCTCACGAGGTCCTCGAGCGCACGCGCGATCGCGAACAGGTCGAGGCCGCCGGCGTCGTGCAGCACGGGCACGACCAGCCCGGTGCCCTCGACGGCGGTCGCGATGCCGATGTGGATGTCGTCGTAGATCTCGAGCGCCGTATCGGTCCAGCGGCTGTTGGCCTCGGGCACCTCGCGGATGGCCGCGACCGCCGCGGTCACGAAATAAGCCGTGAGGGTCAAGGGCGCGCCGCGGCGCGCGAACGCCTCGCGCTGGCGCGTGCGGTCCTTGAGCACCGCGCCGAGATCGGCCTCGAACACCGTGGTCACGTGTGGCGCGGTGTGCAGCAGGCTCTGCGCCATGTGCTCGGCGATGCGGCGCCGCACCGCCGTGTGCGGCACACGATGACTGCGAATGGCGCCCGCCGCCGGCGCGGCCAGCGCCGCCGATGCGCTCGCTGCGTCCGGTGCGGTCTCTGCCGGCCGTGCGCCGCCTCCTGCGGCGGCCACGCGCAGCACATCCTCGACGGTGATGCGGCCGCCAGGACCGGTACCGGGCACCTGATCCTCCGTGAGGCCGTGCTCGCTGAGAAGCCGGCGCACCGCGGGGCTCGGCTGCCTCCCGGGGCCGGTCAGCGGCGCCGGGGCTACGGCTGCCGGCGCGGAGGTGACCGTGTCGGCTCGCGCTGCAGCGTGAGGGACTCGAGCCCGCGGCACCTGGTGCGCGGCACCGGCGGCGCCCGTCGCGATTCTGCCGAGCAGCTCGCCCGGAGAGATCTCTTCCTGCTCGTGCTTGAGGATCTCGGCCAGCACCCCGCTCGCCGGCGACGCCACCTCGACCGTCACTTTGTCGGTCTCCAGCTCGATCAGCGGCTCGTTCGCTTCGACCGGCTCGCCGACGCGCTTCAGCCAGCGCAGCAGCTGCGAGCGCGTGCCCTCGGTCTCCTCCGCCGGAGCGCGGATCTCGAGACTCGCGCTCATCGGCTCACAGGCTCGCGAGCCTCTGGATGGCGCGCGTAATGCGCGCCACGTCCGGCACGGCGGCCTCGAGCAGCACCGGGCTGTGCGGACTCGGGATATCGGGCATGGCGAGCCGCTCGATCGGCGCCTGGAGACTGTAGAAAGCTTCGCCCGCGAGCGTTGCCGCCACCTCGGCCCCGAAACCGGCGGTCAGATTGTCCTCGTGCACGATCAGGCATCGGTGGGTCTTCCCGACTGAGGCGAGCACGCTGGCCCGGTCCCAGGGCGAGAGCGTACGCAGATCGAGTACCTCGGCGTCAACCTGCGACTCGCGGGTGGCGAGCTCGCAGCGCTCCACCATGGCGCCCCAGGTGACGATCGTGAGCTCGGTGCCCGGCCGCACGAGGCGCGCGTGGCCAAAGGGCACGATGAACTCGTCCCCTGGGTACGGCCGGCGCGCCCAGGCGCCGTCGAGCATGGCGCGGTGCTCGAAGAAAATGACCGGATCGTTGCCCCGCAGGGCCGCGCGCAGCAGCCCCACCGCATCCTCGGCGTTCGAAGGCACCGCGACCTGCCAGCCGACGCCGTGCACCCAGGCGACCTCGTTGGTCTGGCTGTGCCAGGGATCACCGCACTTGAAGAAGCCGCCTGGCATCCGCACCACTACCGGCGCGGCGAAGCGGTTGCGCGTGCGCCAGCGCAGCGTCCCACAGTCATTGAGCTGCTCGGCGGCCGGCTCGGCGTATTTGCGGAACTGGATCTCGGCGACCGGCAGCAGGCCCGCGAGCGCCATGCCGACGGCGCGTCCGATGATCCCCTCCTCGGAGAGGCTCGTGTCGAACACACGCCCGCTGCCGTACTTGTGCTGCAGCCCGAGCGTCGCGCCGTGCACTCCACCCTTCGGCCCCACGTCCTCGCCGAACACCAGCATCCGCCGGTTGAGCGCGAGCTCCGCATCGAGAGTACGGCGGATCGCGGTCAGCATGTTGATACGGGTCGGCTCGGGTTGCGGGCGCTCGCTCGCAGGCGGGTATTCGCAGCCTTCCGGCCGCAAGCCGCCCTGCTGCTGCAGCTCGCCCGTGCCGTCGGGGTTCTGTGAGAACACCTGGTTCGTCAGCTGCCGTGGATCGGGCGGCGGCCGCGCCAGCGCCCGGGCGACGGCCTGCTCGACCTCGGCCCGTGCCTCAGCGGCAATCCCGCGCCACTCGGCCGCGCTCATTGTGCCGGGCACGAGCAGCTGCTCGAGCCGTGCGAGCGGATCGCGGGCGCGCTCCTCTTGCAGTATCTCGGCAGACTTGTAGGTCTGCGTATCCTGTCCCGAGTGCCCCGACAGGCGCGGCACGGTGAGCCGCAGCAGCAGCGGCGCGCGCGTGGCGCGCACCTCCGCCACGGCGCGTGCGGTGAGCTCGCGGGCCGCACGCGGATCGCTGCCATCGCCTTCGAGGATCGTGAGGCCGACGAAGGCGCGCAGGTTCGCGGCAATGTTGCCCCCCGGAGTCTGACAGGTCGAGGGCACGGAGATGCCGAAGCCGTTGTCCTCGATGTAGAACAGCATCGGCAGGCGCTGCGTCGTCGCAATGTTGAGCGCGGACCAGAAGCCGTTGGTCGCGGTCGAGGCGTCCCCGCCGAGCACCACTGCGATGCTGCGCGTGAAAGCTGTGTCGCCGAGCACCTCGTGGCGGTAGCGGATCGCCTGCGCCCAGCCTGCCGCCGGGGTGTATTGCGTCCCGACGCCGCCGCAGGCCGGCAGGACCGTGGGCACGCCCTGCCCCGGCAGGTTGAACACCACGCCGATGTCGCGCCCGCCGCTGAAGCCGCCGCTGCGCGCGAGCGGTCCGGCCGCCGCATCCTCCAGACTCACGCCAAGAGTCAGCATCAGAGGCCGCGAGCGGTAATACACCGCGATGCCGTCGTGCGCATCGGTCAGATTCAGTCCGAGGAGGATCTGCGCGAGCTCATGGCCGCGCGCCGAGAACTGGTAGAGCACCTTGCGCTCCGGAACCAGGCGCGTCTCCTCGATGTCATCGAGGGCGCGCGAGAGCTGCACGAGGCGGGTGACGCGGCGCCAGTCCGCCTGCGCCGCGTCGGTGGGGCTTCCATCCGGGAGGGTCGTGATCGCGGCGGCGCGGGCGGCCATGGAGCTCCTCGGGGTCGACGGTGGCGCGAAGCTTATGCCCTTGGGACTGCAATTATCTTGCTGAAATTGCAGGTATGGCCCCGCTCTTGGCAATATTATTGCCATGAAACGCACCCTTGATCGCCTCGACCGGCGGATCCTCGAGCAGCTCCAGAGCGATGCGCGCATCTCCAATCAGGAGCTGGCCAAACGCGTCGGCCTCTCACCGGCCCCCTGCTGGCGGCGGCTGCGGCGCCTCGAGGAGGCCGGCTTCATCGGCGGCTACGTGACGCTGCTGCGTGCGCCGGCGATCGGCTTGCCGATCCTCGCCTACGCGGTCGTCTCGCTCGAGAACCACCATCCGGAGTCCGTGCGGCAGTTCGATCAGCTCGTGAAGGATCGTCCCGAGGTGCTCGAGTGCCACTCCATGAGCGGCCCGAACGACTACCTGCTGCGTATCGTCGCCGCCAGCATGGAGGCGTACGAGCACTTCCTCTCGACGCAGCTGCTGCAGCTCGCGGCGGTGCGTTCGGTCAACACCAGCTTCGTGCTGCGGACCAAGAAATTCACCACCCGCCTGCCGGTCAGCTGAGGGCGTCAGTACGCCGCCTGACGCTGACACTCGCAGCTGGTGGTGTCGGGCCCCGCAAACCAGAAAGCCGATGTCAGCAGGCGCACTTCGGCGTGCTCCCAGGCACGGGCGAATTCCCGTGCGGCCGCGGCGGCGGAGGCCTTGCGCCCTTGCGCCCGCAGCGCGGCCGCGAGCCCGTAGAGCGCCCAGCCATTGGCCGGGTGTTGCCGCAGGTCCTCGCGGTAGATACGCTCGGCCTCAGCCGGGCGTCCCGCGATGAGGAGCTGTGCGCCGAGCAGGTGGCGGACCGGGAAGAACCAGCCCGTCCCCTCGTCCCCCGACAGGCGATCTTCCGCTGCGGCGGCTTTCCTGAGCTCTGCGATCGCGTCCGCATTGCGAAGCTCGGTTGCGGCGATACGGGCGGCGACGACCGGCACGGCGACGGCGATGAGATCATGCAGCCCGATACGGTCATCGCCCGGCCCGGCCGGAGCACCCGCGCTTAGCCGCTCGAGATCGGCGAGTGCCTGGCGCGCCTCGGCGAGCCGGCCGCGTGCCGCGAGCGCTACCCCGCGCGCATAGAGGTAGCCCGCGGTGAGCCCCGGCGCGCGTGCGTCGGGCGGCGTGAGCGCGATGAGCTCGTCCCAGAGCCCGAAGCGCACCAGCGCCGAGTACTGCGGCGTGAGCTCCCAGCCTGAGCCGCCCGCGGCGAGCACCTGCTCCACCGCAAGCTTCGCTGTGAGCGCCTGCACGGCCGCGAGAGCGTCGGCCTTGCAGCCCTCCATGCTGGCCACATAGGCGGCGCGTGCCGGATCGGGCGGCGGCGCGTCACGGGCGGGCGCCTGCGCGGGCGCCGGGATCGCCAGCGCTTGCGCCAGCGCCAGGGCCGCTATCGCGTTCGTCAACGGTTTCACCTGCGATCCGGAGCGTCGTACGTTCCCCGGCACGATAGTGAGGCACTCGCCTAACTATCGTGATTTGGGACCCTCCACGCTGGCCCACCCCTGCCCGGAGGCGGCCAGCCGCGCGAGAAGCGGCGCGGGACGCCAGCGCGCCCCGTGCGTCGGCGCGAGCCTCTGCATCGTCTCGACCACGCGCTTCAGGCCCGCCTGCTCGGCCCAGTACATCGGGCCGCCACGCCACGCCGGAAAACCGTAGCCGTTGACGTAGACCACGTCGATGTCCCCGGCGCGCAGCGCGATGCCTTCGTCGACGATTTTGGCGCCCTCGTTCACCAGGGGGTGCAGCAGCCGGTCGAGAATCTCCTCGTCGGGAATCTGCCGGCGCCGGATCCTGAGATCGCGCGACACCCCCTCGATGAGCGCCAATACCTCGGGATCCGGGAGGCGGGTACGCCCGTCATAGCGGTAGAAACCCCTGCCGGCCTTCTGCCCGAGGCGCCCTTGCGCCACCAGCCGCTCGAGGATCGTCGAGAAGCGCTCGTCGGCGGGAAGCTTGCGCCTCTTTCGGATGAGGAAGCCGACGTCGTTGCCAGCGAGATCACGCATCGCGAGCGGCCCCATGGCAAAGCCGAAGCCTTCCATCACCCGATCGAGCTGCTCCGGAGTCGCGCCCTCCTCCAGCAGGAATTCCGCCTCCGACCCGTAGTACATCACCATGCGGTTGCCGATGAAGCCGTCGCAGTTGCCGGCGAGCACCGTCACCTTGCCGAGGGTCTTGCCGAGCGCCATGACGGTGGCGAGCGTCTGCGGAGAGCTGCGCGCACCGCGCACGTTCTCCAGGAGGCGCATGACGTTGGCGGGGCTGAAGAAGTGCGTACCGACCACTTTGTCCGGGCGCGCGGTCACCGAGGCGATCGCATCGATGTCGAGCGTCGAGGTGTTGGTGGCGAGAATGGCGTCGCGCGCCGCTACCCGGTCGAGCCGCACGAACACTTCCTGTTTGACGTTCATGTCCTCGAACACCGCCTCGATGATGATGTCGGCCTCGTCGAGGTCGCCGTAGTCGCTGACGCCCCGGATCAGTGACAGCGCGCGCTCGGCGCGCTGCGGTGTCAGGCTGCCGCGCTTCACCGAAGCGCCGTAGTTGCTGGCGATCACCGCGAGGCCGCGCTCGAGCGCCTGCGGCGAAACCTCGAGCACGCGCACCGGAATGCCGGCGTTGGCGAAGTTCATCGCGATGCCGCCGCCCATGGTCCCGGCGCCGATGATCGCGCCTTTCCTGACCTCGATCGGCTTGATGTCGGGCGATAGGCCTGGGATTTTGGCCGCTTCCCGCTCCGCGAAGAAGAAATAGCGCTGCGCCTTGGACTGATCCGACGCGATCAGTTCGGTGGCGAGTTGGCGCTCCAGCTTGATACCCTCGTCGAACGGCAGATTCACCGCGCCTTCGAGCGCCTTCAGGATGTGGCCCGGTGCCATCTGGCCGCGCCAGCGCCGCCCGCCGCTCTGCCGGATCTTGTCGAACACTTCGGTGTTGCCGCGCGCCGCCGCGATCTTGCTGTCGCGATCGCGGACCAAGACATGCCTCTGGCCGGAGGCGGCGATGCGCTCGGCGAATTTTACCGCGCCGTCCAGAAGAT
>DATIXU010000044.1:0-1419 GCA_035518275.1 Steroidobacteraceae bacterium
CCGGCCTCGACGATCTCAGGCAGAATCAAGGTTCCCACGGCGAGCACATCCTCCTCGTAGATGCCAAGCGCCGAGCTCAGCGCCGATTCATAGCTGCCGAGCCCCATCTCGAGCGTGGTGAGCGCCAGGTTGACAGAGCTGAGCCCTAAGCCCGATCGGCGTTCCGTGTAGTCGCGCGTGGCCGCCGCGGCCGCTGCACGGGCGTCTGCCTCGCGGCCGCGCCAGGCGAGTGTCTGCAGGTCGGCCGACCTCGCTCTGCGGGTCATTCGCTCGTCGCCTGTCGCCGCGGAGATCTCTTGACACTCTGCGTGACTCGCGTCGGCCGAGCGGAAGCGACCGGCCCGCACATCGTCAGCTCCTCGGAACGTCAGCGCCAGCGCCAGCGAGGTGAGCGCGCCCTGATCGCGCGCCAGCTTCACCCATCGATTTGCCAGCGCGCGGTCCGCCTCGTCATCGAGCAGCTCGGCCGCGGCGAAGCCGGCTAGGGCAAACCAACGCAGATCATCGGCACCGCCGAGCGCCTCGATCGCACGGCGAAAAAGCACAGCGGCCTCGCGCGAGCGGCCTTCAGCGCGGTGGGCGGATCCGTCGAGGAGAAGGTCGGCGATCGTCGCCCGAGACTCGGCTGGGAGCGGCACGTCTCGGGCGGCGCGGAGGACCTCGAGAACGCCGGCTCCGCTGGCAAACCGACCAGCGAAGGTGGCCGCCTGGAGCGCCTCTAGGAGGGTATCGCGGGTGACTCGGTTATCGAGCGGCTCGAACGCGCGTGCCGCCTCGAGCAGAATTGCTGCGCTTTCACCGAGGTGACCAGTTCCGAGGCGGATCGCGCCGTCCAGTCGCCCCGCCTTCGCGCAGGCCAGCGGGTCGGCCAGCTTAGGCTCGGCGTCTTCGAGCAGCGTCCGGGCGCCGGCCGGATCGCCGGCCATCAACCTCGCGGTCGCCGCCGCGAGCTCTCGTTCCGCGCGGCATCGCGAGTCGGGTGTGAGCTCCGCCGCCCGACGGAGGAACGCGGCGTTGCTGGCCCAGCCACCGCGGCCACGTGCTCGTTCGGCCGACCGTTCGAGCTCGGCCGCGACCTCCTCGTCAGGGCCCACTGCGGCCGAGCCGAGGTGCCAGGCGCGGCGATCCGGATCGCGCTCAGGGTCGCAGGCTGCCGCGAGCGCCTGATGCGCCCGACGCCGCGCTCGCCTCGTGGCGCCCTGGTAAACCGCTGAACGCACCAACGGGTGGCCGAACGTCACCCGCGGCGCGAACGTGATCAAGCGATCCAGCTCGGGTAGGCCCGCGGCCTCCCGACCGACCCCGAGGCTCGCGGCGGCGCGCCACAGCTGTTCAGGGTCGTCGTGCTGCTGGGCCGACGCGAGCAGCAACAGCGTCTGCGTCTCGTGCGGGAACGTTCTGACGCGGGCCAGGAAGCGC
>DATIXU010000045.1:0-9662 GCA_035518275.1 Steroidobacteraceae bacterium
TACCTGCGCGCCGCGACCAGCCAGCGCTGCGTGCGCGCCGGCGGCAAGCACAACGACCTCGAGAACGTGGGCTACACGGCCCGCCACCATACGTTCTTCGAGATGCTCGGCAACTTCTCCTTCGGCGACTACTTCAAGCGCCAGGCGATCCGCTTCGCCTGGGACTTCCTCATCTTCAATCTGGGGCTCGATCCCGCGCGCCTCTGGTGCACGGTGTACAAGGACGACGAGGAGGCCGCCGACATCTGGCTGAAGGAAGTGGGCGTGAGCCCGCGGCGCTTCGCGCGGCTCGGCGAAGCCTCGAACTTCTGGGCCATGGGAGATACCGGTCCTTGCGGCCCTTGCAGCGAGATCTTCTACGATCACGGTCCGGAGGTCGCCGGCGGCCCGCCGGGCTCGGTGGAGGAGGAGGGCGACCGCTACGTCGAGATCTGGAATCTGGTCTTCATGCAGTACAACCGCGGCGCCGACGGCACGCTCACACCACTGCCGAAGCCGTCGGTCGACACCGGCATGGGCCTCGAGCGCATCTCCGCGGTGATGCAGGGGGTGCATTCCAACTACGACATCGACCTGTTCAAGAACCTGATCCGTGCCGCCGGCAAGCTCGCCGGCACCTCGGTGCTGACCTCGAGCTCGCTGCGCGTGATCGCCGATCACATCCGCGCCAGCGCCTTCCTGGTGGTCGACGGTGTGCTGCCTTCCAACGAGGGCCGCGGCTACGTGCTGCGCCGGATCATCCGCCGCGCGATCCGCCACGGCTACAAGCTCGGCATCCACGATCCGTTCTTCTACAAGCTGGTGCCGGTGCTGGCTCAGGAGATGGGCGGCGCCTACCCGGAGCTGGTCTCGCGCCGTGCGGTGACCGAGCGCGTGCTGCGCCAGGAGGAGGAGCGCTTCGCGGAGACGCTCGCCAACGGCATGGTGCTGCTCGAGAGCGCGATCCGCAATCTGCGCGGCGAGAAGGTGATCGACGGCGAGACGGTGTTCAAGCTGTACGACACCTACGGCTTTCCGGCCGACCTGACGGCGGACGTGGCGCGCGAGCGCGGGCTGACCATCGATCAGGCGGGGTTCGAGGCGGCGATGGAGCAGCAGCGCCGCCGCTCGCAGGAATCGAGCAAATTCGGCGCCGATCAGAGCGCCGGGGCCAAGGTCGATGCGAAGACGGTGTTCCGCGGTTACGAGGAGCTCAGCACCACGGGGCAGGTGGTGGCGCTCTTGAAGGGGGGTGCCTCCGTGCAGGAGCTCGCGGCCGCCGACAAGGGCGAGGTGGTGCTCGACCGCACTCCGTTCTATGCCGAGTCCGGCGGCCAGGTCGGGGATGCGGGGGAGCTGACCGGAGCGGGTGTGCGCTTTGCGGTCGCCGATACCCAGAAGCGCGGCGCAGCGCACGCACACCTCGGAGAAGTGGCGGAGGGGACGATCCGCATCGGCGACACCCTCGAGGCGCGCGTCGACGCCAGGCGCCGCCAGGCCACCGTGCTCAATCACACGGCGACGCACCTGCTGCACGCGGCGCTGCGGGCAGTGCTCGGCACCCACGTGCAGCAGAAGGGCTCGCTGGTCGCGCCCGACCGGCTGCGCTTCGATTTCGCGCACTTCCAGCCCGTGACTCCCGAAGAGCTGCTCGAGATCGAGCGCCTGGTGAATGCGCAGATCCGCGCCAACGCGCCGGGCGAGGTGCGTGTCATGGACTATGACGCCGCCGTGGGCGAAGGCGCGATCGCACTGTTCGGCGAGAAGTACGACAAAGACGTGCGCGTGCTCAAGGTGGGTGATTTCTCGATGGAGCTGTGCGGCGGCACCCACGTGCAGCGCGCCGGCGACATCGGGCTCTTCAAGATCGTGAGCGAGGGCGGCGTCGCCTCCGGCGTGCGCCGCATCGAGGCCCTGACGGGGGAGGGGGCGCTCGCCTACGTCGAGCAGAACGATGCGCTGCTCAAGGACCTCGCGGGCCTCGTGCGCGGCTCGCGCGAGGACCTCGGCGATAAGGTGCGCGAGCAGCTCGAGCGGGTGAAGCAGCTCGAGCGCGAGGTGCGTACGCTCAAGGATCGGCTCGCGACCGGGAACGGGGTGGATCTCGCCGCGGGTGCGGTCGACGTAAAGGGCGTCAAGGTCGTGGCGACCAAGGTCGACGGCGCGGATGCCGGCGCGCTGCGCAGCGCGGTCGACCAGCTCAAGGAGAAGTTCAAGTCGGCGGTCGTCGTGCTGGCGAGCGTCGAGAGCCCCGCCAAGGTGGTGCTGGTGGTCGGTGTCACCGATGATCAGACCGGCCGGATCAAGGCCGGGGAGCTCGCCGGGGCGGTCGCGGCTCAGGTGGGCGGGCGCGGCGGCGGCCGGGCGGACTTCGCCCAGGCCGGGGGCAGCAAGCCCGAGGCGCTCGATGCGGCGCTCGACTCGGTACGCGAGTTCGTGCGCGCGAGGCTCGGGGGCTGACCGGGAGGCTTTTGCCGCCCGGGGAGTGCTTCAGTATCATGGCGCGCCGCCGCGCGGCCGGGGCCCCTCAAGCCTGGCCCGCGAAGGTTTTTCCGAGCGCGGAGAGATGGCCGAGTGGTCGAAGGCGCACCCCTGCTAAGGGTGTAAGGGTCAAAAGCCCTTCGAGGGTTCGAATCCCTCTCTCTCCGCCAGATTCAACCCGGGAGACAGATGTGCTGCATTTCCTCTGGATGTTCATCGTCGGCGTCGTCGTGGGCGCGATCGCGCGCATGATCGATCCGGCCGCCGGGCACATGGGCCTCATCATGACGGGCGTGCTCGGTATCGTCGGCTCGTTCATCGGCGGCTTCATCGCCCGGCTCTTCAGCAGGCCCGCACCCGGCACACCGTTTCATCCGGCGGGGATCCTGCTGTCGATCGTCGGCGCCGTGATCGTGCTGTGGGCGTGGACTCACCTCGCTCACTGAGATTCACCTGATATGCGGGGGGCTTCCCGTGAAGCCCCGCGCGGGCCGCCGCTCACAGCGAATTGAGGAACGCGACCAGCTCCGACTTCTGCTGCTCGGTCAGGTTCATACCGAAACGCTGATCGTAGAAGTTGACGAGCGCGTTGAGGTCCGCCGCCGCACCGTTATGAAAGTACGGGGCACGCGCGGCGAGCCCGCGCAGCACCGGTCCCTTGATGCGGTTGAAGTCGCCGCACTGCCCGGTGATGAGTGCCTTGCCCGGATCGCTCGTATAGAAGGATTCCGGCTCTCCCGGCGCGAACGGACTTGGGCAGCCGCTCACCAGATACACCGGCAGGTCCGGCATGCTGAGCTGCGCAACCGCGGCTGCGATCGCCGGGTCGCTCTCGAGGCCCGGGAGCACCGTGTGGGCCGTGCCGATGTCGAGCGCCAGCGGCAGGGAATGGTCCCCGACGTTGGGCGTATCGTGGCAGCTGGTGCAGTGCCCGACGAACGAGGCGGGCTTACCGAGTGCGGCGTTGTCGTTGAGGCCGCGCACGTTGGTGATCTCGAGAGGCGCGGAGTTGAAGAGCGCCTCGCCCGCCGCTATCGCCTGCCGTGAGGCAGCCATGGCGCCCGTGGCGCTGGTCCAGGCGGAGTACTGGGTCATCGAATTGGGATTGAAGACCTGGCCCGTGGGATCGGCACCGAGGGAGTCGTTGATGCCCGGGTAGTAGTCCTCGTTGGCCAGATAAAACGGGCCGCCCTGCGCCCCGCCATCGAACAGCAACCCGGCACGGAAATCGACCGTCTGCGCCGAGAAGAGCCCGAGCTCGAAATCGACGATCCCGCTCACCTGACTCGTGCTCGGGGCCTGCGCCGCCTGAGCGTGAATGAGGGTCGCGTCGATGGCCTGGTGGCTGAGATCGGCGACCAGGTTAGCGAAGAATGTGGCACCGTTGTTGAGCGGTGCGACGGTCTCGCGGCCGTCGAACATGATGGCGCTCAGGAATACCAGATTCGTCGCGGGCAGCGGACGCCGATACACCGACACCGTAGGCGGGCCGCCGTTCGGGTCGGGAATGATGGCACAGCCGTAGGGGTCGTGAACGGCGGTGAGGGTGAACTGCGCGTTGGCGGGCAGCGTGATGCCGACGCGGATCAGCCCGCTCTTGAGGAGCAGGCTGTGACCGGCCGCATCGCGCCCCTCAAAGCTCGGGCAGTTCGCGCCGTCGACGGACGCAAACAGCGGGTCGGAGCCGCCGGTGGCGGCAAAGCGCGCGCGCGCTCCGGCGGCGCTCAGGCCCATGGCCTGGGATGCGACGTGGCAGGAGCCGCAGCTGCGCCCGTTCGTGCCGAGGCTCTCGAAGAACGGGCCCGTGTCGTGTGTGGGGCCATTGATGTTGACGACTCCCACGATCCCCGTCGGGTCAAGGGCGATCTGCAGCCCGGGTGAGCCGCCCTGGGGGGCTGCTACGCAGTTTTCTGCCCCGGCGGCCGCGGCTGCGGCAAGGGCGAGGAGCGCTGCGGTGTGGACTGTGTGCATAGTGATGACTCCCTGCGATGGGCTCTTCTTCGGGCCCTGCCATTCACATCGGATTTGTCGAGTGAAAGGCGACAGCGGCGTCGGCCGCCGGTCGAGCGGCGGGCCGCCCGGAGCCTGCGGCCAGCCTTACTTAATCGGAATTCGCGTGCCAAAGACGACACGCCGCTGCACGCGCAGGAGGCGCGGATACCGCCGATTGTCAGCGTGGCGCAATTGCGCCATCCTCAACTGAAGGGGTCAGCCGTACGGACACGCGCCATGCTGGGCGGGCAGCTCGAGCGGCTCATGCAATCAGCGGAACAGGGCGATGCGGCTTCGCGCGAGGAGCTGTTCACGGTCCTGTACGCCGAGTTGCACCGGCTCGCGCAGCGTGAGCTGCGCCGTGGCGGATTCCTCACCATGAGCCCGACGACGCTGCTGCACGAGACTTACCTTAATCTCTCGGGCCGCGAATCGGCAGCGTTCCCCGATCACATGCGTTTTCTCGCCTATGCCTCGCGTGCCATGCGCGGGCTGATCATCGATTACGTGCGCAGCCGCTGCGCACAGAAGCGCGGCGGTGGCTTCGAGATCACCTCGCTCCCGACCGAGGCGCCTGTGCACGCGCCCGATGACGCAGAGCTCGAAGGCATCGGCGAGGCCCTCAAGGCTCTCGGGGAGATCGAGCCGCGCCTCGCGCAGGTGGTCGATCTGAAATTCTTCTGCGGCTTTTCGTTCGCGGAGATTGCCGGGGTTCTGGGGACCTCCGAGCGCACGGCGCAGCGCGACTGGGACAAGGCACGCATCCTGCTGCAACAGCATCTGCGCGAAAGCGGCCCGCCGGCGGCGGCGCACCGCCGCGAGCACTGATCGGCGGCGGAGGCACAATGACGGGAAGCGATGCTCCAGGGCAGTGGTCGCGGGTGCTGCCGCTGCTCGATGAAGCGCTCGAGCTCGAGCCGGCGCAGCGCGAGGCGTGGCTCGCCGCACTTGCTTGCCGCGATGCTCTGCTTGCCGCGCACCTGCACGAGCTGCTCGCGCTGCATGCCGCCAACCGCGCCTCGGGCTTCATGGAGCGATCGCCGATCGCCACCGACGATGATCTGGCGGGCGGGCAGATCGGTCCCTATGCCATCGAGCGGCTGCTCGGACGCGGCGGCATGGGGAGCGTGTGGCTCGGGCGGCGCAATGACGGCAAATTCGAGGGACGCGCCGCGATCAAGGTCCTCGACCGGCGCGGACTCGGGGGCGACGCCGCGCAGCAGATACGCCGCGAGGCGAGCCTGCTGGCGCGACTCTCGCACGCCCACATCGCGCGCCTCTTCGACGCCGGGGTGCGCGAGAACGGCCAGCCGTACCTGATTCTCGAATACGTCGAGGGCGAGCCCATCGATTGCTACTGCCGTAACCGGTCGCTGCCGCTGGCGGCGAGACTGCGGTTGTTCGTCACGGTGCTCGATGCGGTCGCGCATGCCCACGCCCACCTCATCGTGCATCGCGACCTCAAGCCGTCCAACGTGCTGGTGACGCCCGAGGGCGTCGTCAAGCTCCTCGACTTCGGCGTCGCCTCGCTGCAGGCCGGCGCGCAGACGGGGGAAACGGAGGCGCCGCGGGCGCTTACTCCCGGCTATGCTGCTCCCGAGCAGCTGCGGGGCGAGCCGGTCGCCGCCGCAGGGGATGTTTATGCGCTCGGCGCGCTGCTGTACGTGCTGGTCACGGGCGAGCACCCCTTCGGCGCGCGCGGCACGACCGAGACCGCGCTCATGCGGGCAGCGCTCACCGAGGATCCCGAGCCCGCCTCCGGGAGGCTCGCGGGCGCTGCCGAGCGCCGTCACGTGCGCGGCGATCTCGACGCGATCATTGCGCGTGCCCTCAGTCGCGATGCGGCGCGGCGCTATGCCACCGCAGCAGAGTTCGCCGAAGATGTGCGCGCCTATCTCGGCAACTTTCCCGTGCGGGCTCGGTCCGCCACGCGCAGCTATGTCGCCCACAAGTTCGCGCAGCGTCATTGGGGTGGCGTGCTGAGTGTGGTGCTGACACTGCTGGTGCTGCTCGCTGCCAGCGTAGTCACGACCCTGCAGACGGTGGAAGCGCGGCGGCAGCGCGACTTCGCGCGTAGGCAGCTGGCGCGCGCCGAGGCCCTCAACGACCTCGACGACTACCTGCTGACGGACGCAGCGCCCGCGGGGAAACCGTTCACGGTCAACGAGCTCATGGGACGCGCCGCGCGCATGCTCGAACGCCAGCACAGCAGCGACACCAATCGGGTGGTGCTGCTGACATCGCTCGGCTGGCGATTCATAACCCAGGACGAGAATCAGACGGGACTGCGGCTCCTCGATCAGTCGTACCAGCTCTCGCGGCGGGCTCCGGAACCGGAAGTGCGCGCCCGCACGGCCTGCGCTTTCGGGGCGGCGCTGTCCCAGAGCTCCAACACTGATCGCGCGGCGATATTGCTGGCGGAGGGGCTGCAGGAACTTCCCGCCGGCGGCGAATTTGCGCTCGACCGCTCGTTCTGCCTGCTGCGCGCAGCCGACATCGCGATGGATACCGGCGACCCGCAAGTCTCGATCCGGCGAGCTCAAGAGGCTATCGAGGCCTTGACGCAGGTGCCCTTCGAGCACGAGCTGGCCGATTTGCGTGCGCGCGCGGACCTCGCCGAGGCATATCGCACGGCAGGCCGCTGTCGGGAGGCCATCGCGGTCTTCAACCGCATCTGGCCACAGCTCGTGGCACTCGGGCGCGACGACACGATCACCGCCGTGACGTGGCTCAACAACTGGGGGATCGCCCTCGGCCAGCTCGGCAGACCGCTCGAAGGCGAGAGGCTGCTGCGCCGCTCGATCGAGATCCACCGCATCGATGCCTCCGATGCGGCCGTGTCGCCCATGGTGATGACCAACTATGCGGAGCAGCTCTTCGAGCTCGAGCGGCTCACCGAGGCACAGAACTATGCCGAGCGTGCCTATGCGGCGGCCCTGCAGGCGGGTGACGATCTTGTAGTCAACCAGACGCTGCTGCGCCGCGCGCGGATTTATCGCGAGCAGGGCGATTATGGCCGCGCAACCGCCATGCTCGATCAAGTCGAGCCGCGCTTGCGCAAGGACCTGCCACCCGGGCACTACGCCTTTGGGGTGCTCGCTTCGGAACGCTCGCTCATTGCGCAGCAGCAGGGCGATACGCAGCGCGCCCTCAAGCTTGCGAACCAGGCGCTCGACAACCACGAGCGAGCCGCGAAGCAGGGCAAGTCCGGGGCGCAGTTTCTGCCCGTTCTGCTGACGCGTCGCGCGTCGGTCGAAGCCGATGCCAGGCAGCTGGCGGCTGCCGAGCGCGATTCGAGGGAAGCCCTGCAGCTGCTGCAGGCTGAAGCGCAGCCAGGTGATTTCTCGAATATCACCGGCCGCGCCTATCTCACCCTTGCGCGAACGCTGGACGCGGAGGGGCGGACCGCCGAGGCGCGCAGCGTTGCCGTGCGGGCCGCGGAACAGCTGCTGAAGGCAGTAGGCGCCGAGCACCCGGATACGCGCGCTGCGCTCGAGCTGAGCCGGATGCGGTAGGCCGGCGGCCTTGAGGATGATTCGCAGACCTGTGGTAGGATGCGCGCCCCCGATGGGACCTCCGGATCCGGGGCCCCGGGCCTTCTCAAACGGCGCGCCCGTAGCTCAGTTGGATAGAGTACCTGGCTACGAACCAGGGGGTCGGGAGTTCGAATCTCTCCGGGCGCGCCAACAAATCAATGAGTTACATCAGAAGAACTTTAGCGCCAAAGTCCATGTGAGCAGCATGTGAGCAAGTCTCTGCTGCGTGATTGACGCTAGGCTCGGTGCCGCCGGGAGTGGTCGCGGCAGCGTCTCGCACACCCATCCCTCAGGGTCTTGATTTGCCGGCCGCGGTGACGAAAGCCGGCCGGCTTGAACAACCCCGTTTGCACCCACCAGGGTTATCGGCGCCACGCCGCAGAGCACAGGGCCATGCGTCACTGTGTATGTTGGTTTGTCGTCAGCCAGACAGAGGCACGCCCTTTGCGGCCGATGGGCGCACGAACGCCCGGGAATTAGGCTTGTCAGAAGTCCGGCTGCAGCTTCCTCGGCCGCGCTTCCGCGAAGCCGACATTCAGAGTAGGCGAATCGGACGTCCGGCTGCTTCCGAAATCGGCCCCGTCAACGTCATGGCGCGGCAGCTCTCACAGTTGCCAGACGATCCAGCGGACTGGTGACGCCGCGCGTGGCTTCAAGGATGTGGGTGTAAATCATCGTGGTCTCCAGGTGGCGATGACCGAGGAGGAGCTGGATCGTTCGAATATCCGTTCCCGAAGCCAACAGGTGCGTAGCAAAGCAGTGGCGTAGGGTGTGTACGGTCGCATGTTTGCGAACGCCTGCCCGGTTCAACGCTCGTCTGAAGGCTCTTTGTAGGGTCGTATCCGATGCGTGCCATCTCACCCACTGACCGACTGCATTTCGACGCTTCGTTGAGGAAGGAAAGAGGAACTGCCACTGCAAAGAGCCCGAGGCGCTCGGATACTTCCGCCCCAGGGCGTTCGGCAACGGCGCGAAACCGCCGCCAATGAGGCGGTCATCTGCGTGAAGCCGAGCGATACGCAGCATATGTTCGCGCAACGGCGTGGCCAGGGACTGGGGAAGTACCGTTGTGCGGTCCTTGGCACCCTTTGCGGAGCGAACGGTGATAGTGCCCGCGCTAAAGTCCAGGTCTTTCATCCGCAGGGTCGCGCACTCACCCACGCGAAGCCCTGCCCCATAAAGAAGCTGCGCCATCAAGTGTGTGGTGCCTTGCATGCCAGCGAGCACGCGCTGCACTTCTTCGACAGACAAGACGACGGGGACTCGGTGTGGATGCTGAACCCGTTTCAGACCCGTGATCTGTCCGAGGGGGCGCTCAAGGACATGCTCATAGAGGAACACAACGGCGCTAAGCGCCTGGGCCTGCGTCGAGGCGGCAACCTGGCGCCCCACCGCGAGGTGGTTAAGGAATGCGGCAACTTCGGCTGCACCCATCTCGCGCGGATGACGCTTATGGTGAAACAGAATGAATTGGCGGCACCAGAAGCGATAACTTGTCAAAGTTCGGGGGCTGTAATGACGCCGGCGACAAACGATCGAAAGCTGATCGAGCAATCGCGGTCGCGGGGGTGAAGCGGGCAGGGGACCCCATAAGCGTGCTCCTTATTTCGATGGGGTCAAAAAACACGCACGCTACCAGAGACTAATGATGTCACCCAGCTGTCCGGTATATTG
>DATIXU010000046.1:0-2798 GCA_035518275.1 Steroidobacteraceae bacterium
CTACGGCGTTAATCCAGGGTTGCGGTGCCTTGATCCGCTGGTACCACGTATTGTTTCGTCAGTGGTGTAGTCCGCAAGTTGCCACCCCGATCGGTACCGTTACGCAGAATTGCTGAAAAACCTGGTTGTGAAAGTGGTGAATGTGCGCTCCGAGTGGCACAATAAGGACTATACAGTCCTCACTATGCCACAAGGAGAATCGCGTGCCCGAGCCGACCAGCCCCGACCTCCGCAGTCTTTTCCGGAGAACGCCCGTGATGTCGATGCCGCAGCTCCTGCAGGCAGTCGCGCCGCGGTCGCGGCGCAGCTTGTTCCGTGATCTCGGCTCGCTCGGTTACTTGTCGAGCTACTCGCACACGGGCCGCTACTACACCCTCAGCTCCATCGCCGAGTTCGACGCCGATGGGCTGTGGCGGTACCAGGGCATCGGCTTCTCGCGCGACGGGACGCTGAAGTCCACGGTGCGCCGACTCGTCGAAGTCTCCAACGCGGGCCGGACGCAGCGCGAGCTGGCGCTGCGACTCGAAGTTCGCGTTCACAACCCGTTGCTCGAGCTGCTGGTGAGCAAGCAGGTGGGTCGCGAGTCGATTGAAAGCGAGTACGTCTACGTGTCCGCCAAACGCGCGCATGCGGCGGCGCAGCTCGCGCGCCGCCGTGTCGAGCTGGCCGCGAGAGCGAACGTCCCGCAGCCGTCGCTCGAGGTCGAGGTTCTGCTCGAGGTCATCCGCGGAGCACGGGCTGGCCGAGCCCGACGCAGCTCGACTGGCGGCTCAGCTCGAGATGCGCGGCATTCGGGCCAACGTGATCGACGTCGCCGCGGTGCTTGAGCGACACGGTCTAAAAAAAACTCCACCCTCTCGCTCGCGGCGCTCGCGACGCTAAGATGCACCGTTCGTCAGCTGTCCGCAAACTGGTCGGCGCGGCTGCGGGTGACTGCCGGCGTGCTCGTGACAAGCGAGTCGCACGCCGACACGGAAACGTGTTCCGCATGCGGCGGCCCCACCCGCGTGCAGAAGACACGTGTACGGGCCGGCGTCACGCTCGCACACGGTCGCGTGCGCATCGGTCTTACCGTGCGCCGCTGCCGGGCGAAGTGTCGCGGCGGTGCACGCGCCGCGCGACCCTCGAGCGAGCTGAGCGCCCTGTTCCCCGCCCGCGCCACCTTCGGCTACGACGTCATCGTTCGTGTTGGCCTCGATCGCTTCCTGCGCTACCGGCAGCGAGACGAAATCCGCGCCGCGCTCGCCACCGAGGGCGTCGATCTCTCGGAGGCCCAGGTAAGCCTCCTCGGCCGGCGTTTCCTCGTGTACCTCGAGGCGCTTCATCGCGAGCGGGCGCCGAAGCTACGCGCCGCATTAGCCGCAGATGGCGGCTGGCCCATGCACGTAGACGCGACCGGCGAGGACGGTCGCGGCACGCTCCTGGTCGTCTATGCTGGTTGGCGCGGCTGGGTTCTCGGAGCCTGGAAGGTGCCCACAGAACGCGCCGACATCATTCTACCCAGGCTGCGCCAGGTGGCGGAACGCTTCGGACCGCCGTGCGCGATCATGCGCGACCTGGGCCGCGCGGTGACCGAGGCGTCCGCGACGTTCGTCGCCGAGCGCAGGCTCAGCATCCCGATCCTCGCCTGCCACATGCACTTCCTGCGCGACGTTGGGAGCGACCTGATGCGCTCGAAGCATGACGAGCTACGCGGCCACTTTCGCCACTTCAAGCTCCTGCCGAAACTGCGCTGTCTGGCCCGAGACCTCGGACGGCGCCTGGGACCGGCGCTGCCGCAGGCGCGCAAGGATCTCGAGCGCTGGCTTCGAGCGGAAGATCGGCGCCATCGTTTCCCGGCCGGCGATCAGGGACTTGCCGTCGTACGAGCCCTCGCCCAGTGGGTTCTCGACTTCCCCAGCGACGGATTTGACCAGGGATTCCCCTTCGACGTCCCCATGCTCGACCTGTACGACCGCAGCATAGAGGTGCTCGCCGCACTCGACGCCTTCTTGCGCACCGCGCCGAGCGATGCGACGGTGCGTGGCGCGGCCGAACACCTGCACCGAATTCTCCGACCCATCGATAGCGAGGTACCCTTCGAGCGCATCGCTCACGTTCTTGGCTCCCGCCGAACCCTGTTCAATGAGCTCCGCGATGCGCTGCGCTTGGGCCCAAGGCCTGCACATCTGACCCGCCGCCGCGCCGCGGCCGCTGGAACGAAGGTCGAACTCGACGAGGTGCGCGCCGCCGTCAAGCAGCTCACCCGCGCGCTACGACGACGCCGCCCCACCCGCGGACCCGCGCAGGACACGCGTCGCGGCATCGACCTCGTCCTCGATCATCTCGACCGTCACGCTTCCAACCTGTGGGGACACGCGGTCCGTCTTCGCAAGGGCGGCACCCGGACGGTCGCACGCACGAACAACGACCTGGAGGGCTTCTTCCGCGATTTCAAGCATGACGAGCGCCGACGGAGCGGTCGTCGAATCCTCACACAGGATCTCGAGCACCTCCCGCCGGCCGCGGCCCTCGCGCGCAACCTGGCTCGCACCGACTACGTCGAGATCCTGTCCGGCTCCCTTACCCAGCTACCCGCCGCCTTCGCCCAGCTCGACGCCGACGGACAGGTACGCACTGACACCGATACCAGCGCCGAGATGGTGAGCCGCTCACTTCCAACCATTGACCGCGACCTCGTGCGCAACGACGAGCTCTTTCAGCGAATCAACGCCGCCGCCAACAGCCGTGCCCCACGTCGTTGACGAAGCGTCACCACGGCCCCCGCGGGTCGTCGCAACCCTCGTTTGACGCCGTAG
>DATIXU010000047.1:0-20384 GCA_035518275.1 Steroidobacteraceae bacterium
CAGCATCTGGCGGATGCTCGGGGAGCGCGCCGAGGCGCGTGCCATGCGGTTGAGGAGCGTGAAGCCGCGGTTGATCACGCGGCCGGAGGCGCGGTTCTGCTCGATGGTGCGCGCCAGGTACTGCCCGAAGCGGGCGTAGAGAAAGTAGTCGTCGTTCCCCACCTGGAAGCGCGCTTCCGCGAAAAAGTCGGGGAAATTCCGTTCGAGATACTCGTTGAGACGTTGAAGACGGGGCCCAGGGTCGCTGTCAGTCGACGCTTTGCGCTGCTTCATTGCTGTTCCAACACCTCGCTCGCCGCCGAAAGTAAGCGGCGGCGCGAATACTGGGACAGAGTGCGCGGCGATGCAAGAGTCTCGACCGGCACTGAGCTCACAGATCCTGGCACTGGCACGAACGGATCCAGCCCGAGGGGAGGAGCGCGTGAGGGTCCATTCGGCGATAGTTAGGCAAGTACCCAAGTATCGCGCAGGCGACCCTCTCACGGGCTTCCTCGGACGCCGGCCGGGGAGGCGGATCCGCGCTTGCAAGAGCGTCGCAGGCCGGTATTATCGATCGCATAGTGATGGTGTAAGACAGTCGTCCGGCGGGCAGTGGCGCGGCCCTCCGCCGAGGCCCCGGCTGCTCAATTCGCGGCTTTCTGGCCCCCAAGTGCGGGCCGCGGATCTCCTTCAACGCAAGAATTCAGCGAAGTGAGGCCGTCACTCATGGAAGCTCCGTCCAGGGGACTCTATAAAGAAGCTTACGAGCGCGACAGCTGCGGGTTCGGGCTGATCGCGAGCCTCGACGATGCGCCGAGCCACGCGCTGGTGCGCACCGCGATCGCCTCGCTCAACCGCCTGACGCACCGCGGGGCCATCGCCGAGGACGGCAAGACGGGCGACGGCTGCGGGCTCCTGCTCAAGAAGCCGGAATCGTTCCTGCGGGCGGTGGCCGGCGAGACCGGCATCAAGCTCACCGAGCGCTTCGCCTCAGGTCTCGTGTTCCTGTCGCGCGAGGCCCAGGCGGCGGGCGAGGCGCGCGTCGTGCTGGCCGCCGAGCTTCAGCGCCAGGGGCTCGAGGTGGCCGGCTGGCGGCGGGTGCGGGTGAACCGGGAAGCCTGCGGCGCCGAGGCGCTGAAGACGCTGCCCGCGATCGAGCAGCTGTTCGTCAATTGCGCGACGGACATCGACGAGCCGGCATTCAACCGCCGGCTCTTCATGGCGCGCCGGCTCGCCGAGAAGGCGCTCGCCGCCGATCCCGTGTTCTACGTGCCGAGCCTGTCGGCGAGCACCATCGTCTTCAAGGGCATGGTGATGCCCCAGTACCTCTCGCAGTTCTATCCGGACCTCGAGGATCCGCGCCTCGAATCCTCGGTGGCGGTGTTCCACCAGCGCTTCTCGACCAACACGCTGCCGCAGTGGCGCCTCGCGCACCCCTACCGGTATCTGGCCCATAACGGCGAGATCAACACCATCCAGGGCAACCGCAACTGGGCACAGGCGCGCGGACCGCTGCTGCGCTCACCCCTGCTGCCGGAGGTGCAGCAGGTGCTGCCGCTCGTGTCGCTCACCGGCTCGGACTCACAGAGCCTCGACAACATGCTGGAGGTGCTCCTGATGGGCGGGCTCGACCCGCTGCACGCGATGCGCCTGCTGATCCCGCCGGCCTGGCACGGGCTCGACACCATCGACCCGGATCTGCGCGCCTTCTACGAGTACTACTCGGTGCACATGGAGCCCTGGGACGGGCCCGCGGGTGTCGTGCTGACCGACGGACGCTACGCCGTCTGCACGCTCGATCGCAACGGGCTGCGTCCGGCGCGTTACTGCATCACGCGCGACCGCTGCCTGACGATCGCCTCGGAAACCGGCGTCTGGGACTACGCGCCGGAGGACGTGGTGCGCAAGGGCAAGCTCGGCCCGGGCGACATGCTCGCGCTCGACCTCGAGACCGGGCAGCTGCTCACCACGCAGGACATCGATCTCGAGCTCAAGAGCCGCCATCCCTACAAGAAGTGGCTGCGCGAGGGCGTGCGTTACCTCGAGAGCGATCTGGTGGACGCGCGGCTCGCGGCCGAGCCGATGGATCGCGAGACCCTGTCGCTCTATCAGAAGATGTTCAACGTCACGCAGGAGGAGCGCGACGACATCATCCGCGTGCTCGCGGTGGACGAGAGCGAGGCGGTGGGCTCGATGGGCGATGACACCCCGATGCCGGTGCTGTCGCACAAGGTGCGGCCGCTGTACGACTACTTCCGCCAGCAGTTCGCCCAGGTCACCAACCCGCCCATCGATCCGCTGCGCGAGACGATCGTGATGTCGCTGCAGACGCAGATCGGCCCCGAGTGCAACATTTTCGTGCCCGCGCCCGGGCATGCCCGGCAGATCGTGCTCGGCTCGCCGATCCTCTCGCAGAGAAAGCTCCGGCAGATCCTGGCGATCGAGGAGGTCAGCCACGAGTTCCTGGACCTCCAGTACGAGCCGGCGGAAGGGTTGAAGCGCGCAATAGAGCGCCTGTGCGCCCAGGCCGAGAGTGCGGTGCGGGAAGGCAAGCTCGTGCTGCTGCTTTCGGACCGCTACCTCGTCAAGGGACGCGTGCCGGCGCACGCGCTGCTCGTGACCGGGGCCGTGCACCAGCACCTGGTGAAAACGGGGCTGCGCTGCAAGTGCAACCTCCTGGTCGAGACCGGCACGGCGCGCGAGCCGCATCACTTCGCCTGTCTCATCGGCTACGGTGCGACCGCGGTCTATCCCTACATGGCGTACCAGGTGCTGTTCGAGATGATGCGCCGCGGGCGGGTCAAGCTCGACTTCGCCGCGCGCCTGGAGCTCGGCCGCAACTACCGCGCGGGACTGCGCAAGGGCCTGTTCAAGATCATGTCGAAGATGGGGATCTCCACCATCTCGAGCTATCGCAGCTCGCAGCTGTTCGAGATCGTGGGGCTTGCGGAGGAGGTCGTGAGCCTGTGCTTCACGGGGACCGAGAGCCGCGTCGGCGGCGCGGATTTCTCCGACCTCGAGGCGGACCTCGCCGAGCTCGCCGCACGCGCCTGGAATCCGCGCGAGTCGATCAGCCAGGGCGGGCTCCTCAAGTACGTTCACGGCGGGGAATACCACATGTACAACCCCGACGTGATCGCGGCTCTGCAGGCCGCGGTGATCTCGGGCGACCCGTCCCACTACCGGCAGTTCGCGCAGCTGGTGAACGAGCGCCCGGCCTCCACGTTCCGCGACCTGCTCGCGCTGAAGTCCGCTGCCGAGCCGATTCCGATCGAGGAGGTCGAGCCGGCCGAGGCGATTCTCATGCGCTTCGACAGCGCCGGGATGTCCTTGGGCGCGCTCTCCCCGGAGGCGCACGAAGCGCTCGCCATCGCCATGAACCGCTTGGGCGCGCGCTCCAACTCCGGCGAAGGAGGCGAGGATCCGGCGCGCTACCGCACCGAGAAGAACTCCAAGATCAAGCAGGTGGCCTCGGGGCGCTTCGGGGTGACGCCCGAGTACCTGGTCAACGCGGAAGTCCTGCAGATCAAGATCGCGCAGGGCGCCAAACCCGGCGAGGGCGGGCAGCTCCCGGGCCACAAGGTCAACGACATGATCGCGACCTTGCGCTTCGCGCGGGCCGGCGTCGGGCTCATCTCACCCCCGCCGCACCACGACATCTACTCGATCGAGGACCTGGCGCAGCTGATCTTCGACCTCAAGCAGGTGAACCCGCAGGCGCTGGTGTCGGTGAAGCTGGTGGCCGAGCCCGGCGTGGGTACGGTGGCCGCCGGGGTTGCCAAGGCCTACGCTGATCTCATCACCATCTCCGGCTACGACGGCGGCACCGGTGCAAGCCCGCTCTCCTCCATCAAGTACGCCGGCACGCCCTGGGAGCTCGGGCTCGCGGAGACGCATCAGACGCTGCGCGCCAACGACCTGCGACATCGCGTGCGCCTGCAGACCGACGGGGGGCTGAAGACCGGGCTCGACGTGGTGAAGGCCGCGATCATCGGCGCCGAGAGCTTCGGCTTCGGCACCGCGCCCATGGTGGCGCTCGGGTGCAAGTACCTGCGCATCTGTCACCTCAATAACTGCGCGACCGGGGTGGCGACCCAGCACAACGTGCTGCGCTCGAAGTATTTCACCGGGCTTCCCGAGATGGTGATCAACTACTTCCGGTTCGTCGCCGAGGAGGTGCGCGAGATTCTCGCCGCGCTCGGAGTGCGTACGCTCGCGGAGATCATCGGCCGCACCGAGTACCTCGAGCCGCTCGAGGGCGCGACGCCGCGCCAGAGGAAGCTCGACCTGAGCCCCGTCCTCTCGACCGCGGGACTCAAGCGCACGGTGCCGCAGTTCTGCACCACGGCCTCCAACGCGCCGTTCGACAAGGGTGAGCTCGCCGAGCGCATGGTGCGCGAGATGCTGCCGGCGATCGAGGCGAAGTCGGGCGGCGAATGGCGCTATGAGCTCAGGAATTTCAACCGCTCGATCGGCGCGCGCGTCTCGGGTGAGATCGCGCGCCGCTGGGGCAACTACGGCATGGCTGAGGCGCCGCTCATCGTGCGCTGCACGGGCAGCGCCGGCCAGAGCTTCGGCGTGTGGAACGCGGGGGGGCTGCACCTCTATCTCGAGGGCGACGCCAACGACTACGTCGGCAAGGGCATGGCGGCGGGGCGCATCGTGCTGCGCCATCCCTCCGGGGCGCGCTTCGTCGCCCGGGAGACCGTCATCATGGGCAACACCTGCCTCTACGGCGCGACCGGCGGCGAGCTCTACGCCGCCGGCGTCGCCGGCGAGCGCTTCGCGGTGCGCAACTCCGGCGCGCTCGCCGTGATCGAGGGAGCGGGGGATCACTGCTGCGAGTACATGACCGGAGGCGCGGTGTGCGTGCTTGGGCGCACCGGCGTGAACTTCGGCGCCGGCTTCACCGGCGGTTTTGCCTATGTGCTCGATCTCGAGCGCAACTTCGTCGACCGCTACAACCACGAGCTCATCGACATCAGCCGCATCCACCCGGAAGCCATGCAGTCGCACGTGCAGCATCTCGAGAGCCTGCTCGAGCGGCACGTGGCCGAGACCGGCAGCGACTGGGCCACGGAGATCGTCAACGACCTGCGCACCTATCTGCCGAAATTCTGGGTGGTGAAGCCCAAGGCGGCCTCGATCGACTCGCTGATCGAGAATCTGCGGCGCGCGGCCTGAAGAGCCGCACGCGAAGCGCTCATGGCCGACAAGAACCTGCAGTTCCTCGACATCCCGCGCGCCGATCCGGCCAAGAGCCCGGTGGAAGCGCGCGTGCGGCACTTCCGCGAGATCTACGCGCCCTACGATGCGGCGGGCGCCGCTGCCCAGGCCGGGCGCTGCCTCGCCTGCGGCAACCCCTTCTGCGAATGGAAATGCCCGGTCCACAACTACATTCCCAACTGGCTGAAGCTCATCGAGGAGGGCAATCTCTTCGAGGCGGCGGAGCTCTCGCACAAGACCAACTCGCTTCCCGAAATGTGCGGCCGCATCTGTCCGCAGGACCGCCTGTGCGAGGGCGCGTGTACGCTGAACGACGGCCTGGGCGCCGTCACCATCGGCGCGATCGAGAAGTACATCACCGACGAGGCGTTGAAGCGCGGCTGGAAGCCCGACATGAGCCACGTGCGCCAGACCGGCCAACGCGTCGCCATCGTGGGTGCCGGGCCCGCCGGGCTCGGCTGCGCCGACATCCTGGCGCGCAACGGCGTGAAGCCGCTGGTGTTCGACCGCCATCCACGGATCGGGGGACTCCTCACCTTCGGTATTCCGCCCTTCAAGCTCGAGAAGGAGGTGGTGGAAAAACGCCGCGAGATCATGGAAGGCATGGGCGTCGAGTTCCGCCTCGGCTGCGAGATCGGCTCCGACGTCCCGTTCGGAGCACTGCTCGATGAATACGACGCCGTGTTCCTCGGCATGGGAACCTACACGCCGGTGAAGGGCGGGTTCGCCGGCGAGGAGCTGCCGGGCGTGCACGCGGCGCTGCCCTATCTCATCTCCAACATCCGGCACGAGCTCGGATTCGAGGACGCCGCGGGCGCGCGCATCAGCATGGCGGGCAGGCGCGTCGTGGTGTTGGGAGGCGGCGATACCGCCATGGACTGCAACCGCACGGCCGTGCGCCAGGGGGCGGAATCGGTCACCTGCACCTACCGGCGCGATGAAGGCAACATGCCGGGCTCGCGGCGCGACTACAGGAACAGCCGCGAAGAGGGCGTCGAGTTCCTCTTCAACCGCCAGCCGATCGAGATCTTAGGAAGCGAGCGCGTCGAGGGCGTGAAGCTCATCGAGACTGCGCTCGGGGCTCCCGATGCGCGCGGCCGGCGCGTGCCGCAGCCGATCCCCGGGAGCGAGCACATCGTGCCCGCAGATGCGGTCGTCATCGCCTTCGGCTTCCTGCCGAGCCCGCCTTCCTGGCTCGCCGACCACGGCATCCGTGTGCATGACAACGGCCGGGTGCGCGTCTCGGCCGGACAGGCCAACGCCTTTCAGACCACACACCCGCGGGTCTTCGCCGGCGGCGACATGGTGCGCGGCTCGGACCTCGTGGTGACCGCGGTGTTCGAGGGGCGGGAAGCGGCACGAGGGATTCTCAACCTTCTGGGCGTAGGCTGAGCCAAGATGGGTCGCTATCCGGCGCCACCGATGCCCCAACGCAAACTGGAGACGCTCGTCGAGGAAACAAAAAAGCCCCGCTCTTGAGAGCGGGGCTCCATTCTCTTCATCTCGTCAACGACCCGGTGGATCGCTGTCAGCTACCGCCCGTGCGCCCGTACTCCGGACTTCAAACGAGCCCGGCACCGGCTCACCGGCATGTCGCGTCTTCACGAGCATCTAAACTTCACGGCTGAAACGTCTGGAGCGCAGCTCCGGCTTCTATCGCGAGGCCCGCGTGGTTCTCCACGCGCTGTAGCGTTCCTGACAGCGCTAAAAGTTAGCTGCTGCCTTACCCGTGCCCGCGTCGATCCCCGAGTTTTCTTTTTTTTCGATCCTTTCAGCTGCTTTGCTTGTACGCATCACCGCCGCAACCATCGCTCCCTGAAGAGACCCAAAAACCTTTTGCGGACCGTGCTTTCCGTGCAGAAATTATACCTGTTCCAAGGCAAAAGACCATGTGGCAGGGAACCGACAAGGCGGCCGCGGGAGACGGGCTGCAGCGGCCCCTAGCGGGCCAGCCGGACGGAGAACCGGGCGCCCCCGCCCTCGGGGAGGTTCCCGGCGGAGGCCGATCCGCCGTGGAATTCGGCGATCAGCCGCACAATGTAAAGTCCGAGGCCAAAGTGCGGGCGGTTGTCGGCCTCGCTGCGCGACTGCCACAGCGACTCGAAGAGGCGCCCCGGGGCCTCGGACGGGAGCGGCGGCCCCGGGTTGTCGACATCGAGCACGGCCGCCTCGTCGGTGAGCGTCAGCCGTACGGTGATGGTCGCGCCCGGCGGGCTGAAATCGACCGCATTCTCGATGAGCTTGTCGAGCATCTGCACGATGAGGTCCGGGGCACCGTCGAGCATCGCGGGCCCCGCCGGGAGCTCCGCCGCAAAGCGCCGCTCCGGGAAGGCGCCGCGATAGGCCGCGACCGCCGATTCGATCAGCGGGACCAGATTGAAACGGCTGCGCTCGGCGGCGCCGATCGCCTCCTCGACACGCGTCGCCGCGCCCATGGCGAGGAGGATGGCGTTCAGCCGCTCGCTCCCCTGGCGGGCACGCTCGAGATAGGAGCGGGCCGAGTCCGGCACCGGCTCGGCCTCGAGGTTCTCGAGCGAGGAGCGCACGATGGTGAGCGGCGTGCGGATCTCGTGCGCGAGCTTGCCGGCGAGCGTGCGCAGGTACCCGGTGTACTCGTTGAGGCGTCCGAGGAGACTCGAGAAGCTGCGGGCGACATCGCCGAGCTCATCACGCGCCCCCGTTTCCGGGAAGGTCGCGACCAGCCCCGTACGGGTGAGCGCCGACTCACTCGCCTGGCGCAGCCGTGACAGGCGCAATGCCAGCCAGGCGGCGAACGCGAACATGAAGATGACGACCACCAGCGAGGTCGCCAGCGTGAAGTTGAGCATATGGGTGAGCGCGCGATCGCGCAGCCGCAGCCAGCGGTCGGGCGTCTGGGTCACCTCGAGCGCGCCGATCGCCTGCGCGTGCTCGCGGTCGTAGATCGGCACCCGCGCCTCGATCGGCGGCGCGGTCCCCGGCTGATCGACGAAGCGGCGGTAAAGACGCGCGATCAGGGGCGGCGCGGGAGCGAGCTCCGCGACGCGCTTCGACTCATCGACGCGCGCGAGCACCCGGCCGGCGGGCGTCGTCACGGCGAGCTTCAGTCCCGGCTGCGAGAACTGCGCCAGGTAGGGGGTGAGCTCGGGCGAGGCCACGACCAGATGGCCGACCGTGCGCAGATCGTCCGGATGCAGGCTCCCGTAGCTCACCGGGGTGGCGCCGCGCGTGTCGCGATCGTCGATGAGCACGCCGAATCCGGTGCCGAGCATCGAGAGCGGCACGCGCAGCTCGAGCCGGTAGCCGCCCGGGGCGAGCTGCCAGGCGCCGCGGATGCGCGGCTCGAGCTGCGCCTGCTGTTGACCATATTCGCCGGTCTCGATGTAGCGCGCCGTGACCGTGCCCGGGCCAGTCGCCGCGATGAACACCTGGCGCTCGATGCCCTCGGGGTCCTGAAAGCCGAGCCAGACGCGGTCGCCGGTGGCGTGCGGATCGAGCGGGCTCGCGCCGGGCGCATCGAACACCGGGTGCTCGTCGTGCACGTCGATCAGGAGATACAGCACGCGCTCGAACACGCCGGTGAGCACGCCGAAGCGGTGAGCGGCGTCCTTCTCGTACCAGGCCCAGGCGGCCGGATCCCGCGGCCAGTCCTCGGAGTACCCATCGACCAGCGGCGCCGCCGCGAGCGCCAGGGGCTTCAAGTCATAGGGACCGGTTTTCAGCAGCGCGGCGGTGTCCTGCGGCTCAGGTCCCGCGGGCGCGCGGTAGAGGAGGTCGACCCGCCCCTCGAGCGAGGTCGCCAGCGTCCCGGCTACCGACTCGAGCGAGGTCTGCTCGCCCTCGCGCAGCGCCGTCTCCATCTCGCGCGCGTAGCGGCAGCCCGCCCAGGGCAGCACCAGCGTGAGCAGGCCGAGCAGCAGCAGCTTCAACCGCAGCGACATCGTCGGGACGCTATTCAACCCAGCGGTAGCCCATGCCGTAGACGGTCTGCACGGCATCGAACTGCGAATCGACGCCCTGGAACTTGCGGCGGATGCGCTTCACGTGGCTGGTGATGGTGTTGTCGTCGAGCACCACGTTGGCCGCATCCATGAGCTGCTGGCGGTTGCGCACGTGGCCGGGATGACGGGCGAGGGCGTGCACGATCCAGAACTCGGTGAGCGACAGCAGCACCACCTTGCCGTCCCACTGCGCCTGCATGCGCTCGGTGTCGAGCGTGAGCGGGCCACGCTGCAGCACGTCGCCCGCCTGCTCGGGCTTGCGCAGCGCATCGACGCGGCGAAACAGCGCGTTCACGCGCGCCGACAGGTGCGCGAGGCTCAGGTCCTTGGTGAGGAAATCGTCCGCGCCGAGGCGCAGCCCCGAGACCGCGTCGAGCTCGCTGTCGCGCGCGGTGAGGAAGATGATCGGCAGCGCCGGCGAGAGCGCGCGCAGCTGCCGGCACAGCTCGAAGCCTCCCTCGGGCTCGTCCTCGAGCGAGATGTCGATGACGGCGAGATCGGGCAAGCGCGTGGCGAACGCGCTCATGGCCTGCGCACGGTTGGCGTAGGTGCGGACCGCGAAGCCCTCGCGCGTGAACGCGGCGGCGTAGTTGTCGCGGATGGCCGCTTCATCCTCGACGATGGCGATCAGGCGTTTCATGACAACCAACAGGCTACCGCGAACCGAGCGGCCGGTTAAAGCGGTCAGGCCACTTAAATCCGCTCAAATCCGCGCCGCCCGCGCGCCGCCACATTTGGCCACGATTCGCCGTCCGTGCGCCCGATTGACGCCGCGGGCGAGCCAGCGCGCGCGCGCCAAATGGAGCTCATGGACGCACCCACCACTTCGCGCGAGACCGAGGCGCCGCCTGCGGCTCACCGCTGGGACGGCCTCGTCAACTGGCTCGCGCTCCTGATGCTGCTCGCCGGCAGCGTGGTGTGGCCACGCTGAGGAGCGGGACGCCCGGGTCAGACGGCGCCGACGCTCCACGTTGAGCCGCTCCCCCGGTACGTGCTAGTTTTGCCGGCCTCAAGCGCCGGACGCGCTGGTGTTCGATCCACCAGGAGCAGTCGCAACCACAACAAGCAAAGCGCGGCGACCCGCACGCCATTCCAATCGCATCGCCCCGAGGGGAAAGCTCATGTTCACCCAAGTACTCGACCCGCTCGACAACCTGACGCTCACATGTCTCGTGGCGCTGATCCCGGTGGTGTCGCTGCTGGTCATGCTGGCCGTGTTCCGCTGGCCGGCGTGGCTCGCGACCCTCCTGGGCTCGGTGATCACCTTCGTGCTCGCGATGTGGGTGTGGAAGATGCCCACGGACCAGGGCACGCATGCCTATCTCTACGGGGCGGCGACCGGCGTGTGGAACGTCGACTGGATCACCTTCTGGGGGATGATGCTGTTCAACACGCTGTCGGTGAGCGGGCTGTTCGAGAACTTCCGCCGCTGGCTGATCAGCAAGGGCAGCCTCGACGTGCGCGTGCAGACGATGCTGTTCGCCTGGGCCTTCGGGGCGCTGCTCGAGGGCCTGGTGGGGTTCGGTTATCCGTGGGCGGTGGTGGCGCCGATCCTGATCTCTCTCGGGATCTCCGACCTCAACGCGATCCGAGTCGCGGCGATCGCCAACAACGCGCCGGTCTCCTACGGTGCGCTGGGCGCGCCGATCATCGCACTCGCCGCCGTGACCAGCTATCCGCTGCTCGCGCTCTCGGGCGCGGTCGGCACCATCGTCGCGATCCTGGCGCTGCTGCCGCCCTGGGTGCTGCTGTACCTGGTTTCGGGAAAGGAGGGCATGAAGGGCGGCTGGCCGCTCGCCATCGTGGGCTCGCTCGGCTACATCGCCGGTCAGTATCCGGTGGCGCGCTACCTCGGGCCCTACCTGCCCGACGTCACGGGCTCGATCGTATGCTTCATCGCGCTGCTCGTGCTGCTGAAGCTCTGGCAGCCGAAGACCGTGCTCGGCTACGGCGGGGTCCCGGTCGATGCCGCCGCTGCGCGGCAGACCCAGTCGCATGGCTTGAGGAGCGGCGAGGTGCTGCAGGCGTGGCTGCCCTTCGTCGTGTTGCTCGTCGTGGTGGCCGCCTGGACCGGCCCCTGGTCACCGCTGCCCAAGGTCAGCTGGTTCAAGGTGCAGGCGGTCGCCTGCTCGGCGCTCGCCGCCTCCTGCCCGGCCAAGGGCAACGTGACTGCGGTGTTCAACTTCGCACCCTGGGTTGGCGGCAGCGCCATTCTCGCCTCGTGGATCATCGTGCTGGTGCTGCTGCTCGCGATGGGCAAGCTCAAGGCCGCGCAGATCGGGGAGGTATTCCGGCGCAGCTTCCACCAGATGTGGGGTGCGTGTCTGGTCGGCGTGTTCATCTTCGGGCTCGCCTATACCTTCAACTACTCGGGGATGGCAGCCTCGCTCGCCAAGGGCTTCTCGACCCTCGGCACCGCCTTCATCATCGTCTGCCCGATCCTCGGCTTCATCGGCGTGGCGTTGTCGGGATCGAACACCTCGACCAACGCCATGTTCGGCAAGTTCCAGGCGCTGGTGGGCGCGCAGCTCGGCATGCCGCCGCTGCTGCTGCCGTCGTTCAATTCGGTCGGCGCCGAGATCGGCAAGCCGGTCGCGCCGCAGACCGCGAGCGTCGGTGTCTCGACCAGCAAGTTCGTGCGCAAGGAAGGCGACGTCATCCGCCACAACATGGGATGGACCTTCGTCCTGCTAGCCTACCTGATCCTGATCGCGATCGCGTTCTACCTGGTGAGGCCGGACGCGATGGCGCTGACCGGGAGCAGCTAGCCGCCGTGCGCAGCTAGAAGGCGTTGATGCCGGTCAGCTCGCGTCCGATCGTGAGCTGATGGATGGTCTCCGTGCCTTCGTAGGTGACGACACTCTCGAGGTTGAGCATGTGGCGGATCGGGGCGAACTCGGCGCTGATGCCGGCGCCCCCGAGCATGTCGCGGCAGTCGCGCGCCACATCGAGCGCCATGCGGCAGTTGTTCCACTTGGCGAGCGACACGTGCGCCGGCGTCATGGTGCCCGCGTCCTTCATCCGCCCGAGCTGCAGCGCCAGCAGCTGCGCCGTGGTGATGCGGCGGGCCATGTCGGCGAGGCGCACCTGGATCATCTGATTGGCGGCCAGCGGCCGGCCAAAAAGCTCGCGGCTCGCGCTGTAGTCGAGCAGCTGCCTCAGGCATGCCTGCGCAGCTCCGATCACTCCCCAGGCAATGCCGTAGCGCGCCTGGGTGAGGCATGACAGCGGGCCTTTGAGGCCCACCACGCCGGGCAGCACCTGCGAGTCCGGCACCACCACGTTGTCGAAATAGAGCGCGGCGGTCACCGAGGCGCGCAGCGAGAACTTGTGGTGGATCTCGGGCGCGGAGAATCCGGGCGTGCCCTTCTCGATGAGGAAGCCGCGGATGCCGTCGGGAGTCATGGCCCAGATGACTCCGAGATCCGCGATCGCGCCGTTGGTGATCCACATCTTCGAGCCGTTGATCACCCAGTCGCCGCCGCGCCGTTTGGCGTGGGTCCTCATGTTGGCGGGATCCGAGCCGCCGTGCGGCTCGGTGAGCCCGAAGCAGCCGATCACCTCGCCGCGCGCCATGCGGGGCAGGTAGCGCTGCTTCTGCTCCTCGGCGCCGAAGGCGAAGATCGGGTACATGCACAATGACGACTGCACCGAGACGAAGCTGCGGATGCCCGAGTCGCCACGCTCGAGCTCCTGGCAGATGAGCCCGTAGCAGATGGCATTCAGGCCCGCGCAGTCGTAGCCGCTGATCGAGGAGCCGAGCAGGCCCTGCGCCGCGAGCCGCGGGATCAGCTCGCGCGGAAAGCGATGCTCCTCGAAACAGCGCTGGATGACCGGCAGCACTTCCTCGTCCGTGAGGCGGGCGACCGAATCCTGCACCAGCCGCTCCTCCTCGGTGAGCGCGGCGCGCACCCCGTAGAGATCGAGCGGATCGAGGCTCCGGCCCCGGGCGGCGGGCTTGATGGATTCGGCGGCTTTGGCCACGGAGGGCACTCCTCGATGCGGGCGCGGGCGCGTATCGTATAGCGGCGAGGGGGTTCGCATGAAGATTCCCGAGATTCTGGTCATCGAGACCATCCACAAACCGGGCAGCCTCGCCAAGGTGCTGCAGGTGATCGGCGACGCCGGGCTCACGATCGAGCACCTGAGCGCGCTCAAGCGCGACCAGGGCCGAACGCTCTGGGAAATCACCGTCGAAATGGACGAGGAGGCCGACCAGTCGCTGTACGACCGTATCACGCAGTTGCCGACCGCGCGCTTCGTCGGCAAGTCCGACCGGGTGTTCAACCGCCACCGCGGCGGCAAGATCCGCACCGTATCGAGCCAGGCCATCAACTCCATGCAGACGCTCCGCGATGTCTACACGCCGGGCGTGGCGCGCGTGTGCCTCGCGATCCGGGACAACCCCGAGGCCGCGCACGAATTCACCGCCCTCGATCGCACCGTCGCCATCATCACCAACGGCACCGCGGTGCTCGGGCTCGGCAACATCGGCCCGCTCGCGGGGCTGCCGGTCATGGAGGGGAAGGCGGCGCTGTTTGCCGACCTGGTCGGCATCAACGGCGTGCCAATCCTCATGACCGAGACCACGCCAGCGCGCGTGGTCGAGATCATCGCCGGCATCGAGAGCACCTTCGGCGCCATTCAGCTCGAGGACTTCGCCGCGCCCGAGTGTTTCGAGATCGAGCAGCAACTGCGCAAGCGGCTCAGGAAGCCGGTGCTGCACGACGACCAGCACGGCACCGCGGTGGTGACGCTCGCCGCGCTCATCAACGGCGCGCGCAACGCGCAGCGCGACCTGCGCGGCAGCCTCGTCGGCCAGATCGGCCTCGGGGCCGCCGGCAACGGCATCGCGCGGCTGCTGTTCGCCTACGGAGTGCGCGACATCATCGGCGCGGATCTGAGCCGTGATGCCGTCGTGCGCTTCGAGGCGCTCGGCGGCCGCGGTACCACCCTCGAGTCGCTCATGCAGCGGGCTGACATCGTGGTGGCTACCACCGGCGTCAAGGGCCTGATCCGGCCGGAGTGGGTGCGCCAGGGTCAGGTGATCTTCGCCCTCTCCAATCCCGAGCCCGAGATCGAGCCGGTGGTCGCGCGCGAGCGCGGCGCGGCCTTCGCGGCCGACGGCAAGGGCATCAACAACCTGCTCGCTTACCCCGGCCTCTTCAAGGGGGCGCTCGAGGCGCGCGCCCCGTGCTTCACCGACCGGATGCTGATGGCGGGAGCCGAGGCCATCGCGGCCTTTGCCGGCGAGGAGCTGGTGCCCGATCCCCTCGACCGGGGGCTGCACGAGAAGGTGACCGAGGCGGTGATCACCGCGGCGTTGGACGGGGACTGAAGGCTCTTCAGTAGGGCAGGCCGAAACGGCGGTAGGCGGCGGCCAGCAGCCACAGCGGCCCGATCAGCAGGAACTGCAGGTCCTTGAAGAAAGAGGGGCGCTTGCCCTCGAGCGCGTGGCCCCAGAACTGCCCGATCCAGGCGACGACGAAGATCACCAGCGAGGTCACCCACAGCGGCCAGGGGAGCTGCGCGAGCGAATGCGTCACGGCGAGCAGCAGGAGGAAAGCGAGCAGCGCTCCGGCGGCCAGTGCCGGGGAAAGCGCGAAGTAATAGACCAGCGCGGCGGCCGCGGCGAGGGTTGCCCAGTTGAGCCCGGGCGACGCGGCGGAGAAGGACGCGGGGACCGGCAGAGCCCACAGGAAGCCCATCACCGAGAGCACGATCGGCGGCACGCACACCCAGTGCAGCAGCTTATTGGCTGGATTTTCGTGGCTCGCGCCGTACTCGCCGAGCCATTCGGTCACGGTGCGCATGCGTGTCATTTTACTGGCCGAAATCGCAGGAAGCGATTTCGGCGGACATTACTTCGTTGGCCGCCGGCAAAAAGCGTCGTTTTTGCCGGCTGCGCTTCAGGGAGCAGCGTATAGGCGCGGCGTCAGGCGGCGGCCATCAGGCCGCGGAGCTTGCCGAGGGCGCTCGCCTCGATCTGGCGGATGCGCTCGGCGGACACGCCGTACTTCTCAGCCAGCTCGTGCAGCGTCGCCTTATTGTCGTCCGACATCCAGCGCTGCTCGACGATGTCGCGGCTGCGGGCATCGAGACGGCCCAACGCGCTCTTCAACCGCGTCGAGCTGTCGTCGGCGCTCTCGGCATCCTCCACCGAGACGGCCGGATCCGAATCCGGCGCCGGCAGGTAGGCGGCGGGACTGTAGCTCTCCTCGTCATCGGTCTCGGGCGCCGGGTCGAAGGAGAGGTCGCGCGCGGCGAGGCGCTTCTCCATCTCAGTGACCTCGCTTGTCGTGACGCCGAGGTCGCGCGCCACGGCCGCAGTCTCTTCGGCCGACAGCCAGGTGAGGTTCTTCTTCAGGCGCCGCAGATTGAAGAAGAGCTTGCGCTGCGCCTTGGTGGTGGCGATCTTCACCAGCCGCCAGTTGCGCAGCACGTACTCATGGATCTCGGCGCGAATCCAGTGCACCGCGAAGGACACCAGGCGCACGTTGAGCGAGGGGTCGAAGCGCTTCACGGCCTTCATGAGGCCCACATTGCCTTCCTGGATCAGGTCGCCGACCGGAAGTCCGTAGCCGCTGTAGCCGCGGGCGATGTGCACGACGAAACGCAGGTGCGACAGCACCAGATGCCGCGCGGCCTGAAGATCGCCCTCTGAGCGGAAACGCTCAGCGAGCGCGCGCTCTTCGTCGCGCGAAAGGACCGGGATACGGCTGACGCGCTCGAGGTAGGCGTCGAGGCTACCGAGCGGGCCGGCGAGGCCCTGGTCGCCCATACGGGCAACCAATGCAGTGCTGGTCATCAGACCTCCCGTGGACTGGTTGGGCATTCTAGCAGTCGGGTAGTTGGAGTGCTAAAGCCCCCGGAAGTTCCCCCGGAGGGATCCTCAAGAGGCCTTTACGGTCAATAGCTTAGGCCTGGGTGCCGGTCCAGGGAAATCCCCCATCCGGGAGGGCCCGGGGTTCCTCGTCCGGCCATCCTTCGATTAGAGTCTCGGCGGGCCGAAAAGAACCAAGGGGGGCTCATGATCAGTCTGACCGCACTCTGGCTGCCAATCCTCGTTGCCGCCGTGATCGTCTTCGTGGCGAGCTCGATCATCCACATGGCGCCGCTCTGGCATAAGAATGACTTCCCGAGGATGCCGAGGGAAGACGAGGTGCTGCAGGCGCTGCGGCCGTTCGCCATCCCGCCGGGGGACTACTTCCTGCCCCGGCCCGGCGGCCGGGACGAGATGAAGTCCCCGGAGTTCAAGGAAAAGCTCACCAAGGGGCCGGTCGCGGTCATGACCGTCATGCCGAACGGCATGTTCAATATGACCAGGAACCTCGTGCAGTGGTTCGTGTTCCTGCTGGTCGTCGGCTACTTCGTCGCCTACATCACGAGCCGCGCCCTCGGCGTCGGCGCGCCCTATCTCAAGGTGTTCCAGATCGCCGGCGCCACGGCCTTCATGGGCTACTCGCTCGCGCTCTGCGAGCTGTCGATCTGGTACCGCCGTTCGTGGGTCCTCACGCTCAAGGCAGCCTTCGACGGCCTGATCTACGCCTCACTCACCGCCGGAGTGTTCGGCTGGCTCTGGCCCCGCTAGACGAGCAACGCGTCACGCGCTCGCCAGCTCATGATGCCGCCCCGCGGCGCGGCCCGAAAAGTTAAGAGTGCGTCACGCCGGCATGACATAAGGGCGTGATTTGATAGACTCAAATGGACTCGAGTCCCGGGGAGGCGTTCGGCCGATGAATCCGCGCACTTTCACATGGATCGCGGCACTCGCGTGCCTGCTCCCCGCCGGCGCCGCGGCCGCGCAGAATCAGGGCCAGACGGTGCGCGTGAAGCTCGAGCGCGCCTCCAAAGAGCCCGTGTTGCGCTCGAGCGCGGCGCTGGTGCTCGATGCCACCGGCTCCTCGGTGCTGTACGCGCGGCGCTCCGATGTCGCCATGCCGATCGCCTCGATCACCAAGCTCATGACGGCGCTGGTGGTGATGGAGGCCGGCCAGCCGCTCGATGAGACCGTCGAGATCACCGCCGAAGATGTCTTCCACGGCAAGGGCGGCGTCTCTCGGCTGACTCCCGGCACCGAGCTGACGCGCGGCGATCTCATGCATCTCGCCCTGATGGCATCCGAGAACCGGGCGGCGCATGCGCTCGGACGCAGTTATCCCGGTGGCCTCGAAGCGTGCGTGGCCGCGATGAATGCCAAGGCGCGTGAGCTCGGCATGATGAGCTCGCGCTTCGTCGAGCCGACCGGACTCTCGGACGAGAATGTCGCGAGCGCCGAGGACCTCTCCAAGCTCGTGATGGCGGCGGCGAAAGTGCCGGCCATCCGCGAGTACTCCACCGACACCAGCTACGAGGTGCGTGTCGGCCGCCGCATGCTCACCTACCGCAGCACCGATTCGCTCACCTCGAAGTCCGACTGGGACATCGTGGTACAGAAGACCGGCTACATCGCCCAGGCCGGCCGCTGCCTCGTCATGCAGACCATCATCGAGGCGCGTACCGTCGTGATCGTGCTGCTCAACTCCTACGGCAAGCGCACCCGCGTGGCCGATGCGCGGCGCATCCGCCGCTGGATGGAAAGCTACGAGCGCGTGCACGGCGCGACCCCGTCCGCCGCACCCGCGACGACCTGAATTGCTGCGCAGCCGGCAAAAACGACGCTTTTTGCCGGCGACCCGCGGCGTAGCGTCAGGCGCGCGGCTCGATGCTGCGCAGGTGACGCGCGGCCGAGATCCACGCCCCTAGCCAGCCGAGTACCGCGCCCGCGCCGAGCAGAGCGCCAATCTCCTCGGGAGCCGGGCCATGCAGCTGGAAGTGGCTGCCGTAGAGCCGCGCCAGCTTGTCGACCGACTCCCCCAGCAGTCCGACGGCGAGCGCGAGGATTCCCCACGCGAGCAGCGCACCGCCCAGGCCGTACAGCATCCCGGTGTAGAGGAACGGCCGGCGCACGAAGGAATTCGAGCCGCCGACCAGCTTGATCACCTCGATCTCGGCGCGGCGGCCGGCGATCTCGAGCCGGATGGTGTTGCCGATCACGGCGATCACGCCGACTCCGAGGAGCGCCGCCGCGATCACGAGCAGCTCGCGCAGCACCTCGAGGATCGCGTTGAAGCGCTGTACCCACTGCGCGTCCACCTGCACCAGCTCCACCTCCGGCCAGGCGCTGAAATAGCCGCGCAGCGCCTCGAGCGCCGCCGGCGTGCTGGCCGTGTCGCGCGGCCGCACGTGCAGCACGTGCGGCAGGGGGTTCTCCTTGAGCGCCGCGAGCGCATCCCCGAAGCCGGAGTAGCTGCGGAAATCCGCGAGGCCCTGGTCGGCGGAGATCAAGGTCACCTCCGCGACGTCGGCGCGCGCGCGCGCAGCGGTGGCCAGCTGTTGCGCCTTGGCGAGCGGCACGTCGGTCCTGAAGTACACCGAGAGATCGATGGCGTTGCCGAAATTGCCGGTCGCGGCCTGCGCGTTGCTGACGAAGAGCTTGAGGCTCGCCGGCAGCGCCAGGGCGAGCGCGATCACCAGCAGCGTCAGCAGCGTCGACAGGGGGCTGCGCGCCAGGCGGCCGAGCGATCCGAGCAAGGCCTGCAGGTGGCCGACGTTCATCGGGTCGCCACCACGGTCGGCAGCGTGTCCGGTGCCTCACCCTGCAGATGACCGTTCTCGAGCACGATCACCCGCTGGCCAAACTCGCGTACCAGATGCATGTCATGGGTCGCGACCACTACCGTGACGCCGACGTCCTGGAAGCGGCGGAACAGGCGCATCACCTCGAGCGACAGGTCGGGATCCAGATTCCCGGTCGGCTCGTCCGCGATCAGCAGCGGCGGCTTGCTCACCACTGCGCGCGCGATGCCGACGCGCTGCTGCTCGCCCACCGAGAGCTCGAGCGGCAGGGCGCGCTCGCGCCCGAGAAGGCCGACCTGGTCGAGCGCAGCACGCACGCGCTTGTCCATCTCCTTGAGCGGCGCCCCCGCCACCGCGAGCGGCAGGGCCACGTTGTCGAACACCGGCCGGTCGGCGAGCAGCTTGTGGTCCTGGAAGACCACGCCGATGTGGCGGCGGAAGGCGGCGATGTGCCGGGGCTTGAGCGCGCGCGTGTTCTTGCCGGTCACCACCACCGCGCCGCGCGTGGGACGCTCGAGCAGCGCGATGAGCTTCAGCACCGTGCTTTTGCCGGCTCCCGAGCGGCCGGTGAGGAACACCATCTCGCCGTTGTGCACATTGAAGCTGACGTTCTCCAGCGCCACGCGCCCGTTGGCATAGCGTTTCGACACGCGGTCAAAGACGATCATGGGGCGCGCGCCTCCCCGGGCGAGGCCCCCGGGCCCTCGACCAGCGCCGCGGCGAACGCGGCCGCGTCGAACTCGCCGAAATCATCAAGGCTCTCGCCGACGCCGATGAAGCGGATGGGGATGCCGAGCTCGAGCGCGATGGCGATCACGATGCCGCCCCGGGCCGTGCCGTCGAGCTTGGTGAGCACGAGCCCCGTCACCCCGACCGCCGCGCGGAACTGCCGCGCCTGCGCGAGCGCGTTCTGGCCCTGGTTGGCGTCCAGCACCAGCAGCACCTCGTGGGGGGCCGAGGGGTCGACGCGCTCAATGACCCGGCGGACCTTCTTCAGCTCCTCCATGAGGTGCGACTGGCTGTGCAGCCGCCCCGCGGTATCGGCCAGCACGACGTCGCAGCCGCGGGCGCGCGCCGCCTCGAGCGCATCGAATACCACCGCGCCCGGGTCCGCGCCCGGGAGCTGCGCCGCGAATTCGGCCCCGGAGCGCTTAGCCCACACCTCGAGCTGCTCGATGGCGGCGGCGCGGAAGGTGTCGCCCGCGGCGAGCAGCACGCTCAAGCCCTCGTCGGCGCAGCGCCGCGCGAGCTTGCCGATGGTCGTGGTCTTGCCCGAGCCGTTGACGCCGACGACCAGGATGACGAAGGGCTTCTTCCCACGGTCGATTACCAGGGGCCGCGCGCACGGCGCGAGGATCGCGGCGATCGCCTCCCGCAGCGCGCGGATCAGCGCCTCCACGTCGGCCAGCTCGTTGCGGGCGACGCGATTCTCGAGGTCCTCGAGGATGCGCGCGGTCGCCGCGACGCCCACGTCGGCGGTGATGAGACGCGTCTCGAGCTCCTCGAGGATCTGCGCATCGATACGGCGCCCGCGGACGAGCTCGCCGAGATCGCGCGTCAGCCAGGAGTCGCCGCGGTTCA
>DATIXU010000048.1:0-8541 GCA_035518275.1 Steroidobacteraceae bacterium
AGAAACGCCCACTGGTCGGCGAAGTCATCGATCTGCATCCACACGGGCTTCCCGGCGCCGTGCCCGGCGCGCGTCTCGATGCGGATCAGGATCGGGTTCGGGCAGATCTGTGCCGCCTGCAGCGCCGCGGCGAACTTGTAGCTGTGCCAGGGCACCACGCGGTCGTCGTGATCGGCGGTCGTGATCAGGGTGGGTGGATAGCACACCCCCTGCTTCACGTTCTGCACCGGCGAGTAGGCGTACAGGACCTTGAACTGCTCCGGGTTCTCCGAGAGCCCGTAATCGGACGACCACTGGCGGGCGTTGGCGCTTGCGGTCTGGTAGCGGAGCATGTCGAGCACGCCGACCGCAGGGAGGGCCGCGCCGAAGAGGTCCGGGCGCTGCGTCAGCACCGCCCCGACCAGGAGGCCGCCGTTACTTCGTCCATGGATCCCTAAGCGCGCGCTGCGTGTGTAGTTCTGGCGGATGAGGTATTCCGCCGCAGCGATGAAGTCGTCGAACACGTGCTGCTTGTTCGCGAGCGTGCCGTCCTTGTGCCAGGACTCACCGTATTCGCCGCCGCCGCGCAGGTTGGCCTCGGCGTACGCGCCGCCCATCTCGAGCCACGCCTCTACGGACGGCCGATACACCGGGGTCAGTGAGATGTCGAAGCCGCCGTAGCCGTAGAGCAGCATCGGCTGGTTGCCGTCCCTCGCCATGTCGCGCCGGTGGGTGATGTACATCGGCACGCGCGTGCCGTCCTTGCTGTTGAAGAACACCTGCTCGGTCACGAATTGCGCAGTCAGCGCCGAGGTGTGCGGCTCGCGCCAAAGCGTCGCCTGGTTGGCGGGGACGTCGAAACGGAAGATCTTGCGCGGCGTCAGGTAGTCGGTGTAGGAGAAAAAGGTCTCGCTCTGCGCGCCTTCGCCGCGAAAGCCTTCGATCCGCCCCAGGCCCGGCAGCGGCACCGCGCCGACCGGGCGGCCGTCGCGCTCGTAGACACGCGCCACCCCGTGCGCATTCTCCACGTACGTGGCGATGATGCGGCCGCCGACGTAGGTCGCATCCTCTAGCGCGCTGTCCCCTTGGTGTACGACGATCCGCCGAGTCATCGGGTCGCGCGCGTCGACGGCGAGCACGTGACCGAGCGGCGCATCGTGCGTCGACTGGAAATAGAGCTCGTGCCCGTGGACGCCCATGTAGGTATAGAGCCCATCCCAGTCGGGGAACAGCGGCCGCGCCTTATCGCCGGGGCGATGCAGGTTGATGAGCTCGACGGCATTCTTCTCGTACCCCTCGACCAGCGTCACCACCAGGTAGTGGCCGTCCTCGGTGACGCGCGCCATCGGAATGTGGGTCGGATGGTTGGTCACCTCGTAGACGAGGCGGTCCTCGTCCTGCGCCGTGCCGAGCTTGTGGAAGTAGACCGCCGGCCTTCCGGAATCGTCGCCGCGACCGTCGGGCAGCGCCGGGTAGCGGCTGTAGTAGACGCCCGAATCGTCACGCGCCCAGGACACGCCCCAGAACTTGGTGAAACGCAGCGTGTCCGGCAGGTCGGCCGCGTCGGCAACACGCCGGAAGCGCCACACCTGCCAGTCGCTGCCGGCGTCGGAAAGCGCGTAAGCCACCAGATCGCCCCGCACATCGGGGGTGAACTCCGACAGTGAAACCGTTGCGTCCTCGCGCACCGTGTTGGGATCGAACAGCACGCGGCCGGGCGTATCGAGATTGTCGGCTACCATGAGCACGCTCTGGTTCTGCCCGCCGCTGTCGTACAGATAGAAGTAGCGACTGCCGCGCTTCACCGGGACGTCGTAGCGCTCGTAATTCCACAGCTGGGTGAGACGCGCCTTCACCCAGGCGCGTGCCGGCAGCTCCGTCAGCCGCGACTGCGACAGCGCGTTTTGCGCCGCCACCCAGCCGCGCACGGCGGGTGAGTCGAGATTCTCGAGCCAGCGATAGGGGTCGGCGACCTTGACACCGAAATAACTGTCGGAGACCTGCGCGCGCGCCGTGACCGGGTAGATCGGTGCGGCGGCCGCCGGCGGCAGGCCGACCGCAGTCTCGGTGACCGTCGGCATCGTCATGCCGTGCGGTCCGTTGCCGGGAAAGGGTTCGGGAGGCCCACCGACCAGGCGTGCGCCGCTGCAGGCCGCGATGAGGCCAAACGCAGTAGCGGCCGTCGCCAGCGCGACGGCCGCGCGCGCGCGGCGCGTGACCGTCAGCGGTCCGGTCAGCTTCACGGGAATTTGATCTTGCCGCCGCCAGCGCCAGGTCCGGGGCCCGGGCCGACGCCCGCGCCGACTTCGGGCACGACGATGCGCGAGGCGGCTTCGCGGCGCAGCTCGCGCGCTTCGTCGATCGCCTGCTCGAGCGCCACCTTCACACCTTCGGGAAATTTCCTGAGTGCTTCCTCGAGTGTCTTCGCCTCGATCTCGAACCCGAGCGGCAGCACACCGGCGGGAGTGAGGAGCTGTGTCTGCCCCGAGAACAGCACCGCTCGCGTCGCGTCGACCGCGCCGTCGGTCGTGACCGGCGTCAGCCGCCGGATGCTGCCGGCGTGCCGGTCAGTGAACACGTCCTCGCGGTAGAGCCCGTTGGGATCGAGCTGAATGTCAGGAAGATCGTTCTGCGTGGCCATGGAATTTCTGCCTTAGTGGTGCCATGCATTGTACACGCACGCATCGCCCGACCTGCGCTCAGCGCAGCGCCAGGTCGCGGAGCGCAACGAAGAAGGGGCGGTCGGCCTCGAGCAGGTCCTCGTCCGCAAGGCCTGCGGGCGTCACCCACTTCAACTGTTGACCGTCGAGGGGCTGCGGCGTGCCGTTAAAACGCTCGACCCTCCAGAGCGACAGCTCGACGGTGCGGTCGTCGTATTCATGCGTGGTGCGCATGAAGGGTGTCGCCTGAAGAAGCTCGATGCCGAGCTCCTCGCGCAGCTCGCGGACGAGCGCTTGGCGCTCGCCCTCGCGATCCCCCACCTTGCCACCGGGAAATTCCCACCGCCCGGCCATGTGCCGGCCCGCGGGACGTTGCGCGATGAGCACCCTGCCCGCGCGGTCGCAGAGCACCGCCGCCACGACCCGGATGGCCGCCGCCTTGGGAGTGAAGGGAACCTGCGCCAGGCGTGCCGCCGCTACCCGACGCTCGTGAGCGCGCCGTGACAGTGCTTGTATTTCTTGCCCGAGCCGCACGGGCAGGGCTCGTTGCGCCCGACCTTGCGCTCACCACGTACGAACGTGCCCGAGCTCTCGGCAGACGGCAGCGGCGGCGCCGCAGCGGCCGGAGCACGCCGCTCGGCCGAGCCTGCAGCGGCGGCGCGCGGCGCGGCCGCCGCCGGCGGCTGCTCCTCGGCCGCGGCGAGCGCGGAAGCGGCTTCGATGTGCTGCGCCTGCAGGGCCCGCATCAGCCGCAGCCGGCGCTCCTCCTCCTCGCGCTCGATCTCCTCCTGGGTGCGCACCTCGATGGTCGCCATGAGCGAGGAGGTCTCGTACTTGATGCGCTCGAGCATGGCCGCGAACATCTCGAAGGCTTCGCGCTTGAACTCGAAGCGATAGTCCTTCTGGGCGTAGCCGCGCAGGTGTATGCCCTGTCTCAGGTAGTCCATCCCCGCCAGGTGCTCGCGCCAGTGCTGATCGAGCTTGCGCAGCATCATCTCCTTCTCGACGTGGCGCATGATGGGCGCGCCGATGCGCGCCACCTTGGCGTCGTACGTCTCGTGCACCGCGCGGATCACGCGCTCGCGCAGCGCCTGCTCCTCGAGCTCCGGCTCCTGCGCGAGCCAGCTCTTCGGGTCGATGCGGGTGTTGAAGTCCTTGAGTACGCTCTCCGCAAGGCCCTGCAGATCCCAGTCGGCCGCGATCGCCTGCCGCGGCATGTGCTGATCGAGGACCGTGCCGACGGAGTCTTCCATCAGCCCGCGGATGGCCGCCGAGAGGTCCTCGGTGGCCATGATCTCGGTGCGCTGCGCGTAGACCACCTTGCGCTGATCGTTGGCGACGTCGTCGAACAGCAGCAGGTTCTTGCGGATGTCGAAGTTGTGCGACTCGACCTTGCGCTGCGCCTTCTCGATCTGGCGGGTGAGCATGCCGCTCTCGATCACCTCGCCTTCCTTCATGCCGGCCATCTTCAGCAGGCGCTGCGTGCGCAGCGGATCGCCGAAGATGCGCATCAGGTTGTCTTCCATCGACAGGTAGAAGCGGCTCGAGCCCGGGTCACCTTGGCGGCCGGAGCGGCCGCGCAGCTGGTTGTCGATGCGGCGCGACTCGTGGCGCTCGGTACCGACGATGTGCAGTCCGCCGGCCGTGACCACCTTGTCGTGACGCCCCTGCCACTCGGTACGCAGTCGCTCGCGGGCGATCTCGTCGAGCTCCCCGGCGCTCGCGAGCTCGGCCTCGAGGTTGCCGCCGAGGACGATGTCGGTACCGCGACCGGCCATGTTGGTGGCGATGGTCACGGCGCCGGGCCGCCCCGCCTGCGCGACGATCAGCGCCTCGCGCTCATGCTGCTTGGCGTTGAGCACCTGGTGCGGCACCTCCTCCTTCTGCAGCAGGCCCGAGAGAAACTCCGAGGTCTCGATGGAGGTGGTACCCACCAGCACCGGCTGCTCGTGCGCCACGCATTCGCGGATGTCTTCGATGATCGCCTTGAACTTGTCGCTCTGGGTCAGGTAGACGAAGTCAGGATTGTCCTTGCGGACCATCGGCCGGTGGGTCGGGATCACGACCACCTCGAGGCCATAGATCTGCAGGAACTCCGGCGCCTCGGTGTCGGCGGTGCCGGTCATCCCCGAGAGCTTCTTGTAGAGGCGAAAATAATTCTGGAAGGTGATCGAGGCGACCGTCTGGTTCTCCTCGCGCACCCGCACGCCCTCTTTGGCCTCGACCGCCTGGTGCAGGCCGTCGGACCAGCGCCGCCCCGGCATGGTGCGGCCGGTGAACTCATCGACGATGATGACCTCGCCGCCGCGCACGATGTACTCGACGTCGCGCTTGTAGAGCGCGTGCGCGCGCAGCGCCGCGTTCAGGTGGTGCATCAGGCGGATATTGGCCGGGTCGTAGAGGCTGTCGCCTTCCTTCAGCAACCCCGCCTGCAGCATGAGCTGCTCGACGTGCTCGTGACCGGCCTCGGTGATGTGCACCTGCTTGGTCTTCTCCTCCACCGAGAAGTCCCCGGGACCGTCTTCCTCTTTCTGCCGCACCAGACGCGGCACCAGCTGGTTGATGCGCAGGTACAGCTCGGTACTCTCCTCGGCGGGGCCCGAGATGATGAGCGGCGTGCGCGCCTCGTCGATGAGGATCGAATCGACCTCGTCGACGATGGCGAAGCTCAGCGAGCGTTGCACACGGTCCTCGAGGCGATAGGCGAGGTTGTCGCGCAGGTAGTCGAAGCCGAATTCGTTGTTGGTGCCGTAAGTGATGTCGCAGGCGTAGGCGGCACGCTTCTCCTGGGCACTCTGCGCGTTCTTGATGACGCCCACGGTGAGCCCGAGGAAGCGGTACACCGGACCCATCCAGTCGGCATCGCGCTGTGCGAGGTACTCGTTCACCGTGACGATGTGCACGCCCTCGCCGCTCAAGGCGTTGAGGTACGCAGGCAGCGTCGCCACCAGCGTCTTGCCCTCGCCGGTGCGCATCTCGGAGATCATCCCCTTGTGCAGCGTGATCCCGCCGATCAGCTGCACGTCGAAGTGGCGCATCTTGAGGGTGCGCTGCGCCGCCTCGCGCACCACCGCGAAGGCTTCCGGCAGCAGCTGGTCGAGGGTCGCGCCCTCCTTCAGCCGCGCCCGGAACTCATCCGTCTTCGCGCGCAGCGCCTCGTCGCTGAGCGACTTGACGTGCGGCTCGAGCTCCCTGGCGGCCCGCACCGCTCGGGCGTGACCACGGATAATGCGCTCGTTGCGGCTGCCGAAAACGCGGGTGAGAAGCTGACGCAAGAAGGACTCGCTAAAGGAAAAAAAATCTTTCCCGACAAGCACTTAGCGTACTTACCGGGTGTCAAGAGCGGCGTATTGTACGAGATAGACGCTGCCGGCGCCCAATTGGTTCGGGCGCCGCGCAATTCAAGGGGAAAGGCGGCCGCTCAGCGGCCGATGTAGGACAGCGGATCGACCTGGCGGCCGTTGCGCAGCACTTCGAAGTGCACGTGCGGTCCGGTGGAGCGACCGGTGGAACCCATGAGCGCGATCGGCTCGCCGCGCTTCACCGTCTGTCCGACGCTCACCAGCATGCGCTCGTTGTGACCATAGCGGGTCACGTAGCCGTCGCCGTGATTGATCTCGACCAGTTTGCCGAAGCCGGCGCGCTCGCCCGCCCAGGTCACGACCCCTGCAGCCACGGCCACCACCTTGGAGCCCGCACTGCCGGCGAAGTCCACGCCCTTGTGGAAGGTCTCGAGGCCGTCGAACGGGTCGGCGCGCTCGCCGAAGTACGAGGAGATGAAGCCACTCGAGACCGGGCGCCCTTCGGGATGGATCTCCTTCTTCAGCTCACGGGCGAGAATCAGGTTCTCGAGCGCAGAGAGCTGCGACTCGCGCTCGTCCACACGATTCTCGAGCTGCGCGAGCTGGCTGGAGAGGTCGGGGATCTGGGCGCTCACGCCCTCGCCGTCAGCCTCCGGGCCGCCGGCCGGCGGATCGCGGTCGAAATTGAACTCGCGGCTGTCGATGTCGGCCATCTCGGTCAGCCGCTTGCCGAGCGCATCGAGCCGGATCACGTGCGCATTCATCTCGCCGAGGCGCATCGCCATGGCGTTGACGCGCAGCTGCAGCTGCTGCCTGAGGTCGGCGATCTGCTGCTTCTGCCCCTCGAGGATATTGCCGAAGCGGACGGTATCGCTTAAGACCAGCCGCTCGTGGTTGCCGTGGCCGAATTGCAGTCCGAGGGCGAAGACAGTGCCGAAAACCGTCAGTGTGAAGGCGGCGATGACACTTAACGTAAGCGGATGTGACAGATTGAACTGTCGCGCTCGGCCTTCTCGCTTTGACAGGAAAATGACGTTCATGCCCTGCGTTCCGACCGCCAGGAGTTGTTCCCCGTGACCAGGCAATGCCAGCTAAAAAAGCGCACGGACCGTGCCCGGGCTTCGTTCACCCTGTTCTGCTTTGAGCGCTCCCCGTCCGATGCCGGCAACCCCGCTGTCATGGCTCCTCGCTTTAGACCGGTGGCTTTGCGTCCCCGCCTTTCGACGGGTTTGCCTTAGCAACAAGAGTCAATATGCCGAAGAAGATGGGCCGAGACAAGCGCATCAGACTCCCAATGAGGAGTAGGACCAGTCCGGCTCCTCGAAAGGCTGATTCTGTAAAGGAGCTGCTGGCGCGCGCCGCACCCGCCTTGAGGCGCGTCACAGAGCAGGCCGCACGGCAGAGTTTCTGGAGCGAATGGCTGGCGGCGCATCTGCCGGCGGCGCTGCACAAACACGTCTCGGGCGTGGCCGAGCGTGACGGGACACTGGTGATTTTCGCGGCCAGCGCAGCCTTTTCGGCGCGACTGCGCTACGCGCTGCTCGAGCTCGAAGCGCAGATGCGCGCGGCTGCGCCCGACTTGGCGGCGATCAAGGTGCGCGTGCTGCCGCTGAACCGCGGCTGAACGGCCGCTGAGCTGCCGCGGGGCTTCAGCCGTGGGGCGGATGCAGCGCCGGGGCCTCGACGTAGGAGATCGGGGCGTCGGTGTAACGCTCGAAGACCACCTCTTCCCAGGTGGAGGTGTCGCCGAGCAGCGCGCGCAGCAGGCGGTTATTGAGCGCGTGGCCGGACTTGTGACCGCTGAATTCGCCGATCAGGCTGTGGCCGAGGAGATAGAGGTCGCCGATCGCGTCGAGGATCTTGTGCTTGACGAACTCGTCCTCGTAGCGCAGCCCGTCCTCGTTCAACACGCGGAAGTCATCGAGCACGATGGCGTTGTCGAGGCTGCCGCCGAGGGCGAGATTCCGTGCCCGCAGCGTCTCGAGGTCGCGCATGAAGCCGAAGGTACGGGCGCGGCTCACTTCCTTGAGGAACGAGGTGGTCGAGAAGTCCATCGAGGCGTGCTGCGAGCGGCGCTTGAAGATCGGGTGATTGAACTCGATCTCGAAGTTCACCTTGAAGCCGTCGAACGGATCGAACTGCGCCCACTTGTCGCCGTCCTCGACGCGCAGCCGCTTCTTGACGCGGATGAAGCGCTTCGGCCGGCGCTGCTCCTCGATACCCGCCGACTGCAACAGGAACACGAAGGGGCCGGCGCTGCCGTCCATGATCGGCACCTCCGGGGCGGAGACCTCGACGATCGCGTTGTCGATCCCCAATCCCGCGAACGCCGACAGCAGGTGCTCGACGGTCGACACGCGCGCCTCGCCCCGCCCGAGCGTCGTGCCGAGCATGGTGTCGCCGACGTTCTCAGCGGTCGCGCGGATATCGACGGGTGCGGGCAGGTCGGTGCGCCGGAACACGATCCCGGTGTCGGGGTCTGCCGGCTTGAGGGTCATCAGCACCTTCTTGCCCGTGTGCAGCCCAACGCCGGTGGCGCGAATCGAGTTCTTCAGTGTTCGTTGTCCGACCATGCCTGAGCTTTTCAGTAACGAACGCGA
>DATIXU010000049.1:0-11145 GCA_035518275.1 Steroidobacteraceae bacterium
TATCGAGCAACAGCATGGCTCAGGCGCGTTCGCCACGTTTCCGCCCGGCACCTTTGCCCTTGTAAGGCTCCATGACATCCAGCAGTTCACCGGCCGTGAGCGCAGGGCGCTCCGCGAACAGCCGCCTGATGACCCGCGAGAACGATTCGGTCCGGTCGCGCTTCTCGCGCGCGAGCAGCTCGTATGCGTCGGTTTCGATCGATATGGTCTTGGTGGGCATACACAGACCATACACGGGCCATGCACGAGCGGTCAAGGGCCGTCTTGAGCTGGGACCTGATCTCGCTTATGCCCTCGTGCTATCTGTCCCCGGGAGCACGAACCTGATGAACGACGAGATGATGTATTTGTCCCCGGACCTCGGAATCTCACCGCAGTGCATGTGGGTCCAGAACGTCGGGAAGAACAGCGCTTCTCCGGCCACGGGCTTTATTTTCAGATTCTGCCGATAGAAGCTCGTCTCGCCGCCTTCAGCCACCGTGTTGAGATAGATGATCACCGCGAGCTGCCGGTCCCACCCGCCGGGCCCGAGCGCATCGAAGTGCCATTTGAAATGGCCTTCATCCTTCCCGTAGTGCTGGATCTTGTAGCCGGTGCACTGAAGCGGCGCGACCTGAAGCGCTGAGCACTGCGCGCGAATCGTCTGGACCACGGCAGTGACGGCCGAGTGCAGCTCGGCGAACAGAGGTGCCCAGACACCCTCGGTCTCGACGCTCAAGTCCGTGCTGACCTTGACGTCGACCTCCAGCTGCTTCTCGCCGCCCGGGCTTGCCGTGAAGCCCGAGTGCTTTCGTGGATCCTGCTCATAAAGCTCTATGCACCGGCGGCACAGGTCCTGAGAGATCAGGCCTTTCACGTGAAAGATGCTTTCGCTGCGGGCGAGAATTTCCATAGTCACGCGTTAGCGGGTGCCTCGGAACTGCGTCACGCCTGGCTGCATTTCTGCGTCACAGGCACTCATTGTCAGGCTTGATTCTGGTGCCAATTGAGCCTAATGTAGAAACATTGCTACATCAGAGGTGGCCAAGGTGGGCAAGACTATTACTACGCTTTCGAGTCGCGAATTCAATCAGGACACGAGCCGCGCCAAGAAGGCTGCGCGCAAAGGACCGGTGTTCATTACGGACCGTGGCCGGCCTGCTCACGTCCTGCTCAGCGTCGAGGATTACCAGCGTCTGACGCGCACATCACTTGGATCGCAGACCCTCGGAGACTTACTCGCGCTGCCGGGAGCTGAGGACATCGAGTTCGATCCTCCGCGCCTGCAGGGTCCGATCGCGAAGCCCGTCGATTTCACCTGATGTATCTGCTCGACACAAATGTCGTGTCGGAGCTGCGCAAGGTGAAGACCCGGAAGGCTCACCCGAAGGTGGTGGCCTGGAACGCCAAGGTGGCGCCCTCTGAAACCTTCGTGTCTGTGATGACGGTGTTAGAGCTCGAATTGGGCATCCTGCGTTTGGAAGGGCGCGATCCCGTCCAAGGCTCGACCATGCGAGGCTGGATGGAGAGGCAGGTACTTCCGGCATTTGCGGGGCGCGTCTTGCCGATCGACACCGCAGTCGCTCAGCGCTGCGCGTCGCTGCATGTTCCGGATCCCAGACCCGAGCGCGACGCATTCATCGCCGCGACCGCGCTCGTGCATGGCATGACAGTGGTCACTCGCAATGCCGGGGACTTTCAGGCAACCGGAGTCGCGACCCTCAACCCCTGGGAGTGGGAGCCGGCGTAAACAGCCGGCGCAGGCTCCTCGCCGCCCGCTCGGCCGTGCGCCCGTCCCAGAGCGCAGGCCTCTTGCCCTTGGTCCATCTCCCGCTGAGCGCCTCGCGCGCCGCTGCCACCAGTCCCGCCGGCTTCACCAGGCGGTTGGTGCCCTCGGTGAGCGTGATCGGACGCTCGGTGTTCTCGCGCAGCGTGACGCAGGGAATGCCGAGGTAGGTCGTCTCCTCCTGCACGCCGCCCGAGTCCGTGATGGCAATGGTCGAGCGAACCACGAGATTCATGAACTCGACGTAGCCCAAGGGCTCGGTGACGCGGATCCCCGGGGCGCCGGTGATCGAGCCCAGGAGGCCGAACTCCTCGAGGCGCTTCTTGGTGCGCGGGTGGACCGCGAAGACGACGGTGAGCTCGCGCGAGAGCGCGACCAGCGCCGCGACGAGCTCGGCGAGCTTGTCACGCTCATCGACGTTGGACGGCCGATGGAGCGTCACGACGGCGTAGGGCGAGCCCTCGACCTTGAGTCGCGCTCGCGTGTCAGCGGCCTCGATGTGCGTGCGCAGCATCTCGAAGGAATCGACCATGATGTTCCCGATGCAGTCGATCTTCTCGCGCGGCACGCCTTCGGCGATCAGATTCGCGTCCGCATCGGGCGAGGGCGTCCAGAGAAGATCGGCGATCGCATCGGTCACGAGGCGATTGATCTCCTCCGGCATGCGGCGGTCACGGCTGCGTAATCCCGCCTCGAGGTGCACCACGGGGATCCAGAGCTTGGCTCCCACCAGCGCGCACGCCGCCGTCGCATTCACATCTCCCACGACCACGATTGCATCGGGGCGCTCGGCGCTCGCGACTGCCTCATACGCGATCATGGTGCGCCCGGTCTGCTCGGCGTGGGTGCCGCTTCCGACCTCGAGATGATGCGCGGGCTCGGGCAGGCGGAGGTCCGTGAAGAAAGCGTCCGACATGTTGGCGTCATAATGCTGCCCGGTGTGCACGATGCGTGGCGCGCACCAGCTCTCGAGCGCGAGCGCGTGGTAGAGCGGCGCCACCTTCATGAAATTCGGCCGGGCGGCGGCGATCAGGTGGACAACTTTTGAGCTCAAGAGATGCAGAGCTCCCAGGCGCCAGAATTAGCTCTGGCGTCGCACTCTATCGCGGACTGATTTTTGAGCACGCCGACATACTCACGGGCCGGGGACGGGAGTAGGCTTACTAAGCTTGCTTGGTCCGAGTGGCGGGAACTGTACCTTGGCCGCTCCCTGTCTGCACGTGGAGACACTGGTCGCTCCGCGATTGGACGGGTAACTTTCATCGTTCAATCATTTAAGGGGGCTTCGCTATGGCGCTTTGGAAAGAGACGACTCCTGGAACCGCCTCTGCATCTTCCGGCCCGGGCACGTCGAGCAGCCCGCCGGCGCGGGAGCCCGAAAGGACGAACGTAGCGCCGCTCAGCCCGGACGTGTCGCGCCGGGCGGCTCCGCGCCAGGAAATGAAGGAATCCTTCCTGTCCGCCGACCTCACCATCGAGGGCAAGATCGTCGGCTCGGGCCACGTCCGCATCGCCGGCCGCTTCAAGGGCGACGTGCAGGTCGACGGCAACCTGAGCCTCGATACCGGCGCGCGCCTCGAGGGGCACGTCAAGGCGAGCGTGGTGAGCGTCGGCGGCGAGCTCATCGGCAACATCGAGAATGCCAAGAAGGTGGAGCTGCTCGAGACGGGCGTCATCAACGGCGACGTCAAGGCGGGCTCCCTCACCGTCGCGGCAGGCTCGCGCATGCGCGGCCAGGTCGAGTTCGGCTACGACGGCGAGACTCGCGCCAAGGCCGAGAGCAAGAGCTTCGGCAACGCATGAGCGTCGCTCGCCCGGACACCGCGGGCAAGACGCGCATCTGTCCCCACTGCAAGGCGACGATCCTCGAGAGCCTGACGATCTGCCCCGGCTGCCTGCACCACCTGCGCTTCGATCAGCAGGCGGCGAAACGGCAGGTGGCGGCCAACTCGGCGCTGCGCGTGGAGGGAGTGATCACCCACCCCTCCACGGCGGCGGAGCCCTGGGAGTACTTCGTCGTCATCGCCGTGCGTAACGAGCGGGGCGAGGAGGTCGCGCGGCAGGTCGTGAACGTCGGTGTGCTCCACAACGCCGAGAAGCGCACCTTCGCCTTATCCGTCGAGGTCATGCCGCAGCAGACCATCGTGGCAACCAACAAGCCGGCCGCGCCGCAGCCTCCGGGCCCGGCCCCGCGGGCACCGGCGCCGCGCGCATCCACGCCGCCCGCAGCGAGGCCGGGCGCAGGCGCCACGCCAACGGGCGGGACGCCCAAGCCAGGGACCACGGCGCCGCCCAAGCGCTGAAGCCGGTTCGCCTCGTCAGAAGCTCTGCTGGGTCGTCACGAGGAACTGCGCGCGGCGGATAGTGGTGCCGGCCGTTTCGAACGGGAACGCGACGTCGACGTGGATCACGTTGCCGAGACCGGAGCGCGCGTTGCCGAAGCGCAGCCCGAAGCCCGCGTCCTTGAGCGTCCCGAGCGGGGGCTGCGCGAGCGGCGGCTCACCCCAGGTGCGCCCGGCGTCGAAGAAGATCGCGCCTCCCACACGGAAGAGGCGGAACGGAAACCAGTTCGTGAAGTAGCGCTGCTCGACGGTGAACAGCGCGCGCGCAGTGCCGTCCTGGTAGCGCAGCGGGTAGCCGCGCAGGCCGTTGTCCCCGCCTAAGAGCACCTGATTGTCGAGGTCGGGCCGCCAGGCCTTGGTTCCAACCAGCGTCGTGAAGAACAGCCAGTTCGAGCTCTGCTCGACGTAGTAGCGCACCGAGGCATCCGCCAGCCCGTTGTAGAGCGTGCCGTCCTCGACGCGCCCGGAGAAGTCGCTGGCGAGCAGCAGCGTCGAGCCGCCGTTGCGGAAGCCGCGTCCCGCAGTGCTCTGGAACAGGAGCGCGCTCTGGCTCGAGCCGAGCGCCGAGTTCGCCCAGCCGAGGCGCACGGTCGCGATGGTGCCGAGATAGAAGTCCTCGGTGCGCAGGATCTGGTCGTGGTTGTAGAGCCGCACGAAGTCGTCCGCGACCAGGTCGTACTCCAGCCAGGGATAGAGGAAGCGGCGGTCCTCGGGCAGCAGCGTCGCGCCGGTCCAGGTGCTGAGCGGCGAGAACTGGTGCTCGTCGTAGGTGAGGCCGGTGCTCACGCGCTGCACCCAGCCGTTCTGCAGCCCCGGCGACCAGCCGCCGTAGACCGAGACGTAGTTATGCTGGTCGCGAAACTGGTCGACGATGTTGCCGCGGTCGTAGAGCGAGTCGCTCTGCGCGTCGTTGTTTCCGCTCACACCGGCCGCCCAGCGGGTGTCGAGGGCGTAGAAAGGATGGTTGATCGAGAGGTCGCGCAGGTGCCCGTCGCTGTTCTCGGCCCAGGTGAGCCCGACCTGGGTCCAGGTGCCGAAGGCGTGAGTGTTGCCGAGCTGCAGCACCGATTCGGTGCGATCGATGTTGATCTCGTGCAGTAATCGTACGTCGGTGCCGGTCCCGAAGAAGTTCAGGTCCTCGAGCTGTTCGCCCTCGGTGTTGGTGCCGCCGGTGCGCGAGTAGTTGAAGCCGGGGTTCAGCGTCCAGACATCGCGCGTCGTCACGCGCAGGTCGACCTTGCCGTCGTGATATTTCACGGGGCGGATCCAGGCGTCGTAGAAGTAGTTGTTGGCGCGCAGGATCCGCTCGGTCTCATCGATCAGGCGCCGCGAGTAGCGGTCGCCGGGCTTGAAGAGGAGCTGACTGCGGATGACCCTCGGGCGCGTTCGCGCATGCAGGTGGTCCGCGAGGCGGAACAGCCAGTGGTCGTCCTTCGGATCGCTGAGATTGAAGATATTCTGGTTGTCGATGAGGATCTCGCCGATGACGGCTTTGGAGGCCTCGAGCTCCGTATCCGGCGGAATCCCCGGCGTCTCGGGCGGCGGGACACCGACCGGAAGCGGTGCGTCGCCGAGCGAGTCGACGGCGGGGGCATCGGCGCCGCGCGCCAGCATCGGTACGAGGAGCAGTGCGAGCAGCGGCGCCGCGGCGCGCTGGTGCCCGGCGCACTGAGCTCGCTGGCCACTCCGCCACCGCATCCTGTGCATCGGCCCATTGTGCCCCGGCGCTGCCGGATGAGGGGGGCGGAGGTAGCAGTTCGGGCGGCGTGTCGTTCAAAATGTGACCGACTGCCTGTTCGGCCTCTCCAGGGCGCCGTGGGTGGGGCAAGGGGGACGGATGACACCACGGAACGCGCGGAGGCCGCTGAGAGCAGTAGCAGTGCGGATGCTCGGCGCCGCGTGCGTAGTTGTCTTAGCGCTATCCGGCGTGGCGGGTGCCGCTGCGTCCGATCCCAGGGCCGCGCCCACCGGCGAGGCGGCTCCCGTCATCCTGGTCTTCGCGGCCGCCTCGCTCGCTGAGCCCGTGGACGAGATTGCGCGTGCATTCGCCGCGCGCGAGGCAGAGCCGGGGAAGAGCGCGCCGGCGCGCGTCCCGGTGCGGACCTCATTCGCCGCGAGCTCGGTGCTCGCCAAGCAGATCGAGGCGGGCGCTCCCGCGGATGTATTTGTGTCGGCCGATACCGAGTGGATGGACTATCTCGACCAGCGCCATCTGATGCGCTCCGGCACCCGCGAGGAACTGCTCGGCAACGAGCTCGTGCTGATCGCCCCCGCCGGGAGCACCGTGCAGGTGACCCTGGGGCCGGGGGTGGATCTCATCCCAGCGCTCGCGGGGGGGCGGCTCGCGACCGGTGACCCGGATTCCGTGCCCGCCGGGCGCTACGCGCAGGAGGCGCTCACGAAGCTTGGCGTGTGGGAGAAGATCGCGCCGCGCCTCGTGCGCGCCGAGAACGTGCGCGCGGCGCTCGAGTATGTGGCGCGCGGGGAGGCGACGCTCGGCGTCGTGTACCGGACGGATGCGCTCGCGGAGAAGCGGGTGCGCCTGGTGGATGTCTTCCCCGCTTCGACCCACGAGCCCATCGTCTATCCGGTGGAGCTCACCGCGCGCGCATCCGCCCGAGCCGCGGCCTTCGAGGCGTTCCTCGAAAGCGACGCGGCCCGGCAGATTTTCGTGCGTCACGGGTTCGAGCGGCTGCCGCTCAGAACTTCCCGTTCTGAAAGTCGATAAAGGCCTGCTGCAGCTCGTCGCGGGTGTTCATGACGAAGGGGCCGTACTTCGCCAGCGGCTCCTTGAGCGGCCGGCCGGCGACCAGGATCGCACGCGCGCTGCGGCCGTCGGCGCCGGCGGTGACGCCCGTGAGCTCCACCTTGCCGCCTTCATCCAGCACCGCGAGCTCGTGCGTGCGTACCGTGATGGCATCCGGCCCCTCGCCGACGCTCACCGTTCCCTCGTAGACGTAGAGGAAGGCGGCGTAGTCGGGGGCCAGTGGCTCGCTGAATGTCGCCCCGGGCTCGATCGCGAGATCGAGGTAAGTGGGGTCCGTCGCCGGCTGCCGGATCGGGCCTGCCACTCCGGCCACGTTCCCGGCGATCACCTTGGCGCGTACGCCTCGAGCGGGCGTGGCGGTCGGGATCCGCTCGGGGCCGAACTCCTGGTACTTGGGCTGGGTCATCTTGTCGCGCGCCGGGAGGTTCAGCCACAGCTGAAATCCGCGCATGCGGCCTTCCTGCTGCTCGGGCATCTCCGAGTGCACGAGTCCCCGGCCCGCGGTCATCCACTGCACGCTCCCCGGCACCAGCACGCCCTCGTTGCCGTGGTTGTCGCGATGACGCATACGGCCGTCGAGCATGTAGGTCACGGTCTCGAAGCCCCGATGCGGGTGATCCGGGAAGCCGGCGATGTAGTCCTCCGCCTTGTCGGTGCCGAACTCATCGAGCATCAGGAACGGATCGAGGTCGGGAAGCTGCGGCTGCCCGATGACGCGCCGGAGCTTGACGCCCGCGCCATCGGATGTCGGCATGCCCTTGACGACGCGCCGCACGGTGCGGGCCTGGGCTTGCGCGTTCACCATGGAAATTCTCCTCAAATTGGATGCTTCAACAATCGTGCTCTCGTCGCCTTCTTTCAAGTGACGGCTCAGGCCGCCAGCGCATTCCCCGTGGGAACCCGGGCCACCGAGGGTATCGCGGCGTGCGCGGCTTTCAGGCTCTCCTCGCGATGCTGCGGAGAGATCGCGAGGCCCTGGGCGTGCACGATGCGCAGGTTCCTGATGCCCAGGAACGAGAACAGGAACCTGAGATACGACTCGCCGAACTCCGTGCGCGAATCGGGGCCGACGAGGCCGCCGCGCGCCATCGCGACGATGACCTGCTTGCCGCCCGCGAGCCCCTCGGGGCCGTTCGCGGTGTAGCGGAAGGTCTTGCCCGCGACCGCGATCCGGTCGATCCAGGCCTTGAGCTGGGACGGGATCGAGAAGTTGTAGATCGGCGCGCCGATCACCAGCACGTCCGCGGCAAGGAAGTCATCGAGCGCGCGCGCGTTGCGCGCCGCCTCCGACGCATCGCTGCGCGCGAGCGCGCTCTGCGTGAGGTGCGGCAGGTCATCCTGCGCGAGGTCGAGGTAAGTGACCTCGGCGTCCGGATGCTCGCTCTTTAAACGCTCGACGATCCCCCGCGTCAGCGCGCGGGTCGCCGACCCCGCGCCCAGGATGCTCGAATCGATGTGCAGGACTTTCATGGCTGGTCTCCCAATGCCCTGAGGGCTTGATGGAGACCTTAGTCCTTGGAACAATAGATGAGTATCCGGGCAAAATGGAACATATTGTTCTAAATATGTGAGTAATAGGAGCCTGAATGCAGCCTCTCGAGGGGTTCTACTACTTCACCCAGGTGGTCGACCACGGCGGGTTTGCCAAGGCCGCCCGGGCGCTCGACATCCCCAAATCGCGCCTCTCGCGCCACGTCGCCTCCCTCGAGGGGAGGCTTGGCGTACGGCTCGTCAACCGCTCGACAAGGCGCTTCGTGGTGACCGACGTCGGCCACGAGGTCTACCAGCATGCGACCGCGATGCTGGCCGAGGCCGATGCCGCGCTCGAAGTGGTCGAGTTCGCGCGCGCCAAGCCTTGCGGCACGATCCGCGCGAGCTGCCCCGTGGCGCTCGCGCAGGCCGCGCTCGCGCCGATCCTGCCGGCGTTCCTCGAAGCCTACCCCGCGATCCGCCTCGAGCTGCACGTGAGCAATCGGCGGGTGGATGTGCTCGCCGAGAGCTTCGATGTGACGCTGCGTGTGCGCACCAGGCCCTCGGGCGAAGACGGCCTCGTGATGCGCACGTTTCGCGAGGTGGACGAGTTCCTGGTGGCAAGCCCTGCGTACTTGAAGGGCGCCGCCGCGCTCACCGAGCCTGGCGAGCTCAAGCAGCACACGACGCTCGACTATGCGGGCGAGTTCGACCGGCGGCCGTGGCAGCTCTCAGGTCCCGCCGGGGAGACGGCGGTGGCCGAGCACCAGCCGCGCATCGTCTGTCATGACTTCGTGGTGCTGCATCAGGCGGCACTCGCGGGCTTGGGCGTCGCGCGGCTCCCCGAGAGTGTCGTGCGCGCGGACTTGAAGAGCGGCGCCCTGGTGCGCGTGCTGCCCGACTGGCGCAGCCCCCAGGGCATCGTGCACGTCGTCTTTCCCACGCGGCGCGGGATGCTGCCCGCGGTGCGGGCGTTCATCGATTTTCTTGCCGAGCGGCTGCCGGCGATGCTCTAAGTCAGGAGGGGCCGGGCTCGAGCCACTACACTAGGCCTCCAGAGGGAGCACTGAACGTGATGAGAACCCCCCGTACAAGCGCACCTGCCCGGCTCGGCGCTCTTGGCGCCTGTGCCGCTCTGGCGCTCGCCGCGCTCGGCAGTGCGCGGGCCGATGAGGGCGATCCGCCTTCGCGCGTCGCGCGGCTGAGCTACGTCGAAGGCGCGGTGTCTTTGCAGCCGGCGGGGCTCCCGGACTGGACGGCCGCCGAGCGCAACCGCCCCCTCACGACCGGCGACCGGCTCTGGACCGATCAGGAGTCGGTCGCCGAGCTCGACCTCGGCGATGGCGTGCTGCGCTTAGGTGCGATGACCGGATTCGCCTTCTTGAACCTCGACGATCGCGTCGCGCAGATCCAGCTGAGCGCCGGCGCTCTCGTCGTGCGGGTGTGGGACACCTCGAGCGGCCAGAGCTACGAGATCGACACCCCGCAGCTCGCCGTGCAGCTCACGCAGCCGGGCGCCTACCGCGTCGAGGTCGACGAGCCGGGCAGCACGACGCTCGTGAAAGTCTCGGAAGGCGAGGCGATCGCACTCGGCCCGGACGGGCCGATGCCGATCGATGCCCAGCGGGTGATGGTCTTTACGGGCTCGGCATCCGGCACCTCTCTTTCTTATAGCGCGGCCACGCTCGGCCCGCCCGATGATCTCGATACCTGGTCCGCGACGCGCGACCGCCAGGAGCAGGAGTCGCCGTCCCGCCAGTACGTCGCCGACGACACGCCGGGAACCTACGAGCTCGACGACAACGGCCGCTGGCAGAGCACGCCCGAATACGGCGACGTGTGGACCCCGGCGGTGGTGGTGGCGGGTTGGGTGCCGTACCGCTTCGGACACTGGGCGTGGATCGCGCCCTGGGGCTGGACCTGGGTCGACGAGGCTCCCTGGGGCTACGCGACGTTTCATTATGGGCGTTGGGTGTTTCTCAACGGCTCGTGGTGCTGGGTGCCGGGGCCGCAGCCCTTGCGGCCGGTGTACGCGCCGGCGCTCGTCGCGTGGACCCATGGACCGGGCTTTGCCGGGCCGGGTGGCGCTCCCAATGTCGGCTGGTTCCCGCTCGGCCCGCACGAGGTCTATGCGCCCGCGGGCCGTGTCAGCGATGCGTATCTGCGTAACGTCAACACCGCCAACACGACGCTCACGAGCGCGGGCTACATCACCGACGTCTACCAGAACCGCGTCACCAACATCCACTATGTCAACAACAGCGCGGCCGCGATCAGCGCCGTCCCGCAGAACGTCTTCACCTCGGCCCAGCGCGTCACGGGGCACACGCTGCCCGTGACCGCGGGCACGCTTGCCGGCATGAGCGTGGCCGCCGCCGCGCCCGCCGTCACGCCACAGCGCCAGAGCGTGCTCGGAGCAGGGGCGGGGCCTAAGGTGACGCGCCCGCCGCCATCGCTTGCGAACCGCGCGGTGATCGCGCATGCATCGCCGCCGCGCGCTCCGGCTTCCTTCGAAACGCAGCTCGCGGCCATTCAGGCGAACGGCGGGCGGCCGCTCGCGGCCCCGGAGCTGGCGAGACTCCAGCCCGGAATACCCACGGCCCGAGTTCGCGTGGTCGCAACTCCCAAGACGCCGCGATCGCCGCAGGCTCAATCGATGCAGGCCCCCGCGCAACCGAGCCTCGGCGAACGTGCGCGCACGCTCGAGAATTCTTCGCTGCCGCCGGCTACCACGACCCGCACGTTCGTGCCCGCGCAGTCTGCTGAAGCTCCGGCGCCGGCCGGACCCATGACGCCCGCGC
>DATIXU010000050.1:0-1863 GCA_035518275.1 Steroidobacteraceae bacterium
CAACACGGCAACCCAGCAGCCATTGCTCTGCGTGATCGACGACGTACAGTGGCTGGATCACGCGTCCGCGACCGTGCTCGCTTTCGTGGCGCGCCGCCTGTTTGCCGACCGGATCGGCATGCTCTTCGCGGTGTGCGAACCGGCCGAGCGTCGAGTGCCCTTGGATGGTCTGCACGAGCTGACGCTCGCGGGCCTGCCCCCGCGGGAAGCCCGCGAACTGCTTGCCTCCGTTTCCGGTGCGCCGGTGAACCAAGGGGTCGGGGAGCGGATCGTCGTCCAAACAGGCGGAAATCCCTTGGCCCTAGTGGAGCTCGGTGGCGAGCTGACGCGGGACGAGCTCTCAGGTACGTCGCCGCTGCCGGAGCCACTGCCGGTCGGTCGCCGGCTGGAGGAGGGGGTCAGACGGCGCGTCCGAGGGTTCCCAGCCGACCTCCAGACGCTGCTGTTGCTCGCCGCCGCCGAACCCTCCGGCGACCCGGACCTGCTCTGGCGAGCATGCACGGTTCTGGGGCTCGAGCCCGAGGTGGCGGACCTGCCCGGCGTCGACCGGCTGCTGACGTTCACGCCGCGGATCGAGTTCCGCCATCCGTTAATTCGTTCGGCGGTATACCACGGCGCGGCGGGGCTACCCCGGCAACGGGCACACGAGGCGCTGGCGGCCGCCAGCGATCAGGAGCGTGACCCCGACCGGCGGGCCTGGCATCTGGCCGCCGCGGCAGTCGGTCCCGACGAGAACGTGGCTGCCGAGCTTGAGCGCTCAGCCGATCGCGCGCGCGACCGCGGCGGCTGGTCCGCCGCGGCGGCATCGCTTCGCCGCGCGGCCGCGCTCACGCCCGACGAGCAGCGCCGCGCTGTCCGCCAGCTTCACGCCGCCCACGCCGAGCTGGTCGCGGGGAGCCCGGCCGTCGCGGCCGAGTTGCTCGAACAAGCGACGCCGGCGCTCGCCGATCCCGCCAGTCGCGCCGAGGCGATGCGGCTGCAGGCGTGGACGCGCTTTGCGCTGGGCGAGCGCGACGCCACCTCGACCTTGCTGCTCGATGCCGGCAAGGCGATGAAGCCTCTGGACCCCGGTCGCGCGCGGCAAATCCTGCTCGAGGCCTGGGGAACGGTGATGTATACCGGTGAGGCGGGAGTGCGTGACTTGGCGCGGGTCTCGCGTGAGACGCCGCGACCGACGCAAACGGGGCAGTCGCCGGGAGACATGCTCCTCGACGGCTTTGCCCTGCTAGACACCGACTACCCAGCCGGGGCGGGTCTGCTGCGCCGCGCGATCGGCGCGCTCAAGGAGAGCGACGCCGCCGATGAGGAGGACCTACATTGGATGAGCCTCGGGTGCTTGGCCGCGCACGCGCTGTGGGACCACGAGGCAATGCAGGTCCTCTCCGCCCGCGCAGTGAGAAGTGCTCGCGCCCGGGGCGCACTATCTGCGCTGCTCACGCGGCTGGGTTACCAGGCGCTCGCCCAGCTGGTGTGCGGCCAGGTCCCTCTCGCCGGCGCGACCCTTGACGAGCGGCGAACGATCTCGGCGGCGACCGGAAACGGCGGCGGATTTGGCTGCTGTGCGGTGCTGGACCTGGCGATCCTGGCCCATCGTGGCCACGCCGGGCCTGCTCAAGAGTTGGCCACGACCGCGCTGCAGCAGGCGCAGGAGCGAGGTCAGGCCGGCGTGGCTATGTTCGTCCGCAGCGCACTGGCTCTTCTCCAGCTCTCGCTCGGGGACTCGGGCGCTGCGCTGGATCACGCGCAGCCCGTATTCGAGACGGACTCGTTCTTCCACGGCACGCTGATTCTCCCGGACCTGATCGAGGCCGCGACAGACTCCGGCAAGCGGAAGACGGCGGCCGCAGCGCTTGCGCGACTGAC
>DATIXU010000051.1:0-46553 GCA_035518275.1 Steroidobacteraceae bacterium
TCTCTCAGCGACTTCCTCAAAATCTTCCCGACATTCGACTTCGGCAGGTCCTGCTTGAAATACACGCGCTTCGGCACTTTGTAGCCCGCAAGAGATTGGCGCATGTATTCAATAACGGCCTTCTCCGTGAGTGCCGGGTCCTTGCGCACCACGAAGAGCGCGACTATCTCGCCCGAGCGCTCATCCGGCTGCGCCACCGCGGCAGCCTCGAGGATCCCGGGATGCGAGGCGGCGACCGCCTCGACCTCGTTCGGATACACGTTGAAGCCGGAGACGAGGATCATGTCCTTCTTGCGGTCCTCGATATAAACGAAGCCGCGCTCGTCCATGTGGCCGACGTCGCCGGTACGCAGGTATCCGTCGGGCAGCATGACTTTCGCGGTCTCGTCCGGGCGGTTCCAGTAGCCCTTCATCACCTGCGGGCCGCGCACGCAGATCTCGCCAATATTTCCTATGGGCAGATCGTTGCCGGCGTCGTCCTTGATGGCGATCTCGGTGGAGGGGATCGGGATACCGATCGAGCCGTTGAACTCCTCGGTCGGCGGGTTGATGCAGGCGGCGGGAGAGGTCTCGGTGAGACCCCAGGCCTGCGAGAGCACGTTGCCGGTCGCTTCCTTCCATTTTGCCGCGACCGCGGCCTGCACCGCCATGCCGCCGCCTAAGGAGATCTTGAGTCCGCTGAAATCGATCTTCTCGAACCCCGGGGCGTGCAGCATCGCATTGAAGAGTGTGTTGACGCCGGAGATGAAGTTGCAGGGATAGCGCTGCATGTCGGCGATGAGGGACTTGAGGTCGCGCGGATTGATGATGAGGAGGTTCTGCCACCCGAGGCGCGCGAACACCATGCAGTTACAGGACAGCGCGAAGATGTGATAGAGCGGGATCGCGGTGAGGATCGTGCCGTGATCGGGCAGACTCTCGCCGATCCAGGTTTCGGCCTGCAGCACGTTCATGCTCACGTTGCCGTGCGAGAGCATCGCGCCCTTGGCGACGCCGGTGGTGCCGCCCGTGTACTGGAGGAAGGCGAGGTCGTCGGGACCTAAGTCGACCGGGGCCAGCGGGAGAGCTTTGCCGGCGCTTACCGCCGCCTTGAACGACGTCGCGCTCGCGATGTGCCAGGGCTGCACCTGCTTCTTCACGCGCCGCACGACGAAGTTGACGATCGCGGACTTGGGGAAACTCAGGAAATCCCCGACGGCGGTGACGAGCACACTCTTGAGATTGGTGTGAGGCACCACCTTCTCGACCACGTGAGCGAAGTTCTCGAGCACCACGATGGCCGTCGCTCCGGCATCGGTGAGCTGATGCTCGAGCTCCGGGGCGGTGTAGAGCGGGTTGGTGTTGACGACGATGAGTCCCGCGCGCAGCGCGCCGAACATGGCGATCGGGTACTGCGGGCAGTTCGGGAGCATGATCGCGATGCGGTCGCCCTTGCGGAATCCCTGGCTCTGCAGCCACGCCCCGAAGGCGCGCGAAAGCGTGTCGAGCTCTGCGTAGGTGATCGTCGCGCCCATATAGATATAGGCGACCCGGTCGGAATGCTTCGCGCAGGTCTCCTCGAGCAGCTGCTTGAGCGAGCGCAGCTCCGCGGGATTCACCTCCGCAGGCACGTACGGCGGATACGACTTCAGCCAGATCTTGTCCATCAGCTACCCCCGGTCCGGTGTTTCTTTTCCAAGAGCGGTTCCAGGTACGGCCATACGGTATCGAGAACCGGCGCCTCTCCGCGGGCGTTCGGGTGCATGCCGTCCGGCTGCATGAGCGCTGGATCGAGCGCCACCTTCTCCAGCAGGAAAGGCACCAGCGGCAGATGATATTGGTTTGCAAGCTCGGGGAACACGCGCTCGAATTCGCCCGTGTAGCGCGGCCCGTAGTTGGGCGGAATGCGGATGCCGACCAGCAGCACCCGCGCGCCGGCCACCCGCGAGAGCGCGACCATCCGCTCGAGGTTGGCGCGCATCTCGGCGACCGGCAGCGCCCGCAGTCCGTCGTTGGCGCCGAGCTCCAGGATCACGAGCTTGGGTTTGTGCAGCTCGAGTGCGCGCGGCAACCGCTCGAGGCCTCCGCCGCTCGTCTCGCCGCTTTCGCTGGCGTTGACCACTTGGTATCCGTACCCTTGGATACGCAGTCGCTGCGCGAGCAATGCGACCCAACCCTCCTGCGGAGCGAGTCCATATGCGGCGCTCAGGCTGTCACCGAATACGAGGATCGTGCGGCTCATCGCCGCCTCCGCCCCGAGCGCGATGAGCAGCATCCCCACGCCGAGCGCCCAGGCGCCGGCGGCTTTTGACTTCGTCCTCAAGGCCGAAAACCTCTGCAAACAGGTTAGCAGCCCCGAAGGCGCGCTGACCATTGTCGATTCGGTGTCGCTCGGGATAGCGCGCGGGGAGTCGGTGGCGGTGGCCGGGCCCTCGGGGGCCGGCAAGTCGACGCTACTCGCGCTGCTCGCGGGCCTCGACACGCCCACCTCGGGGCGCGTGCTGCTCGAGGGCACGGATCTCACGAGCCTCGATGAGGACGGGCGCGCCCGCGTGCGCGCGCAGCGCGTCGGCTTCGTGTTCCAGTCGTTTCACCTCATTCCCGCGCTCACGGCGCTCGAGAACGTGATGCTGCCGCTGGAGCTCGCCGGCAGTGCGGACGCGCGCCGCGCGGCCACCGAGACCCTCACCCGTGTGGGGCTCAAGGGGCGCACCGGGCACTACCCGCGCCAGCTCTCGGGCGGCGAGCAGCAGCGGGTCGCCATCGCCCGCGCCTTCGTCACCCGCCCCGCGGTGCTGTTCGCGGACGAGCCCACCGGTAACCTCGACACCGCAACCGGCGCGCGGGTCGGGGAGCTCCTCTTCGAGCTCAACGCCAACGCCCACACGACGCTCGTGCTGGTGACGCACGACCGCGAGCTCGCCGCTCGCTGTGGACGGATCCTGCGCATGGAAGCCGGACGCATCGCATGAAGGCCGCACGGCTTGCGCTCCGGACGCTCGCGCGCGAGTGGCGCTCGGGTGAGCTCGGGGTACTCCTGCTCGCGCTCACCGTGGCGGTCGCGGCGCTCACGGGCGTGGGGTTCCTGGTGGGACGGATCAGCGCCGCCGTCGCGCTGCAGGCGAGCTCGGTGCTCGCGGCCGACATCCGCCTGAGCTCGCCCCGCCCGCTGGGCGATGGGTATTTCGCCGAGGCCACGCGCCGCGGGCTCGGCTCCTCGCGCACCACCTCGCTCCTCTCGGTGGTCTTCAACGGCGATGCCAGCCAGCTCACCAACGTGACGGCGGTGACCGCGGGCTACCCGCTGCGCGGCCGGCTCCTCATAGGCGTTGAGCCGTTCGCGCCCGGCACGCCGGCGGCCGGCATCCCGGCGCCCGGCGAGGTCTGGCCGGCGTCCAAGCTCCTCGCCGCGGTCGGCGGAAAGGTCGGCTCACAGCTCACGATCGGCGCGGCGACATTTCGCGTGACGCGTGTCCTCATCTCGCGGCCCGACCAGGGAGGCACCTTCGCCGAGCTCGCGCCGAGCCTCATCATGAATGCCGCGGACCTCCCGGCCACGCGTCTCATCCAGCCCGGCAGCCGCGTGAGCTACCACGGCCTGTTCGCCGGCGATCGCGCTGCCATCGAGGACTTCAAGGGCTGGCTCGCCGATCACAAGACCGGCGGCGAGCGGCTGCGCGACATCACCGACGCGAGCCCCCAGGTGCGCAACGCCGTCGACCGGGCCGGGCGATTCCTCTCTCTTGCGAGCCTGGTGAGCGTGCTGCTGTGTGCGATCGCGGTCGCGATGGCCGCGCGGCGCTACGTAAACCGGCATCTCGATACCGTGGCGCTCCTGAAGACCCTCGGGGCGACGCGCGCCTTCACGCTCGCGGTTGCGGTGCTGCAGCTCCTCGCGCTCGCCCTGATTGCGGCGCTGCTCGGTGCGGCGCTCGGGTTCCTCGCGCAGGAGTGGCTGCTGCGCACCATCCGCGGGCTGCTCGCGGTGACGGAGCTCCCGGCCCCGAGTGTGGCGCCGCTTGCCCTCGGCTTCATGACGGCGATTGCGGTGCTCGCGGGGTTTGCGCTGCCGCCGCTCATCCAGCTCGGGCGCGTGCCGGCGCTGCGCGTGCTCCGGCGCGACGTGGGGCCGCCGCCACCGCTGGTGCTCCTCGCCTTCGGCCCCGCGGTCGCCGTGATCGCGCTCCTCATCTACTGGGTGGTGCGGGACGCGCGGCTCTTCGTCTGGCTTGGCGCCGGGCTCGCGGTGTTTCTCGCGGTGCTGGCGCTCGCCGGCGCCGGGCTGGTGCTGCTCGCCGGGCGCCTGCGCGGGCGGGTGGGGGTGGCGTGGCGCTACGGCGTGGCGAACCTGAGCCGCCGCCGCGCCGAGAGCGTCGTGCAGCTCGTCGCCTTCGGCACCGGGATCATGGTGCTGCTGCTGCTCGGCATCATCCGTGATGACCTGAACAGCGACTGGCGCCGCACGCTCCCGCCGGATCTTCCCAACTACTTCTTCATCAACATCCCGCCCGGCGAGCGCGACGCCTTCATCCGTTTCGTCGAGGCGCAGGGCGCGCGCACCACACGCGTGCTGCCCATGATTCGCGGGCGCCTGACCGCCATCAACGGACAGGCGATCGAGGAGGGGCGCCGCGGTGGCCGCGATGAGGAAGGCTTCGCGACGCGCGAGCAGAATCTCACCTGGACCACCGATCTGGGCGCCGACAACCGCCTCATCGCCGGACGCTGGTGGACGGCCGGCGATGTCGGCAAGCCGCTCGTGTCGCTCGCGACCGAGTTTCAGGAGGCGCTCGGCGTCTCCTTGGGCGATCGGCTGACCTTCGATGTCGGCGGCGAGACGATCGAGGCCACGGTCGCGAGCATCCGCAAGGTCAAGTGGGACAGCTTCCGGCCCAACTTCTTCATCGTGTTCGCGCCCGGGGTGCTGGACGCGATCGCCGGCACCTACATGACGAGCGCCTACTTCACGCCCGGCACCGCGCGCACGCTCGCCGAGCTCGCGCACCGCTTCCCGAGCGTCTCGATCTTCGATATCGACGAGCTCCTCACGGAGGTGCGCGCCGTGCTCGACAAGGCCGCGATCGCCGTGCAGAGCGTGTTCGTTTTCACGCTGTTCGCGGGCCTCACGGTGCTGCTCGCGGCGGTGCAGTCGAGCCGCGACGAGCGCCGCTACGAGAGCGCGATGCTGCGCACGCTCGGCGCGAGCCGCGGCACGGTGGTGCAGGGGGTGCTCGCCGAGTTCGTGACCTTAGGGTGCCTGTCGGGATTCATCGCGGCGGCCGGCGCCTCGCTCGCCGCCTATTTCCTCACCACGCGCTGGCTCGAGCTCCGCTACGCGTTCGATCTCACGCCGTGGGGCGTCGGCATCGTCGGGGGTGCGTTGCTGGTCGCCGCGGGAGGCTGGCTCGCGACGCGCAGCGTCGTCAATCAGCCGCCGCTCACGACGCTGCGGGCCTGAGAGTCGCGGGCCGCCGCTGACCTGCCCGCCGCACTCATCGAGCAGGCGACCTTGCCCGGGCAGCGGGTGCTGCGCTCGGATCTCGCGCGTGTCACGGAGCTCGCCGGCCGCGAGCGGGTCGGCTCACCGCCGTTGCTGATCGTGGGTCCGGTGGCGGTCCCCGTGGTGTCCGGCGTTCAGCGCTGCGCGATGCCGATCGTCACCCAGGAATCGGGCTGCGGCTCGAGGCGCGTGGTGAGCCCCTCGATGGTCAGCAGGTAGCTCCCGGGACCGAAGGCTGAGCTGTTGACCGCTACGCGCAGGTGGCCGTTGGAGTCCTTGGTGAGATTGTCGATCACCATCACGCGCCCCTGGTCGAGGCGGTCGATGGTGACGCGGAAATCCTTATAAGGTGAGCGCGACTCGTCGATGTGAAAGTCGACCAGCTGCGCGGATCCGCCGCCGATCACGAGGGCGGGCGTGCTGGAGGCGCCCGAGCGGTTCGGCATGAGCCGCACGACTCGGGTGCTGGTCGCCGCATCGAGCGTGCGATCGGACACCTGCCGCTGCAGGTCGAGGATCTTGTGGGTCTTGCTGGCGCTGCCGGCTGCGACGATCGAGAGCGCCAGCGCGAGCACCACGGCGAGGCCGGCGGTGCCGAGGACGACGGCGGGCTGCTGCCAGATCGGCTTCGGCGCCTCCTCCCACGGCTCGGGCTTGCCGCTCGCTTCGAGCAGCCGTACGCCGGCGTTCACGCGCTCGGGCAGTCCCAGCTCATCGAGAAGCTCCGGGTGCTCCTTGCAGTAGCGCTCGAAGTCGGTCGCCGCCTTGATCGGCAGCTTCCCGGAGAGATAGCGCTCGACGACCTGGTTACGCGCGATGAAGTCGCGGTCCATCCCGCGCGCCGGCAATCCTGTCGACGAGAGCGAGGCCGCGGGCGCTGCCGGCGCTGCCGGGGCCGCGGGAGCCGCTGCGGGCCTCGCGGTCGCGGCCCGGGGCTTCTCGACTTGAGCCGGCTGCGCGGGTTTCGCCGCAGGCGCGCTGCTGTGAGCCGTGCCGCTCGCCGCGGCCTTGGCGGAAGCCGCGGCGGCTGCGCGCGCGTTAGCCCAGCTGGCGAGCGAAGGAGCCTCCGCGGGCGGCGGCGTGGCGGGTGCGGCGGGCGCCTCCGGCGCCGCCGCAGCGGCCGCAGGAGCAGAGGCCGGCTTCTTCGCGATCGGTGTCACGCTCGCCGGCTGCGCCGTCGGGGCGGCGCGAGGCTTGGCGGGTGCGGCCGGGGCTGCCGGAGCTGGCGGAGCGACGGGCTTCGGCGGCTTCTCGGCGGTCTGCGGAGTGGCTGCCGCGGCCGCCGCGAGCTTCTGCGCGGCGGCGGTGAGCGAGGCGCGCCTGGCAAGCGGCACCAGCGCGGGTGCAGCCGGAGGTGCCGCCTCGGCGGCCTTGGCGGCCGGCGCGGGGCTTGCGCTCGCGGGCTTTGATGTGAGTGTCGGCAGCACCGGGGCGGCTGCCGGGGCGGGAGCGGCCGTGGACTTCGCAGGCGCTCCCGAATCGGGCAGCAGAGTCAGCTCTTCCTCATCAGGTGCGACGCGCAGCGACGGGCCCTGCGCGGCGGGTAACACCGGGGGCGGCGCCGACAGCATCTTGTCCACCTCGAGGGCGCTATCGAGCGCGAGCGGCGCGTCGGGATCGATTTCTTCGAGGACCTGCGGAGCCTCGGGAGCTGCGGCCTCGGCGACCCCGGGGATGGTCGGCTCGTCATCCGCGAGCAGAAACTCCGGCTTCAGCAGAGTCTGAGTCGCCTCGGTCTCGCCCTTGGCGGGCGGCTCTCTGGCGGCTTCGGGGGCCGGCTTTGCCTTCGAAGCGGACGCAGCCGCGTCGGCCGGCTCCTCGGTCGGCAACTCGGGCAGGGGTTCCACGGGCGGGCGGGACGCAGCTTCCATAAGTCGGGACATTCTCACTGCGCCGTCGGGCGGCGACGCCGGGATGGCTCACAGATCGAAGATGGCCGGCCGACTTCGTGACGCAGGTCTCACTCGCCAGGGGCGCGGGAGCGGTCCTGCGACGGCCATCACTGCGTCTTCACGCCGGCGGATCCGGAGAGGAAGTACTCGATCTTGTCGCGGTAGCTGCGCGAGAGCTTGAGCTCGTGCCCGCCCTCGAGCGTGAGGAAGTACTCGCCGTTCATGTGCGCACGCAGGCTTCGTACCAGGCGCAGGTTCACGATGGTCGAGCGGTGCACGCGCTGGAAGAGGTTGGGATCGAGGAGCTCCTCGAGCTCTTTCATGGTGCCGCGCAGGATGTGGGTCTCACCGGCCGCGTGGATACACATGTAATCGCCGGCCGCATCGACCCACTGGATGCTCGCCACCGGGACGCGCACCGTCTCGCGCCCCTGGCGGATCGGCAGCACCTCGGGGCGCCCGCCGCCGAGCGCCTTGCGGCCGTGCTCGAGCAGCTCATCGAGCACCAGCTGTCCGCAGCCGGTGATCTCCGCGATGATCTCCATGAGCCGGTCGCGCTGCGTGGCGGCGCTGCGCGCCCGCAGGTGCTCGCGCACCCGCTCCACCGCCTCGGCGAAGCGCTGCTCGTCGATGGGCTTGAGGAGATAGTCGATGGCCCGCGCTTCGAAGGCCTGGATCGCGTACTGGTCGTAGGCGGTGACGAACACCACGATCGGCATCGATTCCTGCGGCAGATGCGCCAGCACCTCGAAGCCCGACATGCCCGGCATCTGGATGTCGAGGAACACCAGATCCGGCTTGTACTGCTGGATGGCGGCGAGCGCCTCGCGGCCGTTGGCGCACTGCGCGACGATCTCGAAATCCGGCAGCTCGCGCGCGCGGATCTCGATCCCGCGCCGTGACAGCACCTCGTCATCGACGATGATCGTGCGAACCTTCATGCGTGGAGGCCTCCCGAACGCCGCGCGGTCAGCACCCGCTGCGCCGCCCGCTCCTCGGGCGGTGCCGTCTCGAGCGGCAGCGCCATGTCGACCCGGAGTCCCGGATGACAGTTGATCGCCGCGAAGCGGCAGTTCTCCCCATAGAGCACCTTGAGCCGCTCGCGCGTATTGGCAAGCCCCACGCCGCGGCGGTCGCTCGGCGGCGGACCGGCCGGCAGCCCAGGTCCATCGTCGATCACCGAGAGCTCGAGCAATCCCTCGCGCGTGCGCCCCTCGATGCGCACCATCCCGCCCTGCTCGCGCGCCGAGACCGCGTATTTCAGCGAGTTCTCGAGCAGCGGCTGCAGCAGCAGGCTCGGCACCAGGGCATCGAGCGCCTCTTCCTCGATCGCGTACTCGAGTCTCAGTCGCTCGCCGAAGCGCAGACGCTCGGTGCCGAGATAGAGGTCGAGGGCCTCGATCTCCTGGCGCAGCGTCACCTTCTTCATGGGGTCCTGGTCGAGCGTGTAACGCAGGAAGTCCGACAGCCGTGCCACCGCCTGGTTCGCCTTGCGGTTCTGGTTGTCCAGAATCAGCGTCGAGATGGCGTTCAGCGTATTGAAGAGGAAATGCGGATTGAGCTGGTAGCGCAGCATCTTCAGCTGCGCCTCCTGCGCGAGCGCCACCGCTTTCAGCATCGCCTCCTCCTGCTGGCGCTTGGATTCGTAGAACTTGATGCCGAAGTAGAGCACGCTCCAGCAGAGCAGCAGGTACGCGGTCGAGAGCGAGCCGCCGAACAGCTCGAAATAGGTCTGGATCTGCCAGTCGGGCGCGATGAGCTCGCGGTAGAAGAGATTGATCACCAGGCGCAGCGCGAGCGCGGTGATGTAGCAGGTGATGAGCACGCCGACGATGATGGCGCGCGGGGGGCGGCCCCAGAGCTGCCGGTAGATGTAGCGCATGGGCGCCGACAGCACGAAACCGGCGCTCGCCGCGATCAGCAGCAGCGGCCCCCAGCTCGCGGAGGTCCCGTAGGCGTAGAAGAAGTCGCCCACGTACTGGGTGATGCCGTACGCGGCCCAGAACGCGGCGTGCAGCGTCCAGAAAAGGACGTTGCGGTTCTTTCGGAATTGCTCGAGCGTCGGCATCCTCATAGGCGCCGCCCCCGAAGGGCGCCCGACGCGCGCCTCAGGGCCAGTCTCACCAAGCTTAGGACATGTGGCGTGCCGCGCGTCGCCTCCCCGGACGCGCCCACGCCTCGCTTCGTCGCACGAAGGTCCCGGGCAGGCTGCGCCGGGTGCATGGCCCGTGAGCCTATAACAGGCTGAATTTATTAATTATTTTCTAGCTGCGAGAGCCCGATCGAGCGCGACTCCGGGACCGTTGCGATCGCCTCCAGCGCCACGGTTTTCGCGAGCGCGGCTCCCTGCGCATAGTCGAGCCCGATCGCGCTCAGGTACTGGAGCGAGGCATGCGAGTCGGCCTTCTTGGCCGAGCAGTGAATGCCGAGCACCTTGGCCGCCTGGACGCTGGCGACCACCATGGCCTGCGAGAGCTTGTCGCGCAGCGCCGCGGCGGTGAGCCGTGCGTCGAGCTTCAGCATCCGCAGCGCCTTCGAGCGCAGAAGCGGCAGCACCTGCGAATCGAACGAGAAGTCGTCGATGGCGATCCAGGCGCCGAGCTTCTCGCACTGGGAGAAGAAGCGCTCGACCTTGGCACGCTGCTGCACGCACAGCGACTCGGCGATCTCGAAGCCGAGCGTCTCGCCGGCGATGCCGTGGGTGTTGAGCGCGGCGCCGATCTTCGTGAGGAACCGCTCGTCCTCGAGGCTCGTGACCGAGAGATTCACCGTGAAGCTCGTCGGCACGGAGTTCCACAGCGAGCGATTGCCGGCGAGCCAGGCGAGGAGCTGTTGCAGCGTCTGCTCATCGAGCGCGGCGGAATCTCGCGCGGCAGCCGAGGCGCGTGGCAGCACCTGGAAGCGCCGCGTCTGCCCGCCGGCACGCAGCTTCGCAAACGGAAGCAGGTCGAGCGGCGGGGTCGCGGTGCTCGCGGCGGCGGGGACCGGCGCCGCCGGGGCCGCCGCGACGACGGCCGCCGGTGCGACGGCTGCAGGCGCTACGACCGGGACGGGGGATGGCACCGGGGCAGGAGCTGCAGCCGCGGTCGGGGCGGGAGCGGGTGCTGGAGCCGGAGCCGGAGCCGGAGCGGGCGCGCGCACCGCGGGTGCGGATCGCAGGGCGGCGGGAGCCGGGCGCGCCGGAGTCGGCGTGCGGACCGCGGGTGCAGTGCGCGCCGCAGGCACGATGCGCGCAGGCGCAATGCGCGTCGGCTGCGGGGCGGGCTTGGCCGGCGGCGAGGCGCCGCGGGCCTGAGGGGCCGGCGCGGATTTCGCGGACAGTCCCGGGCGCGCCGGCACCTCGACCGGGTCGGAGTCGAAGAGCACGACGACGTCGTCGCTGTGATCGAGAGAGAGCTTCGCGTGAGCCGGCACGGGCTCGAACGGGTTACGCGCGGGCCCCGGCCTTGCGGGGGGTGCCGCTCCGTTGCCGGTCGCGGGGGCGGGGGCCGGCGCTGCGCTTGCGGTGGGCGCGGCCGCGGGTGGCGGCGCCTTGGCTTTGGCGGGGGGCGCGGGAGCTGCGGCCGCACGCACGACCGGTGTCTTGGCGGGCAGGGCCGGCAGCGGGCGCGGGCCGCGGGTGGGCGCGACCTCGGCAGCCTTGGAGGCCGCGTGGAGCTTCTTCGCCACGGCGCTCGGATTCTGGGCCGGCCGCACGACCGGCGGTTCGGCGAGAAACTCGAGCCTCAACATCCCCGAGTCGGCGACGGCGCTCTCCTCCGCCGCGGCCGCGGCGGGCTTGGCGGCTCCTTTCGCCGGAGGCGGCGCGGTGGCGGGCTCGACGGCCGCCGGCGCCGGCTCCTCGGGCACGAGCTCGAGCTCGAGGATGTTGGCAATTTCCTCTGCGCTGATGATCGTCTCGGAGAGGCCGTCGTCAGCTTCAGGCTGCGTGGCCGGTGCAGCGGGCATGCCGACCTCGATCTCGACCTCCGTGACCAGCGACAGCTCGACTGCGGGGGCGGCGGAGGCCTCGACCGGCTCGGGAGCTGGCTCCGGAGCTTCGGTGATTTCAGGCTCGTCGATGACTTCCTCGGGCGCGGAATCCTGCAGAACCTCAATCGGCGGCAGCGCGCCGGCGAGAGCTCCGGAGGGCTTCAGCAGCACCGCCAGGCGCTGCATGATCGTACGCACGGGAGCCGCGGTCATGCGCTCGAGCGTGTCGTCGCCGACGGACTTGCTGTCGGCGAGGATCATGGCGACGCCGACCAGGTTCCCCATGGCGGCGCGCACCGGCAGGAATACGGCGAGCCGCCCGTCCTCGAGGGCGGTCTCGTGGCAGGGGAGCGAGGCATCGGCGGCGAGCGCCTCGAGTGCCTCGAGCACCAGCATGTGCTCATCGGGACCAAGCGCGCCTTCGCTCAGCCACAGGCAGTTCGCTTCGTGATCGCACAGGGAGACTGACTGCAGGCGGCGCGCGGGCAGCACCTCGCGCAGCTGCTGGCCCAGCGACTCGACGGTCGCAGGCGCGGCGGCAGGCGGTGCCGGTGTCGGCGCGGGCGCGGCGGGTCTGGCGGCAGCCGCGCGCGCGGCCCTGAATTTCTGCAGCAAAGCTTCTTCCCGGTACTGGACTGAAACACCGAGCGTGCGCCGTTCAAGCGCAGCGCTTTCCCTGGAGTGGGAGCGTGGCAGTCCGAAGCGTACGTTGCCGTGATTGCCTTCGCGTTCTGTTCGCAAAAAGCCGACAGCGCGCGCCGCTCTCATTTGTCATATTGAAACCGGCGGCGCGGCACGGCTGAAAGTGTGCATGTGTCGCACTCCAGGGCGGCGCTCGTGCGCCGCCGCACCTCGAGGGCGGGAAGAGCCGGTGGCCGTTTCAGCGCGCGCTGCCGAGGAAGTCGCGCTTGCCGAGCTCGACGCCGTTGTGACGCAGGATCGCGTAGGCGGTCGTCAGGTGGAAGAACACGTTCGGGATCGCCCAGTGCTGCAGGAATTCGAGTCCCTTGAACTCGAGCGTGCCGCGATCGCGCGTCGGTACCTTGATGTCGCGCGTCTCTGATCCCTCGAGCGCGCTTGCCGGGACGCCCTTCAGGTAGTCGATGGTGCGCGCGATGCGGGCGTGCAGCTCCTCGAAGCTGGCTTCGGTGTCGGGAAAGCGCGGCGGCTCCTGCTCGATGAGCCGCGCGATCGAGTTCTTCGCCAGGTCGCAGGCGAGCTGCACCTGCCGGGTGAGCGGAAACATGTCGGGCGCGAGCCGCGAGGCGAGCAGCACCGCCGGCTCGAACTTCCTCTGCGTGGCGTGCGCCTGACCTTTCTCCAGAAACGCCGAGAGGTTGCCGAGCGCACGGCAGAAGACATCCACGGACATGGCGTGCATCGAGATCTTCATGGGTTCCCTTTCGAGTCGTTCGGTAAGCGGGGGCGCAAATTCTAGCCTCGGGAGGACTGGCGCGCGTGCCTCTCAGGTGAAACAATGGCGCCAGTTCCAAACTGGATTGAGGCCGCCATGAGCCTGATCTGGACGCCCGCGCAACTCGCAATGCTGGCCAAAGTCGTGGACCTGAATGGCTTCTCGGCCGCGGCGCGCGCGCTCGGCGTGCCGAAGGCGGCCGTGAGCCGCGCGGTCGCGGACCTCGAGAAGACACTCGGCCTGCGGGTGCTCGAGCGTACGACGCGGCGCATCTCGCTCACCTCGGCGGGCCGGCTCGTCTACCCGCACGCGCGTCGTGTCGGCGAGGAGTCGGACCTGGCGCGCAGTGCGATCGCGCGGCTCATCACACCCGAGGGGCGGCCGCTGCGGGTGGTGGCGGATCCGACCTACGGGCGCGTGCTGCTCTCGCCGCTCGTGCCGCGCTTTCTCGAGGCCTTCGCGCACGTGCCGCTCGAAGTGGCCCTCGATGCGCAGCAGCTCGAGGCCGACGGCTGGGACGTCGCGATCCGCACGCGTCCGCCCGAGGACGGCACGCTCACACAACGCCTGCTCGGTGCGCCGCCGGCGCTGCTGTGCGCGACGCCCGCGTACCTGCAGCAGCGCGGCGTTCCGGCGCGGCCCGATGACCTGCGTCAGCACGACGTCCTCACTCCCGAGCTCGCAGGTCAGCCCGAGTTTCGCCTGACGCTGACGCGCGGCGCGCAGCGCGCCGAGGTGCCGCTCGTCCCGAAGCTCGCGGTCGATGATCCGGCGGTGCTGCATGCCGCCACCGCCGCCGGGCTCGGCGTCGGGCTGCTCCCCGAGTTCCTCTGCCGCCAGGGGCTCGCGACCGGGCGGCTGAAGACCGTGCTGCCGGAGTGGACGGTGCCGCCCGCGGAGCCGCTTTACGCGCTCTACCCGGCGACCCTCGAGTCCGACCCGCGGGTGCAGCAATTCGTCGATTTCCTGGCCGCGAACATCGTTCCGGCGCTCGCGGCTCCCGCCGCCGCCCGCACCTGAAGACCAAGGTAGACTGAACGGCCGCGAGACGAGGGGGCCGACCATGTACCGTGCACCACTTAGGGAAATGCGCTTCGTGCTCGAGGAGCTCCTGCGGGCGGGCACGCTCAGCGCCTGTCCCCATTTCGCGGAATACTCCGATGACCTCGGTCGCTCGGTGCTCGAGGAAGCCGGGCACTTCGCCGAGGAGGTGCTCGATCCCTTGAACCGCCCCGGCGATACCGAGGGTGCCCGCTGGACCCCCGAGGGCGTCGTCGCGGCGCCGGGTTTCCGCGCCGCCTACGAGAAGTTCGTCGCCGGCGGCTGGCCGGCGCTCGGCGCCGAGCCCGAGTTCGGCGGCCAGCCGGTGCCGCGCGTGCTGGTGAGCGCGGTCGGGGAGTTCTGGGGCTCGGCCAATCTCGCCTTCAAGCTCGGGCCCATGCTGACCCACGGCGCGGTGCACGCGCTCGAGCTCACCGGGTCCGCGGCGCAGAAGGCCCGGTACCTGCCGAAGATGGTGAGCGGCGAGTGGAGCGGCACCATGGTGCTCACCGAGCCGCAGGCGGGCTCGGACCTCGGACTGGTGCGCACGCGCGCCGTGCCCGAGGGCGATCACTTCCGGCTCTTCGGCCAGAAGATCTTCATCACCTGGGGCGACCACGACCTCACCGCCAACACCATCCACATGGTGCTGGCGCGCATCGAGGGCGCGCCGCCCGGCGTGAAGGGCATTTCGCTCTTCATCGTGCCGAAGTGGCTGGTGAACGCCGATGGCTCGCTCGGCGAGCGCAATGACGTGCGCTGTCTCTCGATCGAGCACAAGCTCGGCATCCACGCGAGCCCGACCTGCGTGCTCGGCTTCGGCGAGAAGACGGGCGCGCTCGCGCATCTCATCGGCGAGCCGGGCCGCGGACTGGAGTACATGTTCATCATGATGAACAGCGCCCGGCTCTCGGTCGGGAGCGAGGGCTACGCGGTCGGCGAGCGCGCCTTGCAGCGCGCCGCGGAATGGGCCCGGACGCGGGTCCAGGGCCGGCCGCCGGGGGCCGGGCGCGGCAGCGCCGCGCCCATCATCAATCACCCCGACGTCAAGCGCATGCTGCTCACGATGAAGTCGCAGACCGAGGCCTCGCGCGCCCTGACGCTCTATACCGCGATGCAGTTCGATCTGGCCGCGGCCAGCCCCGATGCGGCGGTGCGCGCCGCCGCACAGGCGCGCGGCGAGCTGCTGACGCCGATCGTCAAGGGCTGGTGTACCGAGATCGGCAACGAGGTCGCGGCCATCGGCGTGCAGGTGCACGGCGGCATGGGCTTCATCGAGGAGACCGGAGCTGCGCAGTACGTGCGCGACGTGCGCATCACCACGATCTATGAAGGCACGACCGGGATCCAGTCGAACGATCTCATCGGCCGCAAGATCGCCCGCGACCGGGGCGCCGCGATGACCGCTTTCGTCACCGAGATGCAGCGCGAGCTCGAGGGCCTGGCCGCCACCGAGGAGCTGGTCGATGGCACCTGCCGGGCGGCGCTCGAGGGCGTCGCGCAGCTTGCCCGTGCCAGCCAGGCGCTCGGCAAGGCGCTCGCCACGCGCCCGGAGCTCGCGCTCGCCGTGTCGGTGCCGTACCTGAAGCTCTGCGGCTACGTGGCGGGCGGCTGGCTGCTCGCCAAGTCCGCGGCGGTTGCCGAAGCCAACCTGCAGGGTGCCGAGCGCGAGTTCTACCTGGCGAAGATCCATACGGCCGCCTTCTATGCGGCCCAGGTCCTGCCGAATGCCGCGGCGCTTGCGCGCGTAGTCGAGGGCGGGGGAGCGAGCGTGGCCGACACGGACGCGGCGCTCATCTGAAAAGTGCACGGGTGCCCGCCGCGGCGCCCGAAGGGTTGCGGTCATGAACCGATTCGCGCTGCTCGTCGTCCTGGCGCTCCTGCCTCTCTCGCCCGCGCTGGCGCAAACCGGCGCCGCAGCCCCGTGAATCGCACGTGCGCACCTACCGCTTCGAGGGCGACCGTCTGACCCTCACCACGCAGCCCTCGCGGGATCCGGCGACCGGCCGGCCCTCGGTGCGCACGGTGGTATGGGAGCGGGCGCGCGCGCCGTGATCACGCGCCGCATTCCCTCGAGCGGGGAAGAGCTGCCGATCATCGGACTCGGGACCTCGCAGACCTTCGAGGTCGGCATCGCGGACGTCGAGCGGGCGCCGCTCAGGCGGGTGCTCGCGACCTTCTTCGCGGGCGGCGGCCGGCTGGTCGACACCTCCCCGATGTATTCGACCGCCGAGCAGGTGCTTGGGGATCTCCTGACGGCCGAGATGCATGGGCACGCCTTTCTCGCCACCAAGGTGTGGACACGGGGCGCACGCGCCGGCATCGAGCAGATGACACGCTCGGCGCAGCTGCTCGGAACCAAACAGATCGATCTCATCCAGGTGCACAACCTGCTCGATCTCGGCACGCAGCTCGCGATGCTCAGGGAATGGAAGGCCGCCGGGCGCGTGCGCTATGTCGGCGTGACGCACTACACCGTGAGCGCGCAGGCGGATCTCGAGCGCGTCGTGCGCCGCGAGCCGCTCGACTTCGTGCAGCTCAACTACTCGCCGGTGACGCGCGCGGCGGAGCAGCGGCTGCTGCCGCTCGCCGCCGAACGTGGCGTGGCGGTGCTGGTCAACCGTCCCTTCGAGGACGGCGAGCTGCTCGCGAAGGTGCGCGGCAGGCCGCTGCCGGACTGCGCCACGGAGGTCGATGCGGCGAGCTGGGCACAGCTCATCCTCAAATTCATCGCCAGCCATCCCGCCGTGACCTGCATCATCCCGGCGACCGCCAGGGTGACGCATCTCGAGGACAATCTCGCCGGCGGCCGCGGGCGGCTGCCCGATGAGCGCCAGCGCGAAGAGATCGCCGAGGCGCTGCGCTGAGGGTCAGCGCCTGGCGCGGCTGCGTGGCACCCGCAGCCGGAACTGCGGCGGCTCGTTGAGATTCTCGAGGAACACGCGGCGCGCCTCGGGCGTGAGCGCACCCCAGTCGACCTTCTGCGCGTGCGTGCGGCGCAGCTGCGCATCGCTCACCCGCGCCGCCGCACGGCTCGCGCTCGTGCAGCGCGCCGGCAGTCGCGAGGTCGCGCCGCGCTCGAGGAAGTCGACCACCGCCGCCGCCACCACCGGGTCGCGCGTCAGGTCGCTGTGGGCGACGCGCGCGTACGCGCAGGGCGCACCGGTGAGCGCAGCGCTCGCCGCCGGCACGGTGCCGTCTCCGTGGCGGGTGAGCGTGTAGATGAAGTCATCCTGCCGCCGCGCCATCGCGGTGACGGTCTCCTGGCCGACGCCCACGATGGCCGCAAAGCGCGCATCCGCCGGCGCGAGCAGGGCGTGCGTCGTGCGCGCCGCGGCGAGCAGCTCCACGCGCGGCTGCGGGCCCGAGCGCGGCCAGGCTGCAGGCTCGAGGAGATCCGCGCGGCCGCTCCAGTCTCCGGTCGGCAGCATGTCGTAGAGGCTCGGGAAGCTCGAGAACACTTCGGTGGCGAGCGCTTCGGCGGAGGGTTGGGCAGCGAGGCGGGCGACCTTCCGCACTACGGCGTAGGTGCCGCGCAGCGCCTGCACCGCGGCGCAGGAGCCGAGATTCGGCGTGCCGAGCAGCACCACGCGCGTGACGTGCCCCGTGCCCAGGTACCTGAGCGCTGCCCGGGCGACGAGGCCGCCCATGCTGTGCGCCACGATGGCGATGCGCTCGTGCCGGGCGAGACGCTCGGCCAGCACGCGCCCGACCTCGGCGACCCCGAGCCGCCAGTCATAGTCATGGAACTCGGCGGCGAAGCCCCGGGCGCGCAGCGCGAGCTTCAACCGCAGGAGCGAGTAGAGCACCGCGCCGAGGGACACGACCGGTGCGCCTCCCCCCACCGTGAGCACGCTGAGGCGCCCTTGTTGAATATCGATGGGATCGAGCCACACGATGTCATTCGGGAGCGGCGCGGCGCGCTTCAAGCCCAGCTGTGAGCCCATGATGCCGGGCACGATGAGCACGCGCAGCGCGTGCGCACCGAGCGGCAGGCGGTGCGCGCGGCGCGCCAGCGCTTTGAGCGCCCGGTACTCGGCGGCGCCGAAGTAGGCGCCGAGCTCGGCGGCCTGCCGGCCCTCGACCAGCCACTGCTCGATCTGCGTATCGCTCCAGGCGAAGCGATCGTAGGGAGTGACGTGATCGCGCGCAGAGTCGGCGGAGATCACTGACCGCTCAGCGGCCGCACGCGTGCCTTCACGGCGACGAGGCCGCCGCCCTCGAGCAGCAGCTCGAGCGGCACCTGCTCATCGACCGCGAGCGGGTGAGCGAGATCATGCAGCATCACGTGCAGCCCGCCGGGCTCGAGAACGACGCTCGCGCCGGGGGCGATCACGAGCGGCTCGTGCGGCCGCATGGTGGACACGCCATTCTCGAGGCGCGTCTCGTGGATCATGGCGTGTCCGGCCAGCGCCGAGCGTACGCCGATCACGCGCACCGGCTGCGTGCCGCCGTTGTGCAGCCGCATGTAGGCGGCCGCGACCGCCGCGCCCGGGACGGCACGCACCCAGGCATCGGCGACGGTGAGCGTGCCCGCGGGCGCGCCCGCCTGCGCGGAGAGCGGCGATGCGAGCACCGCGACGGCGGCGCCGAGCACCAGCAGGGAATTTGCGCCGCGCATCGCGCAATTATGCCAGACGCTTCCCGGCGCGACCGACTATGATCTCCTCAAGAACCAGGCCGCATGAAACCCGAGCGCTCGGAACCTCTCGCCCTGTTGGCGCTGTTGGCCGGTGCGCTCGCGATCGGCAGCTCCGGCGTCCTCGTGCGGGTCTCGGAGACCGGCCCCGTGGCGAGCGCGTTCTGGCGCGGCGCGCTGGCGGTCCCGCCGCTCGCGCTGTGGGCCTTCCTCGAGCGGCGCGCGCCGGCGGCGGCCGGCGGCACGCGACCCCGCCAGGCGCTGCTCGATCCCGGGTTCCTGTGGGCAGGCGTGTTCTTTGCCGCCGACATCGCGCTCTACCACCTGTCCCTCATGCGCACTTCGGTCGCGGCGTCCAGCCTCGAGGCGAACACCGCGCCGATCGTGGTGACCATCCTCGCCTGGGTGGTGTGGGGCGAGCGCCCGCGGCTCGGGTTTCTGCTCGCGACGCTGCTCGCCTTCGGCGGACTCACTCTCATCATGAGTCCGAAGCTCGCCGCCGGCGGCCACGCGCTCGTGGGCGATGCACTGGCGCTCGCAGCTGCCTGGTTCTACGCCGCCTACATACTCGCCGTGGCGCGGCTCCGGGCCCGGCATGGCACGGGCGTCGTCATGTTCGCCAGCACCCTCATCTTCAGCCTGCTGCTCCTGCCGCTGCCGTTCGCGCTGGGGGAGAGGATTCTGCCCGACACCGCGCACGGCTGGCTGGTGCTCGCCGTGCTGGCACTCTCGGCGCAGGCGCTCGGGCAGAGCCTGATCGCTTACGCGCTGGCGCACCTGCCGGCGACCTTCGGCTCGGTGGGCCTTTATCTGCAGGTGATCGCGGCGGCGCTGTACGCCTGGCTGCTGCTCGATGAGCGCTTGCAGCCCATACAGCTCGCGGGCGGCGTCATCGTGCTGGTCGGCATTGCACTCGCGCGCGCCTCGCGCGGCGCGCACACGCGGCTCCAGCCGGTGGCGCCCGCAGCCGCGCCCCCGCCGCCCTGAAGCCGCGCGCCTTCAGGCGCAGCGCGCGTCGATCCAGTCGAGGGTCGAGCGCCAGAGCGTCTCGCGATGGCGCTCGGCGAAGAACCCGTAGTGGCCGATGTGGCGCACGCCGGCTTGTCCCGGTGTCGTGAGGCGCCGTTCGATCGCGGCGTTGGGGTAGAACGCGAGCAGCGCCTCGACCGCCGACGGGGTGGCGATCGGATCGTCGCTGAAGCTCAGGGAAAGCACCGGCGCACGCACGGCGGCGAACGGCCCGCGTTCGGGATCGCCGGCGAGATCCGGCCCGAAGTGCTGAGGTCCCAGGCACCACTTGCGCCACTCGAGAAACACACCGGGCGGCAGCGCATCGCCACGCCACACGGCCCCCCGCGGCACGTAGCCGCGGGTCCGGAGCTCGAGCGGGCCGTAGAGCTTCCAGAAGAGCAGCGCCAGATAGCGGAACGGCACGCGCTGGCCGCGCCAGTAGCCGATCGAGGTCGCGACCATCACGTGCGCGCGCGCCGCGGCCTGATTGGGCATGCAGCCGATGAGCTGCCCGCCGATGCTGTGCCCGAGCGTGACGAGCGGCTGGCTCGGGAAGCGCTTCCCGAGCCACGCGAGCGCCGCCGGCATGTCGAGCAGTCCCCAGTCGCTCATGCGCGCGCTGTCCGCGGCGAGCGGCCGCATCGCCGATGCGCCCATGCCGCGGTAGTCGTACACCAGGGCGTGGTAGCCGCGCCGTGCACAGTAGGCGGCGAACTTCAGGTAGAACTCGCGCGGGAAACCGGTCGCGCCGTTGACGACCAGCGCGCCGCGCGGCGCGCGCGCTGCGAGGCAGAGTGCGGCGAGGCTGCGGCCGTCGCGCGCCGTGAGCGTCACGGGCTCGGGCGCCGCGGCCGTCGCCGTCGCGGGGGCCGTCGAGGCGGCTGTCACTGCGCGTGTTCCGCGATGAGGCGGGCCAGGGCGTCGATGGCCGCGCGGCGCGGTGTCGTCTTGCGCCACACCGCGCCGATGTGGCGCACCGGTGCAGGGCGGGCGAAAGGGCGCACCAGGACGCCGCGCGCGTTGCCGTAGGCGCCGCGGCTGGCGAGCTCCGGGAGGAGCGTCACCCCGGCGCCGGCGGCCACCATCTGGCGCAGGGTCTCGAGGCTCGTGGCACGGAAGTCCTCGCGCTGAGTGACGCCCGCGGCGCCGCAGACCTCGAGCGCCTGATCGCGCAGGCAGTGGCCCTCCTCGAGGAGCAGCAGCGTCTCGCCCTTCAGGTCCGCGGCGTGCAGCGATTTGCGCGCGGCGAGCGGATGGCGCTCGGGGAGGGCGACGGTGAAGGCCTCGCGGTAGAGCTCGCGCGCCTCGAGCCCCGCGAGCTCCACCGGCAGCGCCAGGATCCCGAGGTCGAGCTCGCCGTCGCGGAGCTTCTCGAGCATCGGCGCCGTCTGCAGCTCGTAGAGGCGCAGCTCGAGCCGCGGCAGGGCCTTGCGGATAGGGCGCATCACGCGCGGCAGGAGGTAGGGCCCGATGGTCGGCAACAGCGCGACGCGCAGCTTGCCGGCGAGCGGGTCGCGCGCACCCACCGCCAGCGCCACGACCTCGTCGCTCGCCTCGATGATGCGCCGGGCGCGCGCCACGATCGCTTCGCCCGCCTCGGTGAGCGAGACGTTGTGGGGCGCGCGCTCGATGAGCTGCACCCCGAGGCTCTGCTCGAGCTTCTTCAGCTGCGAGGAGAGCGTCGGCTGGCTGACGAAGCAGCGCGTGGCGGCGCGGCCGAAGTGGCGCTGGTCGGCCACCGCCACCAGATAGCGCAGGTCCTTGAGCTTCAGTTCCGCGGCCATGGTTATTGCAGAGTTACGGCGCCGATATATGGCGTCTATCGAGATTATAAAATCAATCGATTGGATTGATAAGAGCCTCTGCCGCAGGATGGCGTCGCGTCCCGCCAGGGCCGTTTGCTGCTGAAGGAGATCCGAGCATGTCAGGCATAGGCCAGCGTTTCCCCGAGTTCGCCCTCACCGGCGTCGTGTCGAGCGACCCCGCCAGGGCGTTCCAGCCCTTCACCCACGAGAGCTTCCCCGGCAAGTGGCGGGTGGTGTTCTTCTGGCCCAAGGACTTCACCTTCGTCTGCCCCACCGAGATCGCCGCCTTCGGCAAGCTCGACCGGGAGTTCCGCGCGCGCGAGGCGCAGCTGCTCGGTGTCAGCATCGACAGCGAGCACGTTCATCTCGCCTGGCGGCGCGACAGGCAGGAGCTGAAGGATCTGCCGTTCCCGATGCTCTCGGACATCAAGCGCGAGCTCTCGGGCGCGCTCGGGATCCTCGATCCCGAGGCCGGCGTCGCCCAGCGCGCCACCTACATCGTCGACCCGCAGGGTGTGATCCGCTTCGTCTACATCACCGACCTTTCCGTCGGCCGCAGCCCCGAGGAAGTACTGCGGGTGCTCGATGCGCTGCAGACGGATGAGCTGTGCCCCTGCAACTGGCAGAAGGGCGAAGAGACCCTGAAGGCGGCCTGACATGAAAACCCTCGAAGCCATTCGCGAGTCGCTGCCGGCGTACGCGCGCGATCTGCAGCTGAACCTGGGCAGCGTGCTCACGCCCGCCGGAGCGCCGGGGCTCACCGAGCGGCAGATCTGGGCGGTGGCGCTGGCGAGCGCGCTCGCCTCGCGCAACGTGGCCTTCAGCCGCGACTTAGGTACGCTCGCCGCCGCGCATCTCGATGCCGCACATGTCACCGCCGCGCACGCCGCGGCGGCGATCATGGGGATGAACAACGTCTACTACCGTTTTCTGCATCTGGTGGAGGACGGCGAGTACGCCAGGCTCCCGGCGCGGCTGCGCATGAACGTGCTCGGCAACCCCGGAATCCCCAAGGTGGACTTCGAGCTGCTGTCGCTCGCGGTGTCGGCCATCAACGGTTGCGGCACCTGCGTCGCCTCGCACGAGCGCCAGGTCCGCCAGCACGGGCTCGAGCGCGAGGCGGTGCAGAGCGCGGCGCGCATCGCCGCGACCGTGCACGCGGTAGCGCGGGTGCTCGAGGGATCGGGCGGCGAGGCGGTGCTCGCGGAGACGCGCGCGGCCTGAGGAGCGCCCGGACCGGACGCGGCGTGTGTCATGATCGCACGCCGCAAGGAGCCGCCCGTGTCGAGACTCCGTTCAGCCGCCGCTTTTCTGATCAGTGCGGCCGCCGTGTGCGCGGCGGCGGCGGCCGCCGTGCGCGCAGTGACCGACGACAGCGGACGGGCGGTGACGGTGCGCTCGCCGCCGCTGCGCATCGTGAGCCTCTCCCCCGGCGCAACCGAGATGCTGTTTGCCGCGGGGGCGGGCGCTCAGGTGGTGGCGACGGTCGAATACTCGGACGTGCCGCCGGCCGCCAGGCGCGTGGCGCGCATCGGCGATGCCGTCTCGATCGATCTCGAGCGGCTGGTGCGGATTCATCCGGATGTGGTCGTGGCCTGGCCCTCGGGCGGCAACCCGGCGCAGCGCGAGAAGATCGCGCGGCTCGACCTCCCGGTGTACGAGCAGCAGGCGCAGCGCCTCACGGATCTTGCACCCTCGATCCGGCGTCTCGGAGCGCTCACCGGCACCGAATCCGAGGCCGAGGTCGCCGCGCGCGGCATCGAGGCACGCCTCGCGGCGCTCGAGCGCACTTACGCCGGCGCCGAGGCCGGCGCCCGGCACCCGAGCGTGCTGCTCGAGGTGTGGAACCGCCCCATCTACACCGTGGGCGGCCAGCACCTCATGACGGACGCGCTCGAGCTGTGCGGCGCGCGCAATGTGTTTGGCGACCTGCCCGAGGCCGGGCCGGTGGTCGACATCGAGGCGGTCATCGCCCGCGACCCCGACATCATCATCGCCGCCGGGCCCCCGGGCGAGAGCGCGGGCTGGCTCGCGGACTGGAAGCGCTTCGGGACGCTGAAGGCCGTGCGCAACGGGCGGCTGATCGCCTTCGAGGATCAGGCCCTGAGCCGCCTGGGCCCGAGCGTGCTCGACGCCACCGAGGCGCTGTGCCGCGCCATCGCGCGAATCAGTCCCTGAAATTGTTGAACTGCAGCGGCCGGTCGATCTTCGCGCCGCGCAGCAGCGCGATCGCCGCCTGCAGGTCGTCGCGCTGCTTGCCGCTCACCCGCACCTTCTCGCCCTGCAGGCTCGCCTGCACCTTGAGCTTCGAGTCCTTGATGAGGCGCGCGAGGAGCTTAGCTGTGTCGGCGTCGATCCCGTGCCGCAGCAGCACCTCCTGCTGCGCCGACGACAGTGTCGTCTGTGGCTCCTTCACCTCGAGGCACTTGAGATCGACGCCGCGCTTGGAAAGCCGCAGCTTCACGATCTCGAGCATCTGCTTGAGCTGGAAGTCCACCTGCGCGTGCAGCGTCACGACGAGCTCCTTGAGCTCGAAGCGCGCGCCGGTGTCCTTGAAGTCGAAGCGCTGCGACAGCTCGCGATTCGCCTGATCGACGGCGTTCGCGACCTCGTGCTGGTTGAGCTCCGAGACTGCGTCGAAGGACGGCATGGGCTTCAGCGTCCCCGGCGGCGCCGGGCGGGCTGTTTCGCGGTCCTGGCGCCCTTGCGGCCTGCCTCGAGGCTGCGGCGGTGCGTGCGGGTGAGCGCCATGAAGCGCGGCGTCGGACCGACGTCCTCGTAGATCGGATCGCCCTGCTCATCGGTCGAGATGACCCGCTTGCCGGCGACGTAGGGCATGGCGGCCGCGAGCTCCTTGAGCGCCGTCCCGAGGAGCTCGGTGATCAGCTGCTCGGGGGCCCGGCCGGGGAACATCTCCGCGAGCGCCGCCAGCTGCGCGGCCTCATCCAGCGGCAGGCGCACGGCAAAGGTGCTCGCCGTCCGCGGCGCGGCCGCGGTCTCGTGCCAGCTCTCGAGCAGCTCTTTGAAGCTCACGGGGTTGCTTTCTATGTTGTGGTCTCGCCGGGCGCGCATTCTAGCGAAAGCCTGAGCCCGAGTTCATCATCGGGCCGGTAGGCTCGCATGCACGAGCTTGACGCCCCGCGCCTGAAGCAGGGATACTCGTCCGCTCATGTCGCACCGGCCCGTCAGCACTTCCTGGTGGTGGCGCACTTCATAACGGAGTGGGCTGACGGCTGGCTTTTTCCCGCGACTCAAAGCGATTTAACGGCACCAGAAACCCATCTCCGGATGACCCCGGGATGGGTTTTTTGTTGTCTTCGCGATTTTGGAGCCTCGAACTTGCAGACCGCCTTCGACATCACTGGTGACCTCGACACGCCGGTCTCGGCGTTCATGAAGCTCGGCGCGTTCGCGCCGCGCTTCCTGCTCGAGAGCGTCGAGGGCGGCGAGCGGCTCGCACGCTACTCCTTCATCGGCTTCGGCGACGGGCTCGAGGTGCGGCTCGATGACGCGGGCCTCACGATCGGGGCCGAGCGCCGGCCGCTCCCGCCCGACGGCGCCGGGCTCCTCGCGGGACTGCGCGCCGCGCTCGCCGCCGCGCCGCAGCCCAGGCCCGACATCCCGGGCGTGCCGCTCGCGGGGGGACTGGTCGGCTACGCGGCCTACGACGTGGTGCGCTACTTCGAGCGGCTGCCGGCGCGCGCGCGTACCGATCACGGCGTGCCGGCGCTTCACTACGTCGCACCGCGCTCGGTGCTGGTGTTCGATCACCTGACGCGCGGCATCGCGCTGCTGCACGCGGGCGACGAGGCCGAGCGGCGCGCCTTGCGGCGTGAGGTAGTGCAGGCGCTGCGCGGCGCGCTGCCGAACGGCCGCCGCCCGGGGCGTTACTCCCCGCCCGCCGCATCCTGGACGCGCGAGGCCTACATGGCGGGCGTCGAGCGCACGCAGGAATACATCGCCGCGGGTGATGTGTATCAGATGGTGCTGGCGAGCCGCTTCTCCGGCCGCCACGAGCTCGACCCGTTCCAGGCGTACCGCGCGCTGCGCCTCATCAACCCCTCTCCTTATATGTATTACTGCGTGCTCGGCGAGGTGGCGGTGGTCGGCTCCTCCCCCGAGGCGCTGGTGAAGCTCTCCGGCCGCCGTGCGCAGCTGCGCCCGATCGCCGGCACGCGCCCGCGCGCCGCCGAGCGGGAAGCCGATTACGCCCGCGAGACCGAGCTGCGCGCCGATCCCAAGGAGAACGCCGAGCACGTGATGCTGGTCGATCTCGCCCGCAACGATCTCGGCAGGGTCGCCTGCGCGGGCAGCGTCACGGTCGAGCCCTACCGCGCGATCGAGCGCTACAGTCACGTCATGCACATGGTGAGCGGTGTGCACGGCGAGCTCGCCCCCGGGCGCGATGCCTTCGACCTGTTTGCCGCGGCCTTCCCGGCCGGCACGCTGGTCGGGGCGCCGAAGGTGCGCGCCATGCAGATCATCGACGAGCTCGAGCCCGTGCGGCGCGGCCTCTACGGCGGTACGGTCGGCTACTTCGGCGCGCGCGGCGACATGGACCACGCCATCACCATCCGCACGCTGGTGTTCCGCGGCGATGAGTACAGCTATCAGGCGGGCGCCGGCATCGTCGCCGACAGCGTGCCGAGCAGCGAGCACGAGGAGGTGCTCGCCAAGAGCGCGGCCATGGTGCGGGCGCTCGAGCTCGCGGAGGAGGGCCTGTGACGAAGCCGCGTCTGCTCCTCATCGACAACTACGACTCCTTCACCTACAACCTGGTGCAGGCCTTCCTGGTGCTCGGCGCCGAAGTGAGCGTCTACCGCAACGACGCGCTCACTCCGCGGCAGGCGCGCGAGCTCGCGCCCACGCACCTCTGTATCTCGCCGGGCCCCGGCACGCCCTACGATGCGGGCGTCTCCATGGACATGATCCGCGCCTTCGCGGGCTCGATTCCCGTGCTCGGCGTGTGCCTCGGGCACCAGTCGATCGTCGAGGTGTTCGGCGGCAAGGTGGTGCGCGCGGCGCGCCTGATGCACGGCAAGACCTCGCTCGTGCGCCACGATGGCAGTGCGCTGTTCGCAGGTCTGCCGCAGCCCTGCGAGGTCGGGCGCTATCACTCGCTGATCGCCGCTCCCGAGTCGCTTCCGGACGTGCTCGCGGTGACCGCGCGCACCGCCGAGGGCGAGATCATGGCGGTGCGCCATCGCACGCTCGCCGTCGAGGGCGTGCAGTTCCATCCCGAGAGCATCCTGACGCCCGAAGGGCCGAGGCTGCTCGAGAACTTCCTCAGGTACTCCGATGCCGGCCCCGCGTGAGCTGCTGCAGCAGCTATCCGAGCGGCGCGACCTGACACAGGCGCAGGCCGAGGAGCTGCTCGAGCACCTGACGAGCGCCGAGCTCGCGCCCGCCATGGCCGGCGCCCTGCTCGCGGCGCTCTCGACCAAGGGGGTGGTGGCGGAGGAGCTGCGCGGCTTCGCGCTCATCATGCGCCGCCTGGCGCACCGTCCGGACTTTCCGCCCGAGCTGCGCGCCATCGACGTCGTCGGCACGGGCGGCGATGCCTCCGGGAGCTTCAACATCTCGACCGGCACGGCGCTGCTCACCGCCGCCTGCGGGCTGCCGGTGGTGAAGCACGGCAACCGCTCGGTCTCGAGCCGCAGCGGCAGCGCCGATGTGCTCGAGGCGCTCGGCGTGACGATCCCGCGTGACGGCAGCGCCGCGGCCTCGAGTCTCGCGGCCACGGGCTTCACCTATCTCTTCGCGCCGCACTATCACCCGGCGACGGCGCGCGTCGCCCCGATCCGCGCCGCCCTCGGCGTGCGCACCGTGTTCAACATATTAGGACCGCTGGTGAACCCGGCGCAGCCGCCGCTGCATCTGATCGGCGCCTACAGCCTGGAAGTCGCCCGCCTCATGGCCGACACGCTCGCCGGACTTCCCATCGAGCGCGCCTTCGTGGTGCACGGCGCGGGCGGCTGGGACGAACCGACGCCCATCGGCCCGTTCACGCTGTTCGACGTGCGGCCGCGGCAGGTCACGGTCGGCGTGCGCTCGCCTGCCGACTATGGACTGCGCGAGTGCGAGCCGGCGGCGCTTGCCGGCGGCGACGCGCCGTACAACGCTCGCGCTCTCGAGGCGGTTCTCAGCGGCAGCGATCGCGGGGCGCATCGCGATTGCCTCGTGCTCGGCACGGCGCTAGCGCTCGAGGTCGCGGGCCTGGAGAAGGAGCCGCGCGCGGGACTCGCGCGCGCCGCCGCGGCGATCGACGGCGGTGCGGCCCGGCGGCTGCTCGAGGGGTTGCGCAGTCTCAAGCCGGGCGCGGGGGGTGGCACGTGAGTGCGTTCCTCGCGGAGATGGCCGCAGGCAGCCGCGCCCGCGTGCGTGAAGCGCTCGCCCGGCGCTCGCGCGCCGGTCTCGAGTCCGCCGCGCGCGCCACTCCCGCGCCACCGCCGCTCAAGCTCGATCCGAGCGGCTTCGATCTCATCGCGGAGATGAAGCTCCGCTCCCCGGCCGCGGGCGAGCTCAAGCCGCCGGGCGAGGACGTGGCGGTACGGGTCTCTGCTTACGCGCGCGCCGGCGCGGCCGCGGTCTCGGTGCTCACCGAGCCCAGCCGCTTCGACGGCTCGCTCGCGCACCTCGCCGCCGCGGCGCGCACTCTGAGCCCGCTCGCCGTGCCCGCGATGCGCAAGGACTTCCTCGTCGACCCCTACCAGGTGTTCGAGGCGCGCGCGGCCGGGGCAGGCGGAGTGCTGGTGATCCTGCGCATGCTGGCGAAGGAGGACATCCGCTCGCTCATCGACTGCGCGAACGACCTCGGCCTGTTCGTGCTGCTCGAGGCCTTCGATGCGCGCGATATCGCGCTGATGCACGAGCTCGTCGAGGCGCATCGCGGCGCCGCGCGCCTGCTCGCCGGGGTCAACTGCCGTGACCTCTCCACGCTGGAGGTGGTGCCCGCGCGGCTCCTCGAGCTCGCGCCGCTCCTGCCGGCCAGGGCGCCGCGGGTGGCCGAGAGCGGCGTCGCGACGCCCGAGGATGCGCGCGCCGTCGTGGCCGCGGGCTACTCGCTCGCGCTGGTCGGCAGCGCCCTGATGCGCGGCGACGACCCGCAAGCGCTCGCCGCGTCACTGCTGCGCGCCGGGCGCGCCGCGCGCGCATGACGCCGATGTGGATCAAGATCTGCGGCATGACCAGCCCCGATGCGATCGCGACCGCGCTCGAGGCGGGCGCCGATGCGATCGGCTTCGTATTCGCCGAGTCGCCGCGGCAGCTGACACCGGAAGCCGCCGCACAGCTCGCGCGCACGGCGCGCGGCCGGGTGCGCTGCGTGGCCGTGACCCGCCATCCCCTGCAGGGAGCGCTCGACGAGATGCTGCGCGTCTTCAGGCCCGATGTGCTGCAGACCGATGAGCAGGACTTCGAATCGCTCGAGCTGCCTGCATCGCTCGAGCGGTTGCCCGTGGTGCGTGGTGGTGACAGGAACCCGTCGCAGCTGCCCGCGCGCATCCTCTTCGAGGGGCCCGCGAGCGGCAGCGGCACGCCGGGCGACTGGAGCGCCGCGCGGCGCCTCGCGCGCCACACGCAGGTGGTGCTCGCCGGCGGGCTCGACGCGGGCAACGTCGCTGAGGCAATCGCGGCCGTCCACCCCTTCGGCGTCGACGTGTCGAGCGGCGTCGAAGCGCGCCCCGGGGTGAAGAGTCCGCTCAAGATCAGGCGGTTCGTCGCCGCGGCACGGGCCGCGGCGGCCACGACAGTGAGTGAGGACCCGTCATGAGTGTCGCCCTGCCCGAAACCCAGAAGCTCCTCGAGGCGCTGATCGCCGGCAAGCTCCCCGATGCGCGCGGCCGCTTCGGCCCGTTCGGCGGCCGCTACGTTCCCGAGACCCTCATCGCGCCGCTCGAGCGTCTCGAGCGCGGGGTGCGCGAGCACCTCCACACCCGCGAGTTCCACGAGGAGTTCGCGGGGCAGCTCAAGTCCTGGGTCGGCCGGCCCACGGCGCTCACGCACGCGGCGCGCCTGTCGGCGCGCTGGGGCGCGCAGGTGTGGCTGAAGCGCGAGGACCTCGCCCACACCGGTGCCCACAAGATCAACAACGCGATCGGTCAGGCGCTGCTCGCCCGGCGGCTCGGCGCCCGGCGCATCGTCGCCGAGACCGGCGCGGGGCAGCACGGCGTGGCGAGCGCCGCGGCCTGCGCGCGCTTAGGGCTGCCGTGCACCGTGTACATGGGCGCCGTCGACATGGAGCGCCAGGCGCCGAACGTCGGGCGCATGCGCCTCCTCGGCGCCACCGTCGTGCCGGTGACGAGCGGCGACCGGACGCTGCGCGCCGCCATCGACGAGGCGCTGCGCGACTGGGTGTCGGATCCGCTCGGAACCTACTATCTCCTCGGCTCGGTGGTCGGACCTCATCCCTATCCCTGGCTGGTGCGCGAGCTCCAGGCCGTGATAGGGCGCGAGGCGCGCGCCCAGATGCTCGAAGCCGCAGGCGCCTTGCCCGACGCGCTCATCGCCTGTGTCGGCGGAGGCTCGAACTCGATCGGCGCCTTTCACGCATTTCTCGCCGACGCCGGCGTCGAGATCATCGGCGTCGAAGCGGGCGGCCGCGGCGCCGGGCTCGGCGACAACGCGGCCACCGTCGCCCACGGGCGGCCCGGGGTACTGCACGGCACCTACTCGATGCTGCTGCAGGATGCTGACGGGCAGATCCAGGAGACGCACTCGGTGTCGGCGGGGCTCGACTACCCGGGCGTCGGACCCGAGCACGCGCTGCTGGCCGCCATCGGACGGGTGCGCTACGAGACGGCGAGCGACGAGGAGTCGCTCGCGGGCGTGCGCTACTTAAGCGAGCTCGAGGGCATTCTGCCCGCGATCGAGAGCGCGCACGCGCTCGCCGCCGCCGAGCGCTGGGCACGCGCGCACCCGGGCGGCAGCGTGCTCGTGTGCCTCTCCGGGCGCGGCGACAAGGACATGCCGACGCTGCAGCGGACGCTGCTCGCGACGGAGGGCGCATGAGAGCGCACGAGCGCATCACGAGCGCCATCCGCGCCGCCGCCGCCGGCGGCGAGCCCGCGCTGGTGGCGTATCTCACCGCTGGCTTCCCGCAGCGTGCCGAGTTCGCCCGCTACCTCGAGGCCGTCGCCGCCGCCTCCGATGTGGTCGAGATCGGCGTGCCGTTCACCGATCCGATGGCCGACGGCGTCACCATCCAGCGCGCGAGCCTCGCCGCGCTCGCACAGGGGGTGACCCTCCGCTGGATCCTCGCCGAGGTCGAGCGGCTGAAGGGGCTGCGCGCCCCGCTCCTCCTCATGAGCTATCTCAACCCGCTGCTGGCTTTCGGCGTCGGCGAGCTCGCCGACAGCGCCGCGCGTGCCGGCGTCGCTGGCTTCATCGTGCCGGATCTGCCGCTCGATGAGTCGAGCGAGCTCGCGGCGGCGCTCGACTCGCGCGGGATCGCGCTGGTGCAGATGGTCACCCCGGTCACGGAGCCGAAGCGCCTCGAGGCGCTGTGCGCGCGGAGCCAGGGGTTCATTTATGCCGTCACCATGACCGGCACGACCGGGCGCAACGTCGCGGTGCCGGACGAGGTGATCGCCTACCTCGAGCGCGTGCGCGCGGTCTCGAAGCTTCCGGTGTGCGCCGGCTTCGGGATCCGCAGCCGCGCGCAGGTCGCGCGCCTCACCGGTCACGTCGACGGGGTAGTGGTCGGCTCGGCGCTGGTCGAGGTGCTCGAGCGCGGGGAGGATCCGGGCGCCTGGCTCAGGGCCTTGCGGGGCTAGCCGCCTCGAGCCGCTCGATGGCTGAGGTTGCCTCGCGCGGGGAAAGCGCCGATGCTCGGCCGATGCTGCGGACTCTTACGATCGCCGCGCGCTTCTGCGGGCCGCCAGCTTCCGCGAACGGGGGTTATTTTGCCGGCGTCGTGGCCGGCTGCGCCGCAGGCACCGTGACCGTGCGGCTCATCCGTCCCCCGCCGCTCGATACCGAGCTCACGGTCGAGGAGCTTCCCGATGGAGTGCTGCGCGTGCTGAACGGGCAGGAGGCGATCGGGGAGGCACGGCCGTCAGTGCTGACACTCGAGGCGCCGCCGGCTCCGGACTACCTCGAGGCCGTGGAAGCCTCGCGGCACTACGCGGGCTTTCGCTATCACCGCTTTCCGAGCTGCTTCGTCTGCGGCACGCAGCGCGTGCGCGGTGACGGTATGCGGGTGTTCGCCGGCCCGCTCCCAGAGCGCGGGCTGGTCGCGGCGCCCTGGGTCCCCGACGCCTCGCTCGACAGCGGCGACGGCAAGGTGCACGCCGAGTTCATGTCGGCGGCGCTCGACTGCCCCGGCTACTACGCGGTGGCGCCGGATGACCGCATGATGCTGCTCGCGGAAGTCACCGCGCACGTCGACCGGCGGGTGCACGTCGGGGAGTCCTGCACGGTCGTCGGCTGGCAGATCGGCTCGAGCGGGCGCAAGCACGAGGCGGGAACCGCGCTCTTCGACGGTAAAGGGGAGCTCTGCGGCCGCGCGCGGGCTCTCTGGATCGAGCCGCGCGACACGCCGCAGCCGCTCGGCTGAGCACCCGCCGGCGGGGCGCTTTCGTTGCTCAAGAGGCTTTCGGAGCTCTGCCGGGGACGCCATCGTCCCCCGGCAGGGGCGCGCTCAGCTCCGCGGGTGCAGCTGGCGCATTAGTCGGGATGCTCAACCCCGGGTCCACTCGTTGCTTGGTGCATGTGGCTTACCGCCTTCGCTGAGCGCCCGATAAATCCTCATGACTTTCGGGACGTATTCAAGCGTTTCGTTGAAAGGCGGAATCTGCCCCGCGTTTCGGGCCACCGCGTCTTCGCCGGCATTGAAGGCGGCGAGCGCAAGACGCACATTGTTATCAAACCGCTTGATCAGAAATCCAAGGTAGAGCGCGCCGCCATGCACGTTCTGCCGCGGATCGTAGCGGTTGGACACGCCAAAGCGCGCCGCCGTCGCTGGCATGAGTTGCATGAGGCCAACTGCGCCGCGGTTCGAGACAGCACGCGAATTGAAACCCGATTCGACGACGATTACGGCCCTGAGCAGATTGGGCTCAACGCCGGCAGATCCTGCCGCCGCCTCGATGATGGCATCGTACTGCGCGGCGCGTGCCAGGAGCGCGGGGTCATAGGGATCGCCACTGCGCGTCAATCCGCCGGGAGTCAGCTCGACCAACTGGTATCGTCTCGAGTCGGGCTTGTCGGTGAAATGCGCGACGCCCGCGGCGTCGACGTATTTGTAGATGGGGGGCGACGCGCTGCAGATCTGGGCCGTGCACACGGCCATAGCAGCGATGGCGTATTTGAGTAACATAATGAACTGCTTCCTCGACGCCCGGGAAGCCTACCGAGATAGCTGGCACGTCGCTGGGATGAGGGTCACGGCTCAAGGCCGCATGAGCGACTCCATCCGGTATCCAGCGTGAAAGGGTTCACAAGCACCGCTTCTGGCCGGTCAGCGACCGTCACCGGTGAATACGGGGAAACCACATGTATTGCCCGGCTCTCTTTCGTGAGGATCGCCTTGAAGTCCAGCATGCTCTGATTCGCAGCAATCCTCTCGGTCTCCTCATTTCGCACGGATCGACCGGGCTGGTCGCGAATCTGCTGCCGTTCGTGCTGAAAACGGGCGACAGCGAGCGCGGCGTGCTGCAGGCTCACATCGCGCGCGCAAATCCGCAGTGGCGGGAGCTCGATGATCAGGCAGTGCTCGTGGTCTTTCGGGGCCCGGACGCCTACGTGAGCCCATCTCTGTACGCCACCAAGAAAGAGACCGGCAAGGTGGTGCCGACCTGGAACTATGCGATGGTGCAGGCGCGGGGCAAATCCAGATTGCGTGACAGCACCGACTGGCTGAGCCCGCAGCTGAGCTCCCTGACGAACGGGCGAGAGGCGACGCGCCTGCAGCCCTGGTCGGTCAGTGACGCGCCTGCTGCCTACGTCGAAGCGCAGAAGAAAGCCATTGTCGGAATTGAGATCGAGATCGCCGTACTCGAAGGCAAGTGGAAAGTGAGTCAAAACCAGCCCGAGGTCAATCGCCGTTCGGTCGCAGCGGGATTCAGCCTGGAAGACAGTACGCATCAGATGGCCGAGCTCGTCCGCAGCTACGGTAAGCTGGAATGACGCGTCCAGGATCGTGGCATCGCCCACCGTAACGTGGGAGATCGCACAGGCCCTGGGCCTCTGCGCGGTCGCGGGCTGCCTCATTCTCTGCATGCTCGCGGTGCGGCCGCGGGCCGGTGCCGTCGAGGCCTTGCGGCTGCGCAGTCACGAGCTCCTCGGCTGGATAGCGCTCGCTGCGGCGGCTCTCCACGTCGCTTTGTCGCTCGGCGCCGATCACCGCGTCGTCGAGCACCTCGAGCCGACCGCCCCTCGCTACGAGTACGCCGGGATCCTGGCGCTGCTCACCCTGCTGTTTCTCACCGTGCCGGCCGGAGCTGCAGCTCGCCGGCAGCTCTGGCCGCGACACCGGAACTTCCAGGCCGTGCATGTCGCTGCGGCCTGCCTCCTGTTGGTGGCTCTCGCGATGCATGTTCTGACCACGGGACGCTACGTCCATGGCCGCGCGCATGCGGTCGCTTACCTTCTGCTCTCCGGAGTCGTGCTGCTTGCGCTGTTGCGTGCGCGGGCCCGGCGACGGCCGGCTCCGCAGACGGCGGGCCTGCTCGGGGGACTCGTGTTCGGACGGCATTCGCGCCTCGTGCTGGCGATCGTTCTCAGCTCACTCGCCGCGCTGGTTGCGCTGTCGCGCGGTGGCGCAGCCCTCGCCCTGCGTGAACCGTTCCTGCGCCGTAGTGAGCGCCTGGTGCTGGACTTTCCTCACGACAGGCACCGCGCGGTGAACTGCGCTGTGTGTCATCACGACTACCTCGATCACAGCGGCGAAGGCTCGTGCGTCAGTTGTCACCGCAGCGGCCGTGCGGACATTCGGGTTGGCGTGGAAGCGCGTTATCACGATTTCTGTCTCGGTTGCCATCGCGATCCCCCTGAGTATCTGACCGGACATGGGCCGGTCACGGGGTGCGAAACGTGCCATGCGCCGCCGCTCGGTCCTGCGGTTCTCTCCCGGCCGCCGACGCGCAGCGCCCGCCGCGTCCTCTAGGTGTAAGGACGCAGATGCTGATGAGTGTGACGCTGAGGCTTGCCGGCCTCGACCGGAATTGGACGAAACTCGCCGTGGCGGATGCCTTTTTCGGCGATCACCGCCTGGGCGAACGCCACGACGGAGGCGGTGGTCCCGCGCAGAATCACGCTCTCGATGCAGTTATCGTGATCCAGATGGGCATGCAGCGTGGCTACGGTTACATCATGGTGCGCGTGCTGCATGGTAGTGAGCCGTCGCGGTAGATCGCGCTCGTGGTGGTTGAAGACGTAGCTCAGAACCCCGACACACTCCCGCGCCTTTCCTGCCTCGAGGCGCTGCCGGTCGAGTTCGCCGCGCAGCAGATCGCGGAACGCTTCGGATCGATTCTCGTAGCCCCGCTCGGCAACCAGCCGGTCGAAGGTATCCGCCAGAGCGTCGTCCACGGAGATTGTCAGTCGCCGCATAGGGGAATTCCCGTATTTCAGGGTGATAGCTGCTGATTATAGTGCTCCGAAACGTATGACGGATCCTTAAATCCTCATACGCCAATGAAAGCGCACGCGTGCAGATCCGACGCTCCGGTTTCGCTGCGATCTCATGGCCAGCGCCTTTGGCTTTGCTCACCGCGCTCACCATGGCGCTGCGTGCTGCGCCCCTGCGGGCGGAAGCCGCGGACAGCGGCGCTGAGCCCGGCCTGCCGACGGTGACGGTCATCGCCACCGGGGTCAGCAACATGACCGCTGCTTCGACGGGCGACGTGACCCAGGACGAACTCGCCAGCCAACCGCTGCTGCGTCCCGCTGCCGTGCTGGAGAACGTACCCGGACTGATCGTCACGCAGCACTCGGGTGAGGGAAAGGCCAACCAGTATTTCCTGCGAGCCTTTAATCTGGACCACGGCACAGATCTCGCGACTGAAGTCGACGATATGCCGATCAACATGCCAACCCATGCCCATGGCCAGGGCTACACCGACCTCAACTTCCTGATTCCGGAGCTGATCCGCAATCTCTACTACAGGAAGGGGCCCTACTACGCGGACGAGGGCGACTTCGCAACCGCCGGGACCGTACGCATGGGGCTGGCTGACGAGATCCCGGGCTCGGCCACCTTGGGCTACGGCGAGGATGGCTACCGTCGGGGTCTGCTGATGGGCTCAACGGGAATCGGTGGGGGAACGCTCCTCGGGGCCGGCGAGATTTATCACAACGACGGTCCCTTCGATGATCCCGACGACTACACGCGGCTGAACGGAGTCCTGCGCTACCACCGCGGCACGGCGGCCGACTTCCTCACCATCACGGCGATGGCCTATTCGGGTCAGTGGAACGCGACGGATCAGGTGCCGGAGCATGCCATCGAGAGCGGACTGATCGATCGCTTCGGGAGCCTGAACCCTTCCGACGGCGGTACCACGAGCCGCGCCAGCCTTTCCTTCAACCGCGTTACACGCACCGACGCAACTCAGCTGCAGTTGTCAGCCTACGTCATCCGCTACCGGCTGGATCTGTGGTCCGATTTCACCTACTACCTGCGCGATCCGGTCCACGGCGACCAACTGCTGCAGCACGATGATCGCATCGTGTACGGCCTCAAGGGATCGAAGACCTGGTTCACGAGCCTGGGGGGCTTCTCGATGATGAACCTTCTGGGCATGCAGGCGCGCGTGGATGACATTAAGGACGTCGGCATCGATTACACCTTCGAGCGGCAATATCTCTCGACCCACCAGGATGCTGGTGTCATCGAGGGCAACGGCGCGGTCTACTTCGAGAACACGACTCAATGGCTCCCGCGCTTACGCAGCGTACTCGGGCTGCGAGAGGACTCGTTCCGCTTCGACGTGCAGGACAAGATGCGGAGCCCGGACGGCACCTGCAGCCTCGGGAGCGACCCTTTGGGCTGCGACACCGGCGACGTGCGCGCCGACATCTTCAGTCCGAAGCTCGGGATTGTGCTGGGCCCCTGGGGCCACACGAATTACTTCGTCACACTCGCCGACGGTTATCACAGCAACGATGCTCGTGGAGTCACTCGCAGCGGCGAGAATCCCGGCGCCCAGCCGGTGACCCCGCTGACGCGCGCCACGAGTGCTGAGCTGGGGTTGTCCACGGAGCCCCTGGCGCGCTGGCACGCGAGTCTCGATGTGTTTCTCCTGAAGCTGAAGAGCGAGCTCGTATTCGATGGAGATGCCGGCGTGACGAGTCCGAGCGGCGCAACGACCCGTGCGGGTGTCGAGTCGGGCAACATGTTCCGCATCAGCGACTGGCTGCAGGCGGATCTGAATGCCGCATTCTCCCGGGCACGCTTCGATCACAACGTCCCTCCCGATGACCTGGGTTGTGAAGCTGCCTCCCCCAGCTACCCCTGCACGCAGCCAATCGCAATCACGGGGCGCTATATCCCGAATAGTCCGACCAGCGTCATCGACGCCGGTCTGACGGCGTCGCAGCCCCGCGGCTGGTTTGGCTCCCTCAGGGCGCGGCATTTCGGGGAATCGCCCCTGGTCGAGGACAACAGTGTCCGTTCACCGGCCTATACGACGCTCGATCTTCAGGTTGGCTATCAGCAGTCCGGCAAGTGGCTCCTGGCCGTCGACGCCTTCAATCTGTTCAACGTCAGCTGGAACGACATCGAGTACTACTATGTCTCGCGCCTGCGAAACCAGCCGGCGCCGGTTGCCGATTTCGTCGTTCACCCTGGAGTGCCGCGAACCATCCGGGTCCGATTGCAGTATTACCAGTGAGGTGTGCGGGCCGTCACGATCGCCGCGGCGCTTCCGCCGGCATCATGTGCGCGCTGCGCCAGCCGCCGTACCTGTAATAGAGCACCGCGAGCAGCGCCGAGAGTGCCGAGGAGATCGGAAAGCTCCACCACACGGCGTCCACCTGGTAGCGGTCGAGGTAAGCTTCCGCGAGCGGGAAGCGCACCCCGAGCAGCGTGATAAAGAGGATGACGAGCGGCGCCATCACGGCGCCGGTCGCGCGCACCACGCCGAACAGCGCCACCGCCACGCCGAAGAACACGAACGAGGGCGTCACCACGTGATTCAGATGCGAGCCGAGCACCAGCGCGGCGGAGCCGGCCGGCAGAAACAGGGAGAACAGCGGGCGGTCGAGCAGCTCCATCGCGAGCGCGATGCCGCCGCACAGCACCACGTTGTACAGCACCCCGACGCGCGCGATCTGCCTGATCCGGTCCCACTTGGCGGCGCCGACGTTCTGCGCCGTCATGGCCGACATCGCCATGGCGACCGCGAAGGCCGGCATCTGGATGTAGTTCCACAGCTGCAGCGCCGCACCGAAAGCCGCCGTGGTGTCGACGCCGAAGCGGTTGACGAGCGTGATCATGAGCACGCCCGAGAGCGACAGCACCAGCATCTGCGCGCTCATCGGCAGGCCCTTCTTCACCAGCGCCCCGACCACCGACCAGTCGACCTTGAGGAGTGCGAGCTCGTCCTTGTGCAGCACCAGCAGGTGGCGCCGCCGGTAGAGGTGGCGGATGAGCGCCGAGAGGCTCACCGCCTGCGCGACGAAGGTGGCGAGCGCCGAGCCCGCGATCCCGAGGCGCGGCATGGGACCGATGCCGAAGATGAACACCGGGTTCAGGGCGATGTCGAGGCCGACCGACAGCAGCATGAAGTAGAAGGGCGTCTTCGAGTCGCCGGCGCCGCGCAGCATGGCGCCGACGTAGGCGTAGAGATAGAGGAACGGCAGCGCCAGGAAGATCACCCGCATGTAGGCCACCGCGAGGTCGAGCGAGGCGGGCGGGGTGCTCATGGCGATCAAGAGCGGCCGGCAGAGCGTGAGGCCCGCGATCGCCATCGCCACCGAGATGCCGGTGAAGAAAGTGAAGCTGGTGCCGACCACGCGCTTGGTCTCGGGGATGTTGTTGGCGCCGATGCATTGGCCGACCAGGATCGTGGCCGCGAGCGCCACGCCGAAGGCCGCGCCGATCAGCAGGAACATCACCGTGTTGGCGTTGGAGGTCGCAGTCAGCGCCGCCTCGCCGAGGAAGCGCCCGACCCAGACGGAGTTCACCGAGCCGTTGAGGGACTGCAGCACGTTGGCGTACAGGATCGGCAGCGCGAACCTGAAGAGCGTGACGGGGATCGACCCCTCGGTGAGCGCACGTTGCAACTTCAGCGCCCGACGCCCGCCAGCGCGGCGATGACGCCCGCGGCGAGCAGCGCCCAGCCGGCCGCCGCGTGGCCGCCCGAGACCGCGAGCCACACGAGCCCGCCGAGCAGCAGCGCCGCACCGACCGTGACGAAGTCGCGGCGTCGTCCCTGAGACCGGAGCTCCTCGCGCAGCTCCGTGAGGTCAGGAGGCGGCGGCGCGCGCTCCGGCGGCTGCGCGCCGCGGCGCACCTGCGCGGCGAGCAGCGCCGGCAGTCCCCGCAGCGCCTCGAGGATCTCCGGCGCGTGTGAGCGGACGCTGCGCCAGAGCGCGCCGACGCTCACTCGCTCGCGCATCCATTCGCGCAGGATCGGGCTCGCGCTGCTCCAGATATCGAGCTCGGGGTAGAGCTCCCTTCCCAGGCCCTCGACGTTGAGCAGCGTCTTCTGCAGCAAGAGCAGCTGCGGCTGGATCTGCACGTCGAAGCGCCGCGAGATCTCGAACAGGCGCAGCAGGATCCGCCCGAAGGAGATGTCCTTCAGCGGCCGGTCGAAGATCGGCTCGAGTACGGTGCGCACCGCGGACTCCATCTCGTCGATGCGCGCGCCCGCCGGCACCCAGCCCGATTCGAGGTGCAGCTGCGCGACGCGGCGGTAGTCGCGGTCGAACACCGCGAGGAAATTCTCCGCCAGGTAGTGCTGGTCGCGCGGATCGAGCGTGCCGACGATGCCGAAGTCGACCGCCGCGTAGCGCGGCCGCTGCGGGTCGTCGACCAGTACGAAGATGTTCCCCGGGTGCATGTCGGCATGGAAGAAGTTGTGGCGGAACACCTGGGTGAAGAAGATGCGCACGCCGTTCTCGGCGAGGCGCGGGATGTTGGTGCCGGCGGCCTTGAGCGCCGCCAGGTCGCTGATCGGTACGCCGTGGATGCGCTCCATCACCATGACGTCCTTGCGGCACCAGTCCCAGTGGACCTCGGGAACGTAGAGCAGCTCGGAGCCCGCGAAGTTGCGCTTCAGCTGCGAGGCGTTGGCGGCCTCGCGCATCAGGTCGAGCTCATCGAGCACCGTCTTGTGGTACTCGGCCACGAGCTCGCGCGGCTTCAAGCGCCGTCCCTCGGTCCAGTAGCGCTCGGCGAGGTCGGCGAGGGCGTGCAGCACCTCGAGATCGCGCTCGATGACGGCGCGCATTCCCGGTCGCAGTACCTTGACCACGACCTCCTTGCCGTCCGGCAGCCGGGCCGGGTGCACCTGGGCGATCGAGGCGGCGGCGAGCGGCTTCTCATCGAACGAGGCGAACACTTCGGTGACCGGACGGCCATAACTCGCCTCGATGAGCTGCCGCGCCACTGCGCCGTCGAAGGGCGGCACGCGGTCCTGGAGCCTGGCGAGCTGGTCGGCGATGTCGGGCGGCAGGAGGTCGCGGCGCGTCGATACCGCCTGCCCGAACTTCACGAAGATCGGCCCGAGCTCTTCCAGCGCGAGCCGCAGCCGCTCGCCGCGCTCGCCGCCGCGGCGCCGCTCGAGCCACACGCCGGGCGAGAGCACCAGCAGGAAGCGCAGCGGCCTATATAGATGAGTAGCGCGGACGTAGTCGTCGAGACGGTGCTTGAGCAGCACCCGCTGGATCTCCAGCAGCCGCAGCAGCACCCGCGCTTTCACGGCGTGCGCGGTCCGCTCGTGCGCGCAGCGCGCCGCTGCGCCAGCAGCTCGATGCGCGCGGCGAGCCGGTCGAGGTCCTCGCGCAGCGCCTCGACACCGCGCAGGAACTGCTCGCCCTCGTGGCGCGGTACGAGATCGGCGCGCTCGTGGGCGAGGTAGTCGGCGGTGCTGCGCCAGGCGCTGTCGGCGGCGCGGGCGCCCCAGGCGAGGGCGCCGCGTGCGAGGCGCGCCAGCTGATGCGCCGGCACGTCGCCGAGCACGAGCGAGAGCTCCTCCTCGGGATCGGGCTTGAGCAGCGTCAGGAGCTCGCGGAACTTGCCGGCGATTTCGCCGTCGCCCGACATCGCGGCCTCGCCGCGCTGCACGGCCGCCTGTGCGCCCTCGCCCGCGAGTGCCAGCAGCCCGAGCGGGCCGACCGAGAGCCCGGCATCGGCGGCCTCGGCCAGGTCGCCGCCGGTCACGACGAGCTGAACCCCGTCCGATTCGAGACGCAGCGTGCCGACGCCCCGCAGCTCGAGCGCGAGGCTCCGGCCGGCGAGCTCGGTGACGAGGTCGCGCGCACGCACCGAGCGCGGCAGGCCGCGGTTCAGCAGGCGGCCGAGGGTCTCGCTCAGCACTTGTAGCCGCGATGCACGGCGACGATGCCGCCGGAGAGGTTGTGGTAGCGGCAGCCCTCGAGTCCCGCCGCGCGCATCATCGCGAGCAGCGTCTCCTGGTCAGGATGCATGCGGATCGATTCGGCGAGATAACGGTAGCTCGCCTCATCGCCCGCCACGTAGCGCCCGAGGAGCGGCAGCACGCGGAAGGAATACGCATCGTACAGGGGCTTGAGGCCCGGGAGCGCCGGCTGCGAGAATTCGAGCACCAGCAGCTGCCCCCCGGGTTTCAGCGTACGGCGCATGGAGGCGAGCGCCGCCGCCTTGTCGGTCACGTTGCGCAGACCAAAGCCGATGGTGACGCAGTCGAAGGTGCCGTCGGCAAACGGCAGCCGCTCGGCGTCGGCCTGGACGCAGGCGACATTCGCCGCCTTCCCCGCATCGAGCAGCCGGTCGCGGCCGCGCGCGAGCATGACGCCGTTGATGTCGGTGAGCACGACCAGGCCGCGCTCGCCCACCTGCCTCGCCAGGCCCGCCGCCAGATCCCCGGTGCCGCCGGCCACATCGAGCGCACGCTGCCCGGGACGCAGGTTCGCGAGCGAGAGCGTGAAGCGCTTCCAGAGGCGGTGCGTGCCGGCCGACATCAGATCGTTCATGAGGTCGTAGCGGTCGGCGACCGAGTCGAACACGCCGCGCACGCGCCGCGCCTTGTCTTCGGGCGGCACGCGCTGAAAGCCGAAGTCAGTGGAGCGCTCGTCGGCCATGGTGTGCGCGGACGTGATTGATGAGACACATTCTAGTCGATCGGACTTAACACTTCGCTGCGCGCACCTTGCATCTTCCCGCATCCGATGCGCTAGAATCGCGCCCGTTCAGGGGGGTCTTGCAAGGGCGGGCCGGACAGCGATGTCCGGCCCGTCTGTTTTTCTAGGCGCTCGGGCGCGCGCGCGCGCGCCGCTCCACGTAGCGCGCCCACTTCGCTGCGCGCTCGCGGCCGAGCTCGTGCAGATACTTCCAGGTGTAGAGCCCGGTGTCGTGTCCGTCGTCGAAGACGAGCTTCACGGCGTACTGTCCCACCGGCTCCACCGCGGTGATTCCGACGTTTTCCTTGCCGAGCACCAGCACTTCCTGCCCGGGCCCGTGGCCCTTCACTTCGGCGGACGGGGAGTGCACGCGCAGGTACTCGAAGGGCAGCTCGAAGCGGCTGCCGTCGGCGAAGCTCACCTCGAGCACGCGCGTGGCGCGCCGCAGCCGCAGCTCGGTGGCGATCGGTTCCTGCATGGGCACGAGCAGTATAGGCAGGCGCGCGGCTCGGGCCAGTACATTGTTGCAGTGCAGCATCATGACGGGCCGAGCCTGTTTGCGCTGCGGGACTGCGATCAAGCGCGCATTACTTGTGCGTTAACAACGGTCACAAGGCGCGGCGCGCCTCTATACTCTGCGTCCCCCGGGGCGCATAGGGCTCGAATGGAACCGACCGATACCTCCCATCCCGACTACTTCCATCGAGTTGTGGATTGCCAGTGGGCCTGCCCGGCTCACACCGATGTTCCCGAGTACATCCGCCTGATCGCCCAGGGCCGCTTCACCGACGCATACATGGTGAACCGGCACTCGAACGTGTTCCCGGGCATCCTCGGGCGCGTGTGCGACCGCCCGTGCGAGCCCGCCTGCCGGCGCGGGCGCATCGAGCAGAAGCCGGTGGCCATCTGCCGCCTGAAGCGCGTCGCCGCCGACCACCGCGACGACATCACCAGCCGCCTGCCCGCGATCCCCAAGGTGAAGAACGGCAAGCGCATCGCCCTGATCGGTGCCGGCTGCGCCTCGCTCACCGTCGCCAACGATCTCATGCCCTTGGGGTATGAGGTGACCATCTTCGAGCAGTACGGCGAGCCCGGCGGGCTCATGCGCACCAACATCCCCTCGTTCCGCCTGCCGGCGACGGTGCTGAACGAGGAGATCGCAATGATCACCGGCATGGGCGTGGATCTTAAGCTCAACACGCCGGTGAAGAGCCTGCGTGAGCTGCTCGCCTCCGGCGGCTTCGATGCGGTGTTCGTCGGCTCCGGTGCCCCGAAGGGCAAGGAGCTGAAGCTCCCCGGGCGCGAGGCGGGCGCCGCCAGCATCCACATCGGCATCGCCTGGCTCGAGTCGGTCGCCTTCGGCCACATCGACAAGGTCGGCAAGCGCGTCCTCATCATCGGCGTCGGCAACACCGCCATGGACTGCTGCCGCACGAGCCTCAGACTCGGTGCCGAGAGCGTCAAAGTCATGGCGCGCAAGCCACGCGGCTTCTTCAAGGCCTCCGCCTGGGAGCTCGAGGACGCCGAGGAGGAGAGCGTCGAGATCGTGGTCAATCGCTCGCCCAAGGCCTTCGTGCTCGAGGGCGGCAAGCTCGCCGGCATGCTGTTCGACCAGATGGAGTACGACCTCGACGCGAGCGGGCGCATCACCGCCGAGCGCGTGGTGGGCGAGGAGTTTCTGCCCGCCGACGATGTGATCCTCGCCATCGGCCAGGAGAACGCCTTCCCCTGGATCGAGCGCGACCTCGGCATCGAGTTCGACAAGTGGGACGTGCCGGTCATCGACAAGGTGACCTTTCAGTCGACGCGGCCGGGCGTGTACTTCGGCGGCGACGCGGCCTTCGGGCCGAAGAACATCATCTGGGCGGTCGAGCACGGCCACCAGGCGGCCATCTCCATCCACCGCCACTGCCAGGGCGAGCCGGTGAGCGAACGCCTGCCGCCGGGGATGAACCTGCAAAGCCGCAAGATGGGCATGCACGAGTGGTCGTACTCGAACGACTACACGCCGGTCGAGCGGCGGCTGATGCCGCACGTGTCGATCAAGGAGCGCTTCAAGAAGCTCAACATCGAGGTCGAGCTCGGCTTCACCGCCGAGCAGGTCGAGCAGGAAGTGCAGCGCTGCCTGAACTGCGACGTGCAGACGGTGTTCAGCGCCAGGCTCTGCATCGAGTGCGACGCCTGCCTCGACATCTGCCCGGTGGACTGTCTCACCATCACCCATAACGGACCGGAGGCGGAGCTGCGTCAGCGCCTGAAGGCGCCGGCCAGGAACCTGGACGAGCCGCTGTACGTCTCCGCGGCGCTTCCCCAGACCGGCCGCGTGATGGTCAAGGACGAGGACCTGTGCGTGCACTGCGGGCTGTGCGCCGAGCGCTGCCCGACCGCCGCCTGGGACATGCAGAAATCCGAGCTCCACTGGCCGCACGCCTCCGATCAGCCCCAGCCGCCGGCCGAGTCCGCCAAGAAGATCGCCTGAGCCAGCCGGCCGCCAGTCACGCTTGCCCCCAGCCATGTCCCCCACAGCCACACGCGTCAACGACTTCACCATCAAGATCGCCACGGTGAACGGCACCGGCTCGGCGAGCGCCAACACGCTGCTCATGAAGTCGATCTTCAGGAGCGGCATCCCGGTGGTGGGGAAGAACTACTTCCCCTCGAACATCCAGGGCCTGCCGACCTGGTACGAGATCCGCGTGACGCGCGATGGCTACGTCGCCCGCTCCGGGCGCGTCGATCTCATGGTGGCGATGAACGCCGAGACCTACGCGCGCGACGTGCGCGAGGTCGCCCCGGGCGGCTACCTGGTGTACGACTCGACCTGGCCGCGCCCGGCGTTGCTCAAGCGCGACGACATCACGGTGCTCGGCGTGCCGCTGGCGAAGCTCTGCAACGAGAGCTTCAACGGCGTGCGCACCCGCATCCTGATGAAGAACATCTGCTATGCGGGCGTGCTGGCGGCGCTGCTCGATCTCGACCTGGCGCGCATCCGCGAGCTGCTCGCCGAGACCTACGCCAGGAAGCCGCAGCTGGTCGAGAGCAACATGAAGGCGATCCAGCTGGGCTACGACCATGCGAAGGCGAACTTCGCCTGCCCGCTGCCGCTCAAGGTCGAGCCGATGAACCGCACCGCCGGCAACATCATGATCGACGGCAACACCGCCGCCGCTTTGGGGTGCCTGTTCGCGGGTGCCACGGTCGCCGCCTGGTACCCGATCACCCCGTCCACCTCGCTCATGGACGCGTTCAAGATGTTCGCCGACCGTACCCGCGTCGACAAGGACACCGGCGCCCGCAATTTCGCCTTCATCCAGGCGGAGGACGAGCTCGCGGCGGTCGGCATGGTGATCGGCGCCATGTGGAACGGCGCCCGTGCCTTCACCGCGACCTCGGGTCCCGGCATCTCGCTCATGAACGAGTTCCTGGGGCTGGCGTATTACGCCGAGGTGCCGACGGTGATCTTCGACGTCCAGCGCGTCGGGCCCTCGACCGGCATGCCGACCCGCACGCAGCAGGGTGATCTGCTGCTCGCCGCCTATGCCTCACACGGCGACACCCGCCACGTGTGCCTCTATCCGGCCAGCCCCGAGGAATGCTTCTACATGGCGGTGCAGGCGTTCGATCTCGCCGAGCGGCTGCAGACTCCGGTGCTGGTGCTGTCCGATCTCGACATCGGCATGAACGACTGGATGTGCCCCGACCTCAAGTGGGACGACGGCTACCGTCCCGACCGCGGCAAGATCCTCGGCAAGGAGGAAGTGCAGAAGCTGAAGAAGTTCTACCGCTTTCTGGACGTGGATGACGACGGCATCGGCTACCGAACCTTCCCGGGCGTGGATCCGAAAGCCGCCTACTTCACCCGCGGCTCGGGCCACAACCAGTACGGCGCCTACACCGAGGACTCGGCCGAGTACCAGATCGTGCTCGACCGGCTGATGCGCAAGTGGGCGACGGCGAAGCGCCTGGTGCCGCGCGCGGTCATCGATGCGACCTCGGACTCGAAGATCGGCCTGGTCTCGATCGGCAGCTGTGACGGGGCGATCCGCGAGGCACGCGACCTGCTGGCGTCGCGCGGCGTCGCCGTGGACTACATGCGGGTGCGCTCCTTTCCCTTCAGTGAGGACGTCGAGCGCTTCATGGCCGCGCACGAGCTGCTGTTCGTCATCGAGCAGAACCGCGACGCGCAGCTGCGCTCGCTGCTGACGCTCGAGACCGCGGTCGAAAAGTCGAAGCTCCGCTCGCTGCTGCACTACTCGGGGCTGCCGATCTCCTCCGCCTTCATCGTCGACGGGGTGCTCGCCGAGCTGCAGCACGAGCGGGTGGCGCAACCGAAGATTTCCGGAGTTCCGGCATGACTTTCATCGCCAAACCCAAGGTCGCCCACCCCTCGCTTCCCCGCAACGCGCTCGGGCTCACGCGGCGCGACTACGAGGGGGCGCTCTCGACCCTGTGCGCCGGCTGCGGCCACGACTCGATCACCGCGGCGATCGTCGAGGCGAGCTGGGGACTCGCGCTCGAGCCCCAGAACGTGGTGAAGCTCTCCGGCATCGGCTGCTCGTCCAAGACCACCGCCTACTTCGTCTCCGGCGGCCACGGCTTCAACTCGGTGCACGGCCGCATGCCCTCGATCGCCATGGGGGCGAACGCCGCCAACCGCAATCTCACCTACATCGGCGTCTCCGGCGACGGCGACACGCTCTCGATCGGGCTCGGGCAGTTCTGCCACGCCATCCGCCGCAACGTCGACATGCTCTACATCATCGAGAACAACGGCGTCTACGGCCTCACCAAGGGGCAGTTCTCGGCCTCGGCCGACATCGGCACCAAGGCGAAGAAGGGCGAGACCAATGTCCAGCCGCCGATCGATCCGGTGCTGCTCGCCATGACGCTCGGCGCCTCCTTCGTGGCGCGCAGCTTCTCCGGCGACAAGCAGCAGCTGGTGCCGCTCATCCAGGCGGGCCTCAAGCACCGGGGCTTTGCGCTGATCGACGTGCTCTCGCCGTGCGTGACGTTCAACGATCACGAGGGCTCGACC
>DATIXU010000052.1:0-6695 GCA_035518275.1 Steroidobacteraceae bacterium
GGTCGCTCCGAGCGCCATGATGGCGCCCACGAAGTAAGCGGCGAAGTTGAGGAGCGCTTTAAAGCTCTTGAACCTGTCCTCCGCCGCATCCCGCTCGCGCTTCACCTGCAGGTGCAGGGCGGGATTCGCCTCGAGTGCGGCGCGAAAGGCATCGAAGTCGCCGGGAGTCTTGAGCCGAACGATGACCTCGTTGAAAGTGTTGCGCCCGAACACCGTCATGAGCGTCTCGGCGTCGGCGAGCACCAGGCACTGCATGCTGTTCCGCTGGTCGTAGTGTCCGACCACCGTCCAGTCTATGCCGCGGATCGCACGCCGGGCGCCGAGCTCGAAGCCGGTGAAGGTGCGCACGCATGGATTGCTGACGACGAGCTCGTGCAGGCCTGGCTGGAACATGCGTCCACCGGTGAAGTGCATGTCCGGCCGCATGGCGGTCAAGTTGGGACTCGACCCGATGACCGCAAAGAAAACCCTGACGCCCGTGCCGCGGCGGTGTCCCTCTATGACGACGATGGCGTTGTGCCCGATGAGGGGTTTGCCATCGCTGCCCGAGGCGATACCGGGCAGATCAGCCACTGCCGTAGCCTCATCCCTCGAGACCATGCTGTCGAGGCCGTTCGAGCCGCGGCCGGTGACGACGGCTGTGTCGTCGCGCACATAGTCGAGTGCCTGCCGATGCGCGCCGGTTCCCATGGCCAGCATCGAGACCAGCACGCCGACAGTACAGGTCACGCCGATCAGGATCGTCAGTACAGAGCCGGTGCGCGCACCGAGTCCCCCGAGGTTGAGTCGCAGCAGGGCGGCCGATTGGCGCAGGAAGTTCATGCACCGTGCCTCTAACGCTCCGCCAGTGCGGCCGCGACCCTGAGGCGCGCCGCAAGGAGCGCCGGCACCGCCGCACTGATCAGCGCCACCAGCACTGAAAGACCAAGGCCGATCGCAAGGGTGATCTTCGGCATCGACAGCCCGGTTACGAAGCGGGCCGCGACCGGCAAGGTGGCAGTGGCCAGCGCGAGCCCCAGGGCGGCAGCCAGGAGACAGACGGTAAAGGCCTCTCCCAGAATGAGCAGGAACACGGCGCGGTCCGTGAAGCCGATGGTCTTGAGCACCGCGAGCTCGGAAGTGCGCTCGCGCACCGACTGCACCATCATCGTGGCGATCGCAAACAGCAGCGCCGCCAACACCGCACTCACGACCGCGCGAATGAGGAAGTCAAAATCGCCGATCTGCTGCACCTCCTGCTGCGCGAGCTCACGGATCGATTCGGTCTTGGTCTCGTGCGAAGAGTTGGCCGAAAGCCGGTCGATCGCATCGGCCACCGGCACGGCCTGATTGGGGTCAGTCACCGAGACGTTGAAGTGATTGACCTTCCCCGTGCCGGTCGCCCGCGCCTCGTCGTAGTAGGCGAAATTCATGATGATCTTGTCGCCGCCACCGCCGACGTCGCTGTCCGTGAAGGTCCCAACGACCTCGAAGGTCCAGTTTGGCGAGCCGCTCTTCTGCACCGTGCGGCAGATGAGCGGAATCCGGTCGCCGATCCTCCAGCCCCATTTCTTCGCCGTGGTCTCGAGCACCAGCGCGGCGGTACGCGACTTCTCAAAGGCGGCTAGATCCCGGGGAGCGATCGCGAAGGTGAAGGCCGTCGTCCAGTCCTTGTCGGGTGTGACTGCCACGCTCAGGAGTCCCTGCTCGGGCTTCTGGTACTGACAGCCGAACAGTTCCACGGGAATTGCCACCCGCACCCCCGGAACCGCGCGGATCGGCGCCAGCATACTGATGGGCAGCCCCTCCATGATGAGGCTCTCGCGGCTGTGCACGATCAGCAGGTCGGCGCGCGCCGCATCGACCGCATGCTGCACGCCGGTCTTCAGGCCCTGCAGCACGCCGAACAGCACGAAGGCGACGGCCACCTGGAGAAAGATCAGGATGGTGCGGCCGGGCTTGCGCCAGATGCCGGACCAGACGAGCGGCAGGTATTTCATGCGGCGCTTCTCTACACCTGACAGATCCGGCAGGCCGCGGCGAGCGCGGCGTAGGGCTCGCCCTTCGCCGTGAACTCGTGCGCGACGTAGCCTTCGAACCCGCCGTCGGCAATCGCACCCGCCAGGGCGTGATAGTTGAGCTCCTGACTCTCGTCGATGTCGTGGCGGCCCGGCACACCGCCGGTATGAAAATGTCCGATCCAGCGCCGCTGCTGACCGATGGTACGGATGAGGTCCCCTTCCATGATCTGCATGTGATAGATGTCGTAGAGGAGCCTGACGCGCGGCGATCCCACCTTCTCCATCACCGCGACACCAAAGGCCGTGTGATCGCCCTGGTAGTCCGGGTGATCCACCTTGCTGTTCAGGAGCTCGACGCACACCGTGACGCCGTGCTTCTCCGCCACCGGCGCCACCTGCGCGAGTCCGGCCGCGCAGTTGGCGATCCCCTGCACATCGCTCAAGCCCCGCCGGTTACCGACCATCGCGATGACGTTTGGGACGCCGGCCCTGGCGGCCAGCGGAATCGCCGCGTTGAGCTCCTCGATCAGCATGGCGTGGTTGGCGGGGTCGTTGAACCCGTTCTCGATGAAGTGGTCGCGACGGCTCGCGTATCCCATCGAGCAGATGAGCCCGGCGGCGCGCGCCACCTGCCACTCGTCCACGTGGAGCAGGTCGATCGCCCGCAGACCGAGTCCGCGGACGCGCTGACACACCTCGGCAAGAGCTCCCGGCAGCGTCCGGCGGCACACCGACTGCCTGAGCCTGCCGGCCGTTGGAGAGGCCGCCAGCGCCTGACCGGCCCCGTTCGCGAGCACGCCGGCGGCGGAGCCGAGCGCGGCTACCGAGACCGCCGAGGTACCAAGGAAGCCCCGCCGGGAAACCCGGCCCATCAGATCTGTCCGTGCTTCAGCTGCTCGACCGCGTAGTCGCAGGCGCGCGCGGTGAGCGCCATGTAGGTGATCGAGGGATTCTGATTTCCCGAGGATGTCATGCAGGCGCCGTCCGTCACGAACACGTTCGGCACGTCGTGGGCCTGGTTCCACCCGTTCAGCACCGAGGTCTTCGGATCCCGCCCCATGCGCGCGGTTCCCATCTCGTGGATACAGAGCCCCGGCTCGAGCTCTTCGTTGAAGGTCTGGATGTCCCTGGCTCCCGCGGCCTCGAGGATCTCTGCCGCCGTCACCTGCATGTCTTTCAGGAGTTCGTGCTCGTTCGGCCCGAAGGTGCACTGGATGTGCAGCGCCGGCACGCCCCACCTGTCCTTCAGCGTCGGATGGAGCGTGCAGTAGTTGTCGGCGCGCGGCAGACACTCCGCCCAGCCTCCCAGCCACACGTGCCAGGGCCCGAGATCGCGCAGCAGCGAGTTCTTGAACGCCGCGCCGAAGCCCTGCTCCCGCGCGCCGCGCTCCCAGCGTGCGCGGCTGCCGCCGCCCTGGAACCCGTAGCCACGGATGAACTTCGGATGCCTGTCGGTCACGTTGCGGAAGCGCGCCACATAAATGCCGTTCGGCCGGTTGCCGAAGGTCTTGTGGCCCTCCATTCCCGGGATGGTCGCCTCGGCGCCGGCGCCGAAGGGATGGTCCATGATGTTGCGGCCGAGCTCGCCGCTCGAATTCGCGAGTCCCGTCGGGAAGCGCGTGCTCTTCGAGTTGAGCAGGATCCGCGCGCTCTCGAGCGCCGAGGCGCACAGGAATACGACGCGCGCCCGGAACTCGAGCGTCTCGAGCGTGTCGGCGTCGAGCGCGCGCACGCCGCTCGCGCGGTGGGTGCGCGGGTCATAGAGCACTTCCGCGACCACGCTGTTCGGCCGCAGCGTCAGCCGCCCGGTCGCCGCCGCCGCCGGCAGGGTCGAGCCGATGCTGTTGAAATACGAGTGGGTGATGCAACCGCGCCAGCACGGCCCGCAGTAATGGCAGGCGGCGCGTCCGAGGTGCGGCTGGGTGAGGATCGCCGCGCGGCCTATCGTGAGCACGCGCTCGCGCCCCCAGCGTCTGGACATCGAGTCCCGCACGTGCCGCTCCGCGCAGTTGAGCTGCATCGGCGGCAGGAATTCTCCATCCGGGAGCTGCGCCAGGCCCTCCGCCTGACCGCTGACGCCGATGAACTTCTCGACGTGGCTGTACCAGGGAGCGATGTCCGCGTAGCGGATCGGCCAGTCGACGCCGACACCATCGCGGGCATTGGCCTCGAAGTCGAGGTCGCTCCAGCGGTACACCTGCCGGCCCCACATGAGGGAGCGGCCGCCCACGTGGCGGCCGCGGATCCACAGGAACGGCTTATCGGCGTCGTTGTCGTAGGGATTCTCGCGGTCGTTGACGAACCACTTCGAGACCCATTCATCGCAGCCGCCGGTCTGCGACTGAATCGGCTGTTCCTGCTGGAGCTTGCGGCGATTCCCGTAGCCGTGGTACGGGAGGGAGTAATCCTGCACGTGCTCGACGTAATCCCGCTCGGGCACGACCGGCGGCCCGGCCTCGAGCAGCAGCGTCTTCAGGCCCTTCTCGGTGAGCTCCTTGGCGGCCCAGCCGCCGGAGATCCCGGAGCCGACCACGATCGCGTCGTAAACCGAAGCGCTTGGCTCAGGCGCTGACACAGCCGTCGTACCTGCCGGGAATGATCGGCGCGTCGATGAGACCCTTGGCGACGGGCTCGGAGGTGAAGTAGGCGAAAACCACCAGGCGCTTCAGGAGCTCGTAGCCGCGCTCCGCGGTCATCGGCTCCCGATCGATCGCCGCCTGCTCGGCCCGGGTCGGAGAGCGCGCCGGCAGCGCCTCATCGAGCGAGCGGATCAGTGCTTCCTGATCCTGCCTGCGGGCGGAAGCGACCGGCGCGCCGCAGAGGGAGCGGCTGCGTGCATCGATGGCCGCGAGCCCGTCGAGGAAGCGGTCGCGATCGTGCTCGAGGATCGACTCGGTAAGCAGCAGATCGATGAAGCGGTTGACGCCCACCTGCGTGGCCCCGACGGTCTCGGTCTGGGGCAGGAGAATCTCGGCGATACAGCTGACCGCCGCATCCTGCGCCGCGTTGAGTGTGCGCAGGCTGGTCGCCGCCTGGGCGCGCGCGTGCAGCGCCTCGGCGAACGCCCGTTGCAACGACAGCCCCGGCAACAGCGCCGACAGACCCGCGATCGATTCGAGGAACTCGCGCCGATCCACGCAGAGGCGCTCCCGGCCTGGCAAACCCCGCCGCGGACGCTACCACACCTGAAGACCGTGCGGTTGACGCTTGCCGCCCCGCGCCCGCATTAGAATGAGGGGCATGAAGCGCATTTCTCTGCTGTTGCTCGCCGGCGTGCTGCTGGGGCTGTCCACGGCCGCGCAGGCGGTTACGGTCGGCGCGTCCATGGCCCTGTTCGACGACAATTTCCTCACCGCAGTGCGTGCCAGCATGAAGAACCGCGCCCAGCAGGCGAGCTCACCAACCAGTCGGCGCGCCAGCGGACCAGGGATATAGAGAATGTGATCGCGGGCCCCGCGTGCCGGGACATTCACGTGCTCGACCGCCAGGCCGCCAACTGGAAACGCACCGAAGCGGCCAGCCTCGTGACCAACTGGCTGAGCGCGGGGCTGCGTCCGGCGGCGGTGGCCGCCGACCAGTACCGGCGCCGGCGTCGATTGACGACCACCTGAGCCGCGCACACGATAGGGTCCCATGAGCAAAGACTACGAGCGGCGAGCGCTGGGCGACGGCCAGCCCTACGACCCGATGAAGGAGCCGCGCTTCACCGAGATCGCGACCTTCATGCGCTGCCCACTCGCCCATTCGCTCGACAACGTCGACATCGGTCTGATCGGTGTGCCGACCGACATCGCCGTCACCAACCGGCCCGGCGCCCGCCACGGCCCGCGCGAGATCCGCAATTCGTCCTGCCTGATGCGCGGCTACAACATCGCGCTCGGCGTCAATCCTTATGAGCTGTGCCGCGTCGCCGACCTGGGCGACGTGCGCATCTCGCACCGCTACGACCTCGAGCGGCAGAACGAGGACATCGAGGCTTTCTACCGCCGGGTGAACACGGCTGGCATCCTGCCGGTGAGCGCCGGCGGCGATCACTCGATCACCTACCCGATCTTCCGGGCGCTCGGCGCCCGGCAGCCGGTTGGCATGGTGCACATCGATGCGCACTGTGATACCTGGGGCGAGTTCTTCGGCTCGAAGTTCACGCACGGCGCGCCGTTTCGCCTGGCGGTCGAGGCGGGCGTGCTCGACCCGAAGCGCACCATCCAGATCGGAATCCGCGGCGCGCAGAACTTCCTCGATGGCATCGAGTTCTCGAAATCGCACGGCATGCGGGTCGTGTTCATGGACGAGTTCGCCGAGCTCGGCGTCGATAAGGTGATCCAGCTCGCTCGCTCGGTAGTGGGCGACGGCCCGACCTACATCTCCTTCGACGTCGACGGGCTCGATCCCGTGTACGCCCCCGGCACCGGCACGCCCGAGGTCGGCGGCATCACGACGCTCGAGGCGCAGCGCCTGCTGCGGGGTCTGCGGGGCCTCAACCTGATCGGCGGCGACGTCGTCGAGGTCGCCCCGCCCTACGACCAGACCGGCAACACTGCACTCGTCGGCGCCACGATGATGTACGAGATCCTGTGCGTCGTCGCCGAGCGAAACTTCGGCGCCGCGAGGCGCGCCGGACCGGGGCGGGGTAGCTGATGGCCGCCGCCGCTGAGCCGACGGGAACGGTCGCGGTCGCCCTGCAGCACGCGGCCA
>DATIXU010000053.1:0-4630 GCA_035518275.1 Steroidobacteraceae bacterium
TTACGTACGTCGCGCCACTCTCCGCCGATCTGATGGGCGACTAGCTTGTAGATCCCGTTGACCACCGGCGAGTCACGGCTGGTGCCAAGGTCGGTGCCGACGCCGAAGGAGTCGATCGGCGCCCCGGCCGCGTTCAGCCGCGCGATCTGCTCCTCCTCGAGGTCGCCGCTGGCCACGATCCGCGCCTCGGACATTCCCGCGGCATCGAGCAGCGCCCGCGCTTTTCGCGAGAGATCCAGTAGATCGCCGGAGTCGAGCCGCACCCCGGCCAGCGGCACCCGCGTGGCGCGAGCGGCGGCGATCGCGCGGCGTACCCCTTCGTCGGTGTCGTAGGTGTCGACCAGTATCACCGCGTTGCCGGGAAAGTCCTCCATGAACGCGCGGAATGCGTCCTCCTCGCGCTCGAACGACATGACGTACGAGTGGGCCATCGTGCCCACCGGGTTGAGCCCGTAGCGCATCGCCGCGGCCAGATTCGAGGTGCCGGCGGAACCGGCGATCGCCGCCGCCCGTGCGGCCTTCATCGCCGCGTCGGTGCCGTGGTCGCGGCGTGGGGAGAAGTCGATCAAGCGCTCGCCCGCGGGGTCTCCTCCTCCGGCGGCCAGCGCGATCCGCGCCGCCTTGGTCGCCACCATGGTCTGGAAGTTGATCTGGTTCAGCAGCAGCGTCTCCAGCAACTGTGCCTCCACCCGCCCGCCTGTGACCCGCACCAACGGCTCGCCGGCGAACACGATCGTGCCCTCCGGCATCGCGTCGATGTCGCCCAAGAATCGGAACCGGGCCAGGTACTCGAGGAACCCCGCATCGAAGCCGAGCGAGCCAGCGTAGGCCAGCTCCTCTTCGCCGAACCGCATCGCCTTCACCATCGCCAGCGCCGGCCCCAGGCCCGCCGCGAGCAGCCACCGGCGGCGCGGAGGCAAGTGACGGACGAACAGCTCGAACACCACCGTCTCGTTCATCCCGCGTCCCAGGTAGCTCGAGGCCATCGCCAGCTCGTACTGGTCGGTCAGCAGCGACGTCTGCGCCGGCGTCAGCAAACCCGGATCGTTCGCGTCGGGCGTCCGGCCACGCAGCCGCGTGCGTGCGCGCACATCTGAGGTCCCGCGCACGCCGGCTGGCCTCCCGGTTACCAACAGCACCCGATCGCGTCGGTGATCCTCATGCCGCACGTTCAGCCCTTCACTCCTACCGCGGGTTCGCGACCGGTCTTCTCCGCCGCGCCGTCTGCCATCACGCGCGCGGAGCGCGGCAACACCAACAAGGGGCAACGCGCCATGCGCGTCAGCTTCCTGGACGTGCTGCCATGCATCATCCGGCCGAGCGGGCCGTAGCCGCGCGAGCCGACGACCAGCAGATCGAGCGAGGCGCTGTACAGCGCCAGCTCCTCGGCGGCGTCGCCGTAGGCTGCGTGGGCCTCGACCCCGGCGAGCGCCGTGAGCCGCTCCCTCGCTTCCTTCACCAGCGTGTCGACCGCGTCGCTCAAGCGGAACAAGCGCGCCTCGAACCGGCTGGTCGAAAGCGACACGGCCTCGAACGCGGAGAGCCTCGCGCCGGTACCGGCCGCTAGCCGCCGAGCGAGCTCGAGCGCGTGCTCGCTCTCGGGCGTGCCGTTGTAGCCGACGCCGATTTCGCGCACGGCGACCGGCTCACGCGAGTAGTTGGCGGGAGCGATCGCGATCGCGCAGGGTGCGCCGTCGAGCGCCGCTTGTGTGTCGTTACCGAGCAGAACACGTCCCAGCAGCCCGGGCCGGGATGACCCCACGGTGAGCAGGTCGGCCCCGATCAATTCGCAAATCTCGTGCAATCCGCGCCCCACGGACCCGGAAGCGTGCCAACGGAGGTGTGCCTCTACACGGGCGTCGTCACGCACCTTTTCCAGCAACTCGGCGGCGCTCGCCCACCCCGAAGCCTCGTAGGCCGCGCTGGGGCCACGGTAGCCGTGCCCATCGTGCGCCAGGACATGCGCGAGCGTGATTTCCCCATCCGGCGCCAGCAGATTCTTGGCCAGCGCGATCGCGTCGCGACCGCCCTCGTGCTCGTCAACGCCGACGACGATCCGCTTGAACATCTCGATGCCTCCTGGCCTAACAGGTCACGGACGTACGGTACGTTGGAGGGCGTGCGCCTCCATCGGGGGCCACTCCGATTTCTGCATGCGGGTTTCTACGCGCCGGCCAGCATCGCGACCGTTTCCCATGCGTACCGGAGCCTCGCGCGGGTCCCTCCCCCGATGTGTCCGTGACCGGTGCAGAGCGGTCCCGGAACGGTGGACGACCGCGCTCTACTCGGGCGAACTACGGATGGAGCGCTCGTGCAGCGCCGTTACTGTCGGTCGTGAGGTTGGCGCGCTCCACTGGGTGGCGCCTCCGCAGAGTAGGTAGATGAGTGCGTGGCTGGGTTCTGACGCCCGAGCTTCGGCTTGTTAGGCAGAGCCTCTTCGGAGGGACATACGATGTATGCAGCCCAACCTCGCCGTCGCGCACCTGAGCAGCTGTGCGTGGTATTCCGCGCCGCCGCGCCCTCATTCGCGACTCAAGACGCCCTCGAGCGCGCCCAGCATCCGGTCGCGCCCTGGCAAGGACATCGCATCGCCCGTCCATGGCGCGGCAGATCGATCCGGGAGGCGGTTGTGCTGAATCCCGGCCGCCTGGCCTCGCGCCGTTGCCACTCGCTGCTCCTGACTTGCCCGCGGTGCGGATTGAGCATCAGCCCAAAGGTTCACTGGCTGGCGATCGAGCACTGCCCGCGGTGCCTGGCACATGCACATGTCGCCGTCACGCTGATCTCCTGGCCACCCACCGGTGAAGACGTGTGGCACGAGCCGCGTCCTGCGCCACGCGCGGACCGTCCCGGCATCCGGGCCGCAGAGCGGAGTACGCCGCGATGAGCAGTCGGCCAAGCACGGGCGTGCCGATTGCCAGGCCACCATTACGGCTCCTCCCGCGGCGCGCCACGAGCGCGCTGCGTTTGCGGATCGCGTTACTGGCGCCACCGTGGATCCCGGTGCCTCCGGACGGTTACGGGGGCATCGAGGCGGTCGTCGAACTGCTCTGCGACGCGCTCGTGGCCCGCGGTCACGACGTGGCCCTGTTCGCCGCCCCCGGCTCGAGCTCGACCGCGCGTGTCCGCGTGCTGCTCGAGGAGCCGCACCCGGACACGATCGGCTCGGCGTTGCACGAGTCGGACCATGTCGCCTGCGCGTGGGAGCAGATCGACCTTGCGGGCACGCAGGGCCATCCATTCGATGTCCTGCACGACCACTCCGGGTTCACCGCACTGGCGATGGCCGACCGGGTCGGCGTGCCGGTCGTGCACACGATCCACGGCGCGTTTGACCGCGCCACAAGGCCCTTCTACCAGCGCCATGGCCACAAGGCCACCCTTGTCGCGATCAGCCGCTCGCAGGCCGCGAGCGCTCCCGCCGGAGTGCTGATTAGCGCCGTGGTCCCCAACCCAATCGCCGTCGACCGCTGGCCGCTCGTCATGCACAAGCAGGATTACGTGCTCTGGATCGGGAGGATGGCGCCGGTCAAGGGCGCCCACCGCGCGATCAAGGCGGCACGACTGGCGGGCACGAATCTCGTGCTCGCCGGGCCGGTGCAACCCGGCCAGGAGCGGTACTTCCGCGAGCACATCGAGCCGCACATCGACGGCCGCCGGGTCCGGTACGTCGGCGAGGTGGCCGGGTCCGCGAAGCAGCGAATGTACGCGAACGCCCGCGCGCTGCTGATGCCGGTCCGCTGGCCCGAGCCGTTCGGGATGGTGATGATCGAGGCACTGGCGTGCGGCACGCCGGTGATCGCGTTTCCCGAGGGCGCCGCGTCCGAGATCGTGATCGACGGAGAGAACGGGATGCTCGTCTCAGACGAGCACCAGATGGCACGCGCGATCGATCAAGTGGGGGCGATGGGGGCGATCGACCCGGCGCGCTGCCGCACGAGCGCCGCCGAGCGCTACGACATCGCGATCACCGCGACCGGCTACGAGCGGGTCTACCGCCACGCGGCCGGTGTCGAGCGCGCATCGGCGGCGCTCGCGCCCCACATCCAGTCGAGCAGTTACGTTCACCCCCCACAACGGGGCGCGCGCCGATGACCTCCGAGGATCAGGGCACGAGAACCCTCCCGCCCGAGCCGGACAGCTCCTGGGGTCGTGACGCGGCACGCCTGCTGGCGCTGCTCGAAGACAACCCTGACGACGCGATCACGATCGCCGCCATACGTGAGCGCGGGATTGACACGCCCGCGCAGGTGATCTACGCGCTGCAGCTCGCCGGCTACGACATCGACCGCACTCCCGCGCCCGGGAATCCCCGCGGCCCGCTGGGCTATCGCCTGAACAGCCGCATCCCGCACGTCGACGGACGGGCGGACGCGTCAGAGGCACGAGCAGCCGATGAGCGCTGACGCCGGACCGGAGGCCCGAGAGGACATGTCGAATGACCCATGCCTAACGCGCCCGACCCGCACCACAACTCCAGCGGCAAAACCGTGAGCACAACACTCGTCCCTCCCAGCTACTACGTGGTCAAATCGGGCGGCCGCCCCGCTCGCGTGTACAACACGCTGAGCGAAGTCGCCGTGGCGATCTACCTGCTTGCGCGCACGCCGGCGACCGTCATCGCCTTGAT
>DATIXU010000054.1:0-1971 GCA_035518275.1 Steroidobacteraceae bacterium
AGCGGGGTCACGCTCAGCACGCCGCGGACCTCGTCGACCAGCCGTGTGCGGTAGCGCAGGACGATGTCGCCGCTGGTCAGGAACAGGACGGCCTTTCCGATCGCGTGGGTGAGCGTGTGCAGCAGGGCGCCGTAGAAGCCGAGCACGCCGCCGAACCCGAGGGCGATCGCGATGATTCCCATGTGCTCGACCGAGGAGTAGGCGAACAGACGCTTGTAGTTGCCGCGTAGGACGATGAACAGCGCTCCGATGAGCACCGATGCGAAGCCGAAGATCAGCAGGATCCTGCCGGCGTAGTGCGTCCCGAGCTGGGCTCGGGTCAGCGCCTGAAAGCGGATGATCGCGTACATGCCGGTGTTGAGTAGCGCCGCGGACAGCATCGCGCTGGCGGGGCTGGGCGCCTCGGAGTGCGCGTCTGGCAGCCAGGTGTGCATCGGCGCCAGGCCGACTTTGGTCCCGTACCCGATGACCGCGAGCAGGAAGGCGAGACGGAGGCTCTGCGCCCTCAGCCCGTGGGCGTGCGCGAACAGAAAGGCCCAGGTGAGGTGCTGGGTGGGGGAGCCACTCAGGTCGCTGGCCGCGAAGTACAGGAACAGCGTCCCCACGAGCGCGATGGTCACGCCGAACGAGCTGATGATGATGTATTTCCACGCCGCCTCGAGGGAGATCGGCTTGCCCTCCAGGCCGACTAGCACGCAGCTGGCCAGGGTGCTGGCCTCGATCAGTACCCACAGCAGCCCGAGGTTGCCGGTCTCGAATGAGCCCAGCATCATCGCCGCGAAGATCGCGAAGAAGATGAAGTACAGGCGCACCTGGAGCGGGCGCAGCTCGTGCCGCTCTTCCTCGGCCTGCAGGTACGCCGCCGAGCCCATGCTGGCCAGCGCGATCACCAGCGCGATCGTGGCCAAGAAGAAGACGCTGAGGGGGTCGAGATAGAGGAACCCGCTGAGCGCCTGCACCCGATGGCCGCCGCCCACATCGATAGCGAGCACGATCGCCACCGCCAGCGTCGCCACTCCGGACGCAGCGGCGAGCGCACCGAGCGGCCGCGCCCGGGGCGTGAACGGAGTGGCGAGCGCGGGAAGCAACGGCAGCAGCACGACGATCAGCGCGAGCGCGATCATTCGCTCAGCTGCCTCAGCTCGGGTGCGCTAGCCTCGGCCAGCTGGCGGGCCAGCCCGGATACGAATGCGATCATGATGAGCACGGCGGCCACGAGGTCGAGGAATACGCCGGCCTCGACGATGAATGGGAAGGTGGCCACGGTGGCGATTGCGCCGAGGAACACCCCGTTCTCGATGATCAGCCAGCCGATCAGTTGAGCGATCGTGTGGCGCCGCACGACCATGCAGAGCGCGCCGAGGAGGATTACCGCGGTCGAGATCGGCAGCACCGCCTCGGCCACGAGCCCGTTGGGAACCGTGCCCGCACGGATCGCCAGGAACGCGAACGCGGTCAGGAACGCTCCGAAGATGAGTGAGCTCGAGAGGCCTGTGGACAGCGACACGTCGCGCTTGAGCTCGAACCGCTCGATCAGGAAATGGCGGGTGCCGTAGGGGATTCCGATCCCCTTGATGGCGAAGGTGAGGGCGGCGAGCACCCACAGTCCGGCGTCGCGCTGGTGAAACGCAACCACCGCCGCCGCGAACGACAGCACGATCGACTGCGCCCCGTAGTAGATCACGTAGCGGTCGAACAGCTTGGAGCCCAGACACGCGAATGCGCACAGCAGGATCAGGACGGCAGCGATGTCGAGCAGCACCCCCTCGGGGGAGCTGGCCGTCAGGCTCTCGACGACGGCTGGCGCGAGCGTCAAGTCGTCACGTCCCGAGCACGTAGGAGGTGGCGATGCCGATCAGGGCCAGCAGGAAGGCCGCGCCGAGGTACTCCGCGATCCGGAAGAAGCGGAGCTTCGCGAACGAGCTGTCGATGATCACGATCAGCAGCCCGCAGACGACCAGCTTGCCGAAC
>DATIXU010000055.1:0-76918 GCA_035518275.1 Steroidobacteraceae bacterium
GAAGATGGCGGGCGCCCAAGTGTTCGCCGGCTCCATCAATCAGTCCGGAGCCCTCGAGATTCGCGCCGAGCGGCTCGGCCGCGATACCAGCTACGGCAAGATCATCGAGGCGGTGGAGCAGGCCGAGCGCTCGCGCGCTCCTGTGCAGCGCCTCGCCGACCGCCTGGCGGGCTATCTGGTGTACTTCGCAATCGGCGCCGCAGTCTTGACGTACCTGTTGACGCACAATATCCGCTCGACCATCTCCGTGGTGATTGTGGCGGGTGCATGCGGTATCGCCGCGGGCACCCCGCTCGCCATTCTCGGGGCCATCGGGCGTGCAGCGCGCGCGGGCTCGATCATCAAGGGCGGACTATTCCTGGAGCAGCTCGGGCAGGTGGACACCGTCGTGCTGGACAAGACGGGCACCCTCACCTACGGCCAGCCCGAAGTCCGGGCAATCGTTCCGTCGGAGGGCGCCGATCCCGCTCAGCTCCTGGAAACCGCTGCGTCGGCAGAGCTTCGCTCAGAGCATCCACTCGGGAAGACGATCGTCGCGCACGCCCGGGCGCTCGGGCGCGCGATCAGAGAGCCCGAGCGCTTTGGATACACCCCGGGCCTCGGCATCAACGCGGCACTTGAGGGCGATCTCGTCCTGGTGGGCAATCAGGCGCTGATGCGCGCCCACGATGTTGCTGTCCCGCCGAATCTCCCCGGAGGGCATCCGGAAGCTACGGAGGTCTTCGTAGCCCGTCGCGGGAAGCTCCTCGGGGTCATCGCCGTGGCGGACAGCGCGCGCCCGGAGGCGGCGGGCGCTATCCGAGCCATCCAGGCGATGGGGATTAAGACCGTCTTATTGACGGGCGATGCGCAAGCGGTTGCGGACACGATCGCACGGCAACTTGGCATTTCCGAGGTGGCAGCGGAGCTGCTGCCCGAAGACAAGCAGAAACGCGTGCGGGACCTGGTTGCTCGAGGTCGCATCGTGGCGATGGTTGGGGATGGGATCAATGATGCTCCCGCACTGATCGAGGCCCAGGTAGGGGTCGCCATGGGCTCCGGTACGGATGTCGCACGCGAGAGTGCGGACGTGGTTCTGCTCGGAAATGATCTCGCGAAATTCGCGCAGACACTGGGCATTGCCCGCCGCACGCGCAGAATCATCTGGACGAACTTCGCGGGAACCATCGGAGTGGACGCGATCGGCATCGTCCTGGCGGCGTTCGGCCTGCTCAATCCCCTGTTTGCCGCATTCATTCACGTGGCGTCCGAGCTCACGTTCATTCTGAATTCGGCGCGGCTGCTTCCATCGCGAGCCAGGGAGGAACGGTTGACCGCGACCACAAGCGCGGCCCCAACTGTCGCCGCATCCTGATCGAGGAAGGACATGAGCTCATGGCCGTCCGCGGCGGCCGCCGCGCTTTCTCAGTGTCGCGCGCTTTCCAGCAGCGCCGCGAGCCGGTCGACGACCCTCGTCCACTCGCGCCGGATGCGCAATCGTTGCATCGGATCCGCCACGCTCAGCTCGTGGGTCAGGACGAGCAGTGACTGCCCGCCGACGCGGGCGAGCTCGACGATCACGCGGTCGTCCTGGTGCGCGTATCTTTCGACGAACAGGCTGAATACCAACCGGTGCGGTCGATCAATCTCGAGGTACTGGCCCGCGTACTCGACTTCCTCTCCGTCGCACTGACGAACGACTCTAAAATTCCCGCCGACCCGCGCGTCGATCTTCGAGCTGATGGCGTCCCACATACGGTCGGCGAACAGGAACGCTCGCGCCTGGCCGGCGTCCAGCCAGGCATCGAAGATGCGCTCCGGCCCCGCCGCGACCTGACGGCTGACGCGCACGCTGGCGGCGCGCAGTGCCGGGCCCCGGATTCGCCCGAGGGCGCTCGAGAGGTTCATGGCGCGATGTCCCTCCGCTGTAGATGCGTTCATCGACGCTGCAATCGTAGAATGCATTGAGGACAGAATCTGTCCTCGACCAGCCCAATACTTCACGCTGATCATGCTCAAGACCTCCGCCCGGTTGTTGCGCCTCCTCTGGCTGCTTCAGACGCGCCGCTACTGGTCCGGCGCCGAGCTCAGTGAGCGGGTCGAGGTCGATACGCGCACGGTGCGCCGCGACATCGATCGGCTGCGGGAGCTGGGTTATGCGGTGGACGCCTCACCGGGCCTGGGTGGCGGGTACCAGCTCAAGGCCGGCTCCTCGCTCCCTCCGGTGCTCCTCGACGATGAGGAGGCGGTGACGGTCGCGGTCGCCGTACGCGCCGCCGCCAGCAGCATCGGCAAGATGGAGGAGACGGCGATCGGGCTGCTCGCGAAGCTCGACCAGCTGCTGCCTTTGAGGCTGCGCCGGCGGGCGAGCGCGCTGCACTCGGTCACCATCTCGCTCGCGCGTTCGGAGCCTGCCGCCTCCATCGCCGTCCTCACGCAGATCGCCTGCGCGTGCCGCGACCGGCAGAAGCTGCGCCTCAATTACCGGGATCGCGGCGGCAACCTCACCCTGCGGGCGGTCGAGCCGCTGCGCCTGGCGCACACCGGACGCCTCTGGTATCTCGTTGCCTGGGACACGCAGCGGGAAGACTGGCGCACGTTTCGCGTGGACCGCGTCCAGCGTCTCGTGTCCACCGGGCCCCAGTTCAGTCCGCGCGAGTTTCCCGGAGACATCGCCGCTTACGTGTCCCGCTCGATCGCCCAGGTTCCATACCGTTACCGCATGCGCATCAGGTTGAAAGGCTCGGCGGCGGAGCTTGCGGGGCGGATTCCGAGCTGGTGCGGGGTGCTCGAAGCACTGGATGAGGAGAGCTGCACGCTCAGCACCGGCGCCGACTCGATCGAGGCACTGGCGGCGCAGGTCGTTCTGACCGGCGCCGATTTCGAGATTCTCGACGCCCCCGGCTTCGTCGCTGAGCTCCGCGAGATCGCGGCACGGCTCGAGCGGGCGACACGCGTCGTCTGAAAACTGTTGGCCATCGGCGCGATGTCAGTGCGCAGCGAGGTCCCGTAGAAGCTCGAGGAGCGCGTCAGCCTCCATCGGCTTGCTGGCTATGCGCGTCAGCCGGTGGCGCGGCAGCTCGCGCATCGCAGAGGAGGTATCTCCGGTCACCAGCACTGCCCGCAGAGATTCGCCCAACCGCGCTCGCAGTCCCTCGATCACCTGCATGCCGGTCTCACCCTGTCCCAGGTGATAGTCCGTGATGACGACATCGATGGAAGGAGAGCCGTCGGCAGCCGATAGCGCTTCGGCGAGCGAGGTGACTGCGGTCACCTGGTAGTTTTCCGTCGTGAGGAGCAGCCGCGTCGCATCGCGCACGGCCGCATCGTCTTCGACGAGCAGGACATGCACCGTGCCGTGCGGCGCGCGGCCGTTTCCAGTCCGCAGCGGCCGCGCCGGGTGGCGCGCCGCGTGGCTCGCGCTGGCGGGAAGGGTCAGTGTGAACGCCGATCCCTTGCCGACTTCCGAGCGCACCTCGAGCTCGAGGTCGAGCAGCCTGACGATACGCTGCACGATGCTCAAACCCAGGCCGTAGCCATCGCGTGAGGTGTTGGGTGCTATTCCGACCTGAAAGAACTCCTCGTAAATGTGGGGAATCTGGTCCGCAGCAATGCCGATGCCCGTGTCGAGCACCTCCACGCGCACCAACGCGCCCGATTTGAGGCTGCGCAAGGAAACCCAGCCCTCGCGCGTGTACTTGATGGCATTGGAGACGAGGTTGCGCAACACCTGCTCGATGAGCAAACGATCGCTGTGCACCGTCAGCGGCTCCGCCTGCACTCTCAGCCAGAGGCCCTTGCTCGCCGCGACGTCGGCGAACTCACGGCGCATCTCCTCGAACAGCGCCTCCACGGTGAAGTCGGTGACATCGGGTTGGATGGCGCCAGATTCCAGCTTGCTGATATCGAGCAGCGCGCCCAGCAGCCGCGACATCGCGTTGATCGCCTGCTCCTGCTGCGCAATCGCCTCCAGCGCTCCCTGGTGAGCGACGACACGGCGCAGCGTTCCGTTGAGCAGCGCCAGTGTCTGCAGCGGCTGACGCAGGTCGTGGCTCGCGGTCGCCAGGAAGCGGCTCTTGGCGAGGTTGGCCCGGTTCGCATCCTCGCGGGCACTCACCAGCTCGGTCTCGATGCGCTTGCGCTCGCTGACATCGCGAATGGCCGCAGTGGTGAGCCGCGCTCCGGGGATGGGGCTCAGACTGATCTCGACCGGAAACTCGCTGCCGTCCTTGCGCCGCCCGTAGAGCTCGAGCCCCGTGCCCATGGGCCGAAAGCTCGGGTTACCCGCGAAGCTTTGACGATTGGCCACGTGGCCGGCGCGGAACCGCTCCGGCAGGAGCTGCTCGATGGTGCCGCCCACGACCTCGCGCGGCTCATAACCAAAGAGCGCGGCCACCTGGCGATTGGCAAAGACGATCCTGCCGCCCCCGTCGCTGATGACGATCGCATCCGGGGCGGATTCGAGGGCGTTCTGTATGAGATCCGGCTGAAGCACGCTCCAATCCCGGAAGTTTCCCAATCCACGAGACCCGAAGGACCTGTCAGAGGTATCCGACGTGTCGATGACAGCGGATCGTTCGCACTCTTACTATACTTGAGAACTAGACTCGGTTAGCAGGGGTGAGCGCTCAATCGGGCTGACCCCGAAACCCGTAAGAATCCGTGGCGAGGAGAGTCGACCGCTCGTGCCGACCCCAGCGGGCCTCTCCTAATTCTCGTCAAATCAGGCACTTGGTGCCCAGGCCAGGTGCACGCTCCGCGGCGCTCGGGAAGGCAGGGATTGTTACGGTTGAGCCGGCGCAAGCAGCTCGCGCAGGAGCCGCAGCAGCTCGTCTGCGTCGACGGGCTTGCTCGCGACTCGCGTGCGTGGATCGGGGGGAAGCATCCGGATTGCGGCCGAGGTATCGCCGGTCATCAGGACAGCCTTCAGTGGCCTGCCGAGGGCTTCGCGAGCGGCAGCAATGACGTGACTGCCGTTCGCGCCATCACCGAGGTGGTAATCGGTCACCAATAGATCCACGCGTGGATCACGCCCGATGTGCTCGAGTGCTGCTGCCGAGGAGGCCACGGCCGTGACGTCGTAGCCTTCACTCTTGAAGAGCATGCTGGTGGCGTTGCGCACACCGGCGTCGTCCTCGACCAGCAGGATGCGGGCTTGAGATGGCGCTCCCTGCACCGAAGGTTGAGTTTCGCGTCGCCCCTCCGGCGAGGCTGCGCGCGCACTGGTTGGCAGAGTCAGCGCAAACCGCGAGCCGCGCCCGACCTCGGATTGCACCTCGAGCTTCAGATCGAGCAGCGCCACCAGGCGCTTCACGATGCTCAATCCCAACCCATATCCCTGGCGCGCAGGATTATGCGGACCGCCGACCTGAAAGAACTCGTCATAGATGTAGCGCAATTGATCGGCCGGTATGCCGACTCCGGTATCGAGGACCTCGATGCGTACGCTGTCCAGGTTCTCGTGCAGGCAGCGCACTGTCACCGAGCCCTGGCGGGTGTACTTGATGGCGTTCGAGACGAGATTGCGCACGATCTGCCCGACGAGGGACGGGTCGCTGTGAACGCGCTCCTCGCACGGCGCCACGGTGAAGCCGAGTCCCTTGTCCTGGGCGAGGCCCGAGAACTCCTCGCGCAACTCCTGAAACAACGCGCCCAGGCTGAAATCAGCCGGATTCGGGCTGACGGCGCCCGATTCGAGTTTGCTGATATCGAGGAGCGCGTTCAGCAACCGCGACATCGAGGTGATCGCGTGCTCCTGCTGCGTGACTACGTCGGTGAGCGCCGGACGATCGGCCACCAGGCGACGCAGCGCGCCGTTGAGGAGCGCGAGCGTCTGCAGCGGCTGGCGCAGATCGTGGCTGGCGGTCGCCAGGAAACGGCTCTTCGCGAGGCTGGCATGGTCCGCCTGATCCCGCGCTTCCCTCAGCCTGCTCTCGGCGCGCACGTGACTCGTCATGTCACGCAACGCTGCCACTGTGAACCATTCTTCGCAGTGGACGGTCTTCAGGCTGACCGCGACCGGGAACTCGCTGCCATCGGCACGCAGGCCGAAGAGGTCGAGCCGCTGGCCGCCCATGGGGCGCGCTCTCCTGTCCTGCGTGAACTCGGCGCGATAGGCGGCGTGGCGGCTGCGGAACCGCTCGGGGACCAGCACCTCGATGCTGTGACCGACGATCTCGGCATGCGGGTGCCCGAAGAGCTCCGTGATGGTCTGGTTCGCGTAACGGATGGTGCCAGCGGCGTCAACGATCAGCATGGCATCCGGCGCTTCTTCCAGCGCGATGCGGATGACCTCAGGGGGCAGGGCGTGGCCGTGCATGCGGAGCGCACTCCATCAGGAAAACCCCCTACGCATTGCCACGAACTGCGCCCGCTGCGACGCGGATGCACGATAGCGGGGCGTGAATACGAGACTTCTGCATCCGACGACGGTCACTCCGGTTCGCCACCCAAAGCGCAGGACATGGTACTACGGTGCCCGCTGCGGCTGCTCGCGCCTGCTGGCGATCTGCGAGGACCTCTTTGCGGGTAAGGGCGAGGATTTCCTGCAGATGCCGGAGACGATCGCCGTCGAGTGTGATTGCGGCACGGTGAGCCACGTGCTGCGCTTTCAGAAATTCAGGACGCCGTAGCGCCAGGGCTCAGCGCTTGCGCAGGCTGAGGATGTAGCGCGTGACAGCCTGTACTTCCGACTTGTCGAGCATCGGGTTGGGCATGGACATCGGCAGCTTGTCGACGTCCCAGTGAGTTGTCGTGATGAATCGCTGCAGGCTCTCGGCGGTGACGCCGGGGCGGTTGGCGATCTCCGCGAAGGCGGGCGTCGCCTGATTGAGGAGCGGCGGGAACTCCTGATCGACCGCGACTACATGACACGCCGAGCAGACCAGGCGGGCGATGTGCTCGCCGCGCGCGACGTCCGGCGCCTTCGGGACGTCGGCGGCGGAAGTGCGCGGAGTGCAGAGCGCGCACAGCACCACGACTGTGAGCGCGAGCGCCGCGATACGCAGCGGAATTTGCCTGACTACCATGGGAACCCTCCGCCGAATATGGTCGCCTAATCCTGGGCCGGGCGCCAGACAGCCTGCCATGCCGACCGACGGCTAGGCACAACTCCTGATGGCAGCGCACGGGGCGCCGCGCCTAGCTTCGCTGAGTGCCCGGAGGTCGGAGGCGTTCAATGAGGATGCGGGCTGACGCGCCGCTGCTGCCGCTCGCGGTGCTCTTCGGGGTGATGCCGGTCGTATCGGCTGCGCCGGCACCCGGGGAAGCGCAGGCCAAAGAGGAGCTGCGCGCAGTGCTCGAGGCGACGCCGGACGGCGCGCGTGGCGCACACCTGTTCGCCATCTGTACCGAGTGCCACGGCCCCCACGCCGAGGGAAACGCGAGCGGCTGGCCGCCGCAGATCGCCGCTCAGCATCGGCGGGTGATAGCCAAAGAGCTCGTCGACTATCGCGCGGGACTGCGCTGGTATGACCCGATGGAGCGCATTGCGGGGCGCCACGTGCTTGGCTCGACGCAGGAGGTCGCCGACGTCGCGGCCTACGTGGCCAGCCTGCCTCCCTCGGCGGACACGACCCTAGGCCCGGAGCGCTGGGCCGGAAAGGGCGCCGGGATCTACGTCGCCCGCTGCCAGTGGTGTCACGGCGTGCGCGGCGAGGGGAATGATGAGCGCTTCGTGCCGCGCGTTGCCGGGCAGCAATACGAGTACCTGTTGCGCCAGCTGCGCGACACGATCGAAGCGCGCCGGCCGAACATGCGCTCTCAGCATCTGCGCCTCATCGAAGCCTGCACGATGGAGGAGCTGATGGGCCTTGCGGCCTATATGTCGCGCCTCGATCGGACTACCGGGCCGTAGCTCGCGATCTGCCGACCTGCTTCCGTCCGGACTCCTGCAGCAGCTCGGCGATGCCGTCAGACGGGGGAGCTCACCTCGGCGCGCGGCGCGTCTGCGGTGGGTTGCGCCGCCGGCGCGGGCGCGGTGGGCGCTGCCAGGATGGCCGTCAGGGTGGCACGGTCCACGGTCTCGTGGCGCAACAACTCCTGCGCGAGGGCTTCGAGTTCCCGGCGGCGTGCGCTCAAGGTCGCGCGCACGCGGTCGAGCGCAGCCGTGAGAAGGCTGTGTATCTCGGCATCGATGAGCTCGGCGGTGCGCTCGCTGTACTCCGGGCGCGCGGCGGGCAGGGATTCCGGCAGGTAGAGCGCCGGACGCGCGGGCTCGAAGGTCGCCGGCCCGAGCGCTTCGCTCATTCCATAGCGCGTCACCATCTGACGCGCCATGTCGGTGGCCCGCTGCAGGTCATTCTGCGCACCGGTCGAGAGCTCCTGGAAGACGAGCTGCTCGGCGGCGCGGCCGCCGAGCAGCACATCGAGCCGGTCGAGCAGCTCGCCGTGCTTCAGCAGGTAGCGGTCCTCGGTCGGCTGCTGCTGTGTATAGCCGAGTGCGCCGATACCGCGCGGAATGATCGAGACCTTGGCGACCTTGTCGGCGCTGGCGCGGGACTCGGCGACCAGCGCATGACCCGCCTCGTGGTAGGCGACCGTCTCGCGCTCCTTCGCCGTCATCACCCGGCTCTTCCTTTCCAGACCCGTGATGGCGCGATCGATGGCCTCATCGAAATCGCTCATCCCGACCGCCGGCTTGTTGGTGCGCGCGGCGTGCAGCGCGGCCTCGTTGACGATGTTGGCGAGATCCGCGCCCGCCAGCCCCGCAGTCTTGCCCGCGACCGCCTTGAGGTCCACGTCGCCGCCGAGCACCAGACGCCGGGCGTGCACCCGCAGGATCTGCTCGCGCCCGTTGATGTCCGGACGGTCGAGAGCGATCTGACGGTCGAAGCGACCCGGACGCAGCAGGGCAGGATCGAGGATCTCGGGGCGATTGGTCGCGGCCATGATAATGACGCCGCTGCGGGTATCAAACCCATCGAGCTGCACGAGCAGCTGGTTGAGCGTCTGCTCGCGCTCGTCGTTTCCGGCGAGTCCACTGACCCCGCGCGCCTTGCCGAGTGCGTCCAGCTCGTCGATGAAAATGATGCAGGGGGCGAGCTTCGCCGCCTGATCGAAAAGGTCACGCACGCGCGCGGCTCCGACGCCGACGAACATCTCGACGAACTCCGAGCCGCTGATCGAGAGAAAAGGCACACCGGCCTCGCCCGCCACGGCCTTCGCCAGCAATGTCTTGCCGGTCCCTGGGGCACCGACGATCAGCACGCCTTTGGGGATCTCACCGCCCAGGCGCCGATAGCGCTCCGGGTTCTTGAGGAAGTCGACCACCTCCATCAGCTCCTGCTTGGCCTCGTCGATGCCGGCGACGTCCGCGAAGTGCACGCCGGTCTCCTTCTGCACGAAGATCTTGGCCTTGCTCTTGCCGACATCGAGCATGCCGCCGAGCTGCCCGGTGCCCATGCGTCGCATGAGTAAACCCCAGATCAGCACGAATACCAGCGCCGGCGCCACCCATCCGAGCAGCGTCGAGAGCCAGCGGTTTTCGACCTGTCCGGAGAAGCGCACCTTGGCGGCCTGAAGGTCGGCGATGAGGTCGTTGTCCGGAACCCGGGCGGTGATGAACGCATAACGCTCGAGGTTGTCGTGCGGGAGGGACTTCGCCACCTCGGCGGGCAGCAAGGCGTCGGCTCCGCGCAAATCGGCGGTCCCGGTGAGCGCCTCTTCGCTGATCAGCACCTCCTTGATCCTGCCGGCGTGCAGCAGCGTCTTGAAATCGCTGTAGGCGAGGGTCTCCACATGACGGTTGAAGAGCACGCTCTGCAGCGCCAGCATCGCCACCAGCGCGAATACGAAGTACCAGATCGAGAGTTGATGCCGGGTTTCCATGGGAACCTAGGCGAGGATCTGCACAACTTCCTCCAGCCGGGCCGCAATCTCGGCGTTCAATGGCTGGGCAGCGGAGGGGGCCGTCGTCAATGGCATGCATCCGGTGATATCAACGGGAGTCAGCGTGCAACCGCCCCGCGTGGCGCGACATACGGATCGCTACGTATGGCATGCTGCGTGCCAGCGAGGTGGCGCCCGTGCCGCAAGTGAGCGCCGGGATTCTGCTCTATCGCCGGACCGACACCGGCACCCAGGTGTTCCTGGTACATCCCGGCGGACCCTACTGGGCGCGCAAGGACGAGGGCGCCTGGTCGGTGCCGAAAGGCCTGGTCGAGGCCGGCGAGGATGAGCTCGCGTGCGCGCGCCGCGAGTTCAGCGAAGAGACGGGCTTCGATCCTCCCCCGGCAGGCACGGAGCGATCTCTCGGCAGCTTCCGACTGCCGAGTGGCAAGCGGCTGCAGGTGTGGGCTGCTGAGGGGAGCTGCGACCCCGCGGCGCTGCGCAGCAACCTCTTTAATATGGAGTGGCCGCCGCGGTCGGGCCGCGTCGTGCAATTCCCCGAAGTGGACCGCGGCGGGTGGTTTGACGAGTCAGCGGCGCTCTCGAGGATCGTCCCCGGCCAGCGGGCCGTCCTCGAGAGGTTCTACGCCGAAATCGGCCGGACCGGATAGCCACAGTTCACCAGCCGCGCCTGAAGCTCCGCCTGCACATCGCGCACAGAGTTGTCACCGAACAGATTGTTCTTCAGTTGCGGATCCTGCGCGCAATCGTAGAGCTCGCTCTGATCGTTCGGCCGGGCGATGTACATGTAGCGCCGGGTACGAACCGCGGCGCAGCGGGTCACGGTCTCCGGGCGGGCGTTCTGCAGGTGCGTCTTCGGTCCGTAGAATCGCTCGATGATCGGCTCGAAAGCCTGCGGCTCGTAGGTGTTGTAGCCGCCCTCGGTGAAGGCGGCGCGCTGCGCGTCTCCCGTCGCACCGTGGAGCTGCGGCATCAGGCTGCGGGCGAAATGGGTATGCGTTGCCCGGGTGCCGGCCAGCTCCAGGCAGGTCGCCATGAGGTCGTAGAGCTCGATGAGCTCACGCGACACCTGCCTGCCTGCATGTCCCCTCCCATGGGCGTCACCGTCATCACGGGCTCGCCGTCATGCATCAGGAAGTCGGCCGACAGCTTGTTGAACGGGTGTTTGTGAGGCCCGAAGCGCTGGAGCACGGCCGGCCACCCCCGGATCGCCCCCAGTACGGTGACCGGCAGTCGCATCATCGTCTCCCTCTGGGGACAGCAAGCCGTCCCCTCCTTGTGACATATCCGGCGGGCGGGACGCAATTCGCAGAAAGCAGGCGCGGGCCTACCTAGGATGGCCGTATGCGGGTAGCCGAACACATCGTGCTCGAGTCGGATGCCCGGGAGGTGCCGGACCCGCGCGCCGTGCGCCGGGTGCACGCGGACCTCGAGGTCCGCAGCCGCCTTCGCCGACGCATCCTGCAGCTACGGGTGATCGACTACTACTACCTGGCCGTACGCTCGCGGTCGCGCTCCGCCGAGCTCGAGTACGTCCTCGATCTGCGCTTCGTCGCTGGGCTCCCGCAGCTGTCGCGGCACGTCGCCTGGCGATGGATTAACACCGCGCTCGGGTTGCTGGCGCTCACGATCGGGCTGGGCGCGTGGATCGGCTCCTCGGCTACACCCTGGTGGCGTCACGAGGCGCTCGGGGCGTGCGCCGCCGTGGCGGGACTCTGGGGGTTGGCGACGCTCATCGCCGCGTACCGCACCACCGAGACGGTGCGTCTGCTCAGCGTTCACGGCCAGGCGCGGCTGCTCGAGTTCACGGGCGGCATAGGCACGTTGCGAGCTGTCCGGCGCTTCACGCCAAAGCTCGCCGCGCACCTGCGGATCGCGGCAGCGGCCCGTCGAGCCACCAGGGCCGAGCAACTGCGCGACGAGATGCGCGAGCACCAGCGGCTGCGCAACCTCGGAGTACTGGGTACGGCGGATTATGAGGCGAGCAAGGCTCGCATCCTCGCGCAGCACTCGTAGCGCCGGACCGATCCCTGAAACCGCCGCATAAAGCAGCGAGAGTCGCCACGCGCGGCGTCCGGCTCGAGAGCCAGGTCTACGCTGACAGAATTTGCCCGAATCGCGCCATACCCTCACCCGAATGAGCTCCCAGACTCCGGAGCATCAGGGACTGAGGAGGGTGCAGCATGGGCTCCGACGATCTGCGAATCTGGCTGAATCACTTTGAATACCACGCCCAGCATTCCCGGCACATTCCTGCATGCCTCTGCGATGAGCTGACGGCCGAGGAACGGGGACGCATCGCGGGATCGATCGCAACCTTTCAGCTCGGCGAGCAGTCCGAGGGCGGCACGCTGCGCGCCGCCGCGGCGCGTTTCGCCCGCAGCCACGACATGCCTTCACTGGAGAGAATCGTGGAGCTCTTTATTCGCGAGGAGCAGCGGCATGCGGCGCTGCTGCGCGCCTTCATGGACGACCACGGGATCGCGCTGAAGCGCCGCGACTGGACCGACTGGGTCTTTCGCGGCGTGCGGCGGCTGGCGGGGCTCGAGCTCTACCTGCATGTCTTCATCTGCGCCGAGCTGATCGGCAAGGTCTACTACCGGGCCCTCGAGGCCGCGACCGGGTGCCAGCGCCTCAAGGTGCTCTGCCGGGTCATGGTCTGCGAGGAGCTCGCGCACGTCGGCTTCGAGTCGCAGCTGCTGCTCGCGCTGCGCACCGCTCGCCCCGCACCGGTGCGGGCGCTGGTACGTCTGGCGCACCGTGCATTCTTCATCGGCACCGCGGGTGTCGTCTGGCTCACGCACCGCAGCGTGCTGCGCTGCGCCGGGTACAACGCCGGGAGCTTCCTGCGCAGCTGTCTCGCCCAGTACGCTTTCTATCTCGATCCCCCGGCGATTCCCCTCGCGCATACCTCGGTCTGATAACTGGCCTATCATGGCGGCGCCTGGTCTGGTCCGCACGGGAGCTCGCCATGAGAACCGCCCGCGCCCTGCTCACGACGCTCGTATGGGTTCCGTTCGCTGAAGCCGCCCACTATTCGCTGCCGGCGACTCCCGACAACGCGCAATGGGGCTGGTACGATACCAGCGAGAAGCCGCGGCTGACCGTCAATTCGGGCAACACCGTGTCGATCGAGACGATTTCCCACTCGCTCGGGCAGATCAAGCCGGACGCCGACATGGACAAGATCGTCAAGCTCCGCAAGGAGAATGACGGCGGCGACTGCCGCGTTACCCAGGTGGTCGACATCCGCAAGGGCGTGCACTGCATGATCCCGAAGCACGTCTTCGTCGACTACAAGGCCGCCGCGCGGCCGCACGACCGCTCCTGATGGTGGGGTCGACGGCGCCGATCGTCATCCGCGTCAAGGTCAAGCCGAACGCGCGGCAGAGCTCGCTGGAGCAGCAGGCCGACGGCAGCTGGCTGGCGAGGGTCAGGTCTCCGGCTGTCGAGGGCCGGGCCACCAGCGAGCTGCTTGCCCTGGTGGCGGAGCATTTCGGCCGCCCGAAGGCCGCGGTCTCGGTGAAGAGCGGCGCGACCAGCCGCACCAAGCTCATCCGCATCGCGTCGGGCTGACGAGGCAGCCGCGGACGCTATCCGACTATCTCGTGGACTGCCTGGTGCGCCGCATCGATCGCCCAGTGCGCGTAGGCCATCCAGGCCGCATCGGTGCCGGCAAAATGGATGTGCCCGAGTGGCGCGTGGCTCACACGCGTCTCCAATGCGGCTTTGGCGGGGTCGTCGAACAGAGTGTCCATGTCGTAGGCGTAGCCGTGTCCCCAGCGGTTCACCGTAATCGCCGCAATGTCGCGCTGGGCATCGAAACCACCGGGCCCGAGGATCCGGGTCAACTCGTCGCGCGCGCGCGCCTCGAACTCATCGAAGGGCAGTGAGTAGGCGAGCGCGCGTCCGGCGCGCCACGCACTGCGCAGGTCCTTGATCGGGCCCTCGGGGTACGGACAGTGCAGCATGTGCAGAATCATCGGCTCATCGGGATTCGTCGGGAAGCGGTAGTCGCCGAGGCTCACCGGGTAGTCGAGCTTGATGTGGCTGTAGAAGCCGGCCGGGTTGTTGACGTAGTGCACGCCGCGCTTCACCCAGGAGCGCCAACTGCGCAGCGCGACGTTGACGTAGACGAGTGGTGCCCTGACCTGGTCCGCCACCGCTTTACGCTGGGCCTGGCCGAGGTCTGCACAGATGTATGGGAGCATCGCCGAGTAGCCGGCGTAGACCAGGTGAGGCGCCGAAGCGCGCGTCAGCTGATCGCCGCGCGCGTAGAGCACCTCCGCGCGTGCGCCCCGATTGCCGAGCGCCACGACCGTGGACGACAGCCGCAGACGCACGTCGTTGGCGGGCTCATCGAGCCGCCCGTAGTCGAAGCGCGCGCCGATGACATCCTCCATCGTCTTTCCCGGGGCGACGCCCGGAATGAGCTCGCGGACGAAGAGGCGAGCGAGCGTCGCATTGCCGTCCGGAAAGTGATGGATATAGGGATCGCCCTCGAGGATGCCCTCGCGCGACATCTGCAGCCCGAGACCCTGGAAGCCCGGGTACTGACACTCCCACGCCAGCAGGGCCGACACCGCGTTGGCCTTGCAGGCGAACAGGTCGAGCGTCCGGCCGTCGAACATCGCCAGCGAGCGCTCGTCGAGGCCGAAGTGGCGCGCCAGATAATCGTGGTAGGAGGTTTTCCCGAGAGTCTGCCGTTTCTGCGCTGCGCTCATTCCCGCGAGCACGTCGCGTCGACCGGTGTAGAGCTCGAGCAGCCGCGCTTTCTGGGCGTCGTCCACCGGGCAGTCGGCAATGAACTCTTGCGGCGCGCGGCCGCGGTGCAGCTCCGGCGGAACGTCCGTGGGCAGTTGTCGTACCGGATCGCCGGTCACCAGCCGGTCGACGCCGTACGTCTCGCGGGGGAAGAACAGCCCTGACGAGAGCCCGAGTCCGGGGTAGAGCGTCACGTGGAACGCCTGCTCGAGCCGGTCGATGTCGACACCGATGCCGGCAACGCACTCGCGTGCCACCGGTGACCAGCGGCGCCGGATGCCCTCGAGCGATTCGCTGCCACCGTAGCCGAGCAGCAGCCGGCCATCGACCTGGAACTCGTTGCGGCGTGCATGTCCGCCGAAGTCGTCGTGGTTGTCGAGAATGAGGATGCGCGCCTTGGGCCGCGCGCGGCGCAGATAATGCGCGGACGCGAGTCCGCCGATACCGGCACCCACGACGATGCAATCATAGTGCTCGGTCACCGCGCGGGAGTCGAGCGCGTAGCGCCGCCCATCACGCACGCCGTGTGCGACGGAGAAGTCTTCGGGCCGGCTGCCACCGTAGCCGGTGCGGGCGGGCGGGTAGGGCGCGTCGCCCGCGAGCGCTACGCCCGGGCGTGGCGCAGCGCCGGCGATGATGGCGCAGGCGATGCCGTCGAGGAAATCGCGGCGCGTGATCCGATCGTTCATGGCGTGTTCACCGATGCATCACTGATCCGTCATGTGCCCGTGGCAGCTTGCTTGCGTGCGCTCACTTGCAAAGAAGCGCAGGTCAACCGTTGCCCTCCGGAGAAAGCATCCATGTCACATCATCGCAGCCACGTCGCGCTTAGCCGGCTCGCGCGCGCCTTGGGAGTTTCCCTGGTCGCGGGCGCAGCCCTGAGTCATGCGGTCCCCGCCGCAAGCTCGACACCCGAGACGACCACGCCCATCGAGCACCTGGTCGTCATCTTTCAGGAGAACGTCTCGTTCGATCACTATTTCGCGACCTACCCGGTCGCGCTCAATCCGGCGGGCGAGCCGCGTTTTTACGCCAAGGATGATACGCCGTCCGTGAACGGGCTGGGCACTCTGGCGGATGGATTGCCGGAGGGATTACTGCTCACCGGCAATCCCAATGCCAATAATCCCGGTAACGGCGTGAACGCCATCAACCCGTTCCGCCTCGACCGCTCGCAGGCCTCGACCTGCGATCAGGACCACAACTACGGTCCCGAGCAGCAGGCCTTCGACGGCGGTCTGATGGACATGTTCCCGGCGAGCGTCGGCCAGGGCGCGAGCAGCTTCTGCGCCCCGCAGTTCGCCTACGGCAAGGGCCAGGGGATCGTCATGGGCTATTTCGACGGCAACACCGTCACGGCGCTGTGGAACTACGCGCAGCACTTCGCCATGAACGATAACTCCTACGGAACGACCTTCGGTCCCTCGACGCCCGGCTTGCTCAACCTGATGGCCGGCACCACCTTCGCCGCGACTCCGAGCGCCGCGACACCTAAAGTCGTGCCCAACAATTCGGGCCCCGGCACGCTGGTCGGCGATGCCGATCCGACCGGGGATGTCTGCGCTTCGGGCACTACCGTCAAAGTGAACGCACCCAACATCGGCGACCTGCTCAACAAGCAGGGCGTCACCTGGGGCGCGTTCATGGGCGGCTTCGACCTGACGGTCGTCAACGCCAACGGCACGACCGGCTGCAAGCGCTCGAGCCCGGCGACCCCGGCGAACGGCGGGCCGACGGCGGACTACATCCCGCATCACGCGTTCTTCCAGTATTTCGCCTCCACCGCCAACCCGACGCACGTGCGCCCGAAATCGATCGGCTCGATCGGCACCAGCGATGACGGCGGAGCGAACCATCAGTACGACCTGCACGATTTCTTCGACGCGCTTGCGCAGGGAAATCTGCCGGCGGTCAGCTTCCTCAAGGCCATCGCCGCGCAGGATGGGCACGCGGGCTATTCCGACCCGCTGCTGGAGCAGGCCTTCATAGTGAAGACGGTCAACGCTCTCATGAGCTCCCGACACTGGCACAACACCGCGATCGTGGTCCTGTACGGCGATTCCGACGGCTGGTATGACCACCAGATGTCCCCGATCGTCAACCCATCCGCGCTCACCGGTCCTCTGAACGACAGTGATCAGCTGAACGGCGCCGGCGTGTGCGGCCACGGCGCGCCGCTGGCGGGCATTCCGGGCCGTTGCGGCTACGGCCCGCGCCTGCCGCTGCTGGTGATCTCGCCGCTCGCCCGGCGCAACTTCGTCGATCACACGCTGACCGATCAGAGCTCGGTGCTGCGCTTCATCGAGGACAACTGGAGCACCGGCCAGCTCGGTGGCGGATCCTACGACCAGATTGCCGGCGCGCTTCTCAACATGTTCGACTTCGATGACCGCGGCGAGGATCGCCGCCTGTTCCTCGATCCGACGACCGGAGAGCCCTGAGCCTCGAGGCCTGCGCCGGGGTGTTTGCGGGCGGCGCCTGAGCGGCGCCGCCCGTTGATTTGATGGTAGTGTTTCCGGCCAGGTGCCCCGGGACACTCTTCTTCTCGATGCGCTCCCGCAGCCGCTGCGGTGGCTGGTGCTGCTCGGCGGCTCGCTGTTGCTGGGGGCGCTGCTCATGCTGGTCAGGCTCCCCGCGGCAATGTTGCTTGGTCCGATGATGGCCGCGATCGCGGTCGAGGCGGGTGGCGGCGGCATCCGCCTGCCGCGCCCACTCCTGTACGTATCTCAGGCGGTGATCGGCTGCATGATCGCGCGCGCCCTGACACCCGGGATACTGGGAATCTTCGCGCACCGCTGGCCGATCTTTCTCGGCGTGATCCTGGCGGTGGTGGCTGCCGCCAGCGTGATCGGCGCCGCGATGAGCCGCTGGCGCGTTCTGCCCGGCACCACCGCAGTGTGGGGCATGGCGCCCGGGGCGGCGTCCGCCATGGTGTTCATGGCCGGAGAGTTCGGTGCGGATACCCGGCTGGTCGCTTTCATGCAGTACCTGCGCGTGGTGCTGGTTGCTACGGTTGCCACCCTGGTGGCGCGGCTCTGGGTCGGACCGCACCTGCCCGCGTCACAGGTCACCTGGTTCCCGGCACTCGACGCGCTGCCCTTCGCCGAGACGCTGGCGATCGCGCTGCTGGGCGGCGCGATCGGCCACATCGCACGGGTTCCAGCCGGCGTGTTCCTGGTACCGATGGTGCTCGGCGCCGTGCTGCATTCGAGCGGGCTCGTGCATATCGAGCTGCCGCCGTGGCTGCTCGCGGTGAGCTACGCCTTCGTAGGCTGGAGCATCGGACTCGGTTTCAGCCGCGATATTCTCGCGCACGCCGTGCGTGCCCTGCCGACGACACTGGCTGCGATCCTGCTGCTCATGGTGTTCGCCGGTCTGCTGGCGCTCGTTCTCGTCGAGGCGTTCGGCATCGATCCGCTCACCGCATATCTCGCCACGAGTCCCGGAGGCGCGGACTCGGTCGCGATCATCGCGGCCTCGAGCCGCGTCGACCTCTCCTTCGTGATGGCGCTGCAGACGATCCGATTCGTGTTCCTGCTGCTTGCGGGGCCCGCGATCTCCCGGTTCGTGGCCGGGCGCATCGCGCCGCTCCCGGCGGCAGCCGCGCAGCCGGCATTGGAAGATGAGACCCTGGCGCATGTACGCGAGGATGAGGGCGAGCTCGACTGAGGTGACTCTACGCGACGCAGGCGGCGCTCGGGTGGTCGTCAGTTTTTTCGAGAAGCACCTGGGGGCTTAACAGACTCGCGCAGCCCTCACTCGCTGGCGCGCCGTCGTGCCTTGAGCAGCACGTCGACCGCCTCCGGCCGATCGTCCCAGTAGTCGAGCCGCACCCGGCCATCCGGCAGCTGGCTCACGGTCGCGGGAGCGGCGCTGAAGGTGCAGTACCAGCCCGACGGCAGCACCACGGCATTGCGAGGCCGGCCGAGGCTGCGGTCGAACACGAGCTCGTCTCCCTCGAGGCGGTAGCTGACCGGTGCCGTGTAGGTCTCGCTGATGCGCAGCCGCAGCGACTGTCCGCTCTCGAGTGCCTTGAACGGGATGAGCACCACGTGCGCGGCCGCCGCCACCGCCTCGCCGACGTTGATCTTCGCGGCCGCGAGCTCGGCTCCGCTCACTTCGCGCGTCGCGAGTGCTTCCCCCGTGTCGAGGTTGACGGCGGAAGGATGGCTCGCGACGCTCCCGGCGCGCACCACGTTGGCGTAGCCGTTCACGCCGGCACGCGTCTCGGTGTAGTCGTGATAGAGGCTGAAGGCGTGGCTCTCGGGCTGCTGGAGGAAATAGACGATCTCGCGGTCCTCGTGGGCGCGCTCGGCGAGGCGCTCCTCCTCCGTGCCTCCCTCGAACGGCGACTCCCAGCTGCGCTGCGCCGTGAAGGGCTTCGGTGCCGCGACGCGCGCATCCTTGACCGCGCGCACCTTGAGCGGCGCCTCGCCCGCGCCCGCGTGCAGGAAGCTCACGGCGATCCGCCCGTCGGGCTCGGTGCGGATCTGCGCCGGCACGCCGAGGCCGGTGACCTCGTAGCCAGGCGGCAGCACGATCTTGTTGCGTCTGACGCCGAGCGGCCGGTCGAAGACGAGCGTCTTGCCGTCCTGGTAGTAGCTCTTCGGGTCCTTGTAGGTCTTGAGGATCAGGAGCCGCGCCTGCCCGTGCTCGGGCACCGGGGCGGCGAGCGTGACGCGGAGGTACTCGGTCGCGGGGTCCGCATGGGGCATCAGCGGGTCCTGGCGTGCCGCGGCGCCACTCACCACCTCGAAGTGCAGCGGCGTGCCGAGGTGAGCGTCGTAGACGCTCTCGTCGCTCGCAACGCTGCCCTTGCGAATCGGGTTGTAGAAGAACTTCGCTCCGGCGGTGGTCGCGGTCACTTCGTAGCTGATGCGGAAGCTGGCCGTATCGGGCGCCAGCAGCTCGTAGCGCGTGTACTCGTCGGCCTCGGTCTGCGCGACCGCCGCCGGCAGATAGATTCCATCCGCGCCGGCGGGCTCACCGCGTGCGACACCCGAGGCGCAGGCGAGGAGCGCGAGGCATGCTGCGTGCAGCCGATTGAGCCGGTTCATTGCTTGCCTCCTCGGCAGGGGAATCTCGCGGCCAGCGCGGCGCCGATGAATCCGGCCGCATCGCGCTGCCCGGAGTCTGCGTCGAGCGAGGCGAGCTGCTTCTTCAGGGCCGCTTCGAGCTCTTCCGCGGAAATCCCGGGCGGCACGCACGGGCGGCTATCCGGGCTCGGCGCGGCGGCCATGCGGATTCCTACCGCGATGCCCTGGGTGACTCCCAGCATATAAATGCGGCAGGCATTCACGCTCACGTGATCCGAGCCGCTGCAGAGTTGCGCGAGGTCGCCCGCGGTCATCGCCGGCTGCTCGGGTGCGGCGGCCGTGAGAGTCAGGGAGGCGGCGATGGCCGTCACGATCGTTGCGAGTGATCTCACGAGACGCTCCGGGCTCAAAAGCGGGGCGGCTAGCGTATCAAAGCGCAAACCGGAGCTCTCCATGCTCTAATGCCGCGGGAAACGCCCGCGGCCGGGAAACCTGGGAGGGGTCATGATCCGCGCTCGACTCGCCGCCCTCTCACTGTTGCTGGCAACGGCCTGCGCGGCCGGCGCACAGGCGCCGGCTTACACCAGGCCCAAGGTACGAGCCATCACCGCTTTCGTCAGCCTCGAGCGCGCGAGCTACGCCCGGCAGATCGCCGCGACGCTCGCGATCCTGCGCGAGGCGCAGCGCGACTTCGACGCCGCAGTCGCCGAGCTCACCCGGCAGCTGACCATTCATGCCCGGGTCGCCGAGACGATCGGCACGGAGGTGGCGAGCCACTACGGCTGGACGTTCATGGGGGTCGATCCCACACCCGCTCCGCTCGCGGACGTGTCGATCGGCGCCGCCATCGAAGCCTTCACCGGGGCGAAGTTCGGGGCGGGCGGCACCATGACAGCAGCGCTCATCATCACGACCGCCGTCAAGGCCGTACCGGTCAGGCAGATCGGCTACTCGGGCCTCATGCTCCCGGTGATGGAGGACAAGCTCCTGGCGCGCCGCTGGGCGGAAGGCACGTACGACATGGACGGGCTGCTCGCGTATTCGGCGGTGTGCGCCACCGGGCTCGACACGGTGCCCCTGCCGGGCGATGTCAGCGAGGCGCAGCTGATGCGCATCTATGGCGACGTGGCCTCGCTCGCCTGGAAATGGCATAAGCCGCTCGCGGCGCGTCTGCTGCCGGTCACGGGCAGGAAGGCGGGCGATCAGACCGATTTCAGCGACCCGTACCTCTTTAATACCAGCATTCACCCGCTGCCTTAGGACTCACACCGTGCCCGACCACGAAGGCGCGCGGCGCGCGCGCAGACCTGCGCCCGCCGCGGTACTGCTCGCCCTGATTCCCCTCACGGCAATGTGCCTCATGGTCCCGCTCTGGGATCGCATCGACCCGATGCCGCTCGGGCTGCCCTTCAATCTCTTCTGGCTCATCTGCTGGATCGTGCTCACACCGCTTCTCATGTGGGGCGCCTACCGGATCGAGGCTCGCCGCCACCGCCCCGACGGCACCGACCCGTGAGCGCCGCCGCGACCGCGCTCGCCACGATCGTCGCGATCGTCGCGATTGGTACGACGGTCGGCTTCGTCGCGGGTGCGCGCGTCAGGATGGACCTCGAGCAGTGGACGGTGGGCGGACGTGGTTTCGGTGTCGTGCTGGTGTTCCTGCTGATGGCGGGTGAGGTGTACACCACCTTCGCCTTTCTCGGGGCGAGCGGCTGGGCCTACTCCCGCGGCGGGCCGACGCTGTATGTGCTCGCCTACCTCACGCTCGCCTACGTGGTGTCGTTCTTCGTCCTGCCGCAACTCTGGGAGGTAGGCCGCCGGCATGGCTTGCAGACGCAGGCCGATTTCTTCCGCGTGCGCTACGGCAACCGCTGGCTGGCCGGTTTCGTCTGCATCGTCGGGATTGCCTCCTTCGTGCCCTATCTGCAGCTGCAGATTACCGGGATCGGCATCATCGCCTCGGTCGCGAGTTACGGCGACATCGGCCGTACGCCGGCGATGGCGGTTGCGGTGGCGCTGCTCGTTGCGTTCGTGTTCGCGAGCGGCGTACGCGCCGTGGCCTGGGTGAGCGTCGTCAAGGATGCCCTGATGGTGTTCGCCGCGCTCGCGATCGGCATCGGCGTGCCGCTCATTCATTTCGGCGGCATCGCCCCCATGTTCGCGGCCCTGGTGCACACGCACTCCGCGCACCTCACCATGCCAGGCGCCACTCCCAATCTGGGGCACGGCTGGTTCATCTCGACGGTCCTGCTCACCTCGCTCGGCTTTTATATGTGGCCGCATGCGTTCGGGGCCGCCTTCACGGCGCGGAGCGCCGATACGCTGCGCCGTAACGCCGTCGTGATGCCGCTCTACACGCTGACGCTGGCCTTCATTTTCTTCGCGGGCTTCGCCGCCGTGCTCATCGTGCCGGGACTCGGCAACGGCGATCTCGCCATGCTGACCGTCGTGCGGCAGAGCTTTCCAGCCTGGTTCCTCGGCGTCGTCGGCGGGGCCGGGGCGCTCACAGCCATGGTGCCGGCCTCGATCTTCATCCTGACCGCGGCGACGCTCTTTGCGAAGAACCTGTATCGGCCTCTGTTCGCGCCGCAGATGTCAGACCCGCAGGTGGCGCGGCTGGCGCGCGCCATGGTGGTCGTCATCGGCCTCATCAGCCTCACGCTCGCGATCTACAGCTCGACGACCCTCGTGTCGCTGCTGCTCACCGGCTATGCGGGCGTCACCCAGTTCTTCCCCGGCGTAGTGCTGGGTCTCTACTCCCGGCGCGTGACCGCGCCGGCGGTGTTTGCCGGTATGATCGTCGGGGTCGTCACCGCAGTCTCTCTCATGCTCAGCCATCACGATCCGCTCTTCGGCGTGAGCGCCGGCTTTCTCGCCCTGTGCGTGAATTTTCTGGTCACAATATCGACCATGCTCCTCACACGGAGGCCGACATGAACCTGATCGAGCCCATCGTGGCGGAGGCGGCCGCCATTCAGAGCCTGCGCAGAGATCTGCACGCCCATCCCGAGCTCGGCTTCGAGGAGCAGCGCACCTCGGAGCTCATCGCGCAGACCCTGAGCGGCTGGGGCATTCCAGTGCACCGCGGCCTCGGCCGTACCGGCGTGGTCGGCATCGTGAAGAACGGCAGCTCGCCTCGCGCCGTGGGGCTGCGCGCCGACATCGACGCGCTGCCGGTGACCGAGCGCAACACCTTCGCCCACGCCAGCGTGCACCAGGGCCGGATGCATGCCTGCGGTCACGACGGGCACATGGCCATGTTGCTCTCCGCCGCACGTCACCTCGCACATCATCGCGATTTCGATGGCACGGTGTATCTGGTGTTCCAGCCGGCGGAGGAGGGCGGCGGCGGAGCGCGCGAGATGATCAAGGACGGCCTCTTCGACCTCTTTCCGATGGAGGCGATGTTCGGCATCCACAACTGGCCGGGACTCGAGGCCGGCCAGTTCGCCGTGCGCGAGGGCCCGGTGTTCGCCTCGAGCAACGACTTCAGGATCGTGATCCGCGGCCGGGGCTCGCACGCCGCGATGCCGCACCTCGGCGTCGATCCGGTGGCGGTCGCCTGCCAGATGGTGCAGTCCTTCCAGACCATCATCTCGCGCAACAAGCGCCCGATCGACGCGGGGGTCCTGTCGGTCACCACGCTCCGGGCCGGCGAGGCGATCAACGTCGTGCCGGAGAGCTGCGAGCTGCAGGGCACGGTGCGGACCTTCAGCGTCGAGGTGCTCGATCTCATCGAGCAGCGCATGCGGCGCATCGCCGAGGCCACCGCCCAGGCGTTCGAGGCGTCCTGCGAGTTCAGTTTCCGCCGCAACTACCCCCCCACCATCAACCATCCGGGCGAGACCCGGTTCGTGCGCGAGCTGCTCGGCGGCCTGGTGGGCACGCACAACGTCAAGGAGTTCGACCCGACCATGGGGGCCGAGGATTTCAGCTACTTTCTGCAGAGGAAACCCGGGTGCTATTTCCTCATCGGCAACGGCGACGGCAGTCACCGCGCCGGCGGCCACGGCGAGGGGCCGTGCATGCTGCATAACCCGAGCTACGACTTCAACGACGCGCTCATTCCCCTCGGCGGCACCATGTGGGTGCGCCTCGCCGAGCAGTGGCTCGAGGCCGGCCGGGCGGATTCCAGCCGTGCCTGAGGGTCCGCCTCACCAATCTGTGATCGGGTACCGCCCCGGCGCGGTCATCCGCCACAGCCGCGGCGCGTTCCTTTGGCTAACATGAATCGCATGAACCCCCGTTGGGGCCTGCTGGTTGTTGCGGCTGGGCTGATCGCCGCCCCCGCGGCGCGCGCCGATGCCCTGTCGGTCGTACAGATGCTGCGCGCAGGCGGCTGCGGCGGCATCATGCCGATCGCGCCGCCGCTCAGGCGCAATCCCTACCTCGACCGCGCCGCCGAGCAATGGGCCGACGGCCACTCGCTCAATTCGGCGGCCGAGCTCGCCGGCTATCCGCTGAAGAACGCCCAGGGCCTGCGCGTCACCGGCTCGGACGAGGCGCTCATCCAGCGGCTGCGGCACAGCGACTGCAGTGTGGTCTCGAGCCGCGATGTGCGCGAGGTCGGTCTCTACCACCGCGGCGCGGACAGCTGGCTGATGCTCGCGACGCCGTCCGGCTCCTCGTGGTCGTCGCCCCCGGCGGCGGCAGGCGCATACAGCGTACCCGCGCCTTCGAGGGCGCCAGCACCGATGAGCCCAACGCCCGCGATGGCTGCACGCGCGCTCGAGCTCGTCAACCAGGCACGGGCCCGCGGGGCGCAATGCGGAGCACAGTCGTTCGGGCCCGCGCCGCCACTGACTCTGTCGGGGACGCTCGCGGGCGTGGCGCTCGGGCACGCCACAGATATGGCGGTGCACGACTACTTCGAGCACCAGGATCTCTCGGGCGAATCACCCGCCGACCGGGTACGCGCCGCCGGATACCACGAGAAGCTGGTGGGCGAGAACATCGCCTACGGACCGCAATCGGTCGAAGAGGTCGTCAAGGGCTGGCTCGCGAGTCCCGGGCACTGCGAGAACATCATGGATCCGCGCTTCGCGCAGATGGGGATCGGACTCGCTCCGGGGCGGGTCTCGCGGCGCGGCCTCTTCTGGGTGCAGTTGCTTGCCGAGCCGCGCGCCTAGACACCGAAAGGCAGCGCGTGTGATGTCCCCCGGGAGCCCCGATTCAGGGCCTGCCGTGGAACATATGCGGAATTGAACCTCGCACGCTCCGGCTCATACCAGAGGCGAGACGCTTCCGCGGCGCGTGCACGCGTCCGGCGCATTCAGCGGAAGTTCAGCGGCGTGAACCCACAGTCGGGTGTGGAGCAGTAACCAAGGAGTTGGCATGAAGCACACCTTAGTCGTCACACTTGCGCTTGCCGCTGTCGCGCTGCTTGGCGCGCATCGGGCGATGGCACAGGACGAGCGCGCGGATCTCGGCTGCAAGCTGAGCTTCTCGCTGAGCGGCTGGTCGGCCGTGTATGCGAGCGCCCATGGCAAGGGCATGGTCACCTGCAGGAACGGCAGCTCGATGCCCGTGCTGATCACCGTCAAGGGTGGCGGACTGACCGCCGGCCGAAGCCAGGTGGACCACGGCACCGGCAAGTTCACCCACGTGCGTACTATCGATGACGTGCTCGGGCGCTACGCGCAGGGCGAGGCGCACGCCGGCGTGCTGAAGTCGGGAACCGCGCAGTTGCTGACCAAGGGCACGGTGTCGCTCGCGCTCGAGGGCACCGGCCGCGGCATCGACCTCGGCGTCGACGTGGGTGAGTTCACCCTGAAGCCGGCGAAGTAACCCGCCAGGTAGTCCGCCGGTTGCGGTCCGCGGCGAGGACGCGGGGACGCGTTCCGCCGCGGCTGCAGTCGATTCAGGAGCTCGGCGGTCGCAGCGAGACGCCGAGATAGCAGCTGAACTCCCTGACGAAGTCGACCGAGACGCGCGCGTGTACGCGTCCCTGGCGGTCGAGGAACTGTGCTTCGTCGTCGTGCGGAACGACGGCGCCGTGCCAGACGTTCGGATGGAGATAGAGCGCCCGGCCGCCGTCGCACCAGAAGGCGACGAAGGATTCCGGCGTCACATCATCGCCCGGCAGCGCCAGCGGCACGACGAAACTCTGCCCCTTGAGCGGGAAGAAGAGCTGACCGCCGTCGGGGTGATAGTTGGCGCGCCAGATGAGCGCGCGCTCGCGCGCACCGCCGCCCGAGCTCGCCGCCTGCTCCGGCCAGGTGCTCCAGCCGAAGAGGTAGCTGTCGCCCACCGCGTGGTTGCGGGCGTAGAGCGTCGCGCCCTTCCAGCAGAACTCGAATAATCCTTCGGTCACGCCACCCTGATCGCCGCTCCCGGCATCGGTCGCGCGCCAGCCCTGCGCCGGCCATCGAACGATCTCGATCGGATGAGTCTTCGGCTCATCCACCAGCAGCCCGTAGCCTTCGAGGCTCGCGGAGCTCGCCACGACGAGCGGCGCCTCATGCACCCGGCGGGCACCGGTCGAGGGGATGTAGGGAATCCTGTCTCCTGCGATGTCCATGGTGTGTCAGCGTGCGCGCGCCGCCGAGTTCAGCATGCTGAGGTAGGCTTCCAGCGGTGGAACCTTGAGACCCGCCACCTTGCCCTGATCGTCCCAGTGCCGCACACGCACCGCCTCGCGGTAGAAGGGCTCCCGCTCGAAGGCACGCGTCTCCTCGATCGACATCGGACCACCCTGGAGCTTGAGCGTGTGGACCGAGGCGGAGCTCAGCTGACGGAAGTAGCCGGCATCGGTCGCGCACAGGTAGCGCTTCGCCGGTACGTGCAGGCGCACCGGCTCGCTGATTTCGGGGCCGAAGCGCGCGGCCAGCCAGCGCGCACCGGTCTCCTCGTGGTGCGCGTCCGTGGTCCAGTCGGCGATATCGTCCGGTACCGCCTCGAGGAGGTGCCCGACGTCGTGCAGCAGACCCGCGATGATGAGCGGCTCCGGTGCGCCCTCGACTCGCCCGAACCACGCGGCCTGCAGGCAGTGCTCGGTGATCGTGACGCGCTCGCCGAAGTAGGCGCCGGCGCCGCGCGCGCCGTAGATCGCGAGGATCTCATCCGCGACGCTCACGTTCGCTCCGCCAGCTTGCCATGGACACCGGCCGCCGGAGCGGCTTTGAGCGCCGCGGCCCGGAGATTCAGGAGATGGAGATAGCCGGCGCTCACGGCCGCCGCGGCGCTGACCACCGCGAGCGTGACGAACACCCCGCGCCACCCAAAGGCCATCGCCAGCCGCGCGACGCTGTCGCCGGCGAACACGCCACCGAGATAGCCGATGCCGTCGATGATGCCGGAGGAGGCAGCGCTCGCCTGTTTGCCGCCGAAGTCGAGCGCGAAGGCGCCGCCGAGATAGGAGTAGGGCCCGAGAAGGCCGAGGGCGACCAGCGCGATCAGAATCACGGGCAGCGCCGATCCCGGTGTGCCGGCGGGAACGCCGGTGAGCGCGAGCAGCGCCAGCGCGGCACCGATGAGACCCACGAACATGAGCAGCGAGCGGCCGGTGGGACCCAAGCGGTCGCTCAGCCAGCCCGCGAGCAGCACCGACACCACGCCCACCGAGGGAAAGATGGCGCTCATGCCGGCGGCGTCGCTCACGCTGTATCCGACGTAGTCCCTCAGGTACACCGGGTTCCAGGTGTTGAACGTCTCGCGGATGATCGTGCAGCCGAAAGACAGCAGGCAAACCAAGAGGAATGCGCGGCTGCGCAGCAGCGGCCGCAGCAGGGCCGCGACGCTCGGCGGGCGAGTCTCGCCGGAGGTGAACAGGTTGAGCGCCGGATTGGGCTCGGCTTCCGCGTGACCTTCCTCGACACGCGACTCCCGCAGCCAGAGGACGTTGGCGAGCAATGCCAGCGCCGCCACGGCTGCCGCGAACACGAACAGCGCGCGCCAGCCGTAGCCGTGCGCCAGCAGCATCGCCATCTGGTTGCGCGCCGCCGCGTCCCCCACCAGGTAGCTGATGCTGAGGATTCCCGCGATCGAGCCGTAGGAGGAGTAGTTGAACCACTTCGATGAGACCTTGATGAGGCCGGCCCAGCCGACCGACTGCGTCAGCCGGTTGGCGGTCCAGGCGAGCGTGAAGAGCGGCAGCCCGCCGCCGACGGCGAACAGCAGCGTGAACACCGCCGCGCCGCCCACGCCGATGAGAAAGTTGCGCCGTCCGCCCCAGTAGTCCCCGAGGCCCGTCAGGAAGAGCTTGCCGACGGCGTAGGCGAGCACGCCGAGGGAGGTGATGGTGCCGATGTGGACCAGGGCTTCGGCGTGGCTCACGCCGTGAGCGGCGAGCTCGTCCGCCAGCAGCGGTGTCGCCACCGAAAGATCCGCGCGGCAGTAATAGCAGGACGCGTAGCCGCAGAACAGCAGCGCCACCGTACGGATCTGGGAGGAGCGCAGTGACACGGCGGGTCTAGCGGAGCAGCGCCGCGCGCGTAGCGGGGGCGTCAGTCTTGGTGCCGACTTTCAAGGTGGTCCTCGCGGTGCGTCGCGGAGGACCCGATACTAGCGGAGGCGGCGGTTTGAATCACGCGGCCTCCCGTACGCACCCGGGTGGGCCGCCCGCCGCCTCGGCAGGTTCGTTGAATCAGCGGTAGTAGCCGTGCACCACGACCACCGGAGCGGGTGCGATCACACCCACGCCGACATAAGCGCGCGGGGATCCGACCGGGGCGACCACGCAACCTGCCAGGAGCGCGCCGGCGCCGAGAGCGATCATCAGTTTGACAATGCTGTGCATGCTCCGATCCTCCAGCTCACTTGGAGGTAACAACGCGGCGGGAGTCAGTCCGCTGACAGTGGGCCGCATCGGCCAGGCTCCTCGTCAGATGCGCGCGACCAGGTTCGCGGGCGCGACCACGCTCGCGAGCCCGCGCCAGTGGTGCGGGTGCCACGGGCGGATCACACACCCGGAGAGGGCTGCTGCGAGCCCCAGAGCGATCAGAATCTTGATGATGTTACGCATGGCTCCTCCTTCCTCCCCTCAGGGACCATTGGAACCGCACGCGCCTGTACCGGGGCTGACTCGCCCCGGCCGCGCTGCATTCAGCGGCGGTTAAGGCGGGGAGCCCGCGAGCGCGCGCGGGGAAGGGCGGTCTTCAGCAGCAGCGCGCGCAGCACCACCCCGTGGTTGATGCGCGGCTCGCGTGTCGCGGTGAGCAGCGTCACGCGCATGCGCTCGGCACGCTGCCGGAGCGCCTCCAGCGCCTCGCTCTGGGTGCGCAGCTCGGCGCGATAGCGGCGGGCGAACTCGCGCCAGCGTTTCGGATCGTGGCGGAACCAGGTGCGCAGCTCATGGCTCGGAGCGAGCTCGACCAGCCAGGCATCGAGCGCCGCCCGCCGGCGGCTGATGCCGCGCGGCCAGAGGCGGTCGATCAGCGCCCGGTAGCCGTCCTGCATTTCCGCCTTGTCGTAGATGCGTTTGACCGCGACGTCGCGCGGCAGCGCGGCCGGCGCATCCGCTGTGAATTCGTGCAGGTAGCACGCCGGCGAGCTCAATTCCCCCGCCGTCCCCGTGCCGCTGCTCTCAGGTTTTGCGTGCGGCCGCCTGCTCTTCACCCGGGACGCCTTCTTCACCCGCTCATTGTCCGCCGCGTCGGCCGCACGATCCAGCCCCGGCGGCGTATGATTTCGCGGTGACCACGATCCGCCAGCAGCTGCGCAACAACGCCGTCGCGCTGATCAGCCTCGCGGTGGCGATCGGCAGCCTCGGTTACAACACCTGGCGCAACGAGCACACCGAGCGTAACCGCAACGTGCGTACCGCGGCGTTCGAGCTGCTCATGCGCGCCGGCGACCTCGAGCGGGTGACGTTCCTCGCGCAGTACGACCGTGACCGCAACGGCGGGAGTCCGCGCACCGGCTGGACCGACGTGCTTGCGATCCGCGACCTGGCGGCGCTGGTACCGGCGCCGGTACCAGCGCGGGCGGCCGAGCTGCTCAAGGTATGGAGCGAGAACTGGGAAGGCCTCGGCAGGGACGACGAGACGGCCGTCAACCGCATCGACGAGACCATCGACAGACTGCGCGAGGCCTCGCTCGCGACGCTGCGCTCACTGCGCTGAAGAGGAGGTTTTGTGATCACGCTCTATCACCGCCCCAACACCCGCTCGACGCGCTTCATCTTCCTGCTGGAGGAGCTCGAGGCGCCGTACCAGATCCGTGTGGTCACCACGCGTACCCGCGACGGCGGTGCCCCCGACCCCGCCAACCCGCATCCGCAGGGCAAGGTGCCGGCGATCTCCGACGACGGTGTCGTGGTATTCGAGTCGGCGGCGATCGCGATCTATCTGACCGACAAGTTCCCGAAGAGCCGCATCGGGCCGTTGCCGGGCGAGCCGGAGCGCGCTGCCTACTTGAGCTGGCTCGCTTATTACGCCGGCGTGTTCGAGCCCGCGTTCGTCTCCAAGTTCATGGGCTGGGAGGTGCCGCGCGGCACCGCCGGCTGGGCGCCGGTGGAGGAGGTGATGCCGGTGATCATCGCGCGCCTGACGCAGGCACCGTACTTCACCGGCGAGCGCTTCTCGGCCGCTGACGTGCTCTATGCGACCTCGTTTGCCCTGTTCGCCAACAGTCCGATATTGCCCAAGTCACCCGTGATCGAGGACTACGTGAAACGGGTCGTGACGCGGCCGGCTTTCGCCCGCGCGATGGCGAGACAGAATGGCTGAGACTGCGGCCGCCACCCCACCCGCGTAACATAGGCGCACGATGCGTCCGATGTTCTGGCACGAGACGGCGAGTCCGGTCGGACCCCTGCTGCTGGCCGCCGACGCACACGCATTGACGCGGGTGCATTTCCAGGGAGGCCCGCACCCCTTCACGCCGCCGCGCGAGTGGCGCCGGGAAGCCGCGCGCTTCGCCGGCGTCACACGCGAGCTGGCCGAGTATTTCGCCGGCGAGCGCCGTGCCTTCAGCGTGCCGCTCACCATGGAGGGGAGCGAGTTCCAGCGGTCGGTATGGCGGGCGCTCGTCGCGATTCCCTACGGTGAGACGATCTCCTATGGCGAGCTGGCACGGCGGGTCGGGAACGTCGCGCGGGCGGTGGGACTGGCGAACGGGGCGAATCCGCTGCCGATCATAGTTCCCTGCCACCGGGTCATCGGCGCCGACGGCTCGCTGACGGGGTTTGGCGGAGGCCTGGCGATCAAGCGCGCGCTGCTCGAGCTCGAGGGTGCGGCGTGCGTTTCCGATCTCTTCAGCTGCGCTTCATGAGCGCATCTGCGCCTCGCTGCAGCGCGTTCCCTGGACGGGCGTTTTCGCATATCTTTCCGGGAGGCGCCCGTAACAGAAGGCGCCGGGAGGGGGTCATGCGTCCCGGACTGATGCTTGTTGCGCTGATCGCGGCCGGCGTGCCGCCGGCGCCTGGGGCCCCGGCCGCTGCCGAGCGCAGCTACCTCGAGCATCCGCCCGCCCCGAACGGGCCGGCGCTGCCCTTCAGCGACGCGGTGCGTCTCGGCGATACGCTGTACGTCGCCGGTCACATCGGCATCGATCCGCGCACCGGCAATGCCGCCACGAGTCCCGGGACCGAAGCGCGCCTGGTGATGGACGCCGTGAAGCACACCCTCGAGCGCGCCGGTTTCACGACGGATGACCTCGTGAGCGTGACGGTGTACTGCACGGATCTTTCGCTCTACGACACCTTCAACGGTATCTACGCCGGCTACTTCCATGGCCGTCCCCCGGCACGCGCCTTCATAGGCGTCAGCAAGCTGGTGCGCGGCGCGCGTTTCGAGGTTCAGGGGGTGGCGGTGAGAACCCCACGGCCGTGAACCGCCGGCAGTTTCACAAGAGTCTGGCTGGTGCGGCGGCCGCGGCCGCGCTGAGCCCGCTCGCGCGTGCGGAGCCGCCGCCGGTGCACGCACCGGCGCCGGCGGCGTCCCCTTCGGCGCGTGCGCATGCTCTCTATCACGGCGCCCTGATCCTCGACTGCAACTCCTCACCGCCCGAGGGGCGGCTGCCGCTGCCGCAAGCCGACCTCGACGCGGTGCGGGGCAGCGGCATCGACGTCATCAAGTATTCCCTGGGCGGGATCAACGACGACTTCGCGACCACCATCGGCGCGATCGCTCACGTGCAGCGGCTGATCGAGATGTACCCGGCAGCCTTCACGCAGGTGCGGGTCGCGGGCGATTTCGCGCGCGCCAAAGCCGAGGGCAAGCTCGGCATCATCCTGTCCTTCGAGAGCACGGAGATGCTGCAGGGACGGCTCGAGTCGCTCGAGCTGTTCCGCAATCTCGGCGTGCGCGTCATGCAGCTCTCCTACAACCGCAAGTCGCCGTTTGCCGCCGGGGTCATGGAGCCGGAAGGCGGCGGTCTGACCCCCCTCGGCCGGCAGGCGGTCGCCGAGATGAACCGGCTCGGCATCGCCGTCGATCTGAGCCACGCCAATCCCGCGACCACGGCGGACGTCCTCGATATCGCGGGCAAGCCTCCCGTCATGACGCACGCCGGCTGCGCGGCCATCCACCCACATCCGCGCAACAAGAGCGACGAGCAGCTGCGGGCGCTCGCCGAGCGCGGCGGTGTCGTAGGGATCTTCGACCTCCCGTACCTGACGGCCTCGCCGAAGCAGCCGACCGTCGAGGACTACATGATGCATCTCGAGCACGCGCTCAGGGTGGCCGGCGAGAATCACGTCGGTATCGGCAGTGACGCCGACATCCTGCCGCTCGATACCAGCGAGAAGGGCATGGCCGAGCTCAACCAGCAGCTCGAGCAACGGCGTACCGCGGGTCTTGCGGCGCCCGAGGAAGACCGGCCCCCGTACGTGGTGGGTCTCAACACGCCGCGCCGCATCGAGGTGATTACGGACGAGCTGCTGAAGCGCGGTTATCCGGCGGGCGTCGTCGAGAAAGTCATCGGCGCGAACTTCGCGCGCGTGTTTGCCGATATCTGGACCGACTGAGCGCGAACGCGCCGGCGGGTTCTAGAGGGAACGGTTGAGAATGCTCCAGAGCACGAGTCCGAGCGCGGCCACTACTACGGGCCCCGCGTGGCGCATCCGTAGCGGCGCAACGACACCGAACGCGAGCCCGGTGAAGATGGCTCGGAGCGGGCCGCCGAGCGCTACCGCGAGCAGGCGGCGGGCGGAGAATACCTGCAGCCGCTCCGTTACCTGTGCCACGAACTGCGCGTCGGCCAGCGGCCGCTCACTCCGCGCGAACTCGCGCCGCAGCATTACATCTCGGTCATCCAGCATGGGCGTGCTCCTTCTCGGGAGGCTCATAGGCGCGCAGCAGCACCCGCAGGCGCTGCGAACCGCGTCTCACGTGTGACTTGACGGTGCCGAGCGGCAGAGCGGTCGCCGCGCTGATCTCGGCGTGCGACATCTCCTCGTGGTAGGCCAGCACGACGCACAGCCGCTCGGTGTGGGTGAGCTGCGCGAGCGCCCGGTCGAGGTCGAGCTGCTCGGCGGCGGCGGGCATGAATACGGCCGTGACCGGTAGCTCCTGCGCCTCGTAGTGCGACTCGGCCGGGGTTGCAGCGCGTACCTCGGCAAGCCAGGTGTTGATGGCGAGGCGCCGCAGCCAGCCGCCGAAGGCGGCCACTGACTTCAGCTGTGGCAGCGAGCGCCACGCCTTGAGCAAGACCTGCTGGGCGAGGTCGTCGGCGAGCGCGGGGTCGCGGCACAGTCGGCGCAGGAGATTGCGCAACCAGCTCTGCCGGCGCCATACGAGCTCGGAGAAGGCGCCGCGGTCGCCCCCCATGGCGAGAGCGACCACGACCGCCTCCGCGGCTTCGCCGAGCACGGGGCTCATGCGGTTCACCGCGCGTGCTCAGGTTCCGCGCTTTTCCGTCGAGCCGTTGCCGTTACCCGCGAGGGTGGCCGTTCGCGCACGCTGTTGCTCGACGGCACGCGCCGCGATGATGAGCCCGCCCCCTACGCAGAACGTCACGATGCCCCCACCGAGCACGGGGTAGAAGGAGACCGCGGCAACCTGTTGGAGCAGGAACGCCAGAATCACGATGCCAACCCCCGCCGACAGCGTGATGATTCCTCCCACGCGCAGAGGCGTCGGGCTCATCCCCGCGTCTCGCTCGGGCGCCATGAGGCGGTCGATCAAGGCGGGGTCGAGCTGCTGGCCGCGCTCAACCGCCAGGCGCAGGGGCTCGAGGGCCAGCTGGCGCTTCTTGTAGTCGGAGACGATGCCCGCAACGGCGGCGATCGTGACGAAGATCCAGAACATGATGGCGACAGCAAAGGGTCCGAAGTGCTCCATGGGCTCACCCTCGTTAAGGAGTTAGTGTCCCCGTAAAGATGCGTGCCGGCGAGGCTTTGGATGCAGGTGGTGCGAAAAAATCCGTGGCCCGGCCGCTCAGCCGCCCGCCGCCAGCGCCTCGAGCAGGATCCGGGCGAACTGCGGGCCCTTGCCCGACTCCTCGTGCTTGAAGTACACGAACACATCGGTGCACTGCGCGGTGCTCGCACGGATCGTTCCGGCCCAGCGCCGGAGGTCCTCGGGCGTGTAGCCCTCGTCCCGCAGCCTGAAGTAGGCGTAAGGCGCGGTGATCTCGACCGGGGTCGAGAACTTCTCGCTGTCGGCCACACACAGGGCGAGGTTCGCCGCTTTGAGCCGCGCGAACACCTCGGCGTCCATCCACGAGGCGTGGCGGAACTCGAACGCAGCGCAGGTGCCGGCCGGGAGGAGCTTGAGAAACTCGTCGAGCACTGCGAGGTCCTTGCGGAAGTAGGGCGGCAGCTGGAAGAGAATTGCGCCGAGCTTCGGACCCAACGTTGCGGCGGTCTCGAGGAAAAACTTCAGCAGATCGGCGCAGTCCTGGAGCTTCGCGATGTGAGTGATGCGCTTGGGCGCCTTGAGGGTCAGGCGGAAGCCGGGCGGCGTCTGGCGATGCCAACCGCCGAGGATCTTCGTGTTGGGAACGCGGTAGAAAGTGTAGTTGATCTCGACGGTCCTGAACGCTTCCGCGTAATAGGGCAGCATCTTTGCGGCCGGAAATTTCTCCGGGTAGAAGCTGCCTTTCCATTCGGGGTAGTTGTACCCGGAGGTGCCGACCCAGTACCTCATGGAGGCGCGGCCCGTCTTCGCCGGTCAGTGGCGGTCGCTCACCAGGCGCCGGTATTCGCCCAGATGTCGGAGCGCATGCTGCGGCTTGCCGAGCGACTCATAGAGCCGCGCGAGATTGTAGTGGCAGTCGGCGAGGTCAGGATCGCCGGCGAGCGCTGCCTGATAGGTCTCGAGCGCGGCAGTCGTCTTGCCGACGTCCTCGAGCAGCACCGCCTGGTTGAAAAGCAGCAGCGGATCCGAGCCCACGTGGGGGCGCGCGCGCCGGTAGATTTCCTCGGCCTCGGCCGTCCGGCCGAGCAGGTGCAGGAGGCGCCCGAGGTTGATCCACGCGGCGGCGTTGTGCGGATTCTCATCGGCCGCCTGGCGGTAGGCCGCCACCGCGCCCGCCGGGTCGGTGTTCTCGAGCGTCAGCCCTTCGGCGAACCAGTCGCGCGCGAGCTCCGGCGCAGTCGCAGCGACCGGCTCGGCGGCCTTGTGCTCGACGACCTGCAGCACGCCACCCTCGAGCGTGACGTCGAGGCCGAGAAGATACTGGCCGCTGTCCGCCTGCCAGCGCGTCTCGCCATCGCGCACCACCACGCGATCTCCCACGGCGCTGATCGCAAGGCCCGAGAGCGGCATCGAGGCCGGCAGGGCGCGCCGCAGTCGCTCGAGCGAGCGGCGGATGCGCTTCGGTGGCACGCGGGCGTCGATGAGGGCGCGCGCCGTGCGCAGCACGATCAGATCCTGGAACGAGAGGCGATAGGCGCGGCGCGGTCCACGCGCCGCCTTGACGAATCCGGCGCGGATCAGGCCGCGCGTGACCGAAGGAGACAGCCGCAGGACGCGCTGCACGTCCCGCACACTGAAGGAACGCATCCTTAGCTCTTGAGGGACAGTAGTTCCCCGGAAGTCAGCGCTTGCCCGCCTTGCGCACTACTTTAGCCGGTTCCTCGACGCGCTTGGGAGCTTTGCGTGGGCCGAGCGGGCTCGCCTGCTCGCGCGACTTGCCGCTTCTCTCGAGGCTGGCGCGCAGCGCCTCCATGAGATCGATGACCTTGCCTTCGCCCGGCGGTGCCGGCTCGACCATGGTGATCTCCTGGCCCTCGTCCACCTTCTTCCTGATGGCGGCCTCGATGCGGCCGCGCACCTCGTCCTTGTAGGCATCCGGATCGAATTTCTCGGCCGTCTGCGCGTCGATGAGCTGTTGGGCGAGCTTGAGCTCCGCCGGTTTCACCTCCGGCTTGGGGATCTCGACCTCGCTTGCGAGGCGCACATCGGCCGCGTAGTGCAGCTGCTGCATCGCGAGCACGTCGCCGATGGGCCTGAGGATCACGAGGTACCCCTTGCCGCGCGCCGCCCATCGGCCGACGCCGCAACGCCCGGCCTGCTTGAGCGCCTCGGTGAGGAGGGCATAGGGTTTGCCGGCGCCCTTGTCCGGGGCCAGGTAGTAGGTTTTGTCGTAGTACACCGGATCGATCGACTCGATCGGCACGAACTCGGAGATCTCGACCGCGTGGCTGCCGACCTCTTCCATCGCCTTGATCTCTTCGGGCGTGAAGCGCACGTACTGGTCCTTGGCGAACTCGTAGCCCTTGACCATATCGTCGCGCTCGACCACCGCCCCATCTTTCTGGCAGATGTACTGCTGCCGCAGGCGCGAGCCGTCGGTCTTGTGGAGCAGATTGAAGGAGATGGCGTTCGATGACTGGTTCGCGGTGAACAGCTTCACCGGGATCGCGACCAGTCCGAAGGACACCGTCAGAGAACCTATCGAGCGACCAGCGGCCATACCGTCACCCTCTACTTCTCAGCCTTGACACCAAAAGCCTTCGTAAGGCTCTGTTTTAACTCAAGTACATCATGCCACCGGTCCCCCCTCTTTTCCAAGCGGCCCGGCACATTATTGAGAGTGAAGTCCAGCGGCTCGGCCGCCTCGAGCTCCTCCCAGGTGAGGGGCATCGAAACCGGGGTCCCGGGAACCCCCCGGGGGGAGTAGGCGACGTTGAGCGTCTTGCCGCGCACGTTCATGTTGTAGTCGATGAAGATCTTGCCGGTGCGCTTCTCGACCGCCCACTCCATCGTGATGTCCTTGGGATGCGCCCGCATCACGTGCCGGCCCACGGTCTCGCAGATGTGGCGGGCCTCATCGAAGGTCACAGTGCGCTCGATGGGGACGAACATGTGAAGCCCGGTCTTGCCCGAGGTCTTGATGATGGCCTCGAGCCCCATTTCCCGAAGCAGCGAGCGCAGCCAGAACGCGACGCGCTTACCCGTCGCGAAGCCTTTCCTGTTGAGCTCGGGCTCCGCCCCCTTCGCCTCCTTGCCGGAGTAGATGTAGGGATCGATGTCGAAGACCAGGTAGTCGGGGTAGTTGAGCACCGAGGCCTCGAGCGCGGCGAGCGAGCTCGCATAGTCAGTGCTGGCGTTCGGCGTGTCGGGGCCCGGGTGGGCGCGCGAATGCCAGATGTGGAACTCGAGCGTGCCGATCTGCCCGAGCCATAGGAGCGTCGGCAGGTTGTTGGCGAGCAGGTAGCGGTGCCGATCGTCCTTGGTCTCCGAGAACACCGTGACCGTCTCGACGAACTCCGGGAGCGGCTGCTCCCAATGTTTCTGGAAGAAGCGCTCGCCGTCGATCCCCTCGGGCATGCGGATCATGGTGAGCGGCCGATCCTCGAGGTGCGGCAGCATGAAGCGCCCGACCCGCGCGAGGTAGCGCAGGAGGTCACGCTTGGTTACCGCGGGACTGCTCTTGCCCGCCGCGGGCCAGTAGACGCGGTCGAGGTTGGTGAGGCGGATGCGCGCTGCGCCCACCTCGAGATCGAGACGGTTCGCGCGATTGTCGAGCTGCTCGAGGATGAGACCCACGGCATCGGGTGGATCGGGATCAGAGCGCGCGCCACGCGCCGCGGTTCTCGCCGCGCGCTTCGAGCCGCCGCGGCCCGCGGGCGCGGGATCGGCGCTGGCGGCGGGCTTGGCGTTCGGATCGGGCTTTTTCACCTGAGCGGGCTCGATGTCGTCGCGCAGTCGCACGAACACCGGCGCGCGCAACGATCCGGCCGGTGTCCACTCGCTGAAGGTTACTTCGGCGACCAGCTGCGGCGCGAGCCAGGTGGTCGGGCGGTGCAACGGCACTTGCTCGGCAAACGGGGACTCCTTGCGCGTGAGTTTGGCCGTGCGCTCGAGGAGCTTCGCGATCACCTGGTCGTCGAGTCCAGAGCCGACGTGCCCGGCATAGCGCAGTGCTTTGCCGTCGAAGTAGCCGAGCAGCAGCGCGCCCAACGGGTCGCGCGCACCCTTGCCGCGCGTAAAGCCGCCGACCAGGAACTCGGCCGACTGCGCCGCCTTGATCTTGAGCCAGGCACGCGAGCGTTTGCCCGGCTGATAGGTCGAGTCGATGCGCTTGGCGACCACCCCCTCGAAGCCGTGGCTCAGCGCCGCGCGGTAGAGCTCCGGCCCGTTGTCCGAGCAATGCACCAGCTGCACGTGCGCCGACGGCAGCAGGCACTGCGCGAGATACCGGTGGCGCGCGAGATAGGGCGAGCCGCGCAGGTTGAGGCCCGCGAAGTGCAGCAGATCGAAGCACACGAGCACCACCGGGTTGTCGCGCCGCCCGGCGGCGATCTCGGTGGCGTTCTTGAGCTGCGCGCGATTCTGCAGGGCGTTGAACGACGGGCGCCCGCTCGCATCCAGCGCGACGATCTCGCCGTCGAGGATCATCTGCCCGATCGCCTGAGTTGCGAGCTCCTCGGTCAGCTCCGGAAAAAAAGCGGTCAGGTCGAGCCCGCGGCGTGACTTGAGCTGCACGTCGGCGCCACGGACATAGGCGATGACGCGGTAGCCGTCGAGCTTGGGCTCATAGCGCCACTGCGGCTCGGATGCGGGTTTCTCGGCAGTCTCGGCCAGCATCGGCGCGAGCTCGCGTGGCATCGCCTCCTCGGGTCCGGCCGGCGCGAGCAGTCCCGCGTCGAGCCGTGGCGGCGCGCTCGCGGGCGTCATCTGATCGAGGTTGAGGCCCGAGAGCACCGAGGCCGGCTGCGCGAGCACGTCGTTGGCCTGCGCGAAGCGGTCGCGGTGCTTGATGAGCAGCCACTGGTTGCCGGTGCGGGTCTTCACCAGCGTGAAGGAGCCCTTGAGCTTCTCGCCGCGCAGTTGGAAGCTGAGCTTCCCCTGGGCGAGCTCGGCGCGCACCCGCCGCTCGGCTTCCTCCCGGTCGGTGAAGGAATACTGCCCGCCCTCATCCGGCGAGTACACCCCGCAGTCCCACACGATCACGTTACCGGCGCCGTACTGCTTCTCCGGGATCACTCCCTCGAAGGAGGCGTAGTCGAACGGATGATCCTCGACCTCGACCGCCATGCGCTTGTCGTCGGGGTCGAGCGAGGGTCCCTTGGGAACCGCCCATGACTTGAGCACGCCGTCGAGCTCGAGGCGGAAGTCGTAGTGCAGCTGCCGCGCAGCGTGCTTCTGCACCACGAACAGGAGCGGCCCGTGACGACGCGCGGCGACCTTCGCGGGCGGCTCGGGCGTGCGCGTGAAGGTGCGCTTGGAGGCGTAGCGTTCGAGGGCGCGCTTGGGCACGGTCACGCCATGTTATAGCGCGTCGATCCAGGCGGCGAGCCGCTCCAACACCGCGGTGAGGACCTGGGCATCCGTGCGCCGGCTGCTCTTGGGGACATGAAAGGAGTGGTCGGCATCCTCGATGAAGGCGAGCGTCGCGCGCGCCCCGAGGCGCGCGACCACCGCCGCGATGAGCGGGCGCTCAGCGAGCGCATCGCGTGTGCCCTGGAGAAACAACATCGGGATGGAGACTTCCGACAGATGGGTGGCGCGGCTGTCGGACGGCTCGCCCGCCGGATGCAGCGGAAAGGCGAGGAAAGCGAGGCCGCGCACGCCGTCGAGCGGCGCGAGCGCCTGCGCCTGGGAGGTCATGCGGCCGCCGAAGGAGCGCCCGCCGGCCACGAGCGGCAGTCCCGGGGCGAGGCGCGCCCCGGTGGCCACCGCGGCCCGCACGGTCGCGTGGCAGAGCGGCGGTGGATCCGGGCGGCGCGAGCCGCGCTCCATGTAGGGGAACTGATAGCGCAGCGTCGCGACGCCGAGATTCGCGAGCCCCGCGGCGACCGCGCGCATCGAAGGGTGCTCCATGCCGGCGCCTGCGCTGTGCGCCAGCACGTAGCAGGCACGTGCTGCGGGCGGCATGGCGAGCAGCCCCGAGACGGACAGCTCGTCCTTCACGAGGATTGTGACGGAGCTAGAATCCGGCGATGAGATCCGCGCCTGCACGGCCGACAAAATACGCGTGGCTCGCCGCGGCGTGCAACGTGCTGATCATCTGCGCCTCGAGCTCCGCCGGCGCGCAGGCGCCGAGGCCGAGCACCGCGCAGCCGAACGTCCACGTGCTGCCGACACCGTTCGTGATTCCGGGACTCGATCGCGAGCGCACGGTACGCATCTATCTGCCGCCCGGCTACGAGCAGAGCACGCAGCGCTATCCGGTGCTCTACATGCACGACGGCCAGAACCTGTTCGACGACGCCACGTCCTACGCGGGGGAATGGGCTGTCGATGAGACGCTCAATGCGCTCGCGAAGTCGCGCGGCCTGAGGCTCATCGTGGTCGGCATCGACCACGGCGGCACCGAGCGCATCCGCGAGCTCAACCCCTGGAACAACCCGGAATACGGCCAGGGGCAGGGCGAGCAGTACATGGCATTCGTGGTGCAAGTCCTCAAGCCCTGGATCGATCAGCACTACCGCACACGGCCCGATGTGCGCCACACCGCGATCATGGGCAGCTCGATGGGCGGACTCATCTCGAGCTACGCGATCGCTCACTACCCCGCGGTGTTCGGCGCCGCCGGTGTCTTCTCGCCGGCGTACTGGCTGGCGCCGCAGGTGTTCGCCGACAGCGAGGCGCACCCGCCGGCGCGCACGGCGCGCATCTACTTCTACGCCGGCGGCAGCGAGGATGAGAGCATGGTGCCGGGCATGAAGCGGATGGTCGCGCTGCTGCAGCAGGCGGGCTTGCCGCGCCGCAACCTCGAGGTCGTGATCAACCCCGTCGGGCGGCACAACGAGGCCGCCTGGCGCGCCGAGTTCCCGCGTGCGGTCGCGTGGCTGTTCGACGCCGGGCGCTGACGAGAGCCGCGGCGCTGTCTCAATTCACGCTTGCCACCCAGGCGGCGAACGGCTCGAGTGTCACGCGACGATCCGCCGCCGCTGCCGTAACGGGCGCGGGGCTGGCGAGCAGCGTCCTCAGCTGCGTGCCATGCAGGCCGGCGGCTGCGAGTCCGAGCGGGATCGTCTGCCGCTCTGCCGACATGTTGAGCGAGACCAGGACGGTCTCGCCGCCGGGCGCCGTGCGGGCATACGTCAGGACGTGGGGATTCGAAGCGTCCAGCATCACGGTGCGGCCGTCGCGCAGGGCCGCGCTGCTGCGCCGGAGCGCGATGAGCCTCTTGTACCAGTTGAGGAGCGACTGCGGATCGGCGGACTCCGTAGCCACGTTGACGGTCGGGTAATTCGCGGTCACGGGCAGCCAGGTATGCGGGTTGGCGCTGAAGCCGGCCTGCGCGGAGCCGTCCCACTGCATCGGCGTACGCTCGCCGTCGCGGCCTTTTTCCTTCGGCCAGCCGGTGATCCCGATCGGGTCGCGCACGTCCTCGACGCGGCTGGGAGTCGCGGTGATCTGGCCGATCTCCTCGCCCTGGTAGAGCAGTGCCGCGTCGCGCGAAGTGAGCAGCAGCGCGGCGATGATGCGTGCGATCGCGGCGTTGTGGACGTCGTCGCCGTAGCGGTCCCAGCTGCGGATCTGGTCGTGGTTGTCGAATACCAGCAGCGGCTGCCCCCCGTGCAGCTCGGTCTGCGCCTCACTCAGCAGGCGGCGGAACCGGCCGGCATCGAGCCGCTTGTCGAGCCCCACCAGCGTGTCCATCGGCAGCTGCAGCTCATCGTGCCGCTCGCCGCCATACCACGGATCGAGCTGTGCGGTGTGGGCCACGTAGGTCTCGCCGACCAGCAGGCGGTCCCCGGGGTAGGTGTCGATCATGGCGCGCATGCGGCGGATGATGTCGTGATTTCCGGGGAGGTCGTTGGTGTAGATCTCGTTCAGGTTGGGATCGCCCTGGGCGTTGGTGCCGCCGAGCACCGGCTCGTCGCGCAGCTGCGGGTCCTCGAGGAGCGCCGTGATGGCATCGAGGCGGAACCCGGCCACGCCGCGCTCCAGCCAGAAGCGCATGGCGGCGAACATCGCCTGCTCGACCTGTGGGTTGCGCCAGTTGAGATCGGGCTGCTGGCGGTAGAACTTGTGGTAGTAGAGCTGGTTCACCGCCGGCACGTACTGCCAGGCCGATCCTCCGAAGAGGCTCACCCAGTTGTTGGGCGGCAGGTGATGGCCGGCGGCATCCGTGCGGCCGTCGTTCCAGACGTAGAAGTCATGCCTGGGCGAGGAGCGCGAGCTCGCCGCCTCGACGAACCACGGGTGCTGGTCCGAGGTGTGGTTGAGCACCATATCCATGATGACGCGGATGTGGTGCCGGCCGGCCTCGGCCAGCAGCCGGTCGAAATCGGCGAGCGTTCCGTAGACCGGATCGATCGCCTGGTAGTCGGAGATGTCGTAGCCGAAATCCACCTGGGGCGAGGGATAACAGGGCGCGATCCAGATGGCATCGACGCCGAGCGACTCGAGGTAGCCAAGCCGCTGCGTGATGCCGTTGAGATCGCCGATGCCATCGCCGTTGGAATCCTGGAAGCTGCGCGGATAGATCTCGTAGATGACCGCGTCGTGCCACCACGGCTCGGCGTGCGCTGCCGCGGGCCGTGCGCCTGCCACTCCCGGTCCCACCGCCAGGCAGACCGCCAGACACCCGAGCAGGCGCGCCGCCGCGCGCACCGTTGACCGACTTGAGCCGCTATGCATAAATCGCCGCGCTCCCGCTTGGTTCGTGAACTGACGTCGCATAGTACCCGCAAATGCCGCACTCGAAACCGCTGCTGTCCTTCTGGCAGATCTGGAACATGTGCTTCGGGTTCCTTGGCCTGCAGTTCGGCTTTGCCCTGCAGAACGCCAACGTGAGCCGGATCTTTCAGACGCTCGGCGCGGGACTCGAGCAGGTGCCGCTCCTGTGGATCGCCGCGCCGTTCTCGGGTCTGCTGGTGCAGCCGCTCGTCGGTTATTGCTCCGATCGCACCTGGACGCGCCTCGGGCGGCGGCGCCCGTACTTCCTCGCCGGCGCGCTGCTCGCCGCCACCGCGCTCATTCTCATGCCGCGCTCGCCCACCCTGTGGGTGGCCGCGGCGCTGTTGTGGCTCCTCGATGGCGCGATCAACGTGTCGATGGAGCCGTTCCGCGCGTTCGTCGGCGACCAGCTGAATCCGAGTCAGCGTCCCGCCGGATATTCGATGCAGAGCTTCTTCATCGGCCTGGGCGCGGTGGTGGCGAGCATGCTGCCGTGGCTGCTGGCGCACGCCGGCGTCAGCAATCGCGCCATGGCCGGCGCAGACGGCGCAGGCATTCCGGACACGGTCCGCTACGCCTTCGAGATCGGTGCCGTGGTGTTGCTCGGCGCCATTCTCTGGACGATCCTGCGCTCGCGAGAGTACCCGCCGGAGGAGCTGCTCGCTTTCGATGACGCGAGTCCCGCCGGCGCCACGGTGGCGGTCGACCCGGGGCGCGAGCGCCGCCGGGGCCTCGCGTGGGCGCTCGCCGCGCTGGCGGCCATCGCGCTGATCCGCCTGGCATCGCTCGACCGGCAGCTCTATCTGGTGTGCGGCGGCGCGCTCGTCTGGGGTCTGGCGCAGTATCTTCACGGCCACGGCGTGCGCGCGGGCGGGCTCACCACCTTCATGCGCGACCTCGCGACCATGCCGCAGGCGATGCGGCGCCTCGCCCCGGTGCAGTTCTTCTCCTGGCTGGCTTTGTTCTCGATGTGGATCTACACGACCGCGGCCGTAGCGCAGGTGCACTTCGGTTCCACCGATCCGCACTCCGAGGCTTTCAATCGCGGCGCCAACTGGGTGGGCGTGCTGTTCGCCGCCTACAACGGCTTCGCCGCGCTCGCCGCCGCGGTCATTCCGTTCATGGTCCGCAGGTGGGGGCTGCGACTGAGCCACCTGGTGAACGTGTGGCTGGGAGCGGCGGCGCTGCTGTCGTTTGCGCTGATACGCGACCCCAACTGGCTGCTGCTCAGCATGGTCGGCATGGGCTTCGCGTGGGCGTCGATACTGTCGCTCCCCTATGCGCTGCTGTCCGACAGCGTACCGGCGCACAAGATGGGCCTCTACATGGGGGTGTTCAACTTCTTCATCGTCATTCCGCAGCTGGTCGCGGCTACCGTGCTCGGTTTCCTGCTGCATACGCTGTTCGGCGGCGCGCCGATCTACGCGCTCCTGCTGGGCGGGGCGAGCTTCCTGGTGGCGGGACTCCTGGTGCTGCGCGTTCCGCAGCCGGGGGCCACCGCTACGGGCGTGAGCTTCGGGCCTGCGTGAGCTCGGGGGCGCGTGCGCCGCAGGAGCGGCGCACGACGAGTCGCGCCGGCAGCACGCGTGCCTCGGTGGGCTCGTCCCTGATCCGGCTCAGCACGGTTTCGACCAGCACCTCGCCGGCGAGCCGCGTGTTCTGCGCGATGGTCGTCAGCGGCGGGTTGACGAGCCCGGCAGCCGGTATGTCATCGAAGCCGACCACGGCGACGTCCGCGGGCACCGCGATCCGGCATTCCTGCAGCGCCTGCATGGCGCCGAGTGCGATCAGATCGCTCGCGCCGACGATGGCGTCGAACTGCACGCCGCGCGCCAGCAGCTCGCCCACGGCGGCGTAACCGGCCTGCTCGGTGCTGATGGCATCGACCTGCAGTGCGGCGCTCACCGGTGCGTTGACTTCGGAGAGCGCCTGCTGGAAGCCACGGTAGCGATCACGAAACTCCGGGCAGCCGCGCGAGATGCCGCCGAGGAAGGCGAGCTGGCGCCGCCCGAGCCTGAGCAGATGCCGCGCGGCCTCATAGCTGCCCTGAACGTTGTCGGAGCCGATCGACAGGCCCGGCTGGTCGGGCTCCACCGCGCCCCAGCGGACGAAATGAGTCCCCTGCTCGGTGAGACGCTCGAGACGCTCGCGATACAACAGGTAGTCGCCGTAGCCGAGCAGGATCAGGCCGTCGGCCTTGCGGCTGTCCTCGTATTCCTTGTGCCAATCGCCGGCCTGATGTTGGAACGAGACCAGCAAATCGTAGCCGCGCTGCGCGCAGGCGCGCGTGATCGAGCCGAGCATCGCGACGAAGAATGGATTGATCGCAGAGGCGTCAGAGGTCGGATCCTCGAAGATGAGGAGCGCGAGGGTGTTCGAGCGCTGAAAGCGCAGGTTGGACGCGTTCTTGTCGACCCGGTAGTTCAGCTGCTCGGCGACCGCGAGCACCCGCTTGCGCGTTTCCTCACTGACGCGCGGGCTGCCGCGCAGTGCGCGCGACACCGTCGGCTGGGACACCCCGGCCTGGTACGCAATGTCAAATGACGTGGCCTTGCCCGGCGCACGTCCCTGAGCTCGGTCGCTGCTCAACTCGGTCCCCCCTGCCGGAGGAGTATAGGCGCAAAGAAACCCGGCATGAATACGAATTCCGGGGGCCCCTTAGGAGCCGCCGATGTGTCGATAATCGGGCCCATGAGTAGAACGCGCCTGCGGCTTTCGTTAGCCGGCCTGATGGTGTTGCTGCTGCTCTCGGGATGCGGTGGCGGTGGGGGCGGCGGTGGCGGCGGCGGCGGTGGGGGCGGCGGCAATACCATCGTGCTGGGCCATGCGCAGGCGGTCTGGCTCGATGCGGCCACCATCGTCTGGCCCGGCTCGGACGCCGCGCACAGCTACAAGCTCTACTACTCCGCGAGCGGCGCGCTCGCCGCGGGCGCGAACGACATCAGCGGCAATGACAATCCCGGCGGTGTGGTGCTCACCACCGGGGCGCTGACCGCTGCTCAGCAGACTGCCTACCCGCAGTACGCGAGCGCAATCGCGCTCCTGGTGCCGGCGGCGACCGCGGCGCAGGCCGGTTCGCTGCTGCGTGATCAGCTGGCCGTCGTCCAGTACTCCGGATCCACGCCGACCAATGGCACGCAGGTGCAGGTCGGCCCGGTGCTCGACAGCCTCTACGGGGCCAACGCGGCGGGCGTCGCGCTCGGCGTGAGCTTCAATGCGACAGATGTGCCGACCTTCCGGCTCTGGGCGCCGACCGCGAGCTCCGTGATGCTCAATGTCTACGCCACCGCCGCGACGCAGAACCCGGTCTCGGTGAGCATGATCGAGGATGCTGCGAGCGGCGTTTGGAGCTACACGGCGCCGGATGCGTCCTGGACCAACACGGCGTACTACACCTACTCGGTCAGCGTGTTCAGCCGTGCGGCCGCCTCCGCCTCGGGCTACGGCGCGGTGGTGACCAATACGGTCAGCGATCCGTACGCGGTCACGCTCAACGGCGACAGTACGCGAGCGATGGTCGTCAACCTCGCCGATGCCGCGGTGACTCCGGCAGGCTGGCCGGGGACGCTGCCGATGACCAGTGCCACGCCCACCGGCAGCGTCGTCTATGAGCTGCACGTGCGCGATTTCTCCGTCAACGACTCGAGCGTGCCGGCGGCGCACCAGGGCAAGTTCCTCGCCTTCACGGACCTCGCCAGCAACGGCATGAAGCACCTCGCGGCGCTCGCCGGAGCGGGGCTTACGCACGTGCACCTGCTGCCGGCGACCGACTTTGCGTCGGTCGATGCGCTCACCTGCACGAACCCGAGCATTCCGGCATCCACCGGCAACAATACGGCGGCCGAGACCGCCGTCATCCAGAATCAGGGAAGCGACTGTTACAACTGGGGCTACGATCCCTATCACTACGGCGCACCGCAGGCGAGCTACGCCTCGGATCCCGCCAACGGGCTGACGCGCGTGCTCGAGTTCCGGCAGATGGCGCAGGCGCTGCACCGCCTGGGGCTGCGCCTGGTGCTGGATGTGGTCTACAACCACACGAGCGCGAGCGGTGAGGATCCGCACTCCGTACTCGATCAGATCGTTCCGGGCTACTACCAGCGGCTCGACGGCAACGGTGCGGTCGAGAGCTTCTCGTGCTGCTCCGACACCGCGACCGAGCGCACGCTGATGGCGAAGCTCATGATCGACACCCTGGTGCGCTGGGCGGGCCAGTACAAGGTCGATGGATTCCGTTTCGACACCATGGGTCTGATCCCGAAGGCCGCGATGGTGCGGGCGCTCGGCGCGGTCAACGCCGTGGCGGCGGCGGACGGTCGCGGCAACACTTATTTCTATGGTGAAGGCTGGACGCCCAACAGCGCCGTGTCGGCCGTGATCACGCCCGCGACCCAGGCCAATATGGCCGGCACCGGCATCGGCACCTTCAACGACCGGCTGCGCGATGGCGTGCGCGGCGGCAGCCCCTTCGACAGCGGCTCCGCCCTGACCGTGCACCAGGGATTCATCAACGGCCTGTGTTACGACCTCAACCCCAGCGACACACCCGATTGCAACAAGGACTCGGGCGATGCGGCGTTCGTCCTGCAGAACCGCATCAGCGTCGGGCTGGCGGGCAATCTCGCGAGCTTCCCGCTGCGCGCCAGCGTCACCGGCGCGCAGGTGGATTATAACGGCAGTCCCACCGGCTACACGCAGCAGCCGCAGGAGAACCTCGCGTACGTGGCGTGCCACGACAACGAGACGCTGTTCGACATCAGTGAGTACAAGCACCCCTCAGGCATCAGCGTTGCCGACACCGGCCGCGCCCAGGTGGTCGGGCTGTCGCTGGTGCTGCTTGCCGAGGGTGTGGCCTTCGTCCACGGCGCCGATGACCTGCTGCGCTCGAAGTCCGGTGACAGTAACAGCTACGACTCCGGTGACTACTTCAACCGCATCTGGTGGGACGGCTCGGCCAACAACAACTGGAGCGTGGGGCTGCCGCCCCAGAATACCGGCAACAACGCCGCGAACGCGTCGACCCTCGGGCCCCTTCTGAATACCAAGCCGGTGCCGGACGCCCCAACCATCGCGGCCGTCACGGCGCGCTTTCAGGAATTCCTGAAAATTCGCAGCTCGACCGACCTGTTCCGCCTCGGCAACGCCACCGACATCGACAACTGCGTCAGCTTTCCCGATCAGGGTCAGCAGGTACACGGTCTGATCGTGGAGCAGATAAACGGTATGGGCTGCGTAAGCGCCACGACCTCCGGCTACGACAGCGTGGTGATTCTCTACAACGCCAGCAAGAGCCCGCAGTCCTTCTCGCTGGCCTCATTCGCAAACGTTACGCAGGGCAGGATGAGCGGCCAGCTATACCTCCACCCGGCGCAGGCGGCCGGCTCCGATACCACATTGCTCAACGGTTGGAGTTTCACTTCAACCGCGTCCTCCGGTACCTTCACCGTGCCGGCGCGCACCACCGCAGTGTTCGTGCGGTATCACTAGAGCGGCACCGCGCGGCGAGGAGGCTGGTTTATGGAACATGCGTGGTTTGTTGCCACACGCTGGGGCTACCGCCCCAATGCCTGGCCTGGGTATCTGATCTGCGCGCCGGCCCTGGCCTTCGCCTGGACGACCTTCGTCGCCGTCGACCGCCATTCGCACTCAGTGAGCGACACGCTCTACGGGCTGTTCCCCTACTGGGTGCCGGCGCTGCTGCTCATCGAGCGCATCGCCGCCCGTTCGAGCGGCGAGCGCTGAGCAGCGCGGCGATCGCCGCCGCGAGTCGTCTCAGACCACGGGCGCGGCGACCAGACCCGACCAGCGCGGCAGCGACTGGAGGCCGGCGCCGCCGACCTGCTCGAGCATGCGCCACGAACGGGCCAGCTCAGCCGGCACCGGCTGAGCCGTGTCGCCGAAATTGAACAGGCACAGCAGGCGCACGCCCCCCGCCCGCCGCTCGAAGGCGAGCAGGGGCTCGGGCAGCTCGAGGAACTGCAGCGTGCCCGTGCGCAGCGCGGCGTGCCGGCGGCGAAAGGCGAGCAGGTGGCGCGTGAGATTGAGAGTCGAATGCGCATCGTGCTGCTGCGCCTCGACGGCCAGCTCCGCGTGGCCAGCGCCGAGCGGCAGCCAGGGCTTGCCGGTCGTGAAGCCGGCCTGCGGTGCGGTGGCGAGCCAGGGCATCGGCGTACGCGCCCCGTCGCGCCCCAGGGTCAGCGGCCAGTTGGTGAACGCTTCCGGGTCGCGCAGATCCTCGAAGGCGATCTGCGCCTGCGGCAATCCCAACTCCTCGCCCTGGTAGAGGAACACGTTGCCCCGCAGCGTCAGCAACAGCAGCAGCGCGAAGCGCGCGCAGGCGGCGCGCTCCTCGGGCACCGCCCACCGCGACACCGCGCGCGGCGCATCATGGTTGGAGAAGGCCCAGCTCGGCCAGCCCGTGCTCGGCGTGTCCGGCCAGGCGTCCATCGCCCGGCGCACCAGCGCGGGGCTCAGTGTGTCCGCGTACAGGAAGTTGAAGCCGTAGGCGGTGTGCAGGCGCCGCGAGCCCTGTGTGTAGGCAGGCATGTCCGACTCGGCACCTTCACCGCCGATCTCGGCCACCGTGAACCGCCCCCCGTACTCATCGGTGAGCGCGCGGATGCGCTCGAGGAACGGGAGCATTTCCGGCTGCGAGCGGTTGTGCAGGGGCTGCTGGAAGTCCGCGGAGCGTCGCGGCGGCCGCCCGCCCGGCAGCGCCGGCGGGTTGTCGCGCAGCTGCCGATCGTGCATGGCGTGGTTGATGGCGTCGAGGCGAAAGCCATCGACCCCGCGGTCGAGCCAGAAGCGCATGCACCTGAACAGCGCGTCCTGCACGGCGGGGTTGTGCACGTTGAGGTCAGGCTGCTCGGGCAGGAAGTTGTGCATGAAGTACTGCCGGCGGCGGGCGTCCCAGGTCCACGCCGAGCCGCCAAACTGCGACTGCCAGTTGTTCGGCGGGGTGCCGTCGGCGCGGGCGTCGGCCCAGACGTACCAGTCGGCGCGAGGGTTGTCGCGGCTGATGCGGCTCTCCTTGAACCAGGGATGCTGGTCCGAGGTGTGCGAGAGCACCTGGTCGATGACGACACGCAGGCCGAGCTCGTGAGCCCGCGCCAACAGCCGATCGAAGTCCTGCAGGGTGCCGAAGATCGGATCGACGTCGCAGTAGTCGCTGATGTCGTAGCCGAAGTCCTTCATCGGCGAAGTGAAGAAGGGCGACAGCCAGATCGCGTCGACGCCGAGCGAAGCGACGTACTCCAGATGCGCGGTGATCCCGGCCAGGTCGCCGATGCCGTTGCCGTTCGAGTCGGCGAAGCTGCGCGGATAGATGTGGTAGATCACCGCGCCACGCCACCACTGCTCCGCGGACAGCGGGTTGAGTCTTGCGGGCACGGTGCTCAAGTGCCGGCTTCCGCTTCGCAGACGATGAAGCCGAGCTCCGGAACGTGCACGCGCAAGCTCCCGGGGGCGGCGCTCTGCGCGTTGCACTCGCCGTGCAGAGCCCGGAAGCGGCCGGAGCGCGCTTCCACGCGAATCACCGTGTCGATCGCCTGCGGCGAGGTATTGAAGGCCAGCACGATCTCGTGGCCATCGGCCGGGTCGAAGCGCGAGACCGCGAACAGGCCCGGGCTGTCGGCCGCCGCGCGCGTCTGCTGCCGGCCGAAGAGCAGCGCCGGATGGGCGAGACGCAGATGCGTGAGCTCGCTGATCGCGAGGTACAGCGGGTGCGTCATCTGATAGTGATCGCCGGAGTCGGAGGTGACGGTGCCGAGCCGCGCTTCGTGCGCGTAGCTCTCGACGCGGGTCGCGAACAGGTCCTGCCGCGCGCTCGCATCCCCGCCATCGCCCACGTAGCCCTGCTCATCGCCGTAGTACAGCACCGGCACGCCGCGCAGCGTCAGCAGCAGCGCGTGCGCGAGCACGACACGCTGCAGCTGCTCGCCGGCCTCGATCTGCGGCCGGGCGCGGCGTACGAAGTAGGCAAAACGGCCGGCGTCGTGATTGCTGACGAACGTCGGCAGCTGGCGGGCCGTGGCGGCGCCGTCCGGATAAACCTCATCGTCGGCGAACAGGCGCGCGAGTCTATCCGTGCCCGCGTTGCCCGCGACCGTATCGCGCACGGCCGCGGCGAAGGCGAAATCGAGCACCGCCGGGATGTGGTCTTCGCGCACGTGCCTGGCGAGCAGCGCGGTATCCATCTTGTCGGTTGCGACTTCGCCGAACATGTGGAAGTTGCGGATGCCCACCGCGGCGGCGCGGGCGCGCATCGCCGGCACGAAGGCCCGCCAGAATTCCGGGTTGACGTGCTGCTCGGTGTCGATGCGGAATCCGTCGACGTGGTACTGCTCGATCCAGTAGCCGAAGATCTCGATCATCCCGCGCACCACGCGCGGATGCTCGGTCATCACGTCGTCCAGCCCGAAGAAGTCGCCGAGCGTGATGCTTTCGCCTTTCCAGGTGCTGTCACCGCGGTTGTGGTAGTAGATCGGGTCATTGAGCCAGTCGGGGACCTTGCGGTGCTCCTGACCCGCCGGCACGTAGGGCGTGTAGGCGTAGTCGGGGCGCGTCAGATGCGCGAAGTTCTCCTCGATCTGGTGCGGGCCGTCGAGCCCGAGGAAGCCCTCGTTGATCGCTGCGCCGTCGAGGCCGCCACGCCGCGTGTAGGGATACTCCGCCTCGCTCCGGTAGGGGCACGGCGCGACCGGGCACTCGCGGTAGCGGATCACGTCGGCCGTGTGATTGACGACGATGTCGAGATAGACCTTCATGCCACGCGCGTGAGCGGCATTCACCAGCGCATGCAGATCGGCGTCGGTGCCGAAATGCGGGTCGAGGTGCATGAAGTCGGTGATCCAGTAGCCATGGTAGCCGGCGCTCTCGTGGCCGGGAGGTCCCTGCACCGGCTGGTTGACGAACACCGGCGCCAGCCACAGCGCCGTCGCCCCGAGAGCCTGGATATACGGGAGCTGTCGCTCGATGCCGCGCAGCGAGCCGCCGTGATAGAACCGCGCGTCGGTCGGGTCGTAGCCCGTCAGCAGACGGTCGCCGCCGGTCGCGGGCGCGGGCTGCGGATCGGACCTGGCGAAGCGATCGGGCAGGAGGAAATAGAGAATCTCCTGCTCCGGCAGGCGCTCGAGGTAAGCGGGTGCGGCGGCGCCGGCCGCGGACGCGCCGCCGAGCAGCAGCAGCGCGGCGAGCGCCAGGCGCGGGCAGGGAGCGGATGTGGGAGCGCGGTCGGTGATCGGCACGAGCATCGCCTCATTCGGCGTTCGGCACAGGAAGTTATGTTGATTGCGCCGCGCCCGAGCGCTATGGCAGCCGTTTGCTTACCGACAATAGACGAGCGCTGCGCGCTGCGGCGCATGAATACGTATGCCGGGTAACGCGCGGCGCGTGCCGCGCTCAGGAGCTCGCCGGGTGCGCGCGCGCGTGCGCGAGCGCGTGGCACTCGTGCGCGAGTTGCGAGCCGAGCCCCTCGCTGGCGAGGCGTACGTCGCCCCAGGGCTCGGCGGCGCGCGACCCGTGGCGGTCATCCGGCGCGTACCAGTCGTAGCGCAGGGACTTGAGCTCGCGGCCGGCCGCATCGAGCAGCCGCACGCTGAATGCGGCGCCTCCCAGGAAGTGCGTTCGCAGGCGGTCGAGGGCCGCGTTATCGCCGAGCTGCTTGTCGGTCGGATGGGTTGGGCGCGCGTCGAGCAGCGTGATCTCGACCTGCGCCAGACCCTCACACCCGGCTCCGCGCAATGCTGCGCCGACCCGTTCGCGGATCGTCCGCTCGAGGACCGCTTCCTCTGGGGTGCCGTAGATCCTCTCGAACGCCGCTTGCATCGCGGGCGAGAACAACAGGGTGGTCGTCGCTGCTGCATTCTCGCCCGTGGCGGCCGCCGCCCGGCCCAGCAGCCCGAGCAGTCCCGCGAGCACCAGGGTCCTTGGTAGTCCGATCATGTGCGCGCTCTCCAGGCGTTGCGGAAGTCCCACAAATCCTACTCCTTCCGACATCGCCGAACGGGCGGGGTTTCTGGCTCGAGCGCTCAGCGGCGATGCATGAATACGTATGCGGTGGGGTTGGCGCGCCACACAGGGCGATTAAGATGGCAGCCAGATAATTTCAAATGGGGGAAGGGCCGTCGATGACTCGTGCAGGACGCTGCACGACCGCACGCGCCTTTTGACCACACTCAGGGGGAAAACAAAGGTGAAGACGATGCAGAAGCGCCGCCCGATCAGTCTGTTCGTCCACTCCGCCATCCGCTCGCGCGGATTCATGCCCAGCTCGGCGGCCGCAGCGCTGTTGCTGACGGCTGCGGGCGGCGTCGCGCACGCCGCGGACCAGGGCCCCGATCAGGCCCAGACCCAGGCCCAGCCGGGGCAGGAGCAGCTCCAGGAAGTCGTGATCACGGGCATCCGCGCCGGCATCGAGAGCGCGATCGCCGAGAAGCGCAAGGCGGATGTGATCGAGGAGACTATCTCGTCCGAGGACATCGCCAAGCTCCCGGACACCACGATTGCGGAATCGCTCGCACGCCTGCCCGGCGTAACCACCCAGCGTGATAACCAGGGCAACGCGACCAGCATCAGCATCCGCGGCCTGGGCCCCGACTTCAACGGCTATCTGATGAACGGCCGCGAGCAGACCAGCACGCTCGACAGCCGCGCCGTCGACCTGAGCGTGTATCCGGCGGAGCTGATCGCCGGTGCGACCGTCTACAAGAGCGGCGATGCCGCGCTGATGACCGCGGGTCTCGCCGGCACGATCGACCAGCGCCTGGTGGATCCGCTGAGCTATGACCACCTGATCGCCAAGGGCACCTGGGAGGGCGACCGTTACAACGAAGGCATCGACCAGCCGGTCGGCAAGGGCAAGCGCTACACCCTGAGCTTCATCGACCAGTTCGCCGACCGCAAGCTCGGCCTCGCGATCGGCTTCGTGCATAGCGACCACGACAGCGCTGCGCTCAACGACGGCACCTGGGGCAACACCGGCTACTCCAACGTGCTCAGTCCGGCCGGCGTGAACCTGGCGGCGCCGAATTGCGGGACAGCCGGTAACCCCGCCTGCCCGCAATGGCTCGCGGGCATCAATTACGCCACCAACGACTACTCGGAGCACCGCGACGGGGGCGCGGTGATCCTCAAGTTCAAGCCGAACGACGTCTACGCCACCGAGATCGACTACTACTACGCCAAGATCGACACGAGCCAACACATCATCGAGGCACAGGATGGCTTCGGCGGGGACACGATCACCAACGCCACCGTCGTGAACGGCAACGTGGATACGGGCTCGATCCTGTTGCCCGCGTACACGCCGACCGCGGCGGCTCCGTCACCTCCGAACTATGGGCTGATCGATCGCAACGAGGTGATCTTCGACCAGGACACCATCGAGTCCTTCGGCTGGAACCACCGCCTGAAGCTTGCCGACGACTGGAGCATGTCGCTCGACCTCAACCACAACCGGGCGCAGCGCATCGAGCGCGACAACGAGGCCTACGCGACCGCCGACGCGGCGGATACGCTCTCCTTCACGGGCGGCGCGGCGGCCGTCGGCGGCGGCATCCCGTCGCTGTCGCTCAGCAACCCGTACACCGATCCCACGCAGATTTTCATCCACAGCATCGACGGCTGGAGCGGCGTCAACTATACGTCCGGTCCGTTCGCCGGCGACAGCGTGCCGCAGGCCGGCTACAGCAAGGGACCGACGATCACCGACAAGCTGAACGCGGTGCGGGTCGACTTCGATCATCCCGTGAGCTGGAACCTGTTCAACGAGCTGCAGTTCGGCGCCAATTACACCGATCGTGAGAAGGATTACATCACCGACGAAGGCCTCATCGTCTCGACGCAGCCGGGCGGCTACGGCGACATCCCGTTCCCCGGCAGCGCCATCGCCACCAACGTCGGCGGCACCGGGCTCGACTTCCTGTCGTTCAGCCCCGGCGCCGAGCTGTGGCCGGGAGCGACCATCCTGGCGAAGTACAATGCCGACATCCTGGCGAAGACCTGGACGGTGGAGGAGAAGGTCACGACCTTCTACGGCAAGCTCGACATTGCGACCACCTGGCTCGGAATCCCGGTGCGTGGCAATCTGGGCGCCCAGTGGGTGCATACCAACCAGACCTCGCAGGGCTACGTTGCCAACGTCGGCGAAAACGTCACGCTCAGCAACCCGGCCGTCACACTCACCGAGGCGGGCACCAGCTACGACGACTTCCTGCCGTCGCTCAACCTGACGGGAGATCTCGGCAACAGCAACCTGCTGCGCTTTGCGGCGTCCGAGCAGATCGCGCGTGCGGACATGACGCAGATGGCGAATACATTGGGTGTCAGCAACAACGGCAGCCTCCCTGGAAACCCCTTCGTCGGTAACGCCGGCAATCCGGACCTCAAGCCGTTCAAGGCGACGGCGTTCGACCTGTCGTACGAGAAGTACTGGGAAAGCAAGGCGTACCTCAGCGCGGCAGTGTTCTATAAGGCGCTGAACACCTACATCACGCAGGACACCAATTACGTCTACGACTTCACCCAGATCGCGCAGGGCCTGGGCCTGGCGATCCCGGCTGCCGGGCCGGTCGGTGTATTTACCCAGCCCGTCAACGGCCACGGGGGCAACGTGCGCGGCATCGAGCTCGCGGCATCGCTCCCCTTCAGCATGCTGACCTCCTGGCTCGATGGCTTCGGCATCAGCGGCAGCTACTCCTCGACGCTGAGCTCGGTCGTCGTGCCGAATACCGTCGGGCTCGGGCCGGCAAACCAGGTGCCGGTCAACTTGACGATGGGACTGCCGAACCTGTCGCACATCAACGAGAAAGTGATCTTCTACTTCGAGAAGTGGGGCTTCAGCGCCTTCATCGCCGACAACAAGCGCTCCGAGTACGTCGGCAGCGTGGCCAGTCAGACCGTCGGCGGCCCCGTCGGCGGTTACCCGTCGTTTGTGTACATCCTGCCGCAGACCTGGGTCTCGGCGCAGTTCGGCTACGAGTTCCAGTCGGGCTGGCTCAAGGGCTTCGGCATCCGCTTCGAAGGCAACAACCTCAACAAGCCGAAGTACCAGACCATCCAGAGCTTCAATGGTCCGGTCGCCACCACGGAGACGGGCGAGAATTACGACCTGCGCTTCTACTACAAGTTCGAGCACTGACCCGTGACATAAACCCGTGCCGCCCGGTCTAGGGCGGCACGGTTTTTTTTGCGGCGCGATACGCGCAAAATCACCGCCAGGGCCGGCGGCTTATCCTGCAGGACGCCGCCTGACCGGAGGAGTACATGGCGGACGCTCAATCCATGCGCATCGTAGTCATCGGCGGCGGCACGTCCGGCTGGATGACCGCCGCGGCGCTCGCCAAGGTGCTCAAGGGGCGCCATCCGATCACGCTGATCGAGTCGGATGAGATCGGCACGGTCGGCGTCGGCGAGGCGACCATCCCGCCGATCATCCTCTTCAACGCCCTGCTCGAGCTCGACGAGAACGAGTTCATGCGCCAGACCCAGGCCACCTTCAAGCTCGGCATCGAGTTCGTCAACTGGGGGCGTCTCGGCGACCGCTTCATCCACGGCTTCGGCGTCATCGGCCAGGACACCTGGACGGTCGACTTCTATCAGTACTGGCTCAAGCAGTATCTGGCCGGCAAGGCCAAGGAGCTGGACAACTACTCGATCAACACCATGGCGTGCCTGCACGACAAGTTCATGCGTCCGCGCGCCGACATGCCGAAGTCGCCGCTGTCGCAGATCGCTTACGCTTTCCACTTCGATGCCTCCCTCTACGCGCGCTATCTGCGCGGTTACAGCGAGGCGCGCGGGGTCGAGCGGGTCGAGGGCCGGATCGTCGACGTGCAGCTGCGCGACGGCGACGGCTACGTCAGCGCCGTCAAGCTCAATTCCGGCACCACCGTCGCCGGCGAGCTGTTCATCGACTGCTCCGGATTCCGCGGCCTCCTGATCGAGGGGGCGCTACACAGCGGCTTCGAGGACTGGACGCACTGGCTGCCCTGCGACCGGGCGGTCGCGGTGCCGAGCCGCTCGACGCAGCCGCTGCACCCCTACACGCGCTCGACGGCGCGCCAGGCCGGGTGGCAGTGGCGCATACCTCTGCAGCACCGCGTCGGCAACGGCTACGTGTTCTCGAGCAGGTTCCTGAGCGAGGACGAGGCGACCAGCGTGCTGCTCGGCAACCTCGACGGCGAGCCGCTCGCCGCGCCGCGCACCATCCGCTTCACGACCGGACGGCGCAAGCTTTGCTGGAACCGCAACGTGGTGGCGGTGGGACTCGCGAGCGGCTTTCTCGAGCCGCTCGAGTCGACCAGCATCCACCTGGTGCAGAAGTCGATCCAGCATCTGCTGGCGTTCTTTCCGACGGCTGGCTTCGACGCCGCCGACCGCGACAAATACAACGAGGTCATGCGCCAGGAGTACGAATGGGTGCGCGACTTCATCATCCTGCACTACAAGGCGACCGAGCGCACCGATACGCCGTTCTGGAACCACACGCGCAGCATGCAGGTGCCGGAGTTCCTGCAGCACCGCATGGACCTGTTCCGCACGCACGGCCGGCTGTTCCGCGAAGGCAACGAGCTGTTCAGCAAGGTCAGCTGGCTGCAGGTCATGCACGGGCAGAGGCTGCGCGCGCAGTCGTATCATCCGCTGGCCGACCTGCTGACCGAGAAGGAGATCGCCGATTATCTCGAGGAGGTCGCGGGCGTGATCGAGGCATGCACGCGCGTGATGCCGAGCCATGCCCGCTTCATCGCCGAGAATTGCGCCGCCGCTGCAGTGCCGGCGCCGGCGGCCGCGGGCGGCGCTCAGTGACGGACGGCCCTTTCACGGAGGAGACGAAAATGGCGTATCGCCTGGCGTTATTCGGTACCACCTTCACGGCCGTGCTGCTCGGCGCGTGCGCGAGTGCCCCGCCGACGAGCGCGCTGCTCACCTACAAGAGCGTGCCGGACGGCGCGCAGATTTACGAGGGCGACAAGTCGCTCGGCGTGGTGCCGGTGACTCGCACGTATCACAGTGACGGCAAGTCGGGCAACATCACGACACCCGATGTTCGCGCGGTCTGGCCGAGCGGCGCGCAGACGAGCTTCTTCACGATCGTCCCGGTAGGGTCAGACCGCGTCGCGACGCTGGAACGGCCCGCGGATGCGCCCGGCCTGCAGCAGGACCTCGAGAATGCGAAGCAGGCGGCCGCGGCCCGCGAGCAGGAGCGCCAGTTGCAGCAGGGGCTGATCAAGCAGGCCTCGCCGCGCTGCAGGCAGGAGGTGTTGACGGGTACCCAGGGCCTCACCGACGACTGCAAGTAGGCGCGCTCAATGCGCCGCGGGACGGCAGGTGAAGAAGCCGTTCAGCGTCAGCCGCCCGGTGCGCGGATCACCGCTCAAGCGCGCAGGCGCGGTGATGTCCCCCGAGTGGAACAGGTCGCCGTTGTAGAACAGCATGCGATTCCAGGCCGCGGGAATCCGCGCGAGGCGCTCGAAGTAGCGGTTGCTGCCGCCGAGATACCCGGCCTCGAGACCGTAGCGCACGCTGAACTCGGCGGTGCTCATGCGGCCCGCGTCCTGGATCATGTGCTCGGTCTCCGCCTCGCTTAAGCGGGAGCGGTAGAAGCTCGTGCCCCCGAGCTCGCCGTCGCGGAACAGGTAGGTGACCATCGCTGCCAGCCGCAGGTCCCGGGGCTCGCGACCCAAGCGGTCGCGGTGGCACTGCCATTGCACCGGCCGCAGCTCTCGCGGCGAGAGCGTCACCAGAGACAGGCGGACGGTCGTCGACAGGGTACGGCGTGCGCCGAGCCGTCCACGCGCATGCTCGGCAAAATAATCGCCGATCAGGACCGACACGGGCGCCGGCGCATCGGCGATCACTCCAGGGTAGGGGAACCCCTCGGCGGGCCTGAACGGTCGCGTCGCGGCCCAGTCGACCAGGCCTTCGGGATTGGCGAGCGCCTCGTCGACGACGATGCAGAATTCGCCGGGCGCGATCGGCACGAAGCTGACGCGCGGCGCCGGGTTGAAGAACTGACCGGCGCCGTTCAACCAGCTGTCCATGCCGGACAGTCTACCTCGCAGCCCTCAGGCGCGGTGCGAGCTGGCGGTCTGGCCGAACAGGATCCTTCGTTCCTCTTCGGACATCTGGCGGCTGTAGGACTTCTGGACGCCCAGGTACGCCCGCTGACAGGCGGGCCGCTCGCTGATGCGGTAAAACCAGCGCTTGAGGCTCGGGAAGTCGTCGAGATTCTGCCCGTGCCGCTCGTGCGACACGATCCACGGATAGCACGCCATGTCGGCAATCGAATAGTCGCCGGCGATGTACTCGCCTGCGGCGAGCTGCCGGTCGAGCACCCCGTAGAGGCGGTTGGTCTCCTTCACGTAGCGCTCGATCGCGTACGGCACCTTCTCGGGCGCGTACTGGGTGAAGTGCCCGTTCTGTCCGGCCATGGGACCCAGGCCCCCGACCTGCCAGAACAGCCACTGCAGCACCTGAGCGCGGCCGCGGATGTCCGCGGGAATGAAGCGGCCGATCTTCTCCGCCAGATATAAGAGAATGGCTCCAGACTCGAACAGCGGGATGGGAGCTCCGCCGCCTGTGGGTTCCTGGTCGACGATCGCCGGGATGCGGTTGTTGGGCGAGATCTTCAGGAACTCTGGCTTGAACTGCTCGCCCTTGCCGATGTCGACCGGAATGATGCGGAAGGGGAGCCCCGCCTCCTCGAGGAACAGCTTGATCTTCAGCCCGTTCGGCGTCGCCCAGTAGTACAGATCGATCATCGGCTAACTCCTTCAGCCGGCCGGGCTCGGGTCCGGCATTGCCCCGTCTGCGTCCCTGGCGTGGCCGCGCGCACGGGCCTCGTGTCCGTGATCGGCGCCGATGAACATGTACATCGCGGGTACCACGAACAGCGTGAAGAGTGTCCCGATCGCGAGTCCGGTGAACAGCACCACACCCATGTTGCGCCGCCCGGCCGCGCCGGCGCCCGAGGCGATCACGAGTGGAATCACTCCGAAGCACATCGCCGCGGTCGTCATCAGGATCGGCCGCAGCCGCACGGCCGCCGCCTCCTCGATCGCCGCGAGCTTGCCATGCCCGGCGCGCTGCAGCTCGTTGGCGAACTGCACGATCAGGATGCCGTGTTTGCTGACGAGGCCGAGCAGAGTCACCAGCCCGACCTGCGTATAGATGTTGAGCGAGATGCCCAGCACCCCGAGATTTATGAAAATCAGCGCGCCGAAGAGAGCCATCGGCACCGACACCAGGATCACGGCCGGATCGCGGAAGCTCTCGAACTGAGCGGCGAGCGCGAGATACACGATCGTGAGCGCGAACAGCAGCGTGAATACGAAGTTCCCGGACCCCAGCATGTACTGCCGCGACTCGCCCGAGTAGTCGGCGTTGTAGCCGGTGGGTGCCACCTGCTTGAGCGTGTCGCGCAGGAACTTGAGCGCATCCGCCTCGGCTACTCCGGACACGCCGCCGATCGTGGTGGCGTTGAGCTGCTGGAAGTGGCCGATGGTCTCGGGCACGGTCGAGGTCTTCAGGGTCGCGATGGTGCGCGCCGGGATCAACGTGCCGCTGCCGGAGTGGACGTAGTAGTCGAGCACCTGGTCGGGATTCAGCCGATCGACCTGCAGCACCTGCGGGATGACTTTGTAGGAGCGGCCGGCGATCGAGAAGTAGTTCACGTAGCCGCCGCCGAGGGCGGCGGCCAGTGCGCCGCCCACGTTCTGCTGCGTGAGGCCGAGATCGCTCACCATGTCGCGGTCGACGTTCACGGTCTGCTGCGGCTTGTCGAGCTTCAGGTCCGAGTCGATGAACCAGAACTTGCCGCTGGCGCGCGCCTTGTCGAGGACCTGATTCGCAACCTCGTTCAGGTTCTCGATCGGCTCGGTGGTCGTGATGACGAACTGGATGGGCAGGCCGAACGCGCCGGGCAGGGCGGGGAACTGGAACGCGGCGACGCGTGCGCCCGGGATCTTGTTCCATTCGTTCTGCAGCATCATCTGCAGCTCCGCGGCGCTGCGATGGCGCTGATCCCAGGTCTTGAAGAGAACGCCCCCGAAGCCCTGGTTCACGGTGGGCTGACCCGTCAGCTGGAACATCTGCTGGAATTCCGGAAGCTTCTTCGCGATCTGGAACTCGGCATCCGAATATGCCTGCATCTGGTTGAGCGTCGCATCCGGCGGACCGGTGGTTGCCTCAAGCACCACGCCCTGGTCCTCCTGGGGCGCCAGCTCGGACTTCGACGTCATGAACAGGAGCGCCACACAGGGAAGCAGCAATGCGCCGAACAGCACCACCGCTGGCCAGGTGGTGAGCCAGCTCGAGAGAGTGCGCAGATACCCGTCTCGCAGGCGGTTGAAGGTGCGATCGAGGAAGTGCGTGAAGCGGCCTTCCTCCTGCTCGCTGCGGAATACCTTGGCGCACATCATCGGCGAGAGGGTGAGCGCGATGACCGCCGAGACGGTCACCGCCCCGGCCAGCGTGAAGGCGAACTGGGTGAAGAGCGCCCCGGTGAGGCCGCCCTGCAGGCCGATCGGCACATAGGCTGCGACCAGCACGATGGTCATGGCGATGATGGGGCCACCGAGCTCGCGCGCCGCCTGGATCGCCGCTTTGAACGGCGGCACCCCTTCCTTGAGATGTCGGTCGACGTTCTCGACCACGATGATCGCGTCATCGACCACCAGCCCGATCGCCAGCACCAGCGCGAGCAGCGTGAGGAGGTTGATCGAGTAATCAAGCGACTGCATGATGAAAAAGGCGCCGATCAGCGACAGCGGCATGGCCACGACCGGGATCACCACCGCACGCGGGCTGCCGAGGAACAGGAATATCACCACCGTGACGATGAGCAGTGCCTGGATGAGAGTCTTGATGACTTCCCTGATGGAGCTGGTGACGAAGATGGTGGCATCGTAGGCGAGCTTCTGTGTCACGCCGGTCGGCAGCTGCGCCGCGATGTCGGGCAGCGCGGCGCGCACCCGTGCGGCCACATCGAGGATGTTGGCCCGCGGGGCGACCTTGATACCGATGAACACCGAGCGCTGGCCGCTGAAGGCGACGTTGAAGTCGTAGTTCTCGGCCCCGAGCACCACGTTGGCGACGTCCTCCAGCCGCACCAGCGCGCCATTCGTGCGCTTGATCACCAGGTGGCGGAACTCATCGAGCGAGGACACGTCGGTGTTCGTCTTCAGGTCGACGCTCACCATCTGACCCTTGGTCGAGCCGACGCCGGCCAGGTAATTGTTGGAGCCGAGGGCCGCGTACACGTCGTCGGCGGACACGCCGCGTGCCGCCATGCGCTGCGGGTCGAGCCACGCGCGCAGGGCGAAGGTGCGCCCGCCGAGGATCTCGGCAGTCTGCACACCATCGATGGAATCGAGCTTCGGTTTCACCACGCGCAGCAGATAATCGGTGGTGCTATTGGGCGGAATGGTGTCGCTGAAATAGCCCAGGTACATGGCATCGATCTGCTGCCCGATCTGCACCGTGATCACCGGCTGCTGCGCCGCCGGTGGCAGCTGGTTGCGGACCGAGGCGACCTGGGTATTGATCTCGGTCATGGCGCGGTTGGCGTCGTAGTTCAACCGCAGCGTCGCGGTGATGATCGAGACTCCGGCGACGCTGTTCGAGGACAGGTAGTCGATGCCCTGCGCCTGCGCGATCGCGGCCTCGAGCGGCTGGGTGATGAAGCCGGCGATGGTCTGGGCGTCGGCGCCGTAATAGGTGGTGCTGACCGTGACCACGGCGTTCTCGGTCTTCGGGTACTGGCTGACCGGCAGTTGGAAGACGGCGCGTGCGCCCAGCACCAGGATCAGGAGGCTGACGACGACCGAGAGGACCGGACGCTCGATGAACAGGTCGGTGAATTTCACAGCCGCGCTCCTTCAATGCTCCTGCGGAGTCGGATTTGCCGCATCCGACGGCTGCAGGGCGCTGCTGATGTCGATCGGCGTACCGTTCTTGAGCTTGAGCTGTCCGCTCGTGACCACCTCGTCGCCCTCCTTGATGCCCTTGAGGACTGCGATCTGGTCACCACGCGTCGGGCCCGTGGTGACAAAGGTCTGTTGCGCCGTGCGCTTACCCTTCTCGTCCTTCTGCACCAGGAACACCGTCGATCCGTAAGGGTTGAAGGTAATGGAAGTCTGCGGCAGCGTGAGGTAGTGCTGCTGCGCGCCCGAGAGCACGGTGACGCGCGCGAACATGCCAGGCAGCAGCCTGTGCGCGGGATTGGCGACGGTGGCCTCGGCCTGGAAGTTGCGGCTCGAGGAATCGACCAGCGGGTCGACGGCATTGATCCTGCCGGCGAAGCTCTCGCCCGGGAAGGCGTCGAGGGTCAACCGCACCTCGAGTCCCGGGTGCACCTGTGCCAGATCCTCCTGCGGCAGATGGAAGTCCACATAGACCGGGTCCAGCTCCTGCAGCGTCACGACCTTGTCGCCGGTGTTGAGGTACTGACCGGGGTTCACGGTCGTGATTCCAAGCCGCCCGTCGAAGGGCGCCCGCAAGGTCTTCTTCTCGACCAGGGCCGCCTGAGCGGCGGCCTGCGCCCGCTTGTTCTTGAGATCGGCCGCGTCCGCATCGAGCTGCGCCTGGCTGATCGCCTGTGCCTCGAACTGCATCTTGTCGCGCGCATAGACGGTAGCCGCGAGGTCGGCGCCTGCCTCGAGCGAGTGCAGCGTGGCGATGTCGGCGTCGGCGTTGAGGTGCACCAGCACCTGGCCTCGTTTCGCATCATCGCCCGAGCGGAAGTCGACGCTGCGCACCAGGCCCGTGACTTCGGTGGTGATGTCGACACCTTTGACGGCACGGACGCTGCCGACCGCGCCGATCTCCGGCTGCCAGTCGGAGTACGCCGCCGTCGTTGCCGTGACAGTCTGCACCGGCGCGCCGTTGGCCTTCGCCTGCGCAATCATCCGCATGATCATGATGGTCTTGATGCCAGCGATTACCACGATCAGGACGACGACCGCCACCACCGCAATGATCAAGCGCCGCTTCAAGAGGTTGTCCGGGCCCGCCAGGCGATCCCGTATTGATCTGTGATCCGAGGTTCTGGGATTAGCCGAGGTCTCGCTGATATCGTTCACGGCCGACTCTCCTTCCCATTGTCCTGGCGGTTCCACCAGCCGCCGCCGAGCGCCTGGAACAGCGCCGCGGTGTCCGCGTAGCGCGCCGCCTCGGCCTGCACGCGGTTCTGCCGCGCCTGCAGGTACACGCGCTCGGCGTTCAGCAGCGTCAGGTAGCTGACGCCGCCGACCTTGTATTGCAGCTTGGTCATGTTGAGGGTGTCCTGCGCATCGGTCTCGGTAATGAGGTCGGCCCGCAGCGTACGTGCGTCGGCATCGAGCGCCCGCAGCGTGTCGGCGACGTCCTGCAGCGCACCGAGCACCGCCTGGCGGTACTCGGCGGTGGCGCGGTCGAGGTCGGCGCGCGCCGCGCGCTTCAAGCCCCGCAGCTCCCCGCCGTGAAACAGCGGCTGCGTCAGCGAGCCGCCGACATTCCAGGCGGCGGTACCGGTCTTGAACAGGTCGCTCGCCTGGACTGTCTCCGAGCCGATGGAGCCGGTGAGGTTGAGCTGCGGATAGAGATTGGCGGTCGCTACCCCGAGCTGCGCGGTCGAGACGTGCAGCAGGGCCTCGGAGGCCTGTACGTCCGGCCGCTGGCGTACCAACTTCGCCGGGACCGAGAGCGGCAGCTCCGCGGGCAGCGTGAGCTGATCGAGCGTGAAGTCGGGCACGGTGGTGTCGTCCGGCGTGCGGCCGGCGAGCACCGCGAGGCGGTGCTGCGCCTGCGCGAGCTGCTTCTCGAGCGCCGGCAGCTGCGCCTCGTTGTCAGCGACCTGGGTCTGCTGCGCGAGCACGTCAGAGCGCGAGGCGGCGCCGGCATCGAACTGCCGCTGCACCACTTTCAGCTGATCCCGCTCGCTCGCGATGATGTCGGCGAGCGCCGAGATCTGCGCATGGAGCGAGGCGATGGTGACGGCGGTCGTCACGACGTTGTCGGCGAGCGTCAGGCGGGCGGCTTCGAACTCCCAGCGCTGATAGTCCGCCTGGGCGCGAAAGGCCTCCACCTGGCGGCGCGAGGCGCCGAACAGGTCGAGCCGGTAGGTCACGCCGACGGAGGCGTCGAACAGATTGAAGATGATGTTCGGAATCTGCGGCTCACCGAAGGCCGCGCCCGGCACGCTCTCGCGCGTGGCGCTCGCGGTCGCATCGACCGCCGGCAGCAGCAGCCCGCCGCGCTGCGCCTTCCAGGTCTCCGCGGCGGTGAGCAGCGTCGCCTGCGCCGCCTGTACCGACGGGCTGTCTGTGAGCGCCTGGCGGATCAGCTGATCGAGCGCAGCCGAGTGAAACAGCGTCCACCAGTCCGCCGGGATGTCGCGCTCGGCGCTGAAGGTCTGGGCGGTGCCGCTGGCACCGGGCGCGGACACGGTGCCCGTGGGCTCGGGCGCGCGCGTGTAATGAGTAGTGGCGGGCGGGGGCGGCGCGTGGAAGTCGGGTCCGACGGCGCAGGCCGAGACCACCGCGGCGGCCAGCAGGGCGAGGGAGAATCCGCGTCCGCTCCGTGTCATTGCGTGCTCCTGCATTGGTCGGCGGCACGATGCAGCGCCTTGACGAGCCGGGAACGCTCCTCGGCGGTGTAGGGCGAGAGATGCAGCAGCTCCGCGAGCAGCAGCCCCTGCACCGCGAGCAGCACCAGCGCGGTGCGCTCGAACCCGCCCGGGAGCCTGGAAAACTCATCGAGCAGCTTGCGGTACTCCGCGCGGCAGACCGCCATGTGCTCGGGACTATCCGCGGAAGCGGCCACCATCGCGGCACCCACCGCCGGACGCTCGGGGTGCAGCTCGAGCAGCACGCGCACGCGCTCGCTGAACACATCGGCGCGCGAGGGCTTGGCCGCGCGGCGCGATCTCCTGCGCGCCGGGCTCGACAGGCGTTTCGCCACCTCGGCCTCCACGTCCTCGAAATGCCGCGCCAGCATGCCCTCGAGCAGCGCCTCCTTGGAGGGAAAGTGATACAAGAGCCCGCCTTTGCTGACTCCTGCGGACTTTGCCACGGCATCGAGCGTCAGGTGGGTTGCGCCCGACTCGACCACCACTCGTTCTGCCGCATCGAGCAGCCGGTCGCGCGCGGGCCGCAGCGGAATGGGTTGGCGGAAGTACATACAGTGACGGGCGCAGCCGGGAGCTGTACGCGGTCGATCCCCTGGAATTCAGCGCGGGATGAGACCCTACCGTCTGGACGGTTCACAGGCCATCTCCCGATCGGGATAGTTGGGACCGCGCCTTCGGAGCGTGTAGACCTGTGACGACGGTGAATGACGACGCTGAGTGGCTCGCGTCGCTCAAGGCACGATACTGATGCCGCTCACCGGGTGGATCTCGTTCCATTGAGCGTGGAAGGTATCCTGCACGTAGGTGCCCGTGACGCTCACGTGTGAACCGACGGCAGGAAGCTGCGTGTGATCGGTGTGGCCGCTGCAGGCACTCCGGGCATCCTTCTGAGCGACCGGATAGCGGCAGATGATCTCGAAAACCAGGTTGCCGCCTTCGGCACTCTTGTTCCCTGCGTTCAGCATACTCTCGAACTGCGGGTCCACCTTGAGCCAGCCGTGCGTGTCGCCGTCCGCCTCGTGCCGCACACCGTCCGATTGCCTTCCCGAGGTTGCGTCGACAATGGTCCCCGTCACCGTGACACAGGCGGTTTTCACGATCAGCCGCGTCGGATGGTAGACGTGATTCCACAGGCTCGAGTCGCAGGCAGCTGCGGGCGCAGGGCCCGCCGGGGTCGTCGCGGTTGGTTCGGTGGGCTGCGGCGGAGGCGCAGGTGAGATCGTCACGAGCGGAGCGTAGACCCAGCCGACCTGGTCGTCCTCGGTTCTCACGTGGTAGAAGCCACTGTCCGCGGTGGCATCGACGAGCGTGAGCCTCGCGTCCTTGTGCAGCAGGACGAGAATGGGACTGCCGGTCGAGGGATCGCGCCTCAGGTTTGCGTTCCTGTTGGTGGTGGCCTCCTGAGCCAGAACGAGCATCGGCAGCAGGCTGAGGAGGGCAGGGACGACGGTGCGTACCACTAACCGCTTCATATGAGTCTATGTCGTCAGGCGCGATCCGATCTCAGCCGTGGCGCCCGGACGCGGGAAGGCGGCCGCCATCTCACGCAGCCAGGCGAGAAGCTGCTGCACTTTGGGCATCGTGACGTACATCTCCGGGCAGACGAAGTAGTACGAGCGCGGACAGGGCACGGTGCGCTCGCTCGCGCGCACGATGCGGCCGGATGCCAGGTCCTGCGCCGCGAGCGACCAGCGCGTCAGGGCGAGCCCGATTCCCTGCTCGGCGCCGGCCAGCACAGTGAGCGAGTCGTCGAAGGCCGTGCCCCGCTCCTGCCACCCGAGCGTGCTGCCCGGGTGGGCCCACAGCGACCATTCCTCGTCGGAGGAATGCAGCAGCGGGAAGCGCTTTAGATCTGCGGCGTCGCGCAGCGGGCCGTGCTTCGCGAGCAGCTCGGGCGTACACACGGGCAGAAACCATTCGTCCATGAGTTTCTCGCTGTAGAGGCCCGCGCTCGGGCCGGTGCTCATGCGCACGGCGGCGTGAAAGTCGCTGCTCGCGAAGTCGACCGGCGCGCGCGAGGTGTGGATGCTCAGCTCGATCCCCGGATGGCGGTCATGAAACCGCGGCAGGCGCGGCAACAGCCACTTCTGCAGGAACGAGGCGAGCGTGCTGATGTTGAGCGTGCCACTCGAGCGGTCCTGTCGCAGCTGTTGCATCGACTGCTGCAGCGTGCCGAGCCCCCGCCTCACGCCCGGAAGCAGCAGCTCGCCTTCGGCCGTGAGGGTGATGCTGCGCCCCTTGCGCCGAAAGAGCGGCACGCGCAGGTATTGCTCGAGCACCCGGATCTGCATGCTGACCGCCGCCGGCGTTACGTGCAGCGCCTCGGCCGCTTCCGTGAAACTCAGGTGGGAGGCGACGCTTTCGAATACACGGAGCCCGTTCAGGGGCAGCCTCTCGAATCCCGTCGATCGTTTAGATTTTCTTAACGTTCTCTTAGACATTGCGTTTGCTGCTCCGCCGCCTTCCGCAGACACTGTGCGCCTTCAAGTAGGAGGTGTTCTTTATGAAAACCAGCAACTTAGTGGCGTTGATGATAGCACTGGCCGTCTCGGCCGGCGGGTTTGAAGCAATCAATTTTCTTTTTACCCATGTGGCCGCCGGTCATGAGCAGGCATCCACCGAGCTGGTCCTCGAGGCCTGAAGGGACCCCCCATGGCGGTGCGCGCCGAGATCGAATTCCTTACACCGGGCATCGAGCGGCCTTTCGCGTACGGGCGCGAGGTGCCTCCCGGGGGCGAACCGCAGACCACTCGCTTCGCCAGTCACGCAGTGGAGATCCGCGACGTGCGCGGCAGTCAGGCGCTGCGGCTCGACGAGCATGGCGGGATGCTTGGGCATTGGCCGACGCAGCTGCGGCGCTTCCATGACGACGGCCACGTGCGGGGGCGGTACTACCCGGAAAGCGCCGAGATCATCCGGGCTGCTCTCGGCGCCGACCGCGTCGTGGTGTTTGATCACAACGTACGCCGCGGCGGGCCGGGCGATGCGCGGGTGAACGGTCACGAGGTCGGCCGGCCGGTGCACCACGCGCACACCGACTACACGCCGCGCTCGGCGCTGCAGCGGCTGCGTCAGGAGTTTGGGCCGCGCGCCGAGGCAGGGCTCTCGCGATACCTGCAGGTCAACCTCTGGCGACCGATTCGCGGCCCGGTGCGCGATGCACCGCTCGCGCTCTGTGACGGGTCGAGCGTGGCACCCGAGGCACTGCGCACCGTCGAGCTGCGCTATCCGGAGCGCAGGGGCGAGATCTACTACCTGATGCACGCTCCCGGGCAGCGCTGGTATTTCGCCTCGGAGATGACGGTCGACGAGGCATGGCTCTTCAAGAACTTTGATTCCGCGCCCGCGGGACCCGGCCGCGCCGCTCCTCACAGTGCGTTCACGGATCCCCGGCATTCGAACGCCGCGCCGCGCGAGAGCATCGAGGTCCGGGCACTGGCGATCTTCCAGTGAGCTGTGTTGGCTCTATCGCAGGCGACCGGGCGCGGGACGCGTTGCCGGCTGAAGCGGGTGATCAACGTAGCGGGTGCGCCCGAAAGAACGCCCAGATCGTCTCGTTGGCATCGAGCGCCTGGCTGACGCGTCCGACGATGCGGGACGAAAGGTACGGCTCGCCCCTCGGCCAGGTGTGGCCGCCGCCGCGGATCTCGTAGAGGCGCACCTCGCCGCCGTGGGCGCAGCGGGCGCTGCGCGGCGCTACCGAGGTACCGTCCGGCGGGCTGGCTTCGATGACCGGCTGCGGCTCGAGCGCACCGCAGTGATCGAGCGAGCGCCAGCGGGCCGCGCTCTCCTCACTCGACAGCACCTCGCCACGCGTCATCCACAGCACGCGGATCAGGCCGCCTTTCCACGGCATGATGGGATCGTCAACCCCGTTCATGATGAGCAGTGGTATGGCGCGCGCCGGGTGGCACGCGCCGTCGAGCTCCACCGCCATGTTGGCGGCGACCGGCGCTGCGGCGGCGAATACCTCCGCCGCATCGCAGGCGAGCCGGTACGACATCATGCCGCCGTTGGAGATGCCGGTGACGTAGAGCCGCGTGCGATCGATCGGGTGGAGCGTCGCGAGCTGCCCTGGCAGGGAGCGCAGGAACCCGACATCATCGACGGCGGCGTCCGCGGCCGAACGGTTGGCGCTGCGCCCGTCGTTCCAGCCGCGATCGATGCCGTCGGGATAGACGATGATGGCGCCGTCGCGGTCGGCGATGCGATTGAAGCCACGCCGGGTCAGCCACTCCATGCCGCCGCCAGTTCCACCGCCGCCGTGCAGCACCAGGACGACCGGCAGGGGCTCGCCGTGTTGGGGCGGGAGGTAGATCCGCAGGGTGCGCTTCTCGCCGTCGTGCACCAGCGAGTAGCACGCGGCCTCGTGACTCGTGTCTTTGCGCCGCGCCGCCAGGCAGTCGTCCGGCCGGATCGGCGCCGCAGGCAGCGGGCTCGGGACGGCGAGCGCGAGCGCCAGGGCGGCGAACGTGGCGGCCAGGGGACGCACCGATGATCCCGACTTACGTCGGCTACGGTGGCGTGGGGCCCTCGCTGACCCGCACCAGGTCAGCGGGCCGCAGCCACTTGCGGAACGCGGCCTGCACCGCCGCCGCGTCCAGCTCCACATAGTGGCGCGCCGCAATCGTCGGCTCATCGAGCGGGAGCCCGAGGTCACGCCGCCCGAGAATGCCGCGGGCAATCTCGGCGACCCCGGCCTCGGAGAGCGGAATCTGCCGCAGCAGGTAAGCCTTGATGCGCGTCAGCTCGTCGGCGCCGACGGGGGTCTCCTGCATGGTGGTCAGCTCGCTTGCCACCATGGCGGCGGCCTTGGTGACGTTCTGCGGGTCGCTCGCGTACTCGACCAGATAGACGCTGCGCGTGCGGCCCGCCTGCAACAGCGACTCGACGCCGTAGACGAGCCCCGCGTTCTTGCGCAGGTCGATGCTGAGCCGGGTCGAGTAGAAGCTGCCCCCGAGCACGGCATTGCCGAGCGCCAGCGGATAGTAGTCGCCGTCGGCGCGCGTCAGGGCGAGGTTCTGGGCCAGCACGACCCGATCCTGCACCCGGCTCGCGTCGGGGACTGCGATGACGCCGGCGTGATTCGGCGGGGCACCGGGCAGCTCGATCCGGGGCGCAGGTCCCTCCGCGTTCCAGGCGCCGAAGTAATGCGCGACCGCGGCGGCGGCGGCCGCGGGCTCGACCTTGCCGATGATCACGATCGTCGTGAGGTCCGGGCGGAACACTTTCTGGTAATAGGCGCGCACCGCCGCGTCGGTGAGCGAGCGCACCGACTCGGCCGTCGCCATGCGCAGCGTCGGATCATCGGCGGGAAAGAGCGCGGCACGCAGCGAACGCTGCGTGAGAAAGCCCGGGCTCACGTTGCGGGCCGCCACACCCTGTGCGACCTGGCGGCGGATCACCTCGAGCGCGGCCGGCGGCAGCGCCGGATGCAGCTCGTTGTCCGCGAGCAGCTCGAGCGCCCGGTCGAAATGCTCCGCGAGCGATTGCACCGAGAAGTCGGTGCCGGGGTGCTCGCGTGCGCCGATGGCATCGAGCGCGCCCTCGAACGCCAGCCGGTCGAGCCGCTCGCTGCCGTAGGGAAGCAGCCGCTCGAGCACCTGACTCACGCCTTCCTGTCCGGCGAGCTCCTCGGTCTCGGGGCGGTTGCGAATGTGGCCGAATACGCTGACGGTGTCACTCACATCCGTGCTCTGCACGATCAGCGTGAGCCCGTTCGGCAGCCTGCTGACCACCGGGTGCACCGTGGAGGGCGGCACTTCGAGCCGCGCGAGCGCCTTGGCAGCCCACGAGGGGAGCGCGGTCCCATGGGCCTCACCGAGCGAGATCGCCTCGTGTCCGCCGAAGCCCCCGCCGCCGGGCACCGGCCGGCCCGAGCCGCGCGGCAGCATCACACCGGTGACCGCGTGGTCGAGGTCGAGGTACTTGCGCGCGACGCGATTCACGTCCGCGACCGTCACCTTCTCGATGCGCTGCAGGTCATCGTCGGGAGACTCGAGCCCGAAGATCGTGACCGCATCCGACCAGACCGCGGCGAGCTCGTCGATGGAGTTGCGCTGCAGCTGCGCATCGCTGCGCTCCTGAAGCTTGGCCGCCTCGACGAGCTCGGCGGGCACGCCCTCGCGCGCGACCCGCGCGAGGATCGCGCGCACTTCGCTCTCGAGCATTGCGGCGTCGCTGCCCGCCGTGAAGGAGGCCACCGCATAGGCAAGCCCGGCTTCCGGTAACGGATCGAGGGCGAACTCGGCGGCGATCGCCTTGCCCTGGGGCACGAGGCCGTAGAGATCGAAGCGCCGGTTGCTGAGCACGTCCGAGAGCACCTCGAGCGCGGCGAAGTCCGCGGAACGCGGCCCCGGCGTGCGCAGCGCGATCATCAGCGTGCCGCTCGGGCGGTCGGTGTCGACGGTGAAAGAGCCCGGCGCGACCGCTTGGGGGTGCACGGCCGGCCGCGGCGGCAGTTTCTTCGCGCGGATGTCGCCGAACAGACTCTTTACCTCGGCGAGCGCGCCTGCCGGGTCGACGTCGCCTGCGATCACCAGGACGGCGTTGTTCGGCGCATACCAGGTCTCGTGGAAGCGCTTGAGCATCGCGGCGGTGGTCTTCTCGAAGGAGGGCCGCGTGCCGAGCGCATCGTGCGCATACGGTGTGCCGGCGAACAGCCGGGCGCGCAGCTTCGAGTACAGCACATAGCCGGGCTCGGACAGATCCTGTGCGACCTCCTGCTCGATCGCCCCGCGCTCCTGGCCCCACTCCTTCGCCGTGTTGAGCGCCGCGCGCATGCGCAGCGCTTCGATGTGCAGCGCCACGTCGAGGTCCTCGGCGGGCACGGTGAAGAGATATTGCGTCAGCCCCTCGCGCGTGTCGGCGTTGAAATCCCCGCCGAGGACGCTGCCGATGTCGGCGAGCTGATCGGCGGTGAGCCCCGGGCTGCCGCGAAACATCATGTGCTCCTCGGCATGCGCGGTCCCGGGGAAGCCCGCGGGCGCCTCATCCGACCCGACGAGGTAGTTGACCGAGGTCGTGACCACGGGCGCGAGCGAGTTGCGCACCACGATCACGCGCAGGCCGTTCTCGAGCGTGGCACGCAGCACCTCGCCGTCCGCGGCCGGCGTGGCGACGGGCGCGGCTGCGGCCGCCAGGGCGAGCGAGGCGAGGAAGAGGGGCCGCATGGCGATGCTTCCGGTGCCGGGGGGTGCGCAGTATAGCGAAGCGCGGCGGCGACCTGGCCGCAGCGCGCTGCCTGCCATCTTCTGCCACAAAGCATCCGGTCCGCCGACGCCTTTGCATCATCGGCGCGGCCCGCGAGCGCGCTGAACTATCTCTCGTACCGGAACCCACCAACGAGAGGAGGCCAACATGATTACGCGGAACTCTGGACACCTGGGTCTCGGCTTCGCCGCCGCGGCCTTCCTGGGCGGGGCGCCCGCCTGGGCGGGAACCCCCGCCGCACCCGACCGCAATGCCCGGTCGGAGAACATCGGCATCGCCACGGGACTCGCCGTCGGAGCGGCGGCCGGTGGTCCGATCGGCGCCGTGATCGGCGCCGCCGCCGGCGGTCTGCTGGGCGATCGTTATCACAGGAACGAGGCCGAGCGCGCGCGCCTCGCTGCCAACGTGACCGAGCTCAACGGCTCGCTGGCGGAGTCGCGTAGCTACGGCGCGCAGCTCGAGCACACGCTGTCCGCGGTCGACGCCGTCGGCATGGATGTCAGCTTCCGCACCGACGACAGCTCGATCCAGGTCGAGGACGTGGGACCGCTACTCAAGCTCGGCGCGCTCGCCGCGAGCGTGCCGGACGCGAAGCTGCGCATCGCCGGATTTGCCGATCCGCGCGGCGCTGCGGCTTACAACGAGGCGCTGTCGCAGCGCCGCGCCGAGGCGGTGGCCGCGGCGCTCGTCTGCGGCGGCATGAGCCGCGAGCGCCTCATCGTCGAGGCGCACGGCGCGAGCGAGTCGACCAGCGCGGCCGGCGACCTCGACGCCTACGCGCTCGACCGGCGGGTCACGGTGCGGCTCGAGCGCGGCCCGACGGCAGCGCCCGCGACGACCGCCGCCCGCACGGGCGCCGAGGCTCCCGGAGGCGGCCCGTGAGGGGCGCGGCGGGACTGCGCCAGATGGTGCCGCGGACGCCCAGGTCCGCGGCGCACCTTCGCGCTAGAATTTCCTGGCACCAGTACCTGAGCGGCGCCCCCATGAACACATCCATCGTTCGGCTCGACGGCACCCTGGAGGCGGAGGTTTCCGAGCCGCCGGCCGACCGCCTGGTCGCGGGCACGCCGGAGCTGCGCGTACAGAACTACTACACCGACGGCACGCAGCAGTTCTTCGCGGGGCGCTGGGCGGCGACCCGCGGCAAATGGCGGGTGCGCTATACGGAGAACGAGCTGTGCGTGATGACCGCCGGGCGCGTGCTGATCGAGAGCGCCACCGGCGAGCGCAGCACCTTCGGGCCGGGCGATGCGTTCGTCGTGCCGGCCGGGTTCGCCGGCACCTGGGAGGTGCTGGAGGACTGCGTCAAGATCTACGCGATCTTCGAGCCCGCTCACACCTGACATAACGACGCCTCGCGTTGAACCTCGTCGCAGATCCGCGACCGGTTCCTTCACCGTGCACGGCGCCGGTGAGAGCCTCACTCTCGCGCTTGAGTCGGGTCCTATCGGCCCGCGGAGGTGTGTGGTGCAGACGATAACCGTGGTGGCGTCGCGTACAGGCGGCTTTGGCCTCACCGAGACCGAGATGCTGATCGGCAGTGCGATCGTGATCGCGCTGGTCGCGTGGACGGTGCTGTCCCGCGTCAAGCATTTCCGCGGCAAGCCGCACGCCTGAGGCCGCGAGCGGGCCGTGAGGCCCCGGCGGCCGCGCCGCCTCAAGCCACAGTAGTCACTGCGCGCGCAGCACTTCGCTGAGCGTGCCGAAAATCCGTTCGATGTGCGACCGCTCGACGATGAGCGGCGGCGACAGCGCAATGATGTCGCCGGTCTGACGCACCAGCACACCGCGCTCGAAGCACTTCTGGAACACGTCGAACCCGCGCGCTCCGGGCTTGCCGGCCTGGGAGCTGAGCTCCAGCCCGCAGATCAGCCCGTAGGTACGCACGTCGATCACGTGCGGCAGGCCCTTGAGGCCCTGCGCCGCCTCCTCCCAGTCCCCGGCGAGCGTGCGCGCACGCGTGAGGAGCCCCTCGCGCTCGTAGATGCCGAGCGCGGCGAGTCCGGCCGCGCATGCCACCGGATGCGCCGAGTAGGTGTAGCCGTGGAACAGCTCGATGCCGTCCGGCCCCTGCATGAAGGCCTCGTAGATCGGCTTCCCCACCAGCACCGCGCCCATCGGCACGCAGCCGTTGGTGATTCCCTTGGCGAGCGTGATCATGTCGGGCGTCACGCCGAATTCCTGGGCGGCGAACGGCGCGCCGGTGCGCCCGAAGCCGGTGATCACCTCATCGAAGATGAGCAGGATCCCGTGCCGGTCGCAGATCTCGCGCAGGCGCTTCAGGTAGCCGCGCGGCGGCAGCAGCACACCGGTGGAGCCGGCGATCGGCTCGACGATCACGGCGGCGATGGTGGAGGCATCGTGCAGCGCGACGATGCGCTCGAGCTCATCGGCGAGCTGCGCGCCGTGCTCGGGCAGACCGCGCGAGAACGCGTTGCGTGCGAGGTCATGGGTGTGTGGCAGATGATCCACGCCCGGGATGAGCGAGGCGGACCACATCTTGCGGTTGGGTGAGATGCCGCCGACCGAGATTCCCCCAAAGCCCACGCCGTGATAAGCACGCTCGCGCCCGATCAGGCGGGTGCGCGCTGCATCACCGCGCACACGGTGCCAGGCGAGGGCGATCTTGAGCGCGGTGTCGACCGATTCCGATCCCGAGTTGGTGAAGAACGCATGGTCGAGGCCGCTCGGGGCGATCTTCACGAGCTCGTTGGCGAGCCTGAAGGCTCCCGGGTGCCCCATCTGGAAGGGCGGTGCGTAATCCAGACATTCGAGCTGCGCGGCGACCGCCGCGGTGATCTCGCGCCGGCCGTGTCCGGCGTTGACGCACCACAGGCCCGCCACCGCATCGAGAATCTCGCGCCCGTCGGCGGTCCAGTAGTGCATGCCGCTCGCCCGAGCGAGCAGGCGCGGCTTCGCCTTGAACTGCCGGTTCGCCGTGAACGGCATCCATAACGCTTCGAGATCGCTGCGGTTCAGCGCTTCACTCTGGCCTGCCATGGGGGTTCTCGGGTTGGGAATTGGGGGCCCGGATGATAAATAAAGTGGACAAAGCAAGCCACCCAACCCCATATTTCCCGCTCCTCGTCTAAGATCCTAAACACCATGAGCATCGACGTCGGTGCGCGGCTGCGGAGCGTGCGCGTGAGCTTCGGGTTGTCCCAGCGCGAGCTCGCCCGCCGTGCGGGCGTCACCAACGGACTCATCTCGCTCATAGAGCAGAATCGGGTGAGCCCGTCGGTCAGCTCGCTGAAGAAAGTGCTCGACGGCGTGCCGATGTCGCTCGCCGAGTTCTTCACTCTCGACCTGAGCGCCGCGCCGCAGGCCTTTTTCGCTGCGGAGGAGCTGGTCGAGCTCGGCGACACCGAGGTGTCGCTGCGGCTGGTTGCCGCACAGCGCCCGGGCCGGCAGCTGACACTGCTGCACGAGCGCTACGCCGCCGGCGCGGCCACGGGTGAGGACATGCAGGCACACCGCGGCGAGGAGGCCGGCGTCGTGATCCGCGGCCGCATCGAGCTCACCGTGGGGGGCGCGACGCGCGTGCTCGGGCCCGGCGAGGCTTATTATTTCGCGAGTCAGTTGCCGCATCGCTTTCGCAATATCGGGCGCGAGGCGTGTGAGATCATCAGCGCCTGCACCCCTGCGACTTTCTGAAGGACTCGAAGCGCCCCATGAATGCACAACCTGCCCCGGTCTCCTGGCAAGAGCGCGCCCGCTCGCTCTCCTTTCGCACCCAGGCCTTCATCGACGGGCGTTACAGCGACGCCGCCTCGGGCGCGACCTTCGATTCGATCAATCCTGCTACGGGCAAGCTCCTCGCGCGGGTCGCGGCGGGTGATGCCGAGGACATCGACCGCGCGGTGAAGGCGGCACGCAGCGCCTTCAATGCCGGCAGCTGGGTACAGCGCACCCCCGCGGAGCGCAAGAAGGTCCTGCTGCGCTTCGCCGAAGTGATCGCCGCTCGCCGTGACGAGCTCGCGCTCCTCGAGACGCTCGACATGGGCAAGCCGATCACCGACAGCCTGAAGGTCGATGTCCCGGCCGCGGTACGCTGCCTGCGCTGGTATGCCGAGGCCATAGATAAGGTGTACGACCAGGTGGCCCCCACGGGACCCGGGGCGCTGGCACTCATCACGCGCGAGCCGATGGGAGTCGTGGGCGCGATCGTGCCCTGGAACTACCCGCTGCTCATGGCGGCGTGGAAGTTCGCGCCGGTGCTGGCCGCGGGCAATTCCCTGGTGCTCAAGCCTTCGGAAAAATCCCCGCTCACGGCGCTGCGCGTCGCCGAGCTGGCAATCGAGGCCGGGATTCCGCCGGGCGTGTTCAACGTCGTACCCGGCTTCGGCCAGACCGCCGGCAAGGCGCTGGCGCTGCACATGGACGTCGACTGCATCGCCTTCACCGGCTCGACCGCGACCGGCAAGCAGGTCATGCAGTACGCGGGTCAGTCGAACCTCAAGCGGGTGTCGCTCGAATGCGGCGGCAAGTCTCCCAATATCGTGCTCGGC